>NZ_CBDATK010000001.1:0-91671 GCF_965200135.1 Sphingomonas sp.
AAGGCGCCTGAATGCTTCATCATCGAGCAGACCTTGCGCGAGCGGATGAACATCCCCGTCTTCCACGACGACCAGCACGGCACCGCCATCATCACCGCCGCCGGCCTCATCAACGCCTGCCTGCTGACCGGGCGGCGGCTGGACGAGATCAGGGTGGTGGTGAACGGCGCGGGGGCAGCGGCGATCGCCTGCACCGAACTCATCAAGGCGATGGGCGTGCGCGGCGATCACGTCATCCTGTGTGACCGCAAGGGCGTGATCTATCGCGGCCGCGAGGACGTGAACCAGTGGCAGTCGGCGCACGCCGCCGCCACCGACGCGCGCGATCTGACGCAGGCGCTGGTCGGGGCGGACGTGTTCCTGGGCCTGTCGGCGGCGGGCGCGCTGCAGCCCGAAATGGTCAAGGACATGGCCAAGGCGCCGATCATCTTCGCGATGGCGAACCCGGAGCCGGAGATCCGGCCCGAACTCGCCAAGGCGGCGCGGCCCGACGCGATCGTCGCCACCGGCCGGTCGGATTATCCGAACCAGGTCAACAACGTGTTGGGCTTCCCCTTCATCTTTCGCGGCGCGCTGGACGTGCGGGCGACCGGCATCAACGACCAGATGAAAATCGCCGCCGCGACCGCGATCGCCGAGCTGGCGCGCGAGCGGGTGCCGGAGGAAGTGGCGGTCGCCTATGGCGTGCGTCATGTCTTCGGCCCGGAATACATCATCCCCGCGCCGTTCGACCCCCGGCTGATGGAGGTGGTGCCCGCCGCCGTCGCCAAGGCGGCGATGGACTCCGGCGTCGCGACCAAGCCGATCCTCGACCTCGCCGCCTATCGCCAGTCGCTGCGCGCGCGGCTCAACCCGACCACCTCGGTGCTCAGCCTCGCCTATGAGGGCGCGCGCGCGCACCCCAAGCGCGTGCTGTTCGCGGAGGGCGAGGAGGAAGTGGTGCTGCGCGCCGCGATCGCGTTTCAGGAGGGCGGCTACGGCACGCCGGTGCTGGTCGGGCGCGAGGAGGTCTATGACAACCTCCGCGCGCTGGGCGTCGATCCCGCCGACTACGAGCTGCACAACAGCCGCACCTCGGCGCTGGTGCCGCGCATGGTCGACTTCCTGTACGAGCGGCTCCAGCGGCGCGGCTATCTGCGGCGCGACGCCGAGCGGATGATCAATCAGGACCGCAACATCTTCGGCGCCGTGCTGCTCCAGCTGGGCGAAGCGGACGCGATGATTACCGGCGTCACGCGCACCTGGGCGCAGTCGATGCGCGAGATCAAGCGTGTGATCGACGCGGAGCCGGGGCGGACCCCGTTCGGCATCCACATCCTGGTCGGGCAGAGCCATACCGTCTTCATCGCCGACACCACCGTCAACGAGCGACCGACGGCGGAGGAACTCGCCGACATCGCCGAACAGACCGCCGCCGTCGCGCGCCGGATGGGGCATGAACCGCGCGTCGCGTTTCTGAGCTATTCCACCTTCGGCAACCCGGCGGGTAATTGGCTGGAGGGCGTCCGCGCCGCCGTCGGCGTGCTCGACGGGCGGCAGGTCGGCTTCGAATATGAGGGCGAGATGGCGCCCGACGTGGCGCTCAACCCCAAGCAGCTCGCGAATTACCCCTTCGCGCGGCTGTCGGGGCCGGCCAACATCCTGGTGATGCCGGGGCTGCAATCGGCGAATATCTCCGCCAAACTGCTCCGCGAACTGGGCGGCGACGACATGATCGGCCCGATGCTGATCGGCCTGGAGAAGCCGGTGCAGATCGCGCCGATGACCGCCACGGCGAGCGAGCTGGTAACGCTGGCCGTGCTCGCGGCCGGCGGGATCGCGCGATGACCGCGCTCGGGCGCCCAGGGAAAAGCTGAGTGCCGGGTGGTCTGCTCGCCTTGCTGGACGACGTGGCGGCGCTGGCGCGGCTGGCGGCGGCGTCCGTCGACGACGTCGCCGCCGCGGCGGGTCGCGCCGGTGCCAAGACCGCCGGCGTCGTCATCGACGATGCGGCGGTGACGCCGGGCTATGTCGTCGGCTTGCCGCCGGAGCGCGAACTGCCGATCATCTTCCGGATCGCGGTGGGGTCGCTGCGGAACAAGCTGATCTTCATCCTGCCGGTCGCGCTGCTGCTGAGCGCGTTCGCACCGTGGGCGCTGACGCCGCTGCTGATGATCGGTGGCGTCTATCTGAGTTTCGAGGGCGCCGAGAAGATCCTGGCCGCCTTTCACCGTAGTGAGGAGGCCGCGCCGGTCGCGGCGATCGGTTCGCCGCAGGAGCTGGAGGAACGCCAGGTCGGCGGCGCGATCCGCACCGACTTCATCCTGTCCGCCGAGATCATGGTCATCACGCTGAACGAGCTCGGGCGCGAGTCGATCGGCGTGCAGGCGATGGTGCTGGCGCTGGTCGGCTTCCTCGTGACCGTTGCGGTCTACGGCGTCGTCGGCGTGCTCGTGAAGATCGACGACATCGGCCTGAACCTGTCCCTTCGGGGCGGTGGAGCGGCCCGCCTGGGGCGTGGCCTCGTGCGGGCGATGCCGGTGCTCCTGAAAACACTGGCGTTGGTCGGCACCGCGGCGATGCTGTGGGTCGGTGGCGGCATCCTGATCCACGGCGCCGCCGCCTTCGGCTGGACGGCACCCGAGCACCTCGTTCACGGCCTGTCGCACGGGGTCGCGGGCGACAACGGCGCGGTCGTCTGGGCGATCACCGCGATCTGCTCGGCGATCGTGGGTTTGGTCGTCGGCGCGATCGTCGCGGGCCTCCTGCATCTGCGCCCGGCAAAGCCGCATTGAGACCGGGCGCCGTCCCGGCTCACCCCTCGATGCTGGTCCCCACCGCCGCGTTGACCAGACCGCCGTCGACCACGATCGTGTCGCCGACCACATAGTCGCCCGCGCGGCTGGCGAGGAAGATCGCCGCGCCGGCCATGTCCTCGTCGACGCCGATCCGCTTCGCCGGGATGCCCTGTGCGACCGAGTCGCCGTGATCGCGTGCGGCACGGTTCATCTCGCTGGCGAAGGCGCCGGGCGCGATCGAGGTGACGTTGATCGAGTCCTGGATCAGCCGCGCGGCCATCCGCTTGGTGAGATAGATCAGCGCCGATTTGGAGGCGTGATAGCTGTAGGTCTCCCACGGATTGAGGCGCAGGCCGTCGATCGAGGTGATGTTGATGACCTTGCCCGGCCGCTCGTGCGACGCACCGGCCTTCAGCGCCTCGTGAAGTGCCTGGGTGAGGAAGAAGGGCGACTTGACGTTCAGGTCCATGACCTTGTCCCACCCTTTTTCAGGGAATTCCTCGAACGGTACGCCCCACGCCGCGCCGGCGTTGTTGACGAGAATGTCGAGCTTCGATTCATGCTCGGCGAACTGCGCGGCGAGCGCCTTGCAGCCGGCGACGGTCGACACGTCCTGCGGCAGTGCGATGCAGTTCGGGCCGAGTTCGGCCACCGTCTCCTCGCAGGCGGCGGCCTTGCGCGACGAGATGTAGACCTTGGCGCCCTGCGCGATGAAGCCGGCGGCGATCATCTTGCCGATCCCGCGCGACCCGCCGGTGATGAGCGCGACGCGACCGTCGAGGCGGAACAGGTTGGTGGTGTCCATGGTCTCTCCTATCCGCCGCGCTTCAACGTCTCGCGGGCGATGATGATCTGCTGGATCTGGCTGGTGCCTTCGTAGATGCGGAACAGCCGGACGTCGCGATAGAGCCGTTCGATGCCGTAATCGGCGATGTAGCCCGCGCCGCCATAGATCTGCACCGCGCGATCGGCGACGCGGCCGACCATCTCGCTGGCGAAGTATTTCGCGGCGGCGCTTTCCAGCACCACGTCCTCGCCGCGATCCTTTTTGTCGGCGGTTTCCAGCACCAGCGCGCGGGCGGCGAGCGCTTCGGTCTTGGCGTCGGCGAGCATGCCCTGGATCAGCTGATGCTCGGCGATCGGCTTGCCGAATTGCTTGCGGTCGGAAGCATAGGCGACGCAGTCGGCGATCAGCCGCTCGGCGACGCCGACGCACACCGCCGAGATGTGCAGTCGCCCGCGGTCGAGCACGCGCATCGCGATCTTGAAGCCCTCGCCGGGCTGGCCGAGCATATTCGCGGCGGGCACGGGCACATCGTCGAAATTGACGTCCGCGACCTTGGCGCCCTTTTGCCCCATCTTCTTCTCGGGCTCGCCGATCGTGATGCCGGGCAGGTCGCGCGGCACCAGGAAGGCGGAGACGCCGCGCCCGCCCGGCTCTTCGCCGGTGCGCGCCATGACGGTGAACAGGTCCGCCTTGTCGGCGTTGGTGATGTAGCGCTTCGTCCCCGACAGTCGATAAACGTCACCGTCATGCACGGCGCGCGTCTTCACGCTGCCGGAGTCGGAGCCGACGTCGGGCTCGGTCAGCGCGAAGCTGGTCACCACTTCGCCGGATGCGATGCGGGGTAGCCACTGCGTCTTTTGCTCGGGCGTCCCGGCCATCACCAGACCCTGGCTGCCGATCCCGACATTGGTGCCGAAGGTCGAGCGGAAGGCCGGGGTGGTGCGGCCCATCTCGATCGCGACGCGGCATTCCTCCGTCATGGTCAGGCCGAGGCCGCCATGCTCCTCCGCGATCGACAGGCCGAACAGGCCCATCTCCTTCATCTCCGCGACGACGGCGTCGGGGATGGCATCGTTCGCCTCGACATCGGCCTCCAGCGGGCGGAGCCGCTCGGCGACGAAGCGCCGGACGGTGTCGATCAGCTGGGCGAAGGTTTCCGGGTCGAGCGCCATGGCGCGTTGGTAAGCGGCCGTCCCGCCGCCCGCAAGCGAGCAAACCCGTTTTTCCAACCGCGCGCCGGTTGACCGGGTGCGGCACCATACTATGCTTTCGGACAAAGGAGAGAGCGATGCGGTTCGAGGGCAAGCGCGCGGTGGTTACCGGCGCGGCGTCGGGGATCGGCCGCGCGACCGCGCTGCGGCTCGCCGACGAGGGCGCGACCGTGCTGGTCGGCGACATCGACGAGGTGGGCGGGCAGGCGCTGGCCGACATTTCCGGCGGACGGATCGCCTTTCGGCACACCGACGTGACCGACGCGGCGCAGATCGAGGCGCTGATCGCGGCGGCGGGCGAGGGCGGCGGGCTGGACCTGCTCGTCAACAATGCCGGCGCGGGCGGCGCGCGCGCGACGATCGACGAGATCGCGGCCGAGGACTGGGACCGCACGTACGCGTTGCTGCTCCGCTCCGTCGCCATGGGCATGCGGTACGCCGCGCCGCTGATGGCGGCGCGCGGCGGCGGCGCGATCGTCAACATCTCGTCGATCTCGGCGCTGGGCTCCGGCTATGCGCCGATCGCCTATTCGACCGCCAAGGCGGGTGTGATGCACCTGTCGCGCGTCGGGGCGGCGGAACTGGCGCAGCATGGCATCCGCGTCAACGCGGTGCTGCCGGGCTTCATCGTCACCAACATCTTCACCAGCGCGGTCGGCGTCGCCGACGAGCATCGCGAGACGGTCAAGGGCATGATCGCCGGCAACGCCGCGGTCGCGCAGCCGGTCAAGCGTGCCGGCCGGCCGGAGGACATCGCAGCCGCCGTCGCGTTCCTGCTCAGCGAGGATGCGAGCTTCGTTACCGGCACGCACCTGTTGGTCGACGGCGGCATGCTGGTCGGCACCCGCGCGAGCTGGGACCCCACCGCGCCGTCGATGCTGAGCGCGCTGGAGCAATTCCGGTGAGCGTCGCCCTGTCGACCCCGCCGCAGCGGCGGCTGAGCGGCGGCATCATGTCGGCCTATGGCCTCGGCTCGATCGCCTATGGCGTGAAGGATCAGGGGTTCGGCACCTTCCTGCTCCTGTTCTACAATCTCGTGCTCGGCGTGCCGGCCGCGACGGTCGGGTTCGTCGTGATGTGCGCGCTGGTGCTCGACGCCTTTATCGATCCCGCCGTCGGCTTCCTATCCGACCGGACGCGCAGCCGCTGGGGGCGGCGTCACCCATGGATGTACGGGTCGGCGGTGCCGATCGCGGTCGGGTACACCGCCTTGTGGTCGCCGCCCGCGTCGCTCGGCGAGACCGGGCTGCTGGTGTGGCTGTTCGTCTGCGCGGTGATCGTGCGGACGGCGGTCAGTTGCTACGAGGTGCCGTCGGTGGCGCTGACGCCCGAGCTGTCGAGCGATTACGACGAACGGACGCGGATCATGGCGTACCGCTATCTGTTCGGCTGGGCCGGCGGGCTGGGCATGATGCTGGCGGCGTATCTGTCGATCCTCGCGCCCGTGCCGGCGGCGGCGCCGCGCGCGGCGTTCGCGACCTTCGGCATGGTCGGCGCGATCGTGATCGCGGTGGCGATTCTGGTGTCGGCGGCGGGAACGCATCGCGAGATCCCCAACCTGCCCAAGCCGCCCGCGATCACCGGCACGCTGCGCGAGAGCTTCGCCGAGCTGTTCGAGTCGATCCGCAACCGCGCGTTCGCGATCCTGATGATGGCGGGGCTGTGCGCCTATACGATCCAGGGGATCGGCTATGCGCTGTCCAACTATTTCTACGCGTTCGTGTGGATGCTGCACGGCGTCCAGCTGGTCTATCTGATCTTCGCGCTGATGCTCGGCGCGGCGACGGCCTTCGTGATCGCGCCCCGTGTCGCGCGCGGTGGCAGCAAGGCGGGCTGGGCGGTCGCGTTCGGGCTGGGCGCGGCGACGGTGCAGACCGCGCCGTTCTGGCTGCGGCTGGCGGGGCTGTTCCCCGTGCCGGGAACGCCCGCCTTCTTCCCGCTCTATTTCGTGGTGGTCGCGGTCGGCACCGCGTGCAGCGTGGCGGGCTTCATCCTGGGCGCGTCGATGATGGCCGACGTGGTGGAGGATTCGGAGGCCAAGACCGGGCGTCGGTCGGAAGGCGTGTTCTTCGCGGGTTCGTTCTTCGTCCAGAAATGCACGAGTGGGATCGGCATCTTCCTCGCCAGCATCATCCTTGCGATCGCCGACTTTCCGGTCGGGGCGAAGCCGGGAACGGTGGACGTGGCGACGATCGATCGGCTGACGATCGTCTACGCGTCGGTCTATGTCGGGCTCGCGCTGATCGGTGCGTTCTTCTTCAGCCGCTTTCCGTTCGGCCGCGCCGAGCACGAGGCGCGGCTGGGCAAGCTGGCCGGCGCGCCGGTGGTGGACGCCGGCCCGCATTGATCCCATCGATTCGCTGCCATCGATCCGCTCACCGCTGACCCGAAACGGTTCATCGGGGAGTCAGGAAGGGCGTTCGCCGCACCGCACAACTCGTCGGAGTTGGTAAACGGCTCAACGCCAATGTCTTGGTGACGTGACCATGCGCCCGTAGCGAAGGCTCAACAGCAGCCTTTTGAGCCGGGGGGTTCAAGTGCAAGTATCTCGTTTTACAGCGCGTTTCGCGCTGGTGGTGTCGTGCGCCCTGATGACGTCCGCACCGGCGTCGGCCCAGTTCTGGCAGTGCGTCACCTATGCCCGCTCGATCTCGGGCATCCAGATTCGTGGCAACGCGAACACCTGGTGGGGTCAGGCCGCCGGCCGTTATGCGCGCGGACACACGCCCAAGGTCGGCGCGGTGCTGGCGTTCGAGGCGACGCGGAAGATGCGCGTCGGCCATGTCGCGACCGTGTCGGAAGTCGTCAGCGACCGCGAGGTTCTGCTAGACCACGCCAACTGGACCCGCCGCGGCGGCGTCGAGCATGGCGCCCGCGCGATCGACGTGTCGGCCGCGGGCGACTGGAGCGAGGTGCGCGTCCAGTACGGCCGGGCGATGGGCACGTCGAGCTACCCGACCAGGGGCTTCATCTATTCAGACGGTGCGGAAGTGACGCCGACGCTGGTCGCCGCCACCGGCCACGTCCCGCAGGGCTGAGCAATCCTCGCGGGTCTTGATGCTGGCAAATCGCTGGCGTCGCAGTTCCGATACTTCGTAGTGCCAGCCATCCCGTCGCCCCGGCCTTGAGCCGGGGTTCCGCTGCTTATTTTTCCGTCAGAGGACGCGGGATTCCGGCTCAAGGGCGGGATGACGAAGGAGGGTCAGGTCCGGCGTGGGAAAGCTGCGCCGTCGATCCTCGCCGGGGCGAAGTCTCCCGCGCCCTGGCATCCCCGCTCACCGATCGCCGATCACGCGCGCGCCGGCGCGAAGGTCATCGCGATGCCGTTCATGCAATAGCGCTTGCCGGTCGGTTTCGGCCCGTCGTCGAACACATGCCCCAGATGCCCGCCGCAGCGGTGACAATGGACCTCGGTGCGCTCCTGAAACAGGCTGCTGTCGGTCTTGGTCGCGACACCGCCGGACAGCGGCGCCCAGAAACTGGGCCAGCCTGTGCCGCTGTCGAATTTAGTGCGGCTCGCGAAGACCGGCTGCGCGCAGCCCTTGCAGTGGAAGGTGCCGGCGCGATGTTCGTTGTTGAGCGGGCTGGTGAAGGGCGTCTCGGTGCTCTCATGACGCAGCACCGCCCAGGCCTGAGCGCCGAGCTTCTGCTTCCACGCCGCGTCCGACATCGTCACCGCGAACCGCTCGGGCGGCGCCGCGGCCGCCCCGCCGCAACCGCCGAGAACGGCGCCGACCGCGCCAAGCACGCTCCAACCCAGCAACTCACGACGATCGACCATGACCCTACTCCATCACGCTTACGCCAAGGTAGGTACGATCGGCACCCTAATGAAGACGCGATACCGACTAAGTCACGTCAATAGCGGGTGATCTCGACCGGCAGCTTGCGATAGCCATGGACGAAGCAGGCGGCGACGCGGGTGGGCTCGCCGACGACGTTCACCCGCATGCGACGCTTCGCCATCTCTTCCAAAAGGATGCCGATCTGCATCTCCGCCAGCCGGGCGCCGACGCAGCGGTGGATGCCGTGCCCGAAGGCGAGGTGGCGGCGGGCGTTGGGCCGATCGACGCGCAGGATGTCGGCGTCGTCACCGAACACGCTCTCGTCGCGATTGGCGGAGATGTACCACAGCGCCAGCTTGTCGCCCGCCTTGATCTGCTGTCCCATCAGCTCGGCGTCGGCGGTCGCGGTGCGGCGCATGTGCGCGAGCGGCGTCTGCCAGCGGATGATCTCCTGCGTCGTATTGCCGATCAGCGACGGATCGGCCTCCAGCTTGGCGCGCTCCTCCGGAAACAGGTCCAGGCCATAGGCGAGCGCCGACATCGAATTGCGCGTCGTGTCGTTGCCGCCGACGATCAGCAGGATCAGATTGCCGATGAACTCGAAGTGATCCATCTCTGCCATCGCGTCCGAATGGATCATCATCGAGATCAGGTCCGGCGTCTGCGGCTTGCCGACCTTCGCGTTCCACAGGTTTTGGAAATAGGCGCCGCATTCATACATGTACTGGAGCCGCTGTTTGCGCGACTCCTCGTCCTTGACGATCTCGATATCGCCGGCCCAATCGGACCAGAAGGTCAGCTTGCGCCGGTCCTCCCACGGGAAGTCGAACAGGATCGCGAGCATCTGCGTCGTCAGCTCGACCGATACCGTGTCGACCCAGTCGAACTCCTTGTTCCATTCGAGGCTGTCGAGGATTTCGCCGGTCCGTTGGCGGATGTCGGTGGCCATCCGCTGCATTTCGGATGGCGCGAAGGCGGGGGCGACGGTGCGGCGCTGGCCGGTATGGACCGGGCGGTCGCGCGCGATGAACATCGGCATCCGCACGTCGTTGTCAGGCATGAAGTCGGCGATCGTGATGCCGCCCGCTTCGGACGAATACAGGTCGGGGAGCGACTCGACCTCGACGATCGGCTTGTAGGTCGAGACCGACCAATAGGGGCCGAAGCTGCTCTTCTCGCAATAATGGACGGGCGCTTCGGCGCGCAGGCGCTTGAACGGCGCGGGCCAGGTATCGTCGCGATACAACTCGGCCCGGCTGACGTCGAGCGGATCGACCGGGGCGGTCGGGGCGGTATCGGGCGCGAGGGTGGCCATGGCGGGGACTCTCCTTTTGGCTAGGAGAATGCCCTAACTTACACCAGTGTCAATAGCCCGTCGGCGCCGCCGCGCCATCCGCCATCGGGGCTTGGCGCTGCCCGATTGCAGCACGCCGCGCCGGAACAGGCGAGCGCCGACCGCGATGAAGATGACGACCCACAACGCCTGCCACGCCAGCGCGGCGGCGTGCGGCCACAAGGTCGGGCTGTTCGCGGCACGGCCGGCCATCGCGAAGGGGGAGGAGAGCGGAAACATCTCCGCGAACTGCGCCAGCCCGCTGCCCGGACGCGACGCCGCGGCGGTGGAGAGCGCGAACATGCCGACCTGCAGCACCGTGATCGGCAAGGACAGCATCTGGATTTCGCGCATCGTCGTCGCCTGCGCGCCGACGCCCAGGAACACGGAGCCGAGCAGCAGATACGCCATCGCGAAATAGGCGCAGAACAGCAGCGCGAAGGTCGGCCCGCCGACCGCCGGGGCGATCTCCGACAGACCGGCGGCAAATCCCGCCGGCATCAATGCGCCGATCTGGCCCACGACGGCCGCCCAGAACCCGACGAACAGCACCGCGACGCCGAACATCCCGACCAGCTTGCCCCCGAACACCGCCTCCAGCGGCACCGCGGCGGCGAGCACTTCGATCACCTTGTTGTTGCGCTCCTCCGCCATCGTGCCGACGACCTGGCCGGCGAGGAACAGCGTCAGGAAGAAGATGCCGAACACCGCCAGGAAAGCGGACTGGTTGCGGCCGCCGGTAGACGCGCGCGCGCGGGCGGTCTCGACCTTGATCGCGTCGACGCGGGGCATCGTGCCGCCGAGCTGCTGCGCCGCCAGCGTGGTCTGCGCGAGCAGCTCGAGATAGCGCGCGGCACGATCGGCGCGAGGCCCATAGAGGATGTGCGGGCGATCCAGCGGGCCGAACAGCACGGCGGCGGCGTCATAGTCGTGCGCCGCGAACGCCGCGCGCGCCTGCGCCGCCGGGTCGGCACCGGCGCGCAGCGTCATCAGCTCCGCCGGCGCTTCCTCGCGCTCGCGGAACGCGCCGCGAAGGCGGGTGTCGGCCTCCGCCATCGGTCGCGCGAGCGGGTCGGGGACGATGGCGACGACGCGGCTGCGTTCGATCGACCCGGAGGCGGCGGACTGTGCGCCCAGCCCGCCGATCGCGCCGAACGAGCCCATGATGACCGGGGCGAAGAGGAAGAGGAGGAAGATCGGGGTGAACACCGTCGCCACGAAATCGCGGCGGGCGATCGTCAGCATCTGGCGCAGGAAGCGGCGGGACTTGCTCATGCGCCGGCTTCCCCGACGATGCGGACGAAGGCGTCGTGGAGGCCCGGCCGTTCGATCTGCAACCCGGCGATGCCGTGATCGGCCGCGATCAGCCGGGCGAGCAGCGTTTCGATCCCCTCCGCCGGCATCTGGAACCGCCAGCCGTCGCCGTCGCGGACCGCATCGGCGGGCAGCAGCGGCGCCGCGGCGTCGGCACGGTCGCGCGGCGTGTAGCGGACGCGCTCGGGCAGGGTGGCGCGCGCCTCGGCGACGGTGCCCTCGAACCGCCGCTTGCCACCGGCGATGATCGCCAGCCGGTCGCACAACCGCTCGGCATGGGCCATGACGTGGGTGGAGAAGAGCACGGTCGCGCCACGATCGCGCTCGCCGACGATCAGCCGCTCCAGCCGCTCCTGGTTGACCGGGTCGAGGCCGGAAAATGGTTCGTCGAGGACCAGCAGGTCGGGCTGATGCACGACCGAGCCGAGCAGCTGGACGAGTTGCGCCATGCCCTTCGACAGCTTGCGGATCTTGGTGTCGACCGCGTGGCCCAGCCCCGCCGCCTCCAGCAGCGTCACCGCCCGTGCGCGGCCGGTGCGCCACGGCAGGCCCCGCAAAGCCCCCATAAAGGCGATCGCCTCGCGCGCCTTCATCGCGGGATACAGGCCGCGCTCTTCGGGCAGGTAGCCGACGCGGTCGCCCGCGTCGCGCGGGTGCGCGGTGTCGAACAGGCGGCGGGTGCCCCCGTCGGGTTCGATGATGCCGAGCAGGATACGCAGCGTCGTCGTCTTGCCCGCGCCGTTGGGGCCGAGCACGCCATAGATGCTGCCGCGTGGCACGGCCAGATCGACGCCGCGCACCACCTCCCGGTCACCATAGCGTTTGACGATGTGGTCGGCGCAGACGGCCAAGTCGTTGTTCACGCGCGCACTCTACCCTGATCGAAGGCCGGCGTGGTAGCGGGTGGGCGTGGCGGCTGACAACCTTCAACATCGCATCAAGGCGCAGGCGGCGACGTTGGGCTTCGCGGCATGCGGGATAGCCCCGGCCGACGCGGCGCCGCGTTCGGGCGAGCGGCTACGGCAGTGGTTGGCCGAAGGGTGTCACGGTGACATGATCTGGATGGAGGGCCGCGCCGATCAGCGCGCCTCGCCGGCGGGGCTGTGGCCGGAGGTGCGGAGCGTCATCGCGTTGGGGATGAGCTATGCGCCCGCTGCCGATCCGCTGCGGCTGGCGGGCGAAGGAGGCGTGGGCCGCATCTCCGTCTATGCGCAGGGCGGCGATTATCACGATGTGGTCAAGCGCCAGTTGAAGGCGCTGGGCCGCTGGCTGGCGACCGAGGCGGGCTGCGACCTCAAGGTCTTCGTCGATACCGCGCCGGTGATGGAGAAGCCGCTGGCGGAGGCGGCGGGGCTGGGGTGGCAGGGCAAGCACACCAATCTGGTCAGCCGCACCGAGGGAAGCTGGCTGTTCCTCGGCGCGATCTATACGACGCTGGCGCTCACCCCCGACGCGCCGGGGCCGGCGGCGTGCGGGTCGTGCGATGCCTGTCAGCGGGCGTGTCCGACGGACGCCTTTCCGGCGCCGTATCGGCTCGATGCGCGGCGGTGCATCTCCTACCTGACGATCGAACATGCCGGGCCGATACCCTCCGAGTTCCGGCGAGCGATCGGCAATCGCATCTATGGCTGCGACGATTGCCTGGCGGTGTGTCCGTGGAATAAGTTTGCCGCCGCCGCGCAGGCGCAGATCGCGTTCCAGCCGCGCGCGGAGCTGACCGCGCCGGCGCTGGCCGATCTGCTCCGGCTGGACGATGCGGGGTTTCGGCAGGTATTCTCGGGATCGCCGATCAAGCGGATCGGGCGCGATCGCTTCGTTCGCAATTGCCTGATCGCGGCGGGGAACGGCGGCGATGTCGCGCTGGTCGCGCCGGTGCGGGGGTTGCTGGACGATCCGGCGGCGGTGGTGCGCGGGGCGGCCATCTGGGCGCTCGGTCGGCTTGATCCGGCGGGCCTCGACGCGGCGCGATGGCGGGCGGCGGGCGAGATCGACGCCGGGGTGCTGGCGGAATGGAACGGTAGCGACACGATCGGCGTTACCCCTGCACCTCAACCCGCTTGAAAGGCCGCTGCCATGCTGTGGACCGTCGTCGTCATCCTACTCGTGCTCTGGCTGCTCGGGTTCGCGGTCCACATTGGTGGTTCGCTGATCCACCTGCTGCTCGTCGTGGCGCTGGTGGTCGGTCTGATCCAGCTGTTTACCGGCCGGCGCGCGGTCTAGCGGGTCAGCGGGCGGCGTCGCGGCGGCTCAGTGCCGCGACGCAGCTGGCGCGGTCGATGGGGCTGCCGTCGGGCTGGCGCGCATCGAGATAGGTGACGCGGGCGGACTCGGTTCCTTTGGGATAGAGATAGGCGTCGAGGACGCAGATCGGCCCCTGGAACTGGAGCTTGCGCGCGGTGCCTTCGCGGACCTCCGCATCGGGTTGCCCGAACAGGCGGACGAGCGCGGTGGCGTCCTGGCCGATGACGCGCTCCAGCCCGATCGCCGTATAGTTCACCACCGGCGCGATGGCGACCGACGCAGGGTGGGGCATGCCGGTGGCGCACGCGGTCAGCGCCAGGGCCGTGGCGGCCGTCAGCAGGGTCGGTTTCATGGGCTTGCGACTATCGCGCCCGCGCCGACGCGGCTAGAGGCCCGGCTTTCGCCATCCGGAGTTCAGCTTGACCCAGCCCCCTCTGAACGCACCGCGCTACGACGTGGTCGCGATCGGCAATGCCATCGTTGACATTCTCGCCCCCGCCGACGACGGCTTCATCGCCGCCAACGGCATGACCAAGGGCCAGATGGCGCTGGTCTTCTCGCCAGAGGAAGCGGACGCGCTCTATGCCAAGATGGGGCCGGGGCAGACAGTGTCTGGCGGCTCGGCGGCGAATACGGTCGCTGGCATGGCGATGCTGGGGTCCGACTGCGCCTTTATCGGCCAGGTCGCCGACGACGATCTGGGGGCGACGTTCGCGAGCGACATCCGGACCGGTGGCATCCGCTTCGATGTCGAGGCGCGAGCGGGGCAGCCGACCACGGGGCGATGCATGATCTTCGTCACGCCCGATGGGCAGCGAACGATGAACACGTTTCTGGGGGCGTCGCATTACCTACCGGCGGCCGCGCTGGACCGGGCGCTGATCGCGGACGCGGCCTATCTGTATATCGAGGGCTATCTTTGGGACCCGGAGGAGCCGCGCGCGGCGATGCGCGCGGCGATCGCGGTGGCGAAGGAAGCGGGGCGCAAGGTGGCGTTCACCACCTCCGCCGAGTTCGTCATCGACCGCCACCGGGCGGATTTCCTCCAGCTGATCGCGGACGGACAGATCGACCTGCTGTTCGCCAACGAGTCCGAGTTGATGGCGCTGACCGAGACGGCCGACGTCGAGGCGGCGGTCGCGGCGGTGGCGGACCAGGTCGAGACGCTGGTGGTTACGCTTGCCGAGCGGGGTGCGATGGCGCTGCGCGGTGGCGAGCGGGTGACGGTCGCCGCCGAGCCGGTCGATCAGGTGGTCGACACCACGGGCGCGGGTGACCTGTTCGCGGCGGGCTTTCTGCACGGCCAGACGCATGGTCACGATCTGGCCGCGAGCCTGAAGCTGGGCGCGATCTGTGCCGCCGAGGTGATCGGTCATGTCGGCGCGCGGCCGATGGCCGACCTGAAGCTGCTGACCGGCGGCTGAACGATCGCGCCGGCGGCGGTTCGGATCGGCGGGTCCGGGCGTTGGAAGGTTTCCAACAGAGGAGCCTTCGCCGATGAAGTCCGCAATCGTCATAGCCGTTCTTGGCACCGTGCTCGCCGGACCCGCGGCCGCCCAGTATCGCGGGCCGCTGACCATGGTCTGCCACCCGCTGCTGCGCGGCGTAACGATGGACGCGCCGACCAAATACGAGGTGCTGGGTCGCAGCCTGTATTCGCAGTCGGAGGTCGGGCGGACGCTGTTGTCGAGCGAGGGGGTACAGGTGCCGCTCGGTCGCTTCGTCCAGCGCGGGGTGACGACGCGGACCTTCGCCAGCCACACCCGCAACAGCTCGCTCATCACGCGGCGGGTCTATTGGCAGACCGGCACCGGGCCGCGGCGGCTTCGCTTTTCGGAGCGCTATGATTTCCAGCGTCAGCGGATCACCTCGACCGGCACGACCGGCGACAACTGCAACGCCCGCGCCCGCTGAGCTAGACGGCCCCTCCCGCCCGGTGATCGGGCGGGAGGGGCCGTGTCGTCAATGCGCGACGGGGGGCGCCTCGCCGTCGACATCGATGCCCCGCCCCAGATAGCTCGCCTTCTTCCCATAGACGAAATAGGTCACGAGCCCGATCAGCGCCCAGCCGATGAAGACGATGATCGCCTGATACGGCAGGTTCACGAACAGGAAGATGCAGCCGACGATGGTCAAAGGCCCGACTATCGCGAGCAGCGGCGTGCGGAACGAGCGTGGGGCGTTCGGATTGGTGCGGCGCAGGATCATCACGCAGATCGCCACCATCATGAAGGCGTAGAGCGTGCCCGCGTTCGCCCAGTCGGCGAGCTGGCCGACCGGGAAGAAGGCCGCGCCGATCGCGACCACGACGCCCGTCATCATCGTCACGATGTGCGGCGTCTTCCAGCGCGGATGCACCGTCGACAGCCGTTCCGGCAACAGGCCGTCGCGCGCCATCACGAAGAAGATGCGGGTCTGGCCATACATCAGGATCAGGATCACCGAGGGCAGCGCGAAGCCGGCGGCATAGCCCAGCATGTTGCCGACCTTGGACCAGCCGATCTGACGCAGCACGTGCGCCAGCGCCTCGTTCGAGCAGACCAGCGGCAGCTGATCGGCGGCATAGGTGGCGCACTGGCGCGCCAGCTCTTCGGAGCCGGTCGGGAAGGGGACGCCGTTCGGCCCCATGATCGGCTGCCCGCCGACGGTGCCGATCGCACCGGCGGCGACGAGGATATAGAAGATGGTGCAGAACAGCAGCGATCCGATCAGCCCGATCGGCACGTTGCGCTGCGGGTTCTTGGTCTCCTCCGCCGCGGTCGAGACCGCGTCGAAGCCGACATAGGCGAAGAAGATCGTCGCCGCCGCCCCGACCGCGCCGACGCCGGTGCCGATGCCGCCGAACACGCCGGCCGGCAGGAAGGGATTGAACTTCGCGGCGCTGAACTGATCGGACGGCAGCGTCAGGAAGATGAAGACGGTGAGCGCGGTCACCTTGATCGCGACCAGCACCGCGTTGACGCGCGCGCTCTCGGTGGTGCCGATCATCAGCAGCCAGGTGATCGCACCGGCGATCAGCACGGCCGGCAGGTTGATGAACCCGCCCGGCGCGCCACCCAGCGCCAGCGGCGCGCTGGCGAGCCACGGCGGCAGCTGGATGCCGAGCGTATGATCGAGGAAGGTGCCGGTGATGTAGCCCGACCAGCCGACGCAGACCGCCGACGCGGCGACGGCGTATTCCAGCACCAGCGCCCAGCCGACCGTCCAGGCGAGCAGCTCGCCCATTGACGCATAGGTGTAGGTATAGGCAGACCCCGCGACCGGGATCATCGCCGCGATTTCCGCATAGCAGAGCGCCGCGACGATGCAGATCGCGCCCGCGATCGCGAACGCCAGCATCAGGCCGGGTCCGGCCTTTTGCGCGCCGGCGGCGGTCAGCACGAAGATGCCGGTGCCGATCACGCAGCCGATGCCGAACAGCGTCAGCTGGAACGCGCCGAGCGTCCGATGGAGCGACTTGCGCTCGGCGGTCGCCAGGATCGATTCCAGCGATTTCACCCGTCCGAAGATCATGCACGCTCCCTTTTGTAGAAAATGCGGGCGTGTTCCGCCCGTCGAACGGGGAAGCCTAGCGACAGAACGTCTCCGCGCAATAGACTATCGCGCCAGCATCGGCCCGAGCGGCGCCCCGCCGAACAGGTGGACGTGGAGGTGCGGCACTTCCTGCCCGCTATCCGGCCCGGTATTGGCGAGCAGGCGGTAGCCGGGCTCGACCAGCCCGTGCGTGCGCGCGACGGTGCCGATCGCGCGGACGAAGCCGGCGATCTCCTCGGCGGAAGCGCGCGTGCTGAAATCGTCCCACGAGACATAGGCGCCGCGCGGGATGACCAGGATGTGGGTCGGCGCCTGCGGGGCGATGTCGTGGAACGCGATCGCCCACTCGTCCTCGTAGACGCGGCGCGAGGGGATCTCGTCGCGGAGCACGCGGGCGAAGATGTTGCTCGGATCGTAAGGCTGGGTGGCGTCGATGGGCATAGGCGACGTGTAGCGTGGTGCGCGGCGCGCGCCAGTGGCGGCGCTGCCGTTGAGGATGGCGCGCGTACGGGACGGGGTTCGCAGGACAGCGGTTCTGTCGCGCCCGGTCAGCCTGTCACGGGTGGACGGATGGTCCGAGGACGATCGCGAACGTCGCCAGCACGAGCAAGCCGCCGACAATGACGAGCGGGTTTCGCGCGACGACGAACGGCCGGGGCGCATCCGGCCCGCCCGCCGCGAAGCCGATCGAGATGAACCCGGCGAGACCGCCGAACGAGGACGCCGCCGCCGACATGATCGTGATGAACAGCCCGACCGGGTTGAGCAGCCCGACCAGGAACGCGCCCGCGCCGCAGGCGATGTAGTAGGTGTGGGCGATGCGTTTGCGCGCGGGCTCGGTCGCGCGTCCCGAGCCGAGCATCGCGGTCAGGCCGCGGATCGCCGCTCGCACCAGCAGGATGTACGCGACGATGCCCAGCGCCAGCTCGCCGCCGCGCCACGCGATCGGCATCGGCAGCCACGGCAGCGCCCCGTGTGCGCCGGTGCCGAGGTCGCCGGCGCCGGTCACGCCGGAAAAGCAGAAATAGCCGGCCGCGACGAACGCCTCGCTGACCCAGATCAGCCACCATAGCAGCCGCGCTCCGTCGCTCCCGCTGCGCCGCCACGCCGCATAGGCGATCAGCGACAACGCGATGTTCACGATGACCCCGGCGCAGGCGACGACGGCGTCCGGCCACCGCGACAACCCGGTACAATCGACGTAAAAGGCGCCGATCGTCGCGACGCGGCCGCCCTGCACCGCGCACGCCGCCGCGTGGCCGCCGATCTCGTGCCACATGGTCAAAAGCGGCATCAGCAGCGCACCCCATCCGGCCATCGTCGGCCAGTCGATCTGCTGTCGCGATGCCATCCTGCGCTCCGAGTGCTTGCCGGGTCAGCTTAGGCGCCGGGGGGTCGGAAGCAAGGCGGCGTGCGTGGGAGCACGGGACAGTTTCGGCATCGGCGGGACCACCTTCAGAGCATGCCGATCTGTGCGAGCCATGCGTCGGCGAGCATCGTCCAGGTGCCGACGTTCCCGGCCGCGCGACGGTGGCCGAAGGCATGACCGCCCTTTGCGAACAGGTGGACCTCGGCAGGGACGCCGGCGAGATCGAGCGCGCGCGCGTAAAGAAGGCTGTTGCAGATCGGATCGACCGGATCGTCCCACGCCTGCGCGATGAACGTCGGCGGCGCTTGATCGGTGACGCGGAGTCCGGGATCGAACGCGCCGCCGGCGCGACAGATATGGCCCGGATAGAGTGCCATGGCGAAGTCCGGACGGCTGCTGACGCCGTCCGTCGCGTCGACCGGCGTGTAGGCCGGCGCGAGGATGTTGCTGGTCTGCGCGACGAGATAGCCGCCGGCGGAGAAGCCGAGCACGCCGATCTTGCGCGGATCGATGTGAAGGGCCGCCGCTCGCGCGCGAACCAGTCGGATCGCGCGTTGCGCGTCCTGCAGCGCGGTCAGATGCGCGGGCGTCCGGTGGCAGTTGCAGGCCGCGTCGTAGAAATGGTTGCTGCCGGGGACGCGGTATTTGACCAGCACGCAGGTCACGCCCTTGGCGGTCAGCCAGTCGCAGGCCTCGCTGCCTTCCAGATCGATCGCGAGCTGTTGGAACCCGCCGCCGGGGAAGACGACCACCGCGCTGCCGGTGGGCCGAGTCTTGGCGGGGAAGACGGTCATCGTCGGGATCGAAACGTCGTAGACGCCGGTGACGGGCCGGCCGGCGAAGCGGCGCGGGTTGGTGGCGGTGCTGGTGGTTTCGAGCAGCCGCGTAGTGACTGCGTCGGGTGGGGTGCCTGGCCAGAGCGGAACCTGCGTCAGGCCGGCCGGCGGTTGCCACGCGCCGCCAAGCGTCGGCTGGGTGGGTGTCGGCGCTGCCGCTGGAACGGTGAGCGCCCGATCTCTGGCCGGCGCGTTCCCGCATGCGGCAAGGAAGGCGCAGGTGGCGACGAGCAGAAATCGCCGTGTCGGCCTCACCCGCGCGATGCCTTTTCTTCCAGCCCCGACACCCCCTCGCGCCGACTCAGCTCCGCGCGGACGTCGGCCAGCGACAGGTCGGCGTCGGCGAGCAGGACAAGGAGGTGGTAGAGGAGGTCGGCGGCTTCGGGGACGATCTTTGCCGGGTCGTCGCCCATCGCGGCGATTACCGTTTCCACCGCTTCCTCGCCGAGCTTCTGCGCGATGCGGGGGCGGCCGCGAGCAAATAGCTGGGCGGTGTAGGACGCGTCGGCGGGCGCGGCGCGGCGGGCCTGGATGGTGGCTTCGAGGCGGTCCAGCGGGTCGGTCATGGTGCCGGGGTGGCGCAGGCGGGGAGGGGGGTCAATCCTTGGCGTCTGTTCCCTTCGCGAACCGGCGGCGCAGCGCTCGGCGGACCAGCCACACGGCGACGACCGCGAGCGCGAACAGCGCGAGGTCGGAGAGTTCCGGCGCGGTGCGGACCTTCGGCGTGCCGGAATGGGGGGAGGTGGCCATTAGGAGGAGCATCCGAACAGTCCTATCGTCATCCCGGCCTTGAGCCGGGAGCCCGCTTCTTCTGGGTCGCAACGGCAGCGGGACCCCGGCTCAAGGCCGGGGTGACGGCGCATAATGCTGTTCGGTTGAAGCTAGGTTAGCGGCACCCTGACCGGCACGCCCGCCGCCGCCAGCGCGCGGTGGGCGTCGGCGATGCTCGCCTGACCGAAGTGGAAAATCGACGCGGCGAGGACGGCGCTGGCATGGCCCTCGACGATGCCGGCGACGAGGTCGGGGAGGCCGCCGACGCCGCCGCTCGCGACGACGGGGACGGTGACGCGATCGGCAATGGCGCGGGTCAGCGCCAGGTCGTAGCCGCCGCGCGTGCCGTCGCGGTCCATGCTGGTGACGAGCAGCTCGCCCGCGCCCAGTTCCGCGAGACGCGCGGCGTGGGCGACCGCGTCGATGCCGGTGGCTCGCCTGCCGCCATGGGTGAAGACCTCCCAGCCATCGCCTGCGCGCCGCGCGTCGATGCTGGCGACGCAGCACTGGCTGCCGAAGCGCGCGGCGATGTCGGCGACGATCTCCGGCCGGGCGACGGCGGCGGAGTTGACCGCGACCTTGTCCGCGCCGGCGAGCAGCAGCGCGCGGGCGTCGTCGGCGGTGCGGACGCCGCCGCCGACGGTCAGCGGCATGAAGCAGACCGCGGCGGTGCGGCGGACGATGTCGAGCAGCGTGCCGCGCCCTTCGTGACTGGCGGTGATGTCGAGGAAACAAAGCTCGTCCGCGCCGGCGGCGTCATAGGCGCGCGCCTGTTCGACCGGATCGCCGGCGTCGATCAGGTCGACGAAGTTGACGCCCTTGACGACGCGGCCGTTTGCGACGTCGAGGCAGGGGATAACGCGGGCGCGCAGGGTCATGGCGCAATTCCTCCCCGCTTGCGGGAAGGGGGACCGCCGGCGAAAGCGGTGGGGGAGGGGCCGAGCCGCGAGCGTTGACACTGGCGGAGAGCCCTCTCCGTCGGTCGCTTCACGCCTGCCAACTCCCCGCGGGCGGGGAGGATTGCGCTCGTCATCACGCCGCCGCCACCGCCAGCGCCGCCGCCAGGTCGAGCCGGCCGTCGTAGAGCGCGCGGCCGGTGATGACGCCCTCGATGCCATCCTTCGCGTGCAGCGCGAGGAGGTGGATGTCGGCGATGCCCTTCACCCCCCCGCTCGCGATCACCGGGATCGACACGGCGCGGGCGAGGTCGACGGTCGCGTCGACGTTGCAGCCCTTCATCATCCCGTCGCGGCCGACGTCGGTGAACAGCAGCGACGCGACGCCGGCGTCCTCGAAGCGGCGGGCGAGGTCGATCACCGGCACGTCCGACACGTCCGCCCAGCCGTGCGTCGCGACCATCCCGTCGCGCGCATCGACCGCGACGACGATGCCGCCGGGCCACTCGGCCGCCGCTGCTCGCACGAAATCGGGATCGGTCAGCGCGGCGGTGCCGAGCACGAGGCGCGACACGCCGAGCGCGAACCAGCGCTCGACATCGGCGCGGGTGCGGATGCCGCCGCCGAGCTGGACGTGACCGGGAAAGCGCTGAAGGATGTCGGCGACCGCGCCGCCGTTGACGCTCTCGCCCGCGAAGGCGCCGTCCAGGTCGACGACGTGGAGGTGGCCCGCGCCGGCGGCGGCGAAGGCGGCGGCCTGTTCGGCCGGGTCGTCGGCGTAGATCGTGGCGCGCGCCATGTCGCCCTCGGCGAGGCGCACGACCTTGCCGCCCTTGAGGTCGATGGCGGGGAAGACGATCAACGACATAGCATCACGGCCGCCATGCGAGGAACCTCCGGAGCAGGTCGATGCCGTAGCGCTGGCTCTTTTCGGGGTGAAACTGGACGCCGAGCAGCGTGTCGCGGCCGATCGCGGCGGTGACTGGGCCGGCGTGGTCGGTGGTGGCGAGGATATGCTCGCCCGCGAAGGCGTAGCTGTGGAGGAAATACGCCTCGCCCGGCGCGAGCAGCGGGTGATCGACGGTGGGGGCGACGTCGTTCCAGCCCATGTGCGGCACCTTCGCCTCGCCCGGCGCGAGGCGGCGGACGGTGCCGGACAGCCAGCCGAGCCCGCGATGCTCGCCATGCTCCTCGCCGGTGTCGGCCATCAGCTGCATGCCGACGCAGATGCCCAGGAACGGCCGGGCGCGGGCGAGCGCCGCATCGCTGAGCGCTGCTTCCAGACCGTCGACCGCACGCAGGTTGGCCGCACACGCACCGAACGCGCCGACGCCGGGGAGGACGATACGGTCGGCGCGGCGGATCGAGTCGGGGTCGGCGGTGACCTCCAGGTCGTCGCAGCCGGCGGCGCGCAGCGCGTTCTCGACGGAGTGGAGGTTGCCCGACTGGATGTCGATCAGTGCGAGCGTCAAAGCACCCCCTTGGTCGAGGGAATCGCGTCCGCCTTGCGCGCGTCGATCTCGATCGCCTGACGCAGCGCGCGGGCGAGGCCCTTGAAGGCGCTTTCGGCGATGTGGTGATTGTTGTCGCCGTGCAGCGTTTCGACGTGGAGCGTGATGCCGGCGGCTTGCGCGAACGAGTGGAACCAGTGCTGGAACAGCTCGGTATCCATCTCGCCCAGCCGCTTCTGGCTGAACGGCACGGTCCAGACCAGCCACGGCCGGCCCGAGATGTCGAGCGCGACGCGGGTCAGACACTCGTCCATCGGGCTGAGCGCGTCGCCGTAGCGGCGGATGCCGCGCTTGTCGCCGAGCGCCTGCGCCACCGCCTCGCCGATCGCGATGCCGGTGTCCTCGACCGTGTGGTGCTGATCGATGTGGAGGTCGCCCTGCGTCCGCACGTGGAGGTCGATCAGCGAGTGGCGGCTCAGCTGTTCGAGCATGTGATCGAAAAAGCCGACCCCCGTCGCGACGTCGTAGACGCCGGTGCCGTCGAGGTTCACCGTCACCGCGATGCGGGTCTCGGCGGTGTTGCGGGAGATCGTCGCGGTGCGCATCGCCGCCGCTCATAGCGCGCAACCCGACCCATGCAATCTTGACCGGGCATCAAAGCGCGCTACCCAATAGGGAATGACCGACGGACTGCCCGACAGCCTGATCCCCTATGACGAGATCGTCCAGGAGGCGTTGCGCGCCGTCGTCGGCCGCGTGCTGGGCACGGTGGCGGAGAGCGGCGGGCTGCCGGGCGAGCATCATTTCTACATCACCTTCAAGACGCAGGGCCCCGGCGTCGACATCCCCCGACGACTGATCGAGCGGTTTCCCGACGAGATGACGATCGTGATGCAGAACCGCTATTGGGACCTGCTGGTCGACGACGAGCGGTTCTCGATCGGGCTGAGCTTCAACCAGATCCCGTCGAAGCTGGTCATCCCCTATGCGGCGATCACCGGGTTCCACGACCCGGCGGTCAATTTCGAACTGCGCTTTCAGGCGCAGGAAGGGCCGGACGACGGCGCCACGACGCATGATCCGGCGGAGAACGACGGGCCGATGGCGGTGCCGGTCGAGGACGGGTCGAACGTCGTCGCGGTGGATTTCAAGCGGAAGAAGTAGCGCGCCCGCGCGCACGCGGGTGGCGAAGCATCTCGCGAGACGCGCCAGCGCGGCCGGGCTTGGCTTCAGCCGAGCTTCGCCGTCACGGATTTACTCCGTGACGGCGTGGCGTGACGGCACCGTCGAGCGTGGATGCTGAAACAAGTTCAGCATGACGGAGGTTGAGCCCCATGATGACCGATACCCGCACCGAGACCGACTCGATCGGCGCGATCGAGGTGCCTGCCGCCGCTTACTGGGGCGCGCAGACGCAGCGGTCGATCGAGAACTTTCCCTTTCCTCCCGCCGAGCGGATGCCGATCGGCATCGTCCATGCGCTCGCGATCGTGAAACAGGCGTCGGCGCGGGTGCAGCGCGCAGCGCTGGGTGTCGAAAAGGCCGACGCGATCGAGGCGGCCGCGCGGGAAGTGATCGCGGGCACGTTGGACGACCAGTTCCCGCTGGTGATCTGGCAGACCGGGTCGGGCACGCAGTCGAACATGAACGTCAACGAGGTGATCGCCGGCCGCGCCAACGAGATGCTGACGGGGACACGCGGCGGCAAGACGCCGGTGCATCCGAACGACGACGTCAACCGGGGGCAGTCGTCGAACGACAGCTTCCCGACCGCGCTGCACATCGCCGCCGTCCGTGCCGCGCACGACCGGCTGCTGCCCGCGCTGGAGCGGTTGCGCGCCGCGCTGGAGATCAAGGCGCGGGATTGGGACCGCATCGTCAAGATCGGGCGCACGCACCTGCAGGACGCGACCCCGCTGACGCTGGGGCAGGAGTTTTCCGGTTATGCGGCGCAGCTGCACCTCGCGCGCGTTCGCATCGTGCCGTTCGTGGAGAACGCACTGACGCGGCTGGCGCAGGGCGGGACGGCGGTCGGCACCGGGCTGAACGCGCCCGCCGGCTTCGACCGGGACATGGCGGCGGCGATCGGCGATATCACCGGCCTGACGTTCGAGCCTGCGCCCAACAAGTTCGAGGCGCTGGCGTCGAACGACACGCTGGTCGATTTCCACGGCCGGCTCAACAGCCTGGCGGTGGCGCTGACCAAGATCGCCAACGACATCCGGCTGCTCGGCTCCGGCCCGCGCTCCGGACTGGGCGAGCTGGAGCTGCCCGCCAACGAACCGGGCAGCTCGATCATGCCGGGCAAGGTCAATCCGACCCAATGCGAGATGCTGACCATGGTCGCCGCTCAGGTGATGGGCAACCAGGTCGCGGTCACGGTCGGCGGCCTGCAGGGGCATCTCGAGCTCAACGTCTTCAAGCCGCTGATCGGCGCCAACGTGCTGCGCTCGATCGAGCTGCTGAGCGTCGGCATGGAAAGCTTCGCCGAGCGCACGGTCGATGGACTGATCGCGCGAGAGGACAACATCCGCGCCGGGCTGCAGCGATCGCTGATGCTGGTCACCGCGCTGGCGCCGGAGATCGGCTATGACAACGCCGCCAAGATCGCCAAGGAGGCGCATGCTTCGGGCGAGACGCTGAAGGAGGCGGGACTACGGCTGGGGTTGGTCGATGCGGCGACGTTCGATCGGGTGGTCCGGCCGAAGGATATGCTGGGACGCTAGCGCGCACCCGGCGAGCGTCGCTCGATGCGAGACGCGCAAGCCCTGCCGGCAGCCGCGTGACTGCGCCACATGTGCCGTTCGACGACGCTGCTTTGCCGCAGCGCCATCGGAACTTCCGCCGCCGTCCGGCGCTTCGCCTCGAAAGGGAGTATCATATGTCGGCAACTACCATCGGCGGCCTGATCGGGGCCGCGATCGACGGCATGTCGGGCGACGACGACAGCAGCGTCGACGGCGCGATCAAGGGCGCGGTGATCGCCAACGTGCTCAAGGTCGTCCTGCCCGTCGCGGTCACCTATGCGATCGGCTGGGCGGTGCTGCGCGGGATCGGCGAACTCAAGGACAAGGTGGTAGGCGAATGATCGGGCGGATCGTGGGTGCGCTGGTCGGGCGCGAGCTGGACCGCCGTGACGGCTCCAGCGGGTTCAAGGGCGCGGCGCTGGGCGCGGTGGCGGCTGGCGCGATGCGGCGGCTGGGGCCGCTCGGACTGGTGCTGGGCGGCGCCTATGTGGCGCGGCAGGCGATGAAGCGTCGGCGGGATACGCGCGGGTAACGTCCCGCCTGACGGGTGGGCCTCGACGGCTCGCTGCGACGAACGGCCCGAAAGGACGGGTTGACCTGTCGACCTGCGTCACGCCAAGGACGCCGATGCCCGCCCGCACCCCCGACGACCCGCATGGCTTTCGCCGGCGGGGCGTGTTGTTCGTCCTTTCCTCCCCCTCCGGCGCGGGGAAGTCGACGATCGCGCGCAAGCTGCTCGATGCCGAGACCGAGTTGGCGATGTCGGTCAGTGCCACGACGCGCTCGATGCGGCCCGGCGAGGTCGACGGGCGCGACTACAGCTTCGTCGATCTGGAGCGGTTCCGCGCGATGGTCGCGGACAACGCCTTTCTGGAATGGGCGCATGTCTTCGGCGAGCGCTACGGCACCCCGCGTGCGCCGGTCGACGCGATGCTGGCGGCGGGCAAGGACGTGCTGTTCGACATCGACTGGCAAGGCGCGCAGCAGTTGTATCAGATCGCCGGTGGCGACGTCGTCCGCGTCTTCATCCTGCCGCCGTCGATGGAGGAACTTCACCGCCGCCTGACCAGCCGCCGCACCGATACCGACGAGGTGATCGAGCGGCGGATGGCGCGTGCGGCCAACGAGGTCAGCCACTGGGACGGCTATGATTACGTGCTCGTCAACGACGACGTCGAGCGCTGCTTCGAGGGGGTGAAGACGATCCTCGCGGCGGAGCGGCTGAAACGCTCGCGTCAGACCGGGCTGATCGGGTTCATCCGCGGCCTGACGCGATAGTCGCGGCGGGCGTGGCCGGCACGCCGTCGGTCCACTGCACCATCTTCGTCGCCATGATCTCGGTTCGGCCCTCGTCGGGTGAGAGCGGCTGCTGCACGGTCATGGCGTGGGTGGCGCGCATTTCCAGGCCCGCGCGGATCACCGCGACCTCGCCCACCGCCAGCGTGACGGGCGCGGCGCTGTGGGACGACTTCATGCCGTTACGCGCCATCGCGGTCTCCAGCGTGTAGGTGCCGGGCGGCAGCTCCGCCATGACGAACTGGTTCATGCGGATCTGGCCGGCCTTCTCGCCGGCGATCGTCACCTTCATCCCCGCCATGCCGCCCATGAAGCCGCGACGTACGACGTACAGCCGCGCCATCCCCGGACCGGGCATGAAGCCCCGCGCATCGGCGATCATCGGCGGCGTCGCGGCCCGGCCGACCTTGTTGCCCGCCAGGATGTAGACGAGGTAGCCACCCACCGCGACCAGCAGCAGCACGCTGATCGCCAGCCCCACCCCGCCGGGCAGCGCGGACAGCATCATCGGCCCGAAGATCGCGCCGACGACCGCCGCGACGACGGTGAGCACGATCCATTTGGTGTTGTTGGGCGGCATGGTGACTCCGGGAAATGGCGGGTGCCGCCCGATGTCACCTGCGTCGCGGCTAGGTCAAGAGGACAGGCACGGCCGGCCGGGCCTTTCGGTTTCACCCTTGCGTGGGCACCGCGCCTCGCGACAGCGTCAAGAAGCGGATCGCCCCGTCGAACTCGGCGCGGCGATGCGCTCGGGCCTGCGTCGCCAGCGCGTCCTCGCCCCACATCTCGATCTGCCAGTCCTCGTCCACATGCGCGGCGGCCCACACCGCGTCGGGCATCGACGCCCCCTCGATCAGCGCCAGCGTCAGCAGCAGCGAGCCGGTGATCGTGACGATCGGCGAGGCGGCGGCGAGCGCGAACGGGTCGAGCGCGGTGATCGCCTGGCCCAACCGCGCCACCGTCGAGGCCGGTTGCGCCTGGTGGATGATGCAGGTCGTGACCGCGATGTGAATGTCGTAGCGGCGCTCGGCCCAGGCGATGACCGGGTCCCAGGCGGCGGTCTGGCGTTCCGTGAGCGGCGCCGGCTCGGCGGCACGATAGCAGAGCAGGTCGCTCTCGCCATATCGCGCGAGGCCGGCGGCGAAGGCGGCCGGGTCGGGCGCGACCCGGTCGACCGCAGCGTTGGCGAGACCGGTCAGCGGCATCGCGCGCGGGTCGATCGTGGCGCCGACTGCGTTCCATTCCGCCGCGACCGCGTCGGCGAGCGCCATGGTCGGCAGGATCAGGGCGGTACGACCGGGCGTGCGGACCGGGCGCCCATCGAGCGCCACGCCGCCCTCGGGCGTCACCGCCGCCGCCTGCCAGAACCGCTTCACTCGCGGGTATCCGGGGGCGTCCGCCAGCGATGCGCCAGCGCGCGCGGGACGATCGCGATCATCAGCAGCGCCGACAGGACGATGCCGATGCCGAGCAGCTGCGGCGGCTGCGTCGTCGCGCGGCCGGCCAGCACCAGCCCGAACACCGCGCCCGCCGTCCCGGCGATGCGGGTCAGCGTGATCGCCAGCCAGCGACGGCGGGCGAGGTCGTCGCTCACAGCGCCGCCATCGCCTGCGCCAGGGCGAGATTGCCGCCCTGCGACAGGCCGTCGATCACCCCGGCGCGATCGGCCGCGGACTTGTGCTGCGCGAGCTTGGTCGTGCCCCGGATCGCGGTAACGGTCAGCGCGAAGCCCCCGATCGCGCGAAGCAGCGCGGCGATAACCGCCGGGTCGGTCTTTGCGCGAGTCCAGGGATCGGGCCGGGGTTCGTGGACGTCGGCGAGCCGGTCGAGCTGCTCCAGCAACGCGGCCTCCGGGATCGCCCGCGCGATGCCCTCGATCTCGATCGTCTCATAGTTCCAGGTCGGCACCTGATTGCCTGGACGCGCATACCAGTTCGGGCTGACATAGCCGTCCGGGCCGGCGACGCTGGCGAGCACCGTCGCGCCGTCGAGATGCGGATGGAGGCAGTTGGCACGGGCGAGGTGGAAGCGGAACTCGTCCCCATGCAGCGTCATCGGCGCGTGCGCGACCATCGGCCCGGCGGGCGTGGCGACGAACAGATGTGCGAAGCCGATGGCGGCGGCGCGCGCGACCAGCGTGGCCTGGTCGGGGCGGAAGATGGGGTTGGGGTGCATCGCTCAGCGCGTGCCCCGACCCCGCCGCTCTCCCTTGCGCGCCTTGCGGACGGTCTTGGCGTGCGCCTTCGCGGCCTGCTTCTTGTCGGCGCGGGTGGGCGGGGCGTGCTCGTCGAGCGGCAGCTGATCGCCCAGCATCTGTTCGAAGCCGAGGCTGGCCAGACTCTCGGCGAAATGATGCGGCAGGTCGGCCGAGACGTCGATCTGCCCGCCGTCGGGATGGTCGACGCGCAGGCGGCGGGCGTGGAGGTGCATCTTACGGCTGATCCCGCCGGTCAGGAACGCCGCCGCACCGCCATATTTGCCGTCGCCGACGATCGGATGGCCGATCGCGGCCATGTGGACGCGCAGCTGATGGGTGCGGCCGGTAAAGGGTTGCAGCTCGACCCAGGCGGTGCGGTTGCCGGCGCGCTCGATAACGCGATAGCGGGTGCGCGCGGTCTGGCCGTTCTCTTCGTCGACGTGCATCTTCTCGCCACCGGTGCCGGGCTGTTTCGCCAGCGGCAGCTCGATCATGCCGTCGTCGATCGAGGGCACGTCGACGACCAGCGCCCAATAGACTTTCTTGGCGGTGCGGCCGGAAAAGGTCTTGGCGAAGAACGCCGCCGCGCGGCTGGTGCGCGCGATCAGCAGCGCGCCGCTGGTGTCCTTGTCGAGGCGGTGGACCAGCTTGGGGCGGCTTTCCCCTTCGGCAAAGGCGTCGAGCAGGCCGTCGACATGCTCGATCGTCTTGGTCCCGCCTTGGGTGGCGAGGCCGGGCGGCTTGTTGAGCACCAGCGCCTGCGCGTCGCGGTGGATCACCATGTCCTGCGCGAAGGCGAGCTGATCGGGGGTCAGCGGCACGCGTTCGGGCGCGCGGCGCTCGGTTGCGCGGATCGGCTCGTCGGGAGGGACGCGGAGCTGCTGGCCCATCTCGATCCGGTCGCCGGGCGTCGCGCGCGCGCCGTCGACGCGGAGCTGGCCGGTGCGCGCCCATTTCGCGACGGTGGTGAAGCTGGTGTCGGGCAGGTGCCGCTTGAACCAGCGATCCAGCCGAATGCCGTCGTCGTCGGGCGCGACGGTGAACTGGCGGACGTCCTTGACGGGGGTCGGCTTCGGCTCGGTCATGCGACCACCCGCGTCGCCGCCAGCCCGAGCATCAGCGCAGCGACCGAGCCGACCACCGACGCCGCGACATAGCCTGCGGCGTCGATCAACGCGCCGCGCTGCGCCAGCGTCACCGCCTCCAGCGAGAACGAAGAAAAGGTCGTGAACCCGCCGAGCACGCCGACGCCGAGGAACAGCCGCCAGCCTTCGCCCAGGTGATGACGCAGCAGCACGCCGGCGAGCAGCCCCATCAGCAGCCCGCCCGCGATGTTGATCGACAGCGTCCACCAGGGGAAGCCGGGGCCGAGCGCGGCGAGCATCGCGCGACCGACCAGATGCCGCGCGCCCGCGCCGAGCGCGCCGCCGGCCATGACGAGGATCAGGGGCATGGCAGCGCCGTAGCCGCTCCGGCTCGCCGCGTCACCTCCGGCCGATCACGACCCGGCGTTCGTCACCAGATCGACGTCGGCACCGCCGCCCGCGCGCGGCGTGACGTAGACGACATAGGCGTCGTCGCCGCGCGTGCCGCCCAGCACCTCCATGCCGCCGCCCACGCGGTGCTCGGCGGAATAGCGACCGGCGATGGCATGGGTGTAATACCAGTCGATCAGCTTGCCCGCCGCCGCGCCGCTGCGGAAGGTGACGACGCGCAACCGGCAGGGGCCGGCGTCGTTGCCCGCCGCCTCGACGACGCGGGCGTCGGGATAGAGCGGCAGGTCGGCGGGTAGTCTGGTCGCCCAGGCGGCGGAATAGTTCACGACAGCGCAGCCGTGCGGCTGAGCGGCGGCGAGCGCGCCGAGCGTGTAGCTCGACGCCTTGGCGGCACATTGCGGGCAGCCGGGTGTCGCGGCCGGAGCGTGGCGGAGCGAGCGCGGGTCGATCGGATCAGCGCGCGGCACGTCGGCGGGCACCGCACCCGAGTCGGGGCGGGGTGGTGGCCGGACGGCGTTGGCGTTCGAGGATTGCTGGAGCGTCGGATCGACCATGATCTGACCCGCCACCGCCTCGGCGATAGCCGGATCGCGCGTGTCGTTCGTCAGTTCGCGGTCGAGCCGGTCGATATCGTTGCCCGTCTCGGCTGTGCGACCGCAGGCCGCCGCGAAAAGGAGCAGGGCGGGAGCGAGGCGGCGCGGCACGAGGGTTTGCCTAGCGGGTGGCGGTAAAGCTTTGGTGAGTATGGCTTGCCGGGCATCGGGCGCGCAACCATCTTGAGCGCCATGTTGAACATCCTCTCGATCCTGGTCGGACTGGTGACGCTCGTGCTGGGGCTGGTGGCGTTCGTGCCGCTGCTCGGCTGGCTCAACTGGTTGGTCTTGCCGATCGGCATCGTCGGGCTGGCGCTCGGCGCGCTGTCGTCGCGCCGTGGCGGGCGCAACCTCAACGCGGTGCTGATCGTGGTGTTCGGGCTGCGCCTGATGCTCGGCGGCGGCATCGTGTAAAAGAGAACGGGCGCCGCGACCTGTGCCGCGACGCCCGTCATCATTCAGGCCGTAGCTTCAGCGGCAGTGACGCCGCGAGCCGGTGTTCCGCTCCACCGCGCGGCCGGCCAGCGCACCCAGCGCGGCACCGCCCAGCGTACCGACCGTCCGATCGCCGCGCGTGTCGATCGAGCGACCGACCAGCGCGCCCGCGACGCCACCGACGACCAGGCCCGTCGTCCCGTTCGACTTGCGGCAATAAACGCGACCGTCGCGCCCGCGCCACTCGCGATACTGGCTGCGACGCGCCTCTGCGCTAGACGCAGGGAATACCGCCACGGTCGGCAGGGCGACGGCAAGGGCGCTGAGGCCCAGGATGAAATTACGCATTACATAGCTCCTTCAGGTAATGATCTGAGAGCGTAACGTTCTGTCGCGCAGCGGGGTTGCATGAACGTCGAACAACGACGTCCCGTCGGTTCGATCCGGCTATTGATCCAGGAACGACCGCATCTTCCGCGACCGGCTCGGGTGCTTCAGTTTGCGCAGCGCCTTGGCCTCGATCTGCCGGATGCGTTCGCGCGTGACGCTGAACTGCTGACCGACTTCCTCCAGCGTGTGGTCGGTGTTCATGCCGATCCCGAACCGCATCCGCAGCACGCGTTCCTCACGCGGGGTCAGCGACGCGAGCACGCGCGTAACCGTCTCCTTGAGGTTCGCCTGTATCGCTGCATCGACCGGGATCACCGCGTTCTTGTCCTCGATGAAGTCACCCAGGTGAGAATCCTCCTCGTCGCCGATCGGCGTTTCGAGGGAGATCGGCTCCTTGGCGATCTTCATCACCTTGCGGACCTTCTCCAGCGGCATGGAGAGGCGCTCGGCCATCTCTTCCGGCGTCGGCTCGCGGCCCTGCTCGTGGAGGAACTGGCGGCTGGTGCGGACCAGCTTGTTGATCGTTTCGATCATGTGGACCGGGATGCGGATCGTCCGCGCCTGATCGGCGATCGAGCGGGTGATCGCCTGCCGGATCCACCACGTCGCATAGGTCGAGAATTTGTAGCCGCGACGATACTCGAACTTATCGACCGCCTTCATCAGGCCGATATTGCCCTCCTGGATCAGGTCCAGAAACTGCAGGCCGCGGTTGGTGTACTTCTTGGCGATCGAGATCACGAGGCGGAGGTTCGCCTCGACCATCTCCTTCTTGGCGATACGCGCCTCGCGCTCCGCTTTTTGCACCTGATTGACGATGCGGCGGAACTCGGCGAGCGACATGCCCGTCTGCTGTGCGATCTCGCTGATCTCGACGCGCACGCGGTCGACCGCATCGCTCTCGTTGGTGACGAAAGCGGTCCACTTCTTGTCGATCTTGCCGACCGTGCTCAGCCAGCTGTCGTCCATCTCATGGCCGACATAGCGGTCGAGGAAGTCCTTGCGCGGCACCTTGTGGCGCTCGGCCAGACGCAGCATCTGCCCACCCAGCGCGGTCAGCCGCCGGTTAAAGGCATAGAGCTGGTCGACGAGATACTCGATCTTCGCCTGGTGGAACTGGACGCTCTCAACCTCGGCGGTCAGCTCCTCGCGCAGCTTCTGGTACTTGCGCTCGTCGGCCGCCGACAGCTCGCCGCCCGCGCCCATCGCGTCCAGACGGTTCTGCTGGAGCTTGCCGAACTTCTTGTAGATCGCGGTGATGTTGGCGAAGCTCTCCAGTGCCTGCGGCTTGAGCTGCTCCTCCATCTGCGCGAGCGAGAGGGTGTTGTCCTCCTCCTCGTCGTCCGACGGGCGCGGCGCGCGGCGTTCGGTGAGGTCGTCCTCCTCCTCGTCGGCGGCGGGCGCTTCCTCGGGTTCGGCCTCTTCCTTGAAGGTGGTGCCGGCGGTCTTCTCGCTGATCTCGCCCGTATCGTCGTCCTCGGCGCCCGCGACCTGTTCGGCCGACGGCCCCTTGGACAGCATCGCGTCGAGGTCGAGGATCTCGCGCAGCTGCATCGAGCCCTCGTTGAGCTGGGTCGACCAGTCGATGATGGCGTTGAAGGTGATCGGGCTCTCGCACAGCCCCAGGATCATCGTGTCGCGCCCGGCCTCGATCCGCTTGGCGATCGCGATCTCGCCTTCGCGCGACAGCAGCTCGACCGCCCCCATTTCGCGCAGGTACATGCGGACGGGATCGTCCGTGCGGTCGATCGTCTCCTTCTTCTTCTCGGGCAGCGCCGCGCCGGTATCGGCCTCGGCGTCGGTCGCCTCGACCTCGTCCTCCGCCTGTTCCTCCTGCTCGCCTTCCTCGCCGGCCTCTTCGGCCTCGACGATGTTGATGCCCATTTCGGACAGCGCCGCGCTGACGTCCTCGATCTGGTCGGACGACATCTCGCCCTGGGGCAGCGCCTCGTTGAGCTGGTCGTAGGTGATGTAGCCGCGCTTCTTGGCGCGGGCGATCACCTTCTTGATCGACGCATCGTTGAGGTCGATCAGCGGCGCGTCGCCCGTGTCGGGAGCCTCGGCCGTATCGGTCGCCATGTTAGCCTTCGCTGCCATCATTTACCTTCGGGTGCCGCCGCGCGGGCGTCTTCGTTCGCCTGACATAGGTTTGCAAGCCGCATTTCCAACGCCGTCCGACTGCACCACTCGGAAATTGACTTTGATGCCACTTCGAGAATGAATATGGGGTGGCGGGCAATCGCATCAAGCTCGGCGGGCGGCGTCGTCGGCATCATGCACAGCCTCAAGCCATTGAGACAGCCGTTGTTGAAACTGCGCTGCGTCATCACGAGAGCGCTGCTGTTCTGCAAATGCTTGTTCGGTCATCGTCGCCTTAAAAACCTCATGCGCAAGGTTAGCTGCAATCCGACTCTCATGCTCTTCGTTAAGAAGTTCAATAATCCTTACCAAGTCTCGTATCGCATCCGAGGAAGAACTCGAGCGCCGGTAGAACGAGAACGCTAGATGCTTTTGGTAACAGCGCCTTTCTATAGGCGCAATATCGGACTCACTGAGAATGCTATCGACTAAGTCTTCACTCAAGTCATTGAAATCAAAAATTATGTCTACAAGCCTAGTGCGCCAAACCGTTTGATAGCGATCTACGATTGGCAAAAGACGAATGTCTTCATAATGAGACAGAATGACAGACGGATGTCTCATCAATCCAAACAAGATTGACTTATAAAGATTGTACTCAGGTTCCCTTCGAGACTTTAGCTCAGAGGCTTGGACTGCCCGCCGCAACGACCGCAGTCCATTCCGGTCTGGGTAAAAAGTGTCTGAAAAGTATTTCCTAAATGTCTCTCTATATTCAGTTCTAACGCCCTTGTTTGCAATAGACTCGGCCTTCGCAAGCAGTCGCTCGCGAAGTGCTGAACGTTCATCTGGACCAGGGGTTGGGCCAACGCCACCCAGCTCTGCTCGCCAGATGTAATCTGGTAGACTTACTGGATCTTCAAGCAGTTTAGAGAATTTTGCAGACCCCGAGTTAACAATTAAGTCATCGGGGTCCTGCCCCGACGGCAAGGTCGCGAACGCCAGGCTGCGGCCCGGTTGCAGCATCGGCAGCGCGCGGTGCGCGGCGCGGAGCGACGCCTTCTGTCCGGCCGCGTCGCCGTCGAAGCACAGGATGGGCACGTCGACCATCCGCCACAATCGCTCCAGCTGCGCCTCGGTCAGCGCGGTGCCGAGCGGGGCGACCGCCTCGTCGATGCCGGCGCGGGCGAGCGCGATCGCGTCCATATAGCCCTCGACCACGATCACCCGCGCGGCCTTGCGCGACGCGGGCGCGGCGCGATCGAGGTTGTAGAGTGTGCGGCCCTTGTCGAAGAGCGGCGTGTCGGGCGAATTGAGATATTTAGGCTCGCCGTCGCCGATCACGCGGCCGCCGAACGCGATCACCCGGCCGCGCGCGTCGCGGATCGGGATCATCAGGCGGCCACGGAAGCGGTCGTAGGGTTCCTTCCCCTCGACCTGGATCAGCAGCCCGGCCTCGACCAGCATGGCGTCGCCGAACTCCTTGAGCGCGGTGCGGAGCTTGCCGCGACTGTCCGGGGCATAGCCGATGCCGAACGCGCGGCGGAACCGGTCGTCGATGCCGCGCCGGACCAGCAGCTCGCGCGCCGCCGCGCCTTCGAGTCCGCCCAGCTGTTGCTCGAACCACTCGGCGGCGGCCTGCATGACGTCGTGGAGCGACTTCGCGCGCTCCTGCCGTTCCGCCTGGCGCGGGTCGGGGGCAGGCACGTCCATCCCGGCGGCGGCGGCGAGTTCCTTGACCGCGTCCATGAACGGCAGGCCACGCTGATCGGTCATCCACCGGATCGCGTCACCGTGCGCGGAGCAGCCGAAGCAGTGGTAGAAGCCCTTGTCGTCGTTGACGTAGAAGCTGGGCGTCTTCTCGTTGTGGAACGGGCAGCAGCCACGCATCTCGCGGCCGGCCTTTTGCAGCTTGGTGGTGCGACCGATCAGCGCCGACAGCGAGGTTCTTGCGCGGAGCTCGTCGAGGAAGGCGGGGGTAAGGGTCATCGAGTCGCCGCCCGCGAAAGGTCGCGAAGGTCACCGAAAACGGCGCGACATCCGGCCGCGCGGCGGGCCGGATTCGATAAAGGGAGAGCGATGGCCGAACGCTCGCGCATCGCGGGCGCTTAGCGGAAACGGGGCGTGGAGGACAGCGGCATCGACGGCCGGCGCGCAAGGCCGTTCCGGCCTGCCGCGAACGCTGGACGCCGACGCGGCGGCGTCAGGCGAGCCGCCAGCCGGCCCTGCGGCTGCGGACGCGCATAGTGCCGCCGACCAGGCCGAAGCCGGCGATCAGCAGCCCCCAGCTGGCAGGCTCGGGCACGGCGGAGATGCTCACCAGGAAATCGCCCGGCGTCGACAGCCCCGTCAGCGCAAAGCTGCCCTGACGGAACGTCGGGGCGCTCTCCGGTCCGGTGTAGAGTTGCACGCCGTTGGCGTCGAACAGATAGTCGAAACCGCCGCTGTCGCTGATGAGCAGCCCGCCGGTAACGCCGGCGTTGAAGAACGACAGGTCGGCGAGGCCCGCGCTTGTGCCGGGCAGGCCGGGAACGCCGACCACGGCAAAGAGGTAGTCGTCCTGCACGAAGTCCGGAACGGGGCTGGAGTCGAGCCGGAACGTTGCGTTGTAATTGCCCGAGATCGTGAACTTCAGCGGCTTGGCCGCGACGGGCGTCGCCAACGCGAAGGCGATGCCCCCGAGGAGCATTCCGGTCAGCTTCATCATCTTTTCCGATTCCCGTTTCCGCGACCGGGATAGCGGGGCTCGATGACGGTATTGCGACGGCCGGCGCTGCTGCTAGGCGAGCGCCGCCTTCACCAGCCCGCTCGCCTTCGACATATCCAGCTCGCTCGCATGGCGTGCCTTCAGCGTCGCCATGACGCGTCCCATGTCCTTCATCCCGGCAGCACCCAGTTCGGCCTTGATCGCCTCGATCGCCGCGCTGGTGTCGGCCTCGCTCATCTGCTGCGGCAGGAAGCGTTCGATCACCGCGACCTCGGTCTCCTCGGCGACGGCGAGTTCCTCGCGCGCACCCTTGCGATACATGTCGATCGATTCGCGGCGCTGCTTGACCATCTTTTGCAGCACCTCGACGACCAGCGCGTCGTCGTCGTCGGGCGCCTTGCCGTCCCGCGATTGCGGGGCGCGCGCCTCGATGTCGCGGTTCTTGATCGCGGCCTGGATCAGGCTCACGGCGTTGCGGGTGTCCTTGTCGCCGGCCTTCATGGCGGCGATCTGGGCGGCTTTGATGTCGTCTCGAATCATGTGCCCCTTATTGACCGGGGGCGGTGCGGGGTCTAGCTGCCGGGGCTTAGTGACATCGTGACCTCTGACCGGAGTGCCCGCCTCTATCATGGCCGACACCGCCTCTCTTCGCGCGCCTGCCAGAGCGCCTGACGGCGCCACCGGTTGCCTCGTGCTGGCATCGGGCGAGGTCGTGTGGGGGCGTGGCTTCGGCGCGGAGGGGCAGGCGGTCGGCGAGGTGTGCTTCCACACCGCGATGACCGGCTATCAGGAGATCATGACCGATCCGAGCTTCGCCGGACAGATCATCACCTTCACCTTTCCGCACATCGGCAACGTCGGCGCCAACCCCGACGACGTCGAGGCGGACCGGCCGCACGCGCTGGGCATGATCGTGCGCGAGAACGTGACGGAGGCGTCGAACTTCCGCGCGGTCGAGCAGCTTGACGGGTGGATGAAGCGGCACGCGCGGATCGGGCTGGCGGGCGTCGACACCCGCGCGCTGACGCGGCGCATCCGGGCCGGGGGCGCGCCCAACGGCGTGGTGGCACATGCGGCGGACGGCGTGTTCGACGTGGCCGCGCTGCTGGAGATGGCGCGCGGCTGGCCGGGGCTGGAGGGCATGGACCTGGCGAAGGAGGTGTCCACCGCGACGCACTTCGGCTGGGAAGGCGGCGTGTGGCGGCTGGGGTTCGGCTATGGCGAGGGCGGCGCGGGTGGTTCGACTTCGCTCACCACGAACGGGGTCGGGGGCACGACCACCGGGACGGGGGGAAGCGCCGCTCAGACCCCGTTCGCCCTGAGCGAAGTCGAAGGGCAGGGCCGCAAACCCCATGTCGTCGCCGTCGATTACGGCTCCAAGCACAACATTTTCCGCAACCTGGCACTAACAGGGGCGCGGGTATCGGTCGTGCCGGCGACCGCCTCGTTCGACGAGATCATGGCGCTGCAACCCGACGGGTTCTTCCTGTCGAACGGCCCCGGCGATCCATCGGCGACGGCGGAGTACGCGGTGCCGGTGATCCGGGCGATGCTGGACACGCAGCTGCCGCTGTTCGGCATCTGCCTGGGGCATCAGCTGCTGGGGCTGGCGGTCGGCGCGACCACGACCAAGATGTTCCAGGGCCATCGCGGCGCGAACCACCCGGTCAAGCGGGTGAGCGACGGCCCCGATTGCGGGCGGGTCGAGATCACCAGCATGAATCACGGCTTCGCGATCGAGCGCGACAGCTTGCCGGCGGGGGTGACCGAGACGCACGTATCGCTGTTCGACGGCAGCAATGCGGGGCTGGAGCTGGCCGGCGGCCGCGCGTTCAGCGTGCAGTATCATCCGGAGGCGAGCCCGGGGCCGCAGGACAGTATGTACCTGTTCGATCGGTTCGTGGGGATGATGCGGTGATCGACCTACCGCCGCCAACCGATCAACAGACCATCGAAGCCATCGTGAAGTGCGACATTCCTCGCGCGGACGTTCGCATACGATACGAAGATGAGCTACAATCGGATGAGATTACGATCAGTGAATTAGGGCCGCTGAACGACGGTAAGTTGCTGTGCCTTAAGGCAGCGGTGCATCCGTTCTACATTCTCACGATCACCGATCGCGCTCAGCAATCCGCATTTTATGACTATTCTCGCCGGGAAGACCGGCCTGCGGAACAGCGAGCGGCTCAAGAGTGGGTTCGGTCGAAGCGCCTGACCGACAAAGTACCGAGCTTCGATAGGAGCAACGGGGTGGAAACCTTTGCTGAAGGTCTCGAACTTGCCTGTGGTTTGAAGCCCGGCAGCACCGTGGAGGTCGTTGGAGCGTCCATGCTGACGATCCGGCGAGATGTCATCGTGGGAAGCGATTTTGGTCGGTTGGGTCGAACATTAGAGTGCGTGATGAATGTGTTCACCGCGTCCGACGCTACTGAGAACGGGATCAGCTTCGGTTTTATCGGGAACGAAGCAGTGGCTGTAAAAAAAAACTGATGCCCAAACGCACCGACATCTTATCCATCCTCGTCATCGGCGCCGGCCCGATCGTGATCGGCCAGGCGTGCGAATTTGATAATTCGGGCACGCAGGCGATCACGCCTGCCACGGGTCGATCAGCTTCAGTCCAAGACCAGCGAAATGCTTGGTGTTGCGGGTCGCCAAAGCTAGGTCTCGCGTCAACGCCGTCGCGGCGATCTGTGCGTCCGCCGTGCCGGGATCGCGCCCGGCGCGTTCCAACTGAGCCAATACCGTGGCGTAGCGCCGGGAAGCCGGGAGATCGAACGGCGCGATCCGGTCCGCATATTCGGCCAGGATCGCGTCATACTGCGCGCGTAACGTCGATTTGCGTCGGCCTTCCGGCATCAGCTCCACGCCCGACAGAAACTCGCCCGTCACGACGGTGGACAGCCATAGCTGATCGGCGTGATCGAGTTCCCATGCTCTTACCTGAGGGTCCGGGACAGCCTTCACCAGCTCGCTCCAGACGTTCGTGTCGACGAGGATCATTCGGCGTCGAATACCGGGATGCGTGCGCGGCTGCGCGGCGGGATCGGCAGATCGACGCCGGGGCGGCTTGCCTCGTAGAGCATCTGCCCGATCGACTTGCGCTCCTTCGGCGGTTCCGGCCGGACCAGTGCGACAAGGGCACGCCGCGCTTCGTCTTCCAGCGAGCGGCCGTTGCGCGCCGCCCGTTCGCGAAGATCCTGCTTCACGTCGTCGGGCAGATTGCGGATCGTCACACTCGCCACGTCAACCCTTCCGTGATTGCAATGCAATCATCGTATGCATTGATCGCGTAGAAAACAATGCCCAAACGCACCGACATCTGTTCCATCCTCGTCATCGGCGCTGGCCCGATCGTGATCGGCCAGGCGTGCGAGTTCGATTATTCGGGCACGCAGGCAATCAAGGCTTTGAAGGAGGAGGGCTATCGCGTCGTCCTGGTCAACTCCAACCCCGCGACGATCATGACCGATCCGGAGCTGGCGGACGCCACCTATGTGGAGCCGATCACGCCCGCTGTCGTCGCCGCGATCATCGAAAAGGAGCGCCCCGATGCGGTGCTGCCGACGATGGGGGGGCAGACGGCGCTGAACACGGCGCTGGCGCTGGAGCGCGACGGCACGCTGGCGCGGTTCGGCGTGACGATGATCGGCGCCGACGCGGAAGCGATCGACAAGGCGGAGGACCGGCTGAAGTTCAAGGACGCGATGACGCGGATCGGGCTGCACTCGGCGCGCTCGGCGATCGCGCATTCGGTCGAGGAGGCGCTCAGCGGTCTGGAGATCACCGGGCTGCCTGCGGTCATCCGGCCCTCCTTCACGCTGGGCGGGACCGGCGGCGGCATCGTCTATAACCGTGCCGAGTTCGTCGAGCTGGTCCGCAAGGGGCTGGACGCCTCGCCGACCACCGAGGTGCTGATCGAGGAGTCGCTGCTCGGCTGGAAGGAATATGAGATGGAGGTGGTCCGCGATCGCGCGGACAATTGCATCATCATCTGCTCGATCGAAAACGTCGATCCGATGGGTGTCCATACCGGCGATTCGATCACCGTCGCGCCGGCGCTGACGCTGACCGACAAGGAATATCAGATCATGCGGAACGCCAGCATCGCGGTGCTGCGCGAGATCGGCGTCGAGACGGGCGGGTCCAACGTCCAGTTCGCGGTCAACCCCGCCGACGGCCGGCTGGTGGTGATCGAGATGAACCCGCGCGTGTCGCGCTCGTCGGCGCTGGCGTCGAAGGCGACGGGCTTTCCGATCGCGAAGGTCGCGGCGAAGCTGGCGGTCGGGTACACGCTCGACGAAATCGAGAACGACATCACCGGCGCGACCCCGGCGGCGTTCGAACCGACCATCGACTATGTCGTGACCAAGATCCCGCGCTTCGCGTTCGAGAAGTTCAAGGGCGCCGAAGAGGTGCTGGGCACCGCGATGAAGTCGGTCGGCGAAGTGATGGCGATCGGCCGCAACATCCACGAATCGATGCAAAAGGCGTTGCGCGGGCTGGAGACGGGGCTGTCCGGCTTCAACCAGGTCGATCGGCTGGTCGGGCGGCCGCGCGCGGAGATCGAGGCGGCGCTGGCCGTGGCGACGCCGGACCGGCTGCTGGTCGCGGCGCAGGCGCTGCGCGAGGGCATGACGGTCGCGGAGGTGCATGCGATCGCCAAATACGATCCCTGGTTCCTCCAGCGGATCGCGGAGATCATCGCCGCCGAGGCCGAGGTGATGGAGAACGGTCTGCCGATCGACGCGGCGGGGATGCGGCGGCTGAAGTCGATGGGCTTCAGCGACAAGCGGCTCGCCTGGCTGGCGCTGGAAAGCGCGCACCTGCGCGGGATGCGGCGCGGCATCGCGCGGGGGTCCGGGCTGATCCACGAGGTCGTCAAGGCGATGACCGGCGGCGTCACCGAGGACGAGGTGCGCGCGCATCGCCACAAGCTGGGCGTGCGGCCGGTGTTCAAGCGGATCGACACCTGCGCGGCCGAGTTCGACGCGAAGACGCCGTATATGTACTCGACCTACGAGGCGCCGTCGTTCGGCGAGCCGGAGAACGAGGCGCAGCCCAGCGACCGGCGCAAGGTCGTGATCCTGGGCGGTGGGCCGAACCGGATCGGGCAGGGGATCGAGTTCGATTACTGCTGCTGCCACGCCTGTTTCGCGCTCGAAGAGGTCGGCTTCGAGACGATCATGGTCAACTGCAATCCGGAGACGGTGTCGACCGATTACGACACGTCCGACCGGCTGTATTTCGAGCCGCTGACGGCGGAGGACGTGCTGGAGATCCTGCACGTCGAGCAGCAGGCGGGGACGCTGGTCGGCGTGATCGTCCAGTTCGGCGGGCAGACGCCGCTGAACCTCGCGCGCGCGCTGGAAAAGGCGGGCGTTCCGATCCTGGGCACCTCGCCCGACGCGATCGACCTGGCGGAGGATCGCGAGCGGTTCGCGGCATTGGTCGCCAAACTCGGTTTGAAGCAGCCGATGAACGGGCTGGCACGCAGCCGGGACGAGGCCGTCGCGGCGGCCAATCGCATCGGCTACCCGGTGCTGATGCGGCCCTCCTACGTGCTCGGCGGGCGGGCGATGGAGGTGGTCGACAGCGAGCGGCAACTCGACAACTATATCGCCACCGCCGTCCAAGTGTCGGGCGACGCGCCGGTGCTGATCGACCAGTATCTGCGCGACGCGATCGAGGTCGACGTCGACGCGATCGCCGACGGCGACGACGTGGTGGTCGCGGGCATCATGCAGCATATCGAGGAGGCGGGCGTCCATTCGGGCGACAGCGCGTGCTCGCTGCCGCCCTATTCGCTGAGCCCGGCAATCATCGCCGAAATCGAGCGCCAGACCGAAGCGCTGGCCCGTGCGCTAAGCGTCGTGGGATTGATGAACGTGCAGTTCGCGGTCAAGGATGACGCTATCTACCTGATCGAGGTCAATCCGCGCGCCAGCCGTACCGTGCCCTTCGTCGCCAAGGCGACCGGCACGCCGGTGGCGAAGATCGCCGCGCGGGTGATGGCGGGGGAGAAGTTGCGCGATCTGCCGCCGATCGATCGGCACATCGACTATTATGCGGTCAAGGAGGCGGTGTTCCCGTTCAACCGCTTCCCCGGCGTCGACCCGGTGCTGAGCCCCGAGATGAAGTCGACCGGCGAGGTGATGGGCATCGCGCGCGACTTCACCACTGCGTTCGGCAAGGCACAGCTGGGCGCGGGCACGGTGCTGCCGACGGAGGGCACGGTGTTCGTCAGCGTCAAGGAAGGCGACAAGGAGATGATCGTGCCCGCCGTCCGAGCGCTGATCGATGCGGGCTTCGGCATCGTCGCGACGGTCGGGACGGCCGACCACCTGCGCCGCGCCGGGCTGCCGGTCGAGCAGGTCAACAAGGTCGCGCAGGGGCGGCCGCACATCGTCGACCGGATCACCGACGGCGACATCGCGCTGATCTTCAACACCACAGAGGGGTGGCAGAGCCTGAAGGACTCGGCCCCGATCCGGTCGAGTGCGCTGGCGAACCGCGTGCCCTATTTCACGACCGCGTCGGCGGCGCTGGAAGCGGCGAAGGTGATCGCCCAGGCGCAGGGGAGTTCGGGCGGTGACCTTGAAGTGCGGCCGCTGCAATCCTATCATTCCCGTTCGCACGACTGACCCCCGACCAGCGAGAATGTGAGTGCGAGCGGTTCCGAAGGAACCGCGCGGGGCAGATCAATTGGGGAAGACCGAGATGGCGACCGTCGAGAAGATGCCGATGCTGCAGGAGGGCTATGAGAAGCTCACCTCTGAGCTGAAGCGCCTGAAAGTGGAACGGCCGCTGATCGTCGACGCGATCGAAGAGGCGCGCGCGCACGGCGACCTGTCCGAAAACGCCGAATATCATGCCGCCAAGGAGCAGCAGGGCCAGAACGAGGCGACGATCAGCGACATCGAGGACAAGCTGTCCCGCGCGCAGATCATCGATCCCAAGGACCTGTCGGGCGACAAGGTGGTGTTCGGCGCGACGGTGACGCTGCTCGACGACGACGACAAGCCGGTGCGATATCAGATCGTCGGCCAGACCGAGGCGGACGCGAAGACCGGGCGGATCAGCTATAATTCGCCGCTCGGCCGCGCGCTGATCGGGCGCAAGGTCGACGAGGACATCGAGGTGACGGTGCCGTCGGGCGACCGCTATTATGTGGTCAACAAGATCGAGTTCATTTGACGCCGAGGGGGGTCGGAGGAGGGGGACCATGACGATGCGCTGGTCCGACGCCCCCGCCACCTATGGCATCGCGGCGCTGACCATCCTGGTGTCGGCGGTGCTGCTGGTCACCGGCTGGCTGCCGGCGGCGGCGCTGTCGGCGGGGTTCATCCCCGGCCGGGTCGATGCGGGCGCGGTCAGCGCGCCGGTGACGCTGCTGCCGGTGGTGGTGACGCCGCTGACCGCGACGCTGATCCATGGCGGCATCCTGCACCTGCTCTTCAACACGGTGATGCTGGTCTATTGCGGCAAGCAGGCCGAGCGTGCGCTGGGCGCGCGGGGACTGATCGGGCTGTACGTCGTTGGTGCCTATGCCGCGGCGGTCGGGCAGTGGGTGGCCGGACCCGGTTCGGTGGTGCCGATGGTCGGGGCGAGCGGCGCGATCTCCGCGATCGTGGCGGCCTATGCGCTGCTCTATGGCGAGCGGCGGCCCAAGGCGATCGGGCCGATACCGGCGGGCGTAGTCAACGTGATCTGGCTGGCGGCGGCGTGGGTCGGCGTGCAGCTGCTGGTCGGGGCGGGGCAGGGCAACCAGCCGGTGGCGATCGCGGCGCATATCGGCGGGTTCCTGGCCGGACTGGCGCTGGCCAGGCCGTTGCTGTTGTGGCGGTGGCGCGGGGCGTAGCCTAGCGGTTGCCCGATCCTCGCGTCAGCGCGGGCACCTGACGGGCTGCATCGGCGGGGTCGATGCCGGGCCGGAAGCCCGCCGGGATCACCTCTTCGCCCCTCAGCGCCCGGCCGGCGCGCTGGATCGCCTCCACGACGCGGGGATAGACACCGCAGCGGCAAATCACGGTGATGCTCTCCCGGACCTGCGCCTCGGTGGGATTGCTGTTCTTTCGCAGCAGCACGCTCGCCTGCATGATCATGCCGCCGATGCAGAAGCCGCATTGCGGCACCCCCTCCGCCAGGAAGGCGAGCTGGAGCGGGTGGTTGCGTTCGCGCGACAGGCCCTCGATCGTGGTGACGTAGCTGCCCTCGATCGTCCCGACCGGCACCTGGCAGGCCGCGCGCGCGGTGCCGTCGACATCGACAATGCACGCGCCGCAATGCCCCGTGCCGCACCCGTATTTCGCGCCGGTCAGATTGGACGCGTCGCGCAGCGCCCACAGCAGCGGGGTGGCGGGGTCGAGGCGGTATTCGACCGGCTGGTTGTTGACGGTGAAGCGGATCATGCGCGAGATTGGTTAGCCCGATTTCACCCCTGTCGTCATCCCCGCGAAAGCGGGGACCCATCGCCGACGCCGCCCACGCCATATCGTCTCGACGTTCAGAGCGGGGGAGATGGGTCCCCGCTTTCGCGGGGATAACGGATTGGGTGCGGCCGCCGTCGCTATTCGCGCCAGCTCGTATCTTTCCGGTCGACCAGCCGCACCATCGCGTCGAAGTCCGCCTTGCCGGGCTGGACGCCGGGCACCTGGCTCTGGTGCAGGTCGCGCTGGTGGACGGCGACGACCTCGGCGGGCACCTCCAGCGGCGTGCCCATCGACGCGGTGGCGACCTGGATCTCGCAGGCGCGTTGCAGCGCCCAGTGCTTGACGAACACCTCCGGGATCGAGCGGCCCATCACCAGGATACCGTGGTTGCGGAGCAGCATGACGCGCTTGTTGCCGAGATGTTCGAGCAGCCGCTCGCCCTCCTCGTCGCGCACCGTCACGCCCTCAAACTCGTGATAGGCGATCTGGTTGGCGAAGTTGCAGGCGTAGAAATTGACGTTGCGCAAGCCGCCCTCGACCGAGCTGACCGCCATCCCCGCCGTCGTGTGGGTATGCGCGATCGCGTGCGCGTCGGGCAGGTGGCGGTGGAACAGCGCGTGCTGGACGAAACCCGCGCGGTTGACCGGATAGGGGCTGTCGTCGAGCTTGTTGCCGTCGATGTCGATCTTGACGAGATTCGACGCGCACACCTCGCTGAAATGCAGGCCGAACGGGTTGATGAGGAACGCGCCCTCCTCGCCCGGAATCTTCTGCGTGATGTGATTGTAGATCATCTCCGACCAACCCATCATGTCGAACACGCGATAGCAGGCGGCGAGCTCCTGCCGCGCTTCCCACTCGGCGGCGGTCATCTGCGGCTTGCGAAGGGCGGTTGCCATGACGGAGTCTCCTGATCTGTTTGAGCGGTCTATCGCACGTTTGGCGTCAGTGGCCTAGCGCCGCGGCCTCATCGGCGCTGAACCCGAGGTGGCGCAGCACGCCGGCATCGTCGCGCTCGGTCGCCATTACCGGTGCGACCGTCGCGCTCGCCGAATAGCGCGGGGCGGGGGCTGGCTGGGTGACGCCGCCGGCCTCGACGAAGGTGCCGCGCGCGCGGTTGTGCGGGTCGGCGATTGCGTCGTCGAAGCCGAGCACGGGGGCGAAGCACACCTCGTGTCCCGCGAACGCCGCGACCCATGCGTCGCGCGGGCGCTCATGGAAGCGGCGCTCCAGCTCCGCCTTGAGCGGGCGCCAATTGCGCGGGTCCATCTGCGCGTCCCATTCGGCGCCGTCGAGGCCCATCACTCGGCGCAGCTCGGCGTAGAATTGCGGCTCGATCGCGCCGAGGCTGACCCACTTGCCGTCCGCGCATTCGAACGTGTCGTAGAAATGGGCGCCGGTATCGAGCAGGTTCTCGCCGCGCCGGTCGGACCAGCGACCCATCGCGCGAAAGCCCCAGATCATGCTCATCAACAGCGCCGATCCGTCGGTCATCGCGGCGTCGACGACCTGGCCCTCGCCGGTGCGCTGCGCGTGAAGGAGGGCGGCGAGCATCCCGAACGCCAGCATCATGCCGCCGCCGCCGAAGTCCGCGACCATGTTGATCGGCGGCATCGGCTTCTCGCCCGCGCGGCCGAAGGCGTGCAGCGCGCCCGAGATGGCGAGATAGTTGATGTCGTGGCCGGGCTCGTGCGCCATCGGCCCGGTCTGGCCCCAGCCGGTCATGCGGCCATAGACGAGCCGCGGATTGTCGGCGAGCAGCACGTCCGGTCCGAGTCCGAGCCGCTCGGTGACGCCGGGGCGGAAGCCCTCGATCAGGCCGTCGCTCTGCGCGGCGATGCGGCGGACGGCGGCGACGGCAACGGGTTGTTTGAGGTCGAGCGCGATCGAGCGGCGGGAGCGCAGCAGCGGGTCGCGCGCATCGACGGTGATGCCCGGTCTCGCGCCACGATCGATGCGGATCACCTCGGCGCCGTGATCGGCGAGCATCATGCCGGCGAACGGGCCGGGACCGATGCCGGCAAGCTCGACGATGCGGATGCCCTTCAGCGGCGCGTCGGCCATGGTCTACTCCTTCGGCAGATCGGGCGCGGCCGTCCCGGACGCCAACTCGGCGTCGGAGAAACGGATCGGGGTGCGCAGGCCCGGCAGCGTGGTGCCGTCGTCGCGTGCGACCTCGATCCGCATGCCGCGCGCGATCACCTGCGGATCGTCGAACGCTTCGGCGACGGTGTTAATGGGACCGGCGGGGACGCCCGCCGCCTCGCAGGCATGCAGCAGGTCCTGTTTCGATCGCAGCCGGGTCAGCGTCTCGATCGCGGCGAAAAGTGCTGGCTTGTGCGCGAGGCGGCCGGCGTTGGTGGCCCATTCCGCGCGTTCTTCGAGGCCCATCACGGCGCAGAAGCGGCGGAACTGCGCGTCGTTGCCGACCGCGAGGATGAACCAGCCGTCGCTCGCCGGGAAGACCGCGTAGGGCGACACGTTCATGTGCGCGTTGCCGACGCGCGCCGGGGTGTCGCCGCTGATGAAGTAATTCATCGCCTGATTGGCGAGCACGCCGGTCATGGTGTCGAGCAGCGCCAAGTCCAGCTGTTGCCCCCGCCCGGTCCGCTCGCGCTGCGCCAGCGCCGCCTGGATGCCGATTACCGCATAGAGGCCGGTCATGATGTCGGCAAACGCGACGCCGATCTTCTGCGGCTGACCGTCGGGCTCGCCGGTCAGGTCCATGATCCCGCTCATGCCCTGAACGATATAGTCGTAGCCGGCGCGGGTAGCGTAGGGGCCGTCCTGACCGAAACCGGTGATCGAGCAGTAGATCAGGCGCGAGTTGAGCGCGGCGAGCGAGGCGTAGTCGAGACCGTACTTTGCCAGCCCGCCGACCTTGAAGTTCTCGATCAGCACGTCGGCATCGGCGACCAGATCGCGGACGAGTTGCTGGCCCTCAGGCGTGGTAAAGTCGGCAACGACGGAGCGCTTGCCGCGATTGCAGGCGTGGTAATAGCCGGCGGTTCGCGTGCCGTCGGGGTTGGCGACGAAGGGCGGTCCCCAGCTGCGGGTGTCGTCCCCCTGCGGCGACTCTACCTTGACCACCTCCGCACCCAGGTCGGCGAGGACCTGACCCGCCCATGGGCCGGCGAGGATGCGCGCGAGTTCGACGACCTTGAGGCCGGCGAGGGGGTGAGGCCGGGTCATCGAGCGATCGCGTAGACGAGGTGACGGACGATGCCTGTCGCCATCGATCGATCCTCGGTTTCATCGGTGGGCGTCGCCCCGATCTTCTCCAGTGCCCGGCGCGAGCGGACGTTGTCCTCACCCACCCAGAAGACCACCCTCGGCACGTCGGCGAACGCATGATCGATCATCAACCGCTTGACCTCGCCGTTGACCGCCCCGCCCCAATGAGCGCGGGCGAGGAAGGTCCACCCGATTTCGATCCGATCGCGGTCGGCGTCGTACTCGCCGTAGCGCGAGGAGCCGATGACCACCCCGGTCGCGCGATCGACGATCGTCAGCGCGCCGCTACTCGCCAGCGCATCGTCGAAGAAGCGGCGGAACACCGGCTCCTGCCAGCGGTCGTGCGCCGGATGGACCGCCCAGATCGCCGGATCGGCGGCGATCGCGAACAGGGCGTCCCAATCGTCGCCACGCAGCGGCCGAAGCGCGACCCGCTCGCCGGTGAGGGTGGGCTGGCGGTCGATCACGTCAGAACGCCGCGATCCCCGTGATCGCGCGGCCCAGGATCAGCGCGTGGACGTCGTGCGCGCCCTCATAGGTGTTGACCGTCTCCAGGTTCATCATGTGGCGCATGACCTGATACTCGCCCGAGATGCCGTTGCCGCCGTGCATGTCGCGCGACATGCGGGCGATGTCGAGCGCCTTGCCGACGTTGTTGCGCTTGACGATCGAGACCATCTCCGGCGCGAAGCGGCCCTCGTCCATCAGGCGGCCGACGCGCAAGCTGGCCTGGAGCCCGAGCGCGATCTCCGTCTCCATGTCGGCGAGCTTCTTCTGGAACAGCTGGCGGCCGGCCAGCGGCGTGCCGAACTGGTTGCGGTCGAGGCCGTATTGGCGCGCGGCGTGGAAGCAGAACTCCGCCGCGCCGAGCGCCCCCCAGCTGATCCCGTAACGCGCGCGGTTGAGGCAGCCGAACGGCCCCTTCAACCCGACCACGTCGGGCAGGATCGCGTCGTCGCCGACCGCGACCTCGTCCATCATCACCATGCCGGTGATCGAGGCGCGAAGCGACAGCTTGCCCTCGATCTTGGGCGCGGACAGGCCGGCCATGCCCTTTTCGAGCACGAAGCCGCGGATCGCGCCGTCCTCGGTCTTCGCCCAGATCACGAACACGTCGGCGATCGGCGAATTGCTAATCCAGGTCTTCGAGCCCGAGATGACGTAGCCGTCGGCGGTCTTCTTCGCGACCGTCCGCATCCCGCCGGGGTCGGAGCCGGCATCGGGCTCGGTCAGGCCGAAACAGCCGATCCACTCGCCCGCCGCGAGCTTTGGCAGGTACTTCCGCTTCTGCTCTTCCGAACCATAGGCGTTGATCGGGTACATCACGAGCGAGGACTGCACGCTCATCATCGAGCGATAGCCCGAATCGACCCGCTCGACCTCGCGCGCGACCAGGCCATAGGCGACGTAGGACGCGCCGACGCCGCCATATTCCTCCGGGATGGTGGGGCCGAGCAGCCCCAGCTCGCCCATCTCGCGGAAGATCGCGGGGTCGGTATGCTCGTGCTGGAATGCCTCGACGATGCGCGGCGCCAGCTTGTCCTCGGCATAGGCCCGCGCGGTGTCGCGGACCATGCGTTCGTCGTCGCTCAGCTGCTCGTCGAGCAGGAACGGGTCGGCCCAGTCGAAGCGTCCCATGCCGGCCATTCTGTCTCTCCTCTTCCCGCCCCGGCTAGGCGGGGCGGGCGGGCGCGTCTAGACCCCAACCCGCAGCGTCACGCGCAGATCGCGGCCAGCCAGCGGCGCGAAGTCCTTGAGAAAGCTGGCGTGGCGGCGCGCGTCGACGTCGAGCAGGTTGTTGGCGGAGAGCACCAGGCTGGTGCGCGGGCTGGCGGCGAACGGCTTCAGGCTCGCCGACAGATTGACCATCGTGTAGCCGTCGGTGGGCGTCTCGAACGCGGCGATGCGGTTCTGGTCGAAGACGTGCTCGACCTCGCCGCGCGCGGTGAAGCGGTCGTTCTGCGCCTCGATGCCGCCGAGCAGCCGGACCGGCGGGATGCGCGGTACCGGGCCGACGCCGATCTGCGTCGCGCGGACGTAGTCGCCGAGGACATCGGCGACGATCTTGGTCTCGCCGAACGTGAACAGCCGCCCGGTCAGGTCGGCCTCGACCCCAGCATAGCGCGCGTCGCCCTGCTGATACTGGAAGCAGGGCAGGTCGACCGTCCGTCCCGACGGAGCCGCCGCCGTCGCGCAGATGCCCTGCGCGACTTGGTTCTCCGAAATGTAGTCGGAGAAGCGGTTGTAATAGGCGGACGCATCGAAATCGAAGCGGTCGTTATGCGCGTGCAGCGTCGCCTCCAGCCCCCAGCTCTTTTCCAGCCGGAAATCGGGGCTGCCCAGCTCATAGGCCTGCGTGCCGGCATGGCCGCCGTTCGCGAACAGCTCCTCGGCGGACGGCGCGCGTTCGGTGCGCGAGCCGTTCAGGCCGATGCGGATGCCGTCGCTGAGGCCGTAGGACGCGCCGAGCGACCCCGAGAACGCCTGGAAGCTGCGCCCGCCGCTGAAGAACCGCGCGTCGCCGGTCGGAGTTTTGGCGGCGACGTCGGTGAACTCGTAGCGTAGCCCGCCCTCCGCCTTGAACGCGCCGAAGTCGAACTGCTGAAGCGTGAACAGCCCGGTCTGGTCGGTGCCGTTGCGAGGCAGGAACGCCTCGTCGCCGACGACATCGAACGCGCGGTTGAAATACTGGACGCCGGACGCCCCCTGCCACACGCCGTGCTTCGCCTGGACCAGCTCCAGCCGGCCCTCGGTGCCGTTGTTGTAGAAGGCGGTGCCGACGCTGCCGTCCTGCTCCAGCTCGAAGTGACGATAGGTGGCGTGGCCGGCGCGCAGGCGGATACGGTCGAGGAAGCCGCCGCCGGTCTGCACCTCGGCGCGCAGGTCGAAGCGGTTCTGGACGACGTCGAGGCGGGGCGCCTCCTGTTCCTGGCCGACCTGCGTCGCATAGCGGATCGGCACGCCATAGAGGCTGTCATAATGGCTGTAGGCGACCCCGAGCGTGCCGGTGTCGGTGACGATCGCCGCACCGACGCCCGCGGTCCAGGTCTCCGCCGCGGTGTTGGGCAGGCGGCCGCGGACGGCGGCGTTGGCGGCGAAGTCGATCGGCTCGTCACCCGTCTGAGGCAAGCCGACCTGGCTCAGCGCCGCCGCGCGCTGCGCCGGGGTCAGCGCATAGCCGCCGATGCGGAGATCGTCCGTCTTCAGGTACGAGCCGTCGGCATGGAGGACGAGGTGCTTGCCCACCGCGAGATCGCCCGCCGCGCTGGTCGAGCGCTCGTCGGCGGCGGAGCCGTAGGTGGCGGTGGCGTCGAGGCGATAGCCGTCCGCCGGCACCACGCGCGGAATGCGCCGGTCGATGACGTTGACGACGCCGCCGACCGCCGACGACCCGAACAGCAGCGCGGAGGGGCCGCGCAGCACCTCCACCCGCTCGGCGAGGAGCGGGTCGATGATGACGGCGTGGTCGACGCTGGTATTCGACACGTCGATCGAGCCGATGCCGTCGGTCAGCACGCGAATGCGCTCGCCCTGGAAGCCGCGCAGGATGGGGCGTGAGGCGGACGGGCCGAACGAGGTGGCGGAGACGCCGGGCAGCCGTTCCAGCGTCTCGCCGATGGTCGGCTTGAGGTCGCGTTGCAGCTGGACGCCGGACAGGATTGAAGTGCCCTGCAACACGTCGCGCTCGCTGGTGTTGACCGGCGCGGTGACGATGACGTCGCGCGGCGTAGGCGGAGCGGGCGCCGTCTGGGCGGCGGCGGGCGCGACCGGCAGCAGCGAGGCGGCGGCGAGCAGGAGGGTCTTGGGCATGGGAGCGGGGACTCGGCAGTGGAGGAGCGTCGCTGCGCCTAGCCCTTAGGTTACGTTATATCAAACAAGCGGGGATCGGTTCGTCGTTCGCGCGAGGCGGCTGGGCCGCTCCTTGTCGAACGGGGCGACGCAACCGCGCCAAAGGTGAGCAAAGGTTACACCAAAACGCTCGGTCATTCCTCCAGCACCAGCACCGTGAGCAGCGCGCCGGTGGCGGTCCGCTCGACCGCGCAACTGGCGACGAAACAGCCGTTCATCGGCAGGTCGGCCTCTGGCAGCGCGACCAGCCAGCCGTCGATCGCGTCGCCCATGACCGCCACGCGGTGCTGGCCGCCGACGAAGGTGGCGCTCGACCACCGTGTTTCCGCTTCGTGCGACAGCGCAACGACGCAGTTCGCCGCGGCTGCCGAGCGGCGAAGCGTGCGGAGCAGCAGGCGGGCGGGATCGGCGACGATCATTGGCCGAGTTCCTCGATGAAGGAGCGGACACGGGCGATCATCGCGTCGCGCGCCTCACGTCCGCGCCGAAGGTCGTGCACCAGGCGCGGGTCCTTGACGGACATGCGACCGAACTTGGTCGCCGGCATGCCCGTCCGGCGCAGGAACGGTTCGATTTCTTTCAGCAACGGCGACATGGGCCCCTCCGACTCAACTGTTCCTCTTATGTTCTATGCTCAAATCCTACTTGTCTATGCAAAAGCATACGTTATCGTCGGCGTGTGAAAATTGTCGATCCGCGCATTCGTCTGGAGGAGCTGGCGACCGGCGCGTCGGTGAGCCTGGCGGGATTGTCGGCGATGCTCGGTCGCGGCCCGGCCTATCTCCAGCAGTGGGTCCGCTACGGGCGGCCTCGCCACTTGGCCGAACGCGATCGGCGGCGGCTGGCGGACTTCTTCGGCGTGGCGGAGGGCGAGCTGGGCGGCGAGGCCGGTGCGCCGTCGGCGTGGCGGGTGCCGCGATTGGATGTCGCGGCGTCGGCGGGGCCGGGGGCGCTGGTCGAGGGCGAGGCGATGCTGGGGCTGGACACGGTGCCGGCCGATACCGCGCGCTCGCTGGGATTGAAGCAGGGCGAGACGGCGATCATCCGCGTCGCGGGCGACTCGATGGCGCCGGGGTTGCTGGACGGCGACCGGCTGCTGATCGACCAGACCGCCCGGACGCCGGATGCGCGGGGCGGGGTCTATGTCGTGCGGATCGACGGCGTGCTGCTGGTCAAGCGGGTGCGACGCGAGCGCGGGCGGCTGGTGGTCGGCAGCGACAATCCCGACGCGGCGGCGGTGCCGGGGGGAAGCGTCGAGGTGATCGGCCGCGCGGTGTGGCAGATGCGGCGACCGGTGTAACTGCCTTCCCGCTCCTCCTCAGGGCCCGCTCCTCCTCAGGGGAGGAGAATCACTTACCCCGCCACCAGATCAGCAGCGCGACGGCGATGCCCAGCGACAGGCCGATGAAGAACCAGATCGTCGGCTGATGCACCACGAAGCCGATCGCGGCCCCGCCGATGGCGCCGAGCGCGATGGGCAGGCCGCCGGCGGAGGCTGGTCGATGAGCGGGCATGTGCCGCCCCTGCCACGCCACCGGCCTGCGCGCCAGCTACCTGCAAACAGGGCTGCACGCGCGTTTACCTCTTTCGTTGGCGAAAGGCTGAGCGGTGGCGGCGTAGGCGGCGCGGGTGACCACACCGCCAGCGTATCTCGCCCACACCCGCCCGCATCTCGACGCGGCGGAGTTGCTGACCCTGTTCGGCACGCACGCCGCCGGCGAGGCCGCCGCGCGCGCGGCGCGCAGCCGGGTGCTGGGCAACCACCTTCATTTCTGCCGCTGGCGTCAGGTCGAGCGGTTGCTTGCGGTGCTCGACACCGAGCATGCGACGGGCACCGTCCACTAGCCCTTGTTGCGCCGCCGCAGTCGCGGCTAAGCCCTTGGCGCATGGTGTTCCGCTCGGGGCGGTCCGCATTGGCGGCCGCTGCGTCCCTGCTCGTCGTCGTCGCCGCCCCCGCGCTGGGCCAGGTCGCGTCGACGCCGGCGGCACCGCTCGATCCGGCGGCACCGCTCGATCCGGCGGCACCGCTGGCCGAGCTGCCCGGTATCGGCGTCGCCTGGCCCGATCTTTCGGCGGAGCCCGCCACCCCCGCCGACGGGCGGACCGACGCGGCGGCGGAGCGGCGGTACGGATGGCGGCTGGACGGGCTCGACGGGATCGGCAGCGCGGTGCTGCGGCAACGCTTCGACCAGCTGTCGGCGTTGAACGCCAATGACGGCAGCGCCGCCAACGCCGCGCAGCTCGACCGGCGGGCGCGCGAGGATGCGGAGCTGCTGACCACGCTGCTGCGCGGCGAGGGCTATTACGACGCGCGCGTGCTGACGCGGGTGGAGGTGCCCGGATCGGGCGGCGGGCGGCCGCTGGTGGTGCTGGAGGCGACGCCGGGCGCGCTGTACCGGTTCGCGGGCGTGACGCTGGACGGGCTCGACCTGACCGGAGCGAAGCAGGCGGGGCTGCGCGAGCGGTTCGGCGTCGCCTCGGGCAGCGCGGTCAACGCCGACGCGATCGCCGCCGGCGAGGACAATCTTCGCACCGCGATCGGGCGGGAGGGCTTCCCCTTCGCCACCGTCGGCGCGCCCGAGATCGTGGTCGACCACGCGACGCAGACCGCGACGCTGGCGTTGACGGTGCAACCGGGCGGCGAGCGGCGGTTCGGGCGGATCACCGCGAACCCGGACAACGGCGTGTTCGACGCCGGCCATATCGCCGAGATCGCGCGCTTCCGGCCGGGCGATCCGTTCGATTCGAACAGCCTGGTCGACCTGCGCCGGACGCTGATCCAGACCGGGCTGGTCTCGACGGTCGACGTCGCGCCGGTGCCGGGCGTCGAGGCGGGTACGGTCGACGTCGCGGTCAAGCTGGAGCCGGCGCCGCCGCATACCGTTGCGGGCGAGCTGGGCTATGGCACCGGCGAAGGCGCGCGGGCGGAGCTGAGCTGGACGCATCGCAACCTGTTCCCGCCGGAGGGCGCGCTGACGCTGCGGTCGGTGCTGGGCACGCGCGAGCAGCTGGGCGCGATCGTATTCCGTCGCGCCAATTTCCACGGCCGCGACCGCGTCCTGACCGGTCAGATCGCCGCCACGCACACGCAGCGCGACGCCTATGACGCGCGCACCTTTTCGCTGACGGGGTCGCTGGAACGGCAGACCAACATCTTCTTCCAGAAGACCTGGACCTGGTCGCTGGGCGGCGAGCTGCTCGCCTCGGACGAGCGCGACGTGGTGCGCGCCACCGGCCAGCCGCGTCGGCGGACCTTCCTGATCGGCGCGTTGCCGACCAGCCTGGCGTATGACGGGTCGGACGACCTGCTCAATCCGACGCGCGGCTTTCGGCTCGGCGGGCGGTTCAGTCCCGAGCTGAGCCTGCAGGGCGCGGCGTTCGGCTATTCCCGAATCCAGCTGGACGCGAGTGCCTACCGTTCGATCGCGAGCGTCGTGCTCGCTGCGCGGACGCGGATCGGCACCATTTTGGGCGCGCCGCGCGATCAGGTCGCACCGTCACGGCGCTTCTATGCGGGCGGCGGCGCGTCGGTGCGCGGCTATGGCTATCAGGACATCGGCCCACGCGACGTCAACGGCGATCCCGTAGGCGGCCGCAGCCTGGCGGAGTTCTCGATCGAGGCGCGGGTCAAGGCGTTCGGGCCGTTCGGCATCGTGCCGTTCCTCGACGCGGGCAACATCTATACCGGCGGTACGCCTGATTTCAGCGGGCTGCGCTACGGCACCGGCATCGGTCTGCGCTATTATTCCAATTTCGGGCCGATCCGCGTCGACGTCGGCACGCCGATCAACCCGCAGCCCGGCGTCGCGCGGCTGGCGGTGTACGTGTCGCTGGGACAGGCGTTTTGAGGAAGGCCTGGCGGTGGGCGGCGGGGCTGATCGGCGCACTGGTGGCGCTGGCGGCCGCGGTGCTGATCGGGATCGACACGGGGCCGGGGCACCGGTTTCTGACGGCGCGGATCGCAGGCATCCATGCGGGCAACGGGATGCGCTTTACGGTCGGGCGGATCGACGGGTCGATCTATGGCCAGGCGCGGCTCAGCGACGTGCGGGTCTACGATCTCGACGGGCTGCTGGTGCAGGCACCCGACGTGGCGCTCGACTGGTCGCCGTTCCGATGGCTGTCGAACCGGCTGGAGATCCGCTCGCTGACGATCCCGCAGGCGACGCTGTTCCACGCCCCGTACACGCGCAAATCGGGCAAACAGGGCCCGATCCTTCCCGGCTTCGACATCGGTATCGGCCGGCTGGAGGTCGCGCGGTTGCGGCTGGCGGCGCCGGTGCTGGGACGCGAGCGGATCGGGCGGCTGAGCGGGCGGGCCGAGGTCCGCGCGGGCCGCGCGCTGGTGGACCTGGCGGCGGCGGTGGCGGGGACCGACCGGCTGCGCGTCAAGCTCGACGCCGCGCCGGATCGCGACCGGTTCGACATCGACGTGGCGGCGCGGGGGGCGGGCGACGGTGTGCTGGCGAAGCTGGCGGGGATCGGCGTTCCCGTCGCGCTCGACGTGGCGGGTGACGGCAGCTGGACGCGGTGGCGCGGGACGGCGACGGGGCAGGCGGGTGCGGCGCGCGTCGTCGACCTGCGGCTCGCTGCCGATGGCGGGCGCTACCGCCTGGCGGGCATGCTCGCGCCCTCGGTATTGCTCCACGGCAAGCTGCAGCGGCTGACCGAGCCGCGCGTGGCGGTCGAGGGCGACGGCACGCTGGCCGCCCGCCGGCTGACCGGGCGGCTGGCGGTGCGGTCGCCGGCGATCGCGGTGCAGGCGACCGGCGCGATCGACCTGGCGACCAGCGCGTTCCGCAACCTGCGCGTCGCCGGCCAGCTGCTCCGTCCCTCCGCGCTGTTCCCCAACATGACGGCGCGGGCGCTGCAACTGCACGCCAGTTTCGACGGACCCTTTGCGACCGCGCGGTTCGAATACCGCCTCGACGCGCAACGGTTCGCGTTCGATCAGACCGGGTTCGAGGATGCCCATGCGATTGGCGCCGGGCGGCTGTCGCCCGCGCCCGTCACGCTGCCCGTGCGCTTCGTCGCGGCGCGCGTGACGGGGGTCGGCGACGTCGCGGGCGGCATCCTGCGCGATCTGTCGGTCGGCGGGCTGCTCAAGGTCACCGCGACGCAGGTCACGGGCGCGGACCTGCAACTGCGGTCCGACAAGCTGACGGCCCGCATCGGCCTGACGCTCGATCTCCGCACCGGGCGCTACGAGGTGATCCTCAACGGCGGGCTGACGCGCTACCTGATCCCCGGCATCGGGCTGGTCGACGTGCGTTCGACGCTGAACGCGGTGCCGGGGCCGGACGGGCACGGCACGCGGCTGATCGGGCGCGGCACGGCGCAGGTAGTGCGGCTGGACAATGCGTTTTTCCGCTCGCTCGCGGGGGGCTTGCCGCTGATCGAGACGGGGCTGGAGCGGACCACCGATGGGGTGCTGCACTTCAACGGCCTGCGCCTGACCGCGCGCGCGATCCGGCTGGCGGGCAACGGCTATCGCCGGCGCGACGGGACGTTCCGGTTCGAGGGCGCGGGGACGCAGGCGAGCTATGGCGCGTTCACGTTGGTGCTCGACGGACGGATCGACCGGCCGACGATCGACCTGCGGTTCGCGCGGCCGAACGTGACGCTGGGGCTGAAGGACGTGAGCGCGCATCTCGACCCGACCGCCGATGGCTTCGCGTTCCGTGCGGACGGCGGGTCGCGGCTGGGGCCGTTCACCGCCGCCGGCGCGATCCTGTTGCCCCGTGGCGGCGAGGCGGCGATCGACGTGGCGGCGCTGAACATCAGCGGCACGCGCGCGAGCGGGCGGCTGCGGATCGTGTCGGGCGGGTTCGACGGGCGGTTGCAGGTCGCGGGCGGCGGGCTGTCGGGGCCGGTGCTGTTGAGCGTACCCGGCGCGGTGCAGCAGGTCGAGATGCACCTGGACGCGACCGATGCGCTGCTCGGCGGTGTCGCGACGCTGCGCCGCGGACACCTGGACCTGACGGTGCTGCTCGATCCGGCCGGCACCCGCACCACCGCGACCGCGACCGGCGCCGGTCTGTCGCGCGGCAGCCTGCGGCTCGCGCGGTTCGCGGGCACGGCGCGGCTGACCGGCGACACGGGGGAGGTGCGGGCATCGATCGCGGGCACGCGCGGACGTGCGTTCGACATCCAGACGGTGACGCAGGTGGCGGCCGACCGGTATGCGATCGGCGCGCAGGGGACGCTGGACCGGAGGCCGCTGCGGTTACTGGAACCGGCGGTGCTGGTTCGTGACGGAGCTGGCTGGCGGTTGCAGCCGACGCGGCTCAGCTTCTCGGGGGGCGAGGCACGGGTCGGCGGACGCTGGACCGACGAAGGCGTGGCGATCGAGGCGGGGCTGACGCGGATGCCGCTGGCGATCCTCGACATCGGCTATCCGGGGCTGGGGCTGGGCGGCACCGCGTCGGGAACGCTCGCCTATGCGACCGGCAGCGGGGCGCCGACGGGCAGGCTGGACATGACGATCCGTGGCCTGTCGCGGTCGGGGCTGGTGCTGACGTCGCAGGCGGTCGATCTGGGCATCGCGGGGGTGCTGACGCCCGACCGGCTCGGGCTGCGCGCGGTGGTGGCGGCGGGCGGCAAGGCGATCGGGCGGGCACAGGCGCTGCTGACGCCGCTGGCGGGGGGCGATCTGGTGGCGCGGGTGCGGCAGGCGCCGCTGGTGGCGCAGCTGCGCTATGCCGGACCGGCGGACACGCTGTGGCGACTGACCGGGGTCGAGCTGTTCGACCTCTCCGGCCCGGTCGCGATCGGGGCCGACGTCGGTGGCACGCTGGCACGACCGTCGATCCGCGGCGCGGTGCGTGCGACGGGCGCCCGGATCGAGAGCGCCACGACCGGCACGGTGCTGACCGACGTGCAGGCGACCGGTCGCTTCGGCGGGTCGAAGCTCCAGATCGACCGGTTCACCGCGCAGGCCGGGCGCGGCGGCGGCGTCACCGGCGCGGGGCAGTTCGACTTCGCCCCCACCGGCGGGGTCGGTATCGGCATCGACCTGCGCGTGCAGGCGAAGAACGCGGTCATGATAAACCGCGACGATATCGGCGCGACCGTCACCGGGCCGCTGACCTTCACGTCGAACGGCGTGGGCGGCATCATCGGCGGCGACATATCGCTCGACCGCAGCCGCTATCGCCTGGGCCAGGCGACCGCGGCGAGCGCGGTGCCGCGCCTGTCGATCCGCGAGATCAACCTGCCCGACGGCGGCGAGGAAGACGACGTGCCGACCGCGCCGTGGCGGTTGGCGCTGCGCGCGCGCGCACCGGGCGGGCTGATCGTCAGCGGCCTCGGGCTATCGAGCGAATGGTCCGCCGACCTGCAGATCGGCGGCGAGCCGCAGAACCCGTCGATCACCGGCCGTGCGACGCTGGTGCGCGGCGACTACGAGTTCGCGGGGCGCGAGTTCCAGCTGGAGCGCGGGATCATCCGCTTCGGCGGCGAGGTGCCGGCGAACCCCGCGCTCGACATCCAGGCCAATGCCGACAGCAACGGGCTGAGCGCCGCGATCCGCGTGACGGGGACGGGGCTGAAACCGGAGATCGCCTTTACCAGCGTCCCGGCCTTGCCCGAGGACGAGCTGTTGTCGCGACTCTTGTTCGGCACCTCGATCACCAACCTGTCGGCGCCGGAGGCGTTGCAACTGGCGGCGGCGGTGGCGGCGTTGCAGAACGGCGGCAACGGGCTGAACCCGATCAACGCCGTCCGCCGTGCGGCGGGGCTGGACCGGCTGCGCGTGTTGCCCGCCGACCCGCAGACGGGGCAGGGCACCTCGATCGCGGCGGGCAAATACGTGACGCGGCGGCTGTATGCGGAGATCGTCACCGACGGTCAGGGCTATTCCGCGACGCAGGTGGAGTTTCAGGTGACACGCTGGCTGTCGCTGCTGTCGAGCATCTCCACGCTGGGGCGGCAGAGCGCCAACGTGCGCGTATCGCGGGATTATTGACCCGGTCGGGACCAAACCTCCAGCTTGAGGTCGGGAATGTCGCGGAAGTCCGGGCCGTTCGCGGTCACCAGCGTCAGGTCGTGGACGAGCGCGGTCGCCGCGATCAACCGATCGAGCACGCGTCGTCGGGAAAACCCCAGCACGGAGACGATGTCGGCATAGGCCGCCACGACGTCACGCTCGAACGGCAACACGTTCAGCCCCGTCATCAACAGGTCGAGCCGCTCGCGGCGGCGTGCGGTCTCTCCAGCACGGACGAACACGCCCCCTTCCAACTCGGCAAGCGTGACCAGCGATATCGACGGCAGGTCGTCGAACGCCGCAACCCGTTCCATCACCGTCGCGACGCCGTCGGCGAGGAAGATGGCGATGTTGGTGTCGATCAGCTTCGACACGTCACGACCAGCGCTCTCGCGCCGGAACCTCGATCGCCGGACGCTCGCCGAACTCGCCCCCCGGCGGCAACGCCTTGAGCGCATCGATCATGCGTCGCAACTGGCGCTTGCCCGCCATTGGGTCGATCTGCGGCGTGACCCGAAAGCTGTCACCCTCGCGGGTGATCCTGAGCGGGACGTCGGCGGGGAGGCCGAGCGATCGGGGGAATCGAACGGCCACGCTGTTGCCGCTCTTGAAACTCCTGGTGTCTATATCGCCCATCGTCGCCTCCGTAGTCACCCGTATATACGGGTGACTACGGAGGCGCGCAACGCTACGCCGGTTCGCCGACGATCGTCTTCACCTCCATGAAGTCGGCCAGCCCGTATTTTCCGCCCTCGCGACCGTTGCCCGACTTCTTGTAACCGCCGAACGGCGTGCCGTTGCCGCCGCCCCAGCCGTTGATCGAGACGATGCCCGCGCGCAGCTTCGGCGCGATCTTGGCGGCTTCGGCGGGGTCGCCGGAGATGGCGGCGGACAGGCCGTATTCGGTGTCGTTGGCCAGCCGCACCGCCTCGTCGCGGTCGTCATAAGGCGTGATCGTCGCGACCGGGCCGAATGTCTCCTCGCGCCAGATCCGCATCTCGGGCGTGACACCCGCGAGCACGGTCGGCTTGACGTAATAGCCGGCGTTGCGGCCGTCCGGGCGACCGGTGCCACCGGTGACCAGCTCCGCGCCCTCGTCGATCGCGGACTGGATCAGCTCCTGGATCTTGTCGAACTGCGCCTTGTTGACGACCGGGCCGATGTGCGCGCCCATCTCGGCGGGGTCGCCGACCGCGGCCGACTCCATGATCTGGCGCACCGCGGCGGTCGCCTCGTCCAGCTGGCTGCGATGGACCAGCATCCGCGTCGGCGCGATGCAGCTCTGGCCGGAGTTGACCACCACGCCCTGCACGGTGGGCGGCAGCACCTGCGCCAGGTCGGCGCCCTCCAGCACCAGATTGGGCGCCTTGCCGCCCAGCTCCTGATGGACGCGCTTGACGGTCGGGGCGGCGGCCTGCGCCACGGCGATGCCGGCGCGGGTCGAGCCGGTGAAGCTGACCATGTCGACGTCGCGATGCGACGACAGCGCCGCGCCTACGCCCGGCCCGTCGCCGTTGACGAGGTTGAAGACGCCCGCCGGTACGCCCGCGTCGTGCAGGATCTCGGCCAGGATCATCGCGTTCGACGGCGCTTCTTCCGAGGGCTTGAGGATCATCGTGTCGCCGGCGGCGAGCGCGGGGGCGACCTTGGCGCAGATCTGGTTGAGCGGCCAGTTCCACGGCGTGATGAGCGCCACGACGCCCAGCGGCTCGTGCACCACGCGCGCCTTGCCGACGCGCTCGTCCCACTTGAACTCCTTCAACGCGGCGAGTGTGTTCATGAAATAACCCAGCCCGGCGGGCACCTGCGCCGCCTGCGCGAAGCCGATCGGCGCGCCCATCTCCTCGCTCACCGCCTTGGCGAGATCGGGGATGCGCGCCTTGTAGCCTTCGATGATCCGCTCCAGCAGCGCGACCCGCTCCTCGACGCTGGTCTGCGAGAATGTCTCGAACGCGCGACGCGCGGCGGCGACCGCCTTGTCGACGTCGGCGGCGGTGCCCAGCGTGACCTCGGTCACGGCCTGTTCGGTCGCGGGATTGATGACCTCGTGCCGATGCCCGCCGTCGCTGTCGACCCACTGGCCGTCGATGAATTGCTGCAGGCGGCTGTTCATGGCTCTCTCCGTTTCGCTATTTGCACCGGTCCATGCGGCGGCGCAAAGCGCGTTGCAACGGGAAACCTGACGAGGTGAGGCGATGACGAGGCAGGCTTATATCGAGGCGACCGGCGGGCCGGAGGCGATCAGCTGGCGCGACGTCGAGCTGCCGCCGCCGGCACCGGGCGAGGTGCGGCTGCGGCAAGGGGCGGTTGGGGTAAACTTCATCGACACCTATCACCGTGGCGGGCTGTACCCGATCACGCTGCCGACCGGGTTGGGGATGGAGGCGGCGGGCGTGGTCGAAGCGGTCGGCGACGGCGTCGAGCGCTGGACGCCGGGAATGCGGGCGGGGACCTTCGGCGGCGCGCCCGGCGCCTATGCGGAAGTGCGCAACGTGGCGGCGGATCAGCTCGTCGCGCTGCCCGACGCGGTCGACGACCGGACGGCGGCGGCGCTGTTGCTGAAGGGTGCGACGGCGGCGTTCCTGGTCGAGGAATGCGCGCGGGTGCGGCGCGGCGACGTGGTGCTGGTGACGGCGGCGGCGGGCGGCGTCGGCCATCTGCTCGTCGGCTGGCTCAAGGCGGTCGGGGCGACGGTGATCGGCACCGTGAGCACCGAGGCCAAGGCCGAGCGCGTCCGTGCGGGCGGCGCCGACCATGTGCTGCTGAACGGAGATGACATCGCGGCGCGCGTGCGCGAGATCACCGGTGGCGAGGGCGTCGCGGTCGTGCTCGACGGGGTCGGCAAGGCGACCTGGCCGGCGGCGCTGGCGGCGACGCGGCGGCGCGGGCTGATCGTCAGCTACGGCAACGCCAGCGGGCCGGTCGAGGGTGTCGCGCTCGGCGTGCTGGCGCGGGCGGGGTCGCTGTTCGTGACGCGCCCGACGCTGTTCGACTATGCGACCACGGCGGCCGAGCGGCAGGCGCTGGCGGACCGCGTGTTCGCGATGCTGGCGAACGGCGCGATCCGGCCCGAGATCGGGCAGAGCTTCGCGCTGGCCGACGCGGCGGCGGCGCACCGGGCGCTGGAGGCGGGGGAGACGGTGGGCAGTACGGTGCTGATCCCGTAACGCTGGAGCTGCGGCGCCGTCGCTACTGCTTGGGCGTCTAGGCCGACGTCCGATGTTGCGAGCGTTCAGGTCCAGTAGAGGGTCCGGGCCGACGGCAACCGCGCGGCGATGCGGGATTCGAAGAAGGCGCGCAACTCGCGCATCGTATCCGCGTCGTAGACGTGTTTGAGGCTGCCGAATTTGGTGCGTTTGGTCGCGCGCGCGCCGGGGTCCATCTCCAGCGACGAGCCGGGATACCAGCTGTCGAGCACCGCCTTCGATCCGGGCGTGAAGCGGTGGGTGATGAGTTCGACGGTCAGGTCGAGGCCCGGTACATCGTTCAGCGCGGTGGCGGCGTCGGCGATCAGCCGGCCATAGACGTCCTGCCAGCCGTCGGCGGCGATGATCGGCGCGACGGTCAGCCCGACCGGGTAACCCGCCAGCGCCATCCGCTGCAGCGCGTCGAGCCGCTGCGCCACCGGGCTGGTGCCACCCTCGAACCGCGCGAACTCGGGTGGGTTGATCGAAGCGCGCATCCGCGTCCGGCCCGAATGCGGCAGCGCGAGCAGCGGTTCGACGGCGGCGAACTTGGTGGTGAAGCGCAGGTGCGCGTCCGCGCCCCACGCGCCCATATAGCCGATCAGCGCCGCGAGCCCGCCGGTGAGATGCTCCAGCGCGAGCGGGTCGGTGTAGCAGCTCGCCTCATAGGTCGTGCCTTCATGGGCGCGGGTGCGTGAGCGCGACGTGACCTGGCCCTGGCCGAGATGCCTCGGCAGCTCGTCGAGGATCTCGGGCAGATTGGCATAGACCCGCGTGATCGGCGGCCCCTTGAGACTGCCCGCGAGGTAGCAATAGCTGCAATGCGCGGGACACCCCTCGGCAAGGTCGACGCGCCAGTCGGCGGACGGGGCGATCGGCTGGAGCTTGCGCTTTGACGGCGGTGCGACGGTGAGGGCGAGCGTCTGCTTGGCTTGCGCGTAAGCCTGACGCGGATCGTCGGGAAAGGCGAGCGCAAGGCGATCGGAGGGCAGCTCGACGACCTCCACGCCCAGGTCGGCGGCACGGGTGGCGATCGCGCGGCCATGGTCCCAGCCGAGCGCGGACTTCGTCGCGAGCAGGCGCTTCGGCGTCCAGAGACGCGGCGCGGGGAGGAGAGAGGCGGTGGCCACACCGGTTCAACGCCCTCCCTTCACCCGTGCTCCCTCAATGCCGTTGGTCGTGGGCAACGCAGGTTACGCATGCCGCAGGGCACGTCCGCGCGAGCGCCAGGAGGTTTACGGGGCCACCGGCACCCGCCGCACGCTGGTGATCGTCACCGGCTGCGCGATCTGTTCGCCCTTGAAATACCCGCCCGCCGCGACCGGCGTGTCGAGGATGCGGTGGACCACGTCCATGCCCTCGACGACATGGCCGAACGCCGCATAGCCGAGCTTGTCGCCCGCGCGCGCGGGATCGGCGTCGAGCGAGAAGCGCTGGTCGCCGACGCTGATCGTGAAATCTCCCGCCGCCGTCCCCGGCGCTCCGCGCGCGATCGAGATCGCCCCGTCGGTATGGTGGACGTTCGTCTGCGTGGTCGGCTCGTGCGCGATCGGCGGCAGCGCCCGGCCGGGCCGGTTCTGCACCCCGAACTGGATGAAGCCGTAATCCGGCTGGACCTTCACCGTCCGGTAGAAGGTGATCCCGTCCAGCCGCCGCCGGTCGACATAGCGCAGGAAGTTCGCGGTCGTGATCGGCGCGCGCTCCTTCTCCAGCTCGATGACGATGCGGCCGAGCGAGGTGACGAGCGCGACGCGGACGGTGGCGGGGACGGGGGTGGCGGTCGGGACCGCAATTGGCGTCTGCACCGGCGCGGTCGCGGGCATGGGCGCGGTCTGGGTGACGAGCAGGGCGAGGGCGAGTCGAAGCATGATCCCACCATAGGCTACCCTCTCCCCACAGGGGAGAGGGACAGACGCCGGAAGCGTCAGGGTGAGGGCACACCGTCGGGCTCAGCCCTCACCCCGAGCGCTGATGCGCGCTGTCTCGCTCCGCCGCAGCAAGGGGGTAGCACCCATGCGGGTCGTCCATCACCAGCATCGCATCCGACCGCGCCAGTGCCACCAGCGTCAGCCCGTGCTCGCGCGCATGCTCGACCGCCAGCGTCGTCGGTGCCGACACCCCGACCAGCATCGCCACGCCCCCGACCAGCGCCTTGTCGACCATCTCGAAACTGAGCCGCGAGGTGACGAGGATGAAGTCGGCGGGCGTCCCGGCCAGCGCCAACGTGCCGATCAGCTTGTCGAGCGCGTTGTGGCGGCCGACGTCCTCGCACGCCGCCACGATCCGGCCGTCCGCGTCGCAGGCCGCCGCCGCGTGCACCGCGCCGGTCGCGCGATTGAGCGCCTGATGATCGCGCAGGCTCGCCAGCGCCGCGAACAGCGCGTCGCGCGTCGTGCGCGGGGCGGGCGGGCGTCCGGGCATCGGCCGGCGCAGCTGCTCCAGCCCGGCGATGCCGCACAGGCCGCAGCTCGTGTCGCTGGTGCGGTGGCGGACGCGGTCGTGGATGCGGCCCCGGCAGCGCTCGGCGAGCGTGACGCGGACGATCCACCCCGCCGCGCCCTCGAACACGTCGATGTCGGCGACATCCGCCGCGACGTCCGCCAGCCGCTCGGTCAGCATGAACCCGGTCGCGAACGCCGGCAGGTCGGCGGGCGTCATCATCATCACCGCATAGCCGAGCCCGTCGACCTCGACCGCGACCGGCGCCTCGACCGCCAGCATGCGCTCGCCGGGCGCCGTGCCCTCCGGGCGCAGCGTCGTGGCGGGCGCGACCCGCGACGACGTCATAGCGTCAACAGGTCTTCCCCGTCGTGCGCCAGCGCGGCCAAGTCGGCGGGCGTGTTGACGTTGCCGAGCGGCACCGGCGATGCGATCGGCAGCGCGCCGATCGCGCTGGCCCAGCCAAAGACGGACCGGTCCTCGCCCTCGACCCATGCGAGCAATTGCGCGCCGAGCGCGGCGGACCAGTGCCCCAGCACCGGCGCGTCGCTGCAATAGGCCGGCGCACGCCGCAGCAGGGCGGTGAGCAGCTCCGACGGCACGCGCGGCATGTCGCAGCCGATCGTCAGCACGCTGCGGAACCCGTGCGTCGCGGCATGGTCGAGCGCCCCGGCGATACCGCCGAGCGGGCCGAGATGCGGGCGAGGCAGGTCGTGGATCGGCGCGTGTCCTGAGCCTGTCGAAGGGCCGCCGATCGCCACCACTTGATCGACATGTTGCCCGATCACCGCCGCCGCATGGTCGGCCAGCGCGCGGCCGTGCCATTCCGCACGCGCCTTGTCCGAGCCGAAGCGCGACGAGCGCCCCCCGACCAACACCGCACCCAAGATCATGCCGTCTTCTCCACCCGCACCGGCACCGTCTTCGCGGCGGGGACATGGCTTTCGATCGCGTGGTGCGCGATCGGGATCAGCGCGTTGCACTCGGGGTAGTAGCCGCCGATGCAGCCGCGCGGGATGTTGTAGGCGACCACGCGCAGCCCGGCGACGCGCGTCGAGCCGTTTTCCCCATGCGCGCCGACCAGGTCGACGCTGTCGCCATCCGCGACGCCCAGCGCGGCCATGTCCTGCCGGTTCATCATCGCCACCTCGCGGGTGCCCTTGATGCCACGGAAACGGTCGTCATAGCCGTAGATCGTGGTGTTGAACTGATCGTTCGAGCGCAGCGTCACCAGCCGGAACTTGCCGTCGCTATCGTCGAAGCCGGCGGCGCTCATCACCTCGGGCACGTTGAACTCGGCCCGGCCGCTGGCGGTCTTCCACTCGCGATGCGTCGCCGGGTTGCCTTTCCAGAAGCCGCCCGGCACCTCCAGCCGATCGTTGAACCGCGCGAACAGGTCGGGCCAGGTCGCCTCGATCGCATCGCGGACCAGCCCATAGTCGCCGACCCACGCATTCCAGTCGATCGTCGGGTTCGCAGCCAGCGTCGCCTTGGCGATCCCGGCAACGATCGCGGGTTCGCTCAACAGCGTCTCGGCCGCCGGAGCGACGCGGCCGAGCGAGCCGTAGATGCGGCTGAACGAATCCTCCATCGTCACCGTCTGCGGACCGGAAGCCTGTTGATCGAGCTCGATCCGGCCGAGGCAGGGGAGGAGATAGGTCGTCCGCCCCGGCCACAGATGCGTACGGTTGAGCTTGGTCGCGATGTTGACCACCAGATCGAGGTCGCGCCACGCGGGTTCCATCGTCGCCGTGTCGGGGATCGCACGCGCGAAATTGCCGCCGAGCCCCAGAAACGCTTTCGCCTCGCGCCTCGCCACCGCCTCGCAGGTCGCGACCGTGTCCCAGCCCAGCGCGCGCGGCGGCTCGAAATCGAACTGTCGCGCGAGCTGGTCGAGCGGCACCAGTTCGGGCTTTTCGGAGATGCCGACGGTGCGCTGTCCCTGCACGTTGGAATGCCCGCGCACCGGCCCGAAGCCCGCGCCGGGCCGCCCGACATTGCCGCGCAGCAGCATCAGATTGACCAGCATCTGCAGGTTGGCGATGCCATGGACATGCTGCGTCAGGCCCATGCCATAGACGCAGATCGCCGCCTTCGACCGGGCATAGACCGCGCCCGCCGCCTCCAGCGCGCCCTGCGTCAGCCCGCTCTCGCGCTCGATCTCGTCCCAGCCCGTTTCACGCGCCTTGGCCGCGACGGCATCGAACCCCTTGGTGTGCTCGGCGATGAAGGCGTGGTCGATCACCTGCCCGCCGCTCTCGTCGTCAAGCCGGACGACATGCTTGACGATCCCCATCATCGCCGCGATGTCGCCACCCGCCTTCACCTGATGATATTGCGTGGCGATGTTGGTGGAGGTGTTGGTCGCCATCTCGACCGGGTTCTGCGGATCGGTGAACCGCTCCAGCCCGCGCTCGCGCAACGGATTGAAGACGACGATCTCGACCCCCCGCTTGGCGCAGGCGCGCAGATCGTGGAGGAAGCGCGGGCTGTTGGTGCCGGGATTCTGTCCGAAATAGAAGATCGCGTCGCACTTGGTGTAGTCTTCGAGCGTGATCGTGCCGACCGGCGAGCCGATGCACGCCTTCAGCCCGACCGACGTTGTCTCGTGGCACATGTTCGACGAATCGGGCAGGTTCTGGCTGCCGTACATCCGCGCCAGCAGCTGCCACATGTAACTCGTCTCCAGCGCCGCGCGGCCGGAGGTGTAGAAGATCGCCTTGGTCGGATCGTAGGTCTTCAGCTTCGCGCCGATGTCGGCGAACGCCTCCTCCCAGGAAACGGCGATGTAGCGGTCGGTCGCCGCATCGAACCGCATCGGATGGGTCAGCCGACCCGCCTGTTCCAGGTCGTGGTCGCGCCAGTTCTGCAGCTCGGTCAGGCTGTGCTGCCGGAAGAAGTCGGGCGTGACGCGAAACCGCGCCAGCTCCCACGCGGTCGCCTTGGCGCCGTTCTCGCAAAACTCGAAGGGGTGCGGGTGTTCGGGCTTGCCCCAGGCGCAGCTGACGCACTGGAAGCCGCCCGCCTTGTTCTGTCGCGCCAGCTCGGCGATCACACCCGGCCCGGACTGCTCCCGCCGACCGATGGAGGCCAGGCCCTTGACGGAGCCCCAGCCGCCCGCCGCGCCGGTGTACGGCTTGATCTCGACCTTCTCGCCCATCTGCAACCTCCGACACCCGGATTAACACCGGCCTCGCGTTTTCGCTGCCATTCAAATCAACGCCCGGCGCGACTAGATGGCAACCCACATCAACAGGACTCGCCATGGCCACCCACAAGACCCGCATGCTCATCCTCGGCTCCGGCCCCGCCGGGCTGTCCGCCGCGATCTATGGTGCGCGCGCGGGGATGAAGCCGATCGTCGTGCAGGGTATCCAGCCCGGCGGCCAGCTGACCACCACCACCGACGTCGAGAACTATCCGGGCTTCGCCGACGTGATCCAAGGGCCGTGGCTGATGGAGCAGATGCAGAAGCAGGCCGAGCATGTCGGCACGACGATGATGTGGGACACGATCGTCGACGTCGACCTGACGCGCCGCCCCTTCCGGCTGACCGGCGACGGCGGCGACGTGTACGAGGGCGAGGTGCTGGTGATCGCGACCGGCGCGCAGGCGAAGTGGCTGGGGCTGGAGAGCGAGGACGCGATGAAGGGCAAGGGCGTCAGCGCGTGCGCCACCTGCGACGGCTTCTTCTATCGCGGCAAGAAGGTCGCGGTGATCGGCGGCGGCAACACCGCGGTGGAGGAGGCGCTGTACCTCACCAACCATTCGCCCGACGTGACGCTGATCCACCGTCGCGATACGCTGCGCGCCGAGCGCATCCTGCAGGAGCGACTGCACGCGCATCCGGGCATCACCGTGCTCTGGAACAAGGAGGTGCGCGAGTTCGTCGATGGCGGCGGTAGCGCGGGGCTGGTGGCGCTGGACCTGGAGGACACGGTCACGGGCGCACATTCGCGGCTGGATGTGGAGGGCGGTTTCGTTGCGATCGGTCACCACCCGGCGACCGAGCTGTTCCGGGGGCATCTGGACCTCGACGCGGACGGCTATGTCGCGGTCGAGACTGGGTCGACCCGGACCAGCGTACCCGGCGTGTTCGCGTGCGGCGACGTGCAGGACAAGATCTATCGCCAGGCGGTGACGGCGGCGGGCACCGGCTGCATGGCGGCGCTGGATGCGGAGAAGTTTCTGGCGGCAGCGGAGTTCCACGAGATGGCCGAAGCGGCGGAGTAGCTTCCGCCACCGTCATGCTGAACTCGTTTCAGCATCATGTTGTATTCGTGCCTCAAGCGCTCGGCCGCTTGTCCGAGGTCATCGCATGGATGCTGAAACGAGTTCAGCATGACGAGGTCGTCAAAACTGCGGTGACGACTCCGAACAAGGCATCCGCGTCGCCCGCCCGCGCGAAGCTGTGCGAGTCGGTGTCGATCCAGGTCACCCGCGCCGCGACCCCAAGCCCCTTCACCGCATCGGCATAGGCGATCGCCGTCGCGTCGCCGCGGGCCAGCACGATCGACGCCTCGCGCCCGACCAGCGCCGCCGTGAAGCGTCGCGCGAGCGATGCGTCGGCGGCGGGCCGAGCGACCGCGCGCAACCCACGGCCGAGCTTCGCGAGATCGACGCCGCCGCGCAGCAGGCGCACCCACGCACGCGGGCTCCGCAGCCGCGCCGCATAGCGCGCGCGGATCGCGGCGGGCGGCGGCAGGCCGTCGTCGCGCTCCACCACCCACGGGTTGGCGAGTACCAGCGCGTCGACCCCCGCCGCTGCGCCGAACAGCGCCAGCGCCGTCGCCGCGTCGCAATTGCCGAACCCGACCAGCCGGGAGACGTGCGGCGCCTCCCGCCGAAACGCCGCCGCCGCCGCCGCGATGTCGGGCGCGCTCGCGGACCAGCCGCCATTCTCCCCCGAAGAGTCGCCGACGCCGCGCCGGTCGAAGCGGAACACCGGCCACCCCGCCGCCGCCACCCGCGACGCCAGCAACGCCATCCCCCGATGCGCCCCCAAGCGCGGCTCGTTCCCGCCGGACACGATCAGCAGGCCGGTGCTACCGGCGGCGGCGTCTAGCGAGCCGAGCAGCGTTTCGCCCTCGCAGGGAAAGGCGATCAGCCTTCGCAACTTGCGATCCACCCAGCGATGTCGGCCGCAAGTACCTCGGCCAACGCGAAATCGTTGCCCGGCTCGGCGCGCCGCCAGAGTGGCTGCCCAGGAATGTGGCGGTCCGCCACGCCCGGATCGGACGCGAGCCGCACCGTCCTTGTCCCACCCCGACCTCCACCGGGGTGGGTGGCATTGGAGAGGGCGGCGAGCAGTTCGCGGTCGATCACGTTGCCGGCGACCTCCTCCCGATCGCCATCTGCGAAGTCGCCCTTCATCCGCGCCAGCTCGCGCGCCAAAGCCGCCCCGCTTTGCGGCGACAGCACCCAGCAAGGCCGGGCGTCGACAAACAACGCACCGCTCCGGATCGCCACCGACCGCGTTCCCGGCACCGCCGCGAACGCCGCCGTCAGATCGACCAGCCGTACATCGGCCGTCGCCACCTCGCTCTCCCCCTGACCCGGCAAGTCCGGCAGCACGCCGCCGATCCCCCGCGTCGCCAGCACGCGGAGGATGCTCACCCCGAACGCCCGCGTCCGGTTGGCTTCCTCGAACAGCGGCAGCGCCATCACCACGATCGGTCCGTCGTCCGGCCCGAAGCGCAGCATCGCCTCGCGTCCGCCCGCCCATTCGTAGCTGTCGAGGCGGGGGGCGGCGGTCACGGCTGAAGCCTACCCCGTTCGCCCCGAACTTGTCGAAGGGCGTTCGACCTGACGACCGGCGGCGGCCGTGGCCGTCGGACCCGTGAAGGGTTCAGACCAGCGACTTGCGCTCGGCGAAGGCCCGCAGCGCGCCGAACGTCTCCAGCATCTCGCCGTCGACCTCGTCGTCCTCGATCGTGATGCCGAGGCGATCCTCCAGCTCGGTCAGCACGCCCGCGACCGCCATCGAGTCGAGCTCGGGCAGCGCGCCGAACAGCGGTGTCGCGTCGGTAAAGGCGGCGGTGCGGTCGGCCGACAGGCCGAGCACCGTGCCCAGCACGCCGCGCACCGCGGCATCGACCTTGAGAGCATCCTGGGACTGCAAGCGGAGCATCCTGCCGGGGAAAGTCGCGCGCCCTTACGGTGCGGGGGTGAAATGGGCAACGCTTGCGCGCTAAGGACACGCACGATGGTGCCGCTCGATCCTCTTCCGCAGCCGATCGACGGCATCCTGCGCGGGGCGCCCGACGACGTGGCGCTGATCGACCGCGTGGGCACGCTGACCTTCGCCGAGGCGACGGCGGCGGTGGCGGCGATGGCGTCACGGCTGGCGGGGCAGGGGCTGGCGCCCGGCGACCGCGTCGCGGCGTGGCTGCCCAAGACGCGGGTGGCATGCCTGATGCCGCTCGCGGCGGCTCGCGCGGGGCTGGTCTACGTGCCGGTCAACCCGGCGCTGCGCCGCGCCCAGGTCGCGCACATCCTCGCCGACAGCGGCGCGCGATTGCTGGTGACGCAGGACGCGCGCGCGGCGACGCTGGAGGCGGGGGATGTGCCGGACGGGTGCTCCGTCGTTGACGAGGCACACCTGCGTCACCCCGGCCTTGAGCCGGGGTCCCGCTTCTTCGACGCGGGGCAAGGCAGCGGGACCCCGGGGCAGGCCCGGGGTGACGAAGCAGCTCTCGCCCAGATCCTCTACACCTCCGGCTCGACCGGCCGCCCCAAGGGAGTGATGCTCTCCCACGCCAACCTGTGGCTCGCCGCGGTGTCGGTCGCGCATTACCTGAAGCTCACCCCCGCCGACCGCGTCCTCGCGGTGCTGCCGCTGTCGTTCGATTACGGCCAGAGCCAGCTGCTTTCGACCTGGTACGCGGGCGGCAGCGTCGCACCGCTGGACTATCTGACGCCGCGCGACGTGGTGAAGGCGGTAGAGCGCTACGAGGCGACGACGCTCGCCGGGGTGCCGCCGCTGTGGACGCAGCTGCTCGAAGCGGAATGGCCCGATGCCGGCGCCGCGCGGCTGACGCGGCTGACCAATTCCGGCGGCGCGCTGACGCCACGGCTGGTGCGGGGGTTGCGCGCCAGGTTCCCGGCGGCCGATGTCTACGCGATGTACGGACTGACCGAGGCGTTCCGCTCGACCTTCCTCCACCCCGCGTTGATCGACGCGCAGCCCGACGCGATCGGCGGTCCTATCCCGTTCGCGGAGGTCTCGGTGCGACGTCGGGACGGCAGCGTCGCGGCGCCCGGCGAGGCGGGCGAGCTGGTCCATGCCGGGCCGCTGGTGGCGCAGGGCTATTGGCAGGACGCCGAGCGCACCGCGCTTCGGTTCCGCCCCGAACCGGACGGGTCGCTTGCGGTCTGGTCCGGCGACACGGTGGTGGCGGGCGCGGACGGCCTGCTCCGCTTCGTCGGCCGCGACGACGAGATGATCAAGGCGAGCGGCAACCGCATCAGCCCGACCGAGGTCGAGGAGGCGGTGCTCGCGGGCGGCGAAGTGCGGGAAGCGGTGGCGCTGGGGGTGCCGGACGAGCGGCTGGGGCAGGCGATCGTCGTCGTGGTCGCCGGCGACGCGGCGCGCGAGCCCGAGTTGCGCGCGCGCCTCCGGACCGAGTTGCCGAGCTTCATGCAGCCGGCGCGCTACGAATGGCGCGACGGGCTGCCGAGGAATGCCAACGGCAAGCTCGATCGCGCGACGTTGCGGATCGAGTTAAATCCTCCCCGGCACGGGGAGGGGGACCGTCGCGAAGCGATGGTGGAGGGGGATAGCCGCAAGCGAATCACTGGAGGAGAGCCCTCTCCGTCAGCGCTTTGCGCTGCCACCTCCCCGCCAGCGGGGAGGATTGAGTGAAACCGACCGGTCCCATCCCCCCCGACTTCGCCGCGCAATCCGGCGCCCTCCACATCGCCGGCCACCCCGCCGACCGTTACGCCACCACCACGCCCTGCTTCGTCTACGACTCCGCGATCATCGCCGCCCGTATCGAGCGGTTCCGCGCGGCGTTCCCCGCCATCGATCTCCACTACGCGATCAAGGCCAATCCCTTCCCCCCGCTGCTCGCCGCGATCGCGCCGCTGGTCGACGGGCTCGACGTCGCCTCCGCCGGCGAACTCGCGCGCGCCCTGGCCGTCAAGCCGGCCGTCGCGATCAGCTTCGCCGGACCGGGCAAGCGCGACACCGAACTCGCCGCCGCGATCGGGGCGGGCGCGACGATCAACCTCGAGTCCGAGGGCGAAGCGGACCGCGCCTTCGCGCAAGCCGACCGGCTCGGGGTCCGCCCCCGCCTCGCGATCCGCGTCAACCCGGACGTCGAACTGCGCGGCTCCGGCATGCGGATGGGGGGTCGGCCGTCGCCGTTCGGCGTCGATGCCGATCGCGCCGGGGCGCTCGCCCGCCGCGTCATCGATGGGGGCGCGGACTGGCGCGGGTGGCATTTCTACGCCGGCAGCCAGGCGCTGGACGCGCAGGCGATCGTCGACACGCAGGCGGCGACGCTGGCGTTGGCGACGCGGCTGTCCGACGAAACAGGCACCGCGCCGCCGCTGGTCAACCTCGGCGGCGGCTTCGGCGTGCCCTATTTCGCAGGCGACGTCGCACTGGATGTCGAGCGGGTCGGTGCCGGGCTGACCGAGGCGCTCGCCGCCGCGCCGCTGCCGGGCACCCGCTTCGCGATCGAACTCGGGCGCTGGCTGGTGGCGGAATGCGGCGTCTACCTGACCCGCGTCGTCGATCGGAAGGAGTCGATGGGCGAGGTTTTCCTGGTCTGCGACGGCGGCCTCCATCATCAGCTCGCCGCCACCGGCAATCTCGGCACCGTGGTGCGCCGCAACTATCCGCTGGCGCTGGCCCACGCGATCGGCGAGCCGCCGGCGGAGACGGTCAGCGTCGTCGGCCCGCTCTGCACGCCGCTGGACCGCATCGGCGACCATGTCGGCCTGCCCCGCGCCGCAGTCGGCGACCTGATCGCGGTGTTCCTCGCCGGCGCCTATGGCGCGACCGCCAGCCCCGCCGCATTCTTGGGGCATCCGCCGGCGGTGGAGATGCTGGGCGCAGCGAGAGAGACGGAGTAGCGCCCGCTAGCCCGCACTCGCGCCAGCCCGGCCGGCCTCGCGATCAGCGAGGGTCGACGACGCGGCTTTGCCGCGGCGCGGTGCCGCCAGCCTCGCCGCGTTCCGATGGCATCCGCCGGGGGTGGAGAGAATGGCTCCTTAGTCGGGCAAGCGCCGCGGCAAAGCATGTCCTGAGCGCCTGCCTTGCAGGCAGTCGAAGGGCCGCGTCGTCGGTCGTGGCGATGCCACACCGGCCGGCCTTGCACGTCTCGGACGCAGCCTTGCTGCGCCCGTGCGCGCTGCGTCCTAAACGCTATCTTCACCTCTCCCCAGCATAGCCAAAGTCTGTTTCGGCGCTCCCGCACGGGCTCGCCAGGAGGCCAGCCATGCGTTTCGCCCGTCCCGTCCTGACCCTCGGCCTGGCCGCGCAGGCGCTGGCCGCCTGTGGCGGCGGCGCGCGGCCGGCACAGCTGCCGCCCGCCTCCTATGTCGCGGGCACGGAGCAGCCGGGCGAGGAATACGTCATCGGCCCGCTCGACCAGCTCAACATCTTCGTCTGGCGTAACCCCGAGTTGTCGGCAAAGGTCCAGGTCCGCCCCGATGGCCGCATCACCACGCCGCTGGTCGCCGACATGCCCGCGGTCGGCAAGACCCCCGCCGTCCTCGCCGCCGACATGAAAAAGGCGCTGGGCGAATATGTCCGCGACCCGATCGTGCAGGTGATGGTGGAGAATTTCTCCGGCACCTTCAGCCAGCAGGTCCGCATCGTCGGCGCGACCGAAAAGCCCGCGTCGATCCCGTTCCGCGCCAACATGACGCTGCTCGACGCGATGATCGCGGTCGGCGGGCTGAGCCAGTATGCGGCGGGGAACAAGGCGAAGCTGGTCCGCTACGACCGCGACACCGGCCAGCAGCACGAATACCGCATCGACGTCGCGCGCCTGCTCAAGCGCGGCGATTCGTCCGCCAACGTCCGGCTTGCGCCGGGCGACGTCATCATCATCCCGCAGTCGATGTTCTAGGGGAACGCGCGCGTGGGGTCGATCTACGACGAGGTGCGGCTTGCCATCCACGCGGTGTGGACGCGGCGCTGGCTGGCGCTCGGCGTCGCATGGGGCGTGTGCGTGCTCGGCTGGCTGGTCGTCAGCCAGATCCCGAGCCGCTACGAAAGTCGCGCGCGCGTCTTCGTCCAGATGCAGCAACAGCTGTTGCCGCCGACGATGAACGGCGCGCCGGCGCCGCAGACCGACATCGACACGATCCGCCAGACGCTGGTCAGCGCGGTCAACCTGGAAAAGGTGGTGCGCGGCACCGACCTCGCCAACACCGTGTCCAGCGACCGCGACGTCGCCGACCGTGTCGCCGGGCTGGTCCAGAACATCAAGGTCACCGCGCAGCAGAACAACCTGTTCGAGATCACCACCAGCCAGTCGTCGCCGAAGCTGGCGCGGACCGTGACGCAGAAGCTGATCGACATCTTCGTGGAAACGAATCTGGCGGGCGACCGGACGCAGAACGCGCAGTCGCTGCGCTTTCTCGACGGCCAGCTGGCCACGCGGCAAAAGGCGCTGGCGGACGCGGAGGCGAAGCGCGCGGACTTCCAGAACCGCTATCTCGGCTCGCTGCCCGGCACCGGCTCCGTCGCCGACCGCATCGGCGCGTCGCGCCAGCAGATGTCGCAGGTCGACGGCGACCTCGCGGCGGCGACCTCCGCGCTGGCGGCGGTGCAGGGGCAGATGGCGGGCGTCCCCGCCTCGATCCCCGGCGTCGGCCCCGCGCCCGGCATGGGGCCGGCCCGCGCGCGCCTCGCGGCGATCAACGGCCAGCTCGCCGATGCGCGCGCGCGCGGCGACACCGACAACCATCCCGACGTGGTCGCGCTCAAGGCGCAGCTCGCCGTCGCCAGCGCCGCCGCGCGCGGCGAGCCGGCGGGCGACGGCATCGGCGGCACGCCCAATCCGCTCTACCTCTCGCTCCAGTCGATGCGCGCCGACCGCGAGGCCGCCGCGGCGGCGCTCCGCATCCGCAAGGCGCAGCTGCAGGGCGATCTGGATCAGCTCAACGCCAAGCTCGCGCTCGACCCGCAGGTCGCGGCCGATCAGGGCCGGATCGAACGCGACTATCAGGTGCTCAAGGACCAGTACGACCAGCTGCTCGCCCAGCGCGAGCAGATCGCGTTGCGCGGTCAGGCGCAGAGCCAGACCGATCAGGTCAAGTTCTCCGTCATCGATCCGCCGACGACGCCGCGCACGCCGTCCGCGCCCAACCGGCTGCTGCTGCTGACCGGGGTGCTGATCGCCGGGATCGCGGGCGGCATCGGCGCCGCGTTCGCGCTGGCGCAGCTGCGTCAGACCTTCGCGACCGTGCCCAAGCTGGAGCGCGCCGCCGTGATGCCCGTGCTCGGCAGCATCGGCGAGATGGTGACGCGCGCCCAGGCGGAGCGCCGCGCCCGGCGGCTGCGGCTGTTCGCGGGCGGTGCCGGCGCGCTGGTCGCGGCCTATGCGCTGTTGATCGGCGTCGAGTTCCTGCAACGGGGCTTGGCGGCATGAACGACATGACCCGTCCGCCCCGGCCGCACCGCGAGCTGTCGCTGCTGGAACGCGCCGCGCTGTTCCGGCCCGCGACCGTGGCGGAGTCTGCCTCCCGCTTCGTCCCGAGCGAGCTGGAGGCGGCGGCGCGGCTCGCGCCCGTTCCGGCCCCCGTTCCAGCCGCCGACACGCTCGCCGCGATCCCGCCCGAGTTCCTGGCCCACGGCGACGACGCGGACGATTTCACCCCGCCGCCCGAGACCCCGGACGAGACGCGCATCGATCGTGGTCGGCTGGCCGAGACCGGCATGATCGTCCCCGGCGCGCCGATCGGCCCGCTCGCGGAGGAGTTCCGGCTGGTCAAGCGCCAGCTGTTCGTCACCAATCAGCGGCTGGAGGACGGCGGCGAGCCGGAAAAGGCCCGCACGCTGCTGGTCTGTTCGGCGCGTCCCGACGACGGCAAGACCTTTTGCGCGATCAACCTCGCGCTCTCGATCGCCGCCGAGCGCGATACGGAGGTGCTGCTGGTCGACGCCGACGTCGCCAAGCCCGACGTGTGCCGCCGCCTGGGGCTGCCGCCCGGTCCCGGCCTGCTCGACGCGCTCGGCGACGGCGCGATCGACCCGGAGACGCTGGTGGTGACCACCGACGTGCCGCATTTCGCGGTGCTGCCGGCGGGCACCAAGACGGCGATGGATACCGAGCTGCTCGCCAGCGTCCGCTTCCGTGCCGTCATCACCCGGCTGCTCGCCGCCAACCCGCGCCGGCTGATCGTGTTCGATTCACCGCCCGCGCTCGCCGCGTCCCCGGCGGCGGTGCTGGCGATGCTGGTCGGGCAGGTGATGCTGGTCGTCCGCGCCGATCGCACGCCCGAAAGCGAGATCACCGCCGCCGTCCAGGTCCTCGACGGCTGCGACCATATCGGCCTGCTGCTCAACGCCGTGTCGTTCGTCCCCGACCGTCAGCGGTTCGGCAGCTATTACGGTCAGGAGCCGACCCCATGAGCCGTATCGTCCTGCTCGGCACGGGCGCTCTGTTCGCCATCGCCGCTTCGCCGGCGGCGGCGCAGCGCGCGCATACCGAGGTGCATCCGTATATCGAGCTGAGCCAGACGGTCGACGTCGACCTGAAGGGCGGCGACGCGGTCACCTATACGTCCGCCGCCGCCGGGGTCGACGCGACGATCGACACGCTGCGAGCATCCGCGCAGGTCGCCTATCGCTACGAGCATCGCTTCGGCTGGGACCGCGACGACGGCGATTCCGACGTCCATTCCGGCCTCGCCCGCGCCGAGTTCCGCCTGACCCCTGGCGTCACGCTGGAGGGCGGCGCGATCGCCACGCGCACCCGCTACGACATCCGGGGCGAAGCGCCCGGCGTGCTCGGCGCCGACGATCGCAACGTCAGTCAGGTCTACTCGCTCTACGCCGGCCCGACCGTGACCGGCCAGGTCGGCCCGGTGTCGCTCGCGTCGATCTATCGCATCGGGTACACCAAGGTCGACACGCCGGGCTTCTCGCCCGTCCTCGCCGGTCAGCCGCGCTTCAACGCTTACGACTCCTCGGTCGGCCAGATCGCGAACGTCAGCGCCGCGCTGCCGCCACGCGCGCTGCTGCCCGTCGGCCTGACCGCCAGCAGCGGTTTCTCCCGCGAGGATGCCGGCTCGCTCAAGAGCCGTTTCCAGAGCTGGTACGTGCGCGGCGACGCGCTGCTGCCGGTATCGCCCAACCTCGCGGTCGCGGGTGGCGTCGGCTATGAGGAGATCGAGACCAGCGAACGTGCGGCGCTGCTCGCAGCCAACGGTGCGCCCGTCGTCGACCGCAACGGCCGCTTCGTCGTCGATCCCGCCCAGCCACGCCGCGTCGCCTATCGCACCGATGGCGTCTATTGGGACGCGGGCGTCGTCTATCGCCCCAGCCCCCGCACCTCGCTGGAGGCGCGGGTCGGGCGCCGCTACGGCTCGATGAGCTATACCGGCACCGCGACCTGGGCGGCATCGCCGGGCGTCGGTGTCGCGATCGGCGTCTACGATACCGTCACCACCTTCGGCCGCCAGCTGCGTCAGGGCATTTCAAACCTGCCGACCAGCTTCATCGCCACGCGCGACCAGTTCGCCCAGGCCTTCAACGGCTGCACGCTGGGCACGACGGGCGCGGCGCCCGGCGGCTGTCTCGACGGCATCTTCCAGTCGGTGACGGGGTCCAGCTATCGCGCGCGGGGCATCGACGCGGTGGTCAGCGCGACGCGCGGCCGCACCACGATCGGCGGCGGCGTCGGCTATGCCAACCGCAAGCTGTTCTCGCCCGACCGCCCCGGCGTGACGGTGTATGGAATCGAGGACGAGAGCTATTACGCGCAGCTGTTCTTCACCCGCGCGCTGTCGCCGGTGTCGGGCGTCACCGCGCAGGCGTTCGCCGACTATTACGAGCCGGGTTTCGCGGGATCGGACGATGTGCTGTCGACCGGCGCGACGGCGAGCTATTACCATAATTTCGGCCGGCTCGGCACCAGCGCGTCGGTCGGCATCTATTCGTTCCGCGTCGGCGACGGGGTGGACACGGCGTTGCGCGGCCAGGCGCTGCTCGGCGCGCGGTACACGTTCTGAAGGGGGCCAGGATGATCGAGCAACATTTCGGCTTCACCGCCAAGCCGTTCGCGCTGACGCCGGACCCGCGCTTCTGGTTCGAGACCGCGACGCACCGCAAGGCGATGGCATATCTGGGCTATGGCCTGGCGCAGCGCGAGGGTTTCATCGTCGTCACCGGCGACATCGGCGCGGGCAAGACGACGCTGATGGGGCATCTGCTCGCCACCATCGACCGCACGCCGCTCCACGTCGTCCAGATCGTCTCCACCGCGATCGACGCGCCCGACCTGCTCCGCATCGCCGCCGCGCAGCTCGACATCGAGACGGCGGGGCTGGAAAAGGCGCAGCTGCTGGTCGCGATCGAGCGCGGCTTCCACGCCGTCGCGCGGAGCGGCAAGCGCACGCTGATCGTCGTCGACGAGGCGCAGGCGCTGCCGGTCGACTCGCTGGAGGAGCTGCGGATGCTTTCCAACATCCAGGCCGGCGGTCATGCGCTGACGCAGATCGTGCTGCTCGGCCAGCCCGAGTTCCGCGACCGGCTGAACGGGTCGGACAAGCTGGAACAGCTGCGCCAGCGCGTGATCGCGATCCACCACCTCGACCCGATGGAGGAGGAGGAAGTCGCCGACTATCTCGCCCACCGGCTGCAGCTGGTCGGCTGGCAGGGCCGTCCCGACTTCACCGACGATTCCTTTGCGGCGTTGTACGAAGCGACGGACGGCGTGCCGCGCCGCCTCAACCTCCTCGCCGCGCGCGTGCTGTTGCAGGCGGCGGTGACGGGCGACGACCTGATCGACGCGGCCATGGTGTGCGCGGTGGAGCAGGATATGGCGGCGGACCTGCCGGGGCCTGGCTCACCGGCGGAGCAGGTGCTCCTGCGAAGGCAGGAGCCTAGGGCCACGAGCGACGCCGCTTCGGACCCTGGGCGCCCGCCTGCGCGGGAACACGAGCCCAGCGGCGCGGATACGGACAAGCGCATCGCCGAGCTCGAAGCGCGCCTGCAGGAACAGGACCAGGCGCTGCGCCGCGTGCTGACGCTGCTGGTCGATTGGGTCGAGGCGGACGCCCCGTCGCGCGCCCGTGCGGCCTGAGGCGATCCGCAACGCCCTGTCCGTCGACGTCGAGGACTGGTTCCAGGTCGGCGCGTTCGAGCGCGTCATCGACCGGGCCGATTGGGACGGCCTCGACCGCCGCGTCGAGCGCAACACCGACGCGGTGCTGGCGCTGTTCGCCGAGACGGGGGTGCGCGCGACCTTCTTCACGCTCGGCTGGGTCGCGCACCGGCATCCCGCGCTGATCCGCCGCATCGTCGACGCGGGGCACGAGGTCGCCAGCCACGGCTGGGACCACGCCCGCGTCTTCACCATGACCGCGCCCGCGTTCCGCGCCGATCTCGCCCGCGCGCGCGCGGCGCTGGAGGATGCGGCCGGCGTCGCGGTCACCGGTTATCGCGCCCCCAGCTTCTCGATCGACGCGCGCACTCCCTGGGCGTTCGACGAGCTGGCGGCGGCGGGCTATGCCTATTCTTCCAGCGTCGCGCCGCTGCGCCACGACCATTATGGCTGGCCCGAGGCGCCGCGCTATGCCTTTCGCCCGCTCGCCGACGCCGCGCTGATCGAGCTGCCCGTCACCGTCGCGCAGTTCGGCGTCAGGCGGCTGGCGACCGGCGGCGGCTTCTTCCGCCTGCTCCCCGCCGCGCTGACGGATTTTGCGGTGCGGCAGGTCAATCGCGAGCGGCAGCCGGCCGTGTTCTATTTCCACCCGTGGGAGATCGACCCGGCGCAACCCCGCGTCGCGAACGCGCCGCTCAGGTCGAAGCTGCGCCACTACAGCCGCCTCGGCGCGATGGCGGGCAAGCTGCGCGGCCTGATCGCGCGGCACGAGTGGGGCAGGGTGGACGCGGTGGTCGCGTCGCTCCGCGTGCCGGCAGCGCCACCCCGGCGCAGGCCGGGGCCCAGTTGCGATGAGCTGAGCGAGGAAGCGCAGCACTCGCCAACCGATCGCGTTGCACCTGGGCCCCGGCCTGCGCCGGGGTGGGGAAAAGCGGCGTGACCTTCCAGTCCGCCACCCTGATCGGAATCCGCGAAGCCGACCTCCGCGATCGCGCCGACGCCGCGCGGCTCGACGCCTTCGTCCGCGCGCATCCAGACGCCACGCCCTTCCACCTCCCCGGCTGGAGCCGCGCGGTCGAGACCGGCTGCGGGCAGCGCGCGCGCTACCTCGTCGCCGAACGCGCGAACGGCGAGATCGCGGGCGTCCTCCCGCTCACCGAGATGCGCTCCCCGCTGTTCGGCCGCGCGCTCGTTTCCGCCGGGTTCGGGGTCGGCGGCGGCGTGCTCGGCGATGCGGTCGAGGAGCTCGCGAGCGGCGCCTGGGCGCTGGCGGCACGGCTCGGCTGCCCCTCGGTCGAGCTGCGCGGCGGCCCCGGCTCGGCGGGATGGAGCAACGACGACACCACCTATTGCGGCTTCGCCCGCGACCTCGCCGCCTCCGACGACGCCGACCTCGCCGCGATCCCGCGCAAGCAGCGTGCCGAGGTCCGCCGCGCGCTCGGCAACGAGCTGGAGGTCGGTTCCGGCACCCTCGCCGATCACTATCGCGTCTACGCCGAGTCGGTCCGCAACCTCGGCACGCCGGTGTTCCCCGCCGCGTTGTTTCGCGCCGTCGCCGCCGAACTCGACACCGACATCCTCACCGTCCGGCACCGGGGCAGGCCGGTCGCGAGCGTGCTCAGCCTGTACCTCGACGGCACCGTCTATCCCTATTGGGGCGGTGGCACCGCGGCGGCCCGCGCGCTACGCGCCAACGACCGCATGTACCTCGCGCTGATGAGCCATGCGCGGGCACGCGGCTGCACCCGCTTCGACTTCGGCCGGTCGAAGGCGGGGACCGGCGCGGCGGCGTTCAAGAAGAACTGGGGCTTCGCGCCCGTGCCGCTGACCTATTGGCGGCGCAGCGACGGTCCGCCGCGCACGGTCAATCCGCTCGATCCGAAATACGCGCTGATGGTGCGGACGTGGCGGCGGCTGCCGCTGCCGGTCGCCAACGCGCTCGGGCCGTGGCTTTCGCGGGGGCTGGGGTGACCAACCTGCTCTTCCTCGCGCACCGCGTGCCGTATCCGCCTGATCGCGGCGACAAGATCCGGTCGTATCAGGTGCTGCGGCATCTGGCGCAGCGCGCGCGCGTCCACCTCATCGCCTTTGCCGACGATCCGGCCGACGAGGTTGCCGCGCCTGAACTGACCGCGCTGACCGCCAGCTGCACGATCGTGCCTCGCCGCAAGGGCCGGGTCAGCGCGACGCTGGAAGCGCTGACCGGCGGCCGTGCCGTGTCGCTCACCGCGTTCGACCATCCCGCGATGCACGCCGCCGTCGCCGCCGCGCCGCCGGTCGACGCGACCTACTGTTTCTCCGGCCAGATGGCGCAATATCTGCCGATGGCCGGCCCGCCCGCGTTCATGGATTTCGTCGACGTCGACTCGGCCAAGTTCGCCGATCTCGCCACCCGCCGCTCACCCCTGCGCCGGCTATACGCCCGCGAGGCGCGGCTGCTCGGCGCTTGGGAGCAGGCGGTGTCGCGCCGGGTCGCCGCCAGTCTGTTCGTGACCGCGGCGGAGGCCGAATTGTTCGAGGCGCGCGGCGGCGGCGGGCGCGTGACGGTGGTGGAGAACGGCATCGACGCGGCCCATTTCGATCCCACCGCCACCTTCGCCCGCCCGGACGAGACCGGCCCGCTGATCGTGTTTACCGGTCAGATGGACTATGCGCCCAATGTCCAGGCGGTACGCTGGTTCGCGCGCGCGGTATTCCCGGCGCTGCTGGCGCGCCATCCCACCGCGCGGTTCGCGATCGTCGGCCGCGCCCCGACCCCCACCGTGAAGCTGCTGGCGCGTCAGCCCGGCGTGCTGGTCACCGGCGAGGTGCCCGACGTCCGTCCCTGGCTCGCCGCCGCCGCGGTGTGTGTCGCCCCGCTGCGGCTCGCGCGCGGGGTGCAGAACAAGGTGCTGGAGGCGATGGCGATGGCCCGCCCGGTGATCGCCTCGCCACAGGCGGCGGAGGGCATCGATCATCAGGGCACGATCTTCGTCGCGGGCGGCGATCCGCGGCGCTGGGTGGCGGCGGTCAACGCGATCCTCGACACGCCGGTCGGCACCGACCCGATCGGCGCGCGCGCGCGGGCGCAGGTGCTCCGGCGCTATGACTGGGCCGCACGGCTGGCGCCGCTGGACGGGCTGCTCGGGCTGGAGCTGGCGAAGCGGGCGGCGGCGTGACAGCGTCCACGCCCGCGTCCCCGCTGTCGCCGTCATCCCCGCGCAAGCGGGGACCCATCTCCTTCGCGCGGGAGATGGGTCCCCGCTTGCGCGGGGATGACGAGGTGGTGGCGGGGTGGCACCGTCACCTCCTCGCTCTCGCCCTCACCGCCGTCACCCTACTCATCCTCTTCCACCGCGACGTCGCCGACCTCACCCACATCTGGTGGACCTCCACCACCTTCGGCCACTGCCTCTTCATCGCCCCCGTTATCGGGTGGCTGGTGTGGCAGCGCCGCCCCGACCTCGCCCACCTCACCCCGGTCGCCTGGGCGCCCGGCCTGCTGCTCATCGCGGGCGGTGGGCTGGTCTGGCTGGTCGGCGACGCCAGCTCCACCGCGCTGTTCCGTCAGGCTGGGTTGGTCGCGATGCTCGACGGCGCGGTCGTGACGCTGCTCGGCCCCAACGTCGCGCGCGGCCTGATCTTCCCGCTCGCCTACGCCGCCTTCCTCGTCCCTTTCGGCGACCAGATCGAGGGCCCGCTCCAGCAGGTCACCGTCGCGATGGTGATGCCGCTGCTCCATCTCGCCGGGGTGCCGGCGCAGGTCGACGGCGTCCTGATCCACGTCGGGCATGACTGGTTCGAGGTGGCGGAGGCATGCTCGGGCGCGAAGTTCGTCCTCGCGATGGTCGCGTTCGGCGTGCTCGTCGCCAATCTCTGCTTTACCGGCCGGCGGCGCCGCGCGGTGTTTCTGGCCGCCTGCGTCGTCGTGCCGGTGCTGGCGAACGGCGTCCGCGCGTTCGGGACGATCTATGCCGCGCACCTGACCAGCGTCGCGGCGGCGACCGGGTTCGACCACATCGTCTATGGCTGGCTGTTCTTCGCCGCCGTCATGGCCGCGACGATCGCGCTGGCGTGGCGCTGGTTCGACCGCGCGCCCGACGCGCCCGCCTTCGACCCCGCGAGATTGCAGGCGACGCCCCGTCGCACGGTGCCGCCCGCGCTCGCCGCCTGCCTCGTCCTGGCCCTCGCGGCGGCGTTCCCCGCCTGGAGTGCCGCCGCCAACCGCGCCGCGTCGCTGCCCCCGCATCTCGACCTGCCCGCCGTCCCCGACTGGCACCGCGCGCCGCTGTCGACCCGCGCGCCATGGCAGCCGTTCCACCCCGGCGCCGATCACACGCTGTTCGGCCGCTACGAGGACGCGGGAGGCAACGCCGTCGACATCGGCGTCGCGGTCTATGCCCGCCAGCGCGAGGGCGCGGAGCTGGTCAGCTTCGGCACCGGTGTGCTGCGCGAGGACGATCGCTGGGTGCGGATCGCCGACCTGCCGCCGATCGCGGGCGGCGATGCCATCCGCATGACCATGGCCGGTGCCGTAGAGCGCGTCGTCGCGACATGGTATCGGGTCGGCGACATGCCCGCCGCCAGCCCTGCCGCCGTCAAGCTCGCCACCGCCGCCGCGCGGCTCACCGGCGGGTCCAACCGCGCGATCGTCGTCCATCTGTCCGCCGAGGTCCGGCCCGGCCGCGACGCCGCCGCCGCGATCGCGCGCTTCCGCCAGGCGCTCGGACCCCTGCCGCACGCCGCCGGGCTATAGCCGATGTGCGGTATCGCCGGGCTGTTTCACCCCGGCACCCCCAAGCCGGTCGAGCCGCAGCGCATCGCGCGCATGATCGACGCGCTCGCGCATCGCGGGCCGGACGGGGAGGGGATCTGGACCGCGCCCGGCGTCGGCCTCGGCCATCGTCGCCTGTCGATCATCGACCTCGCCGGCTCGCCGCAGCCGATGCACGGGGCCGACGGCACGCTCAGCCTGCTCTTCAACGGCTGCATCTATAACTATCGCGAGCTGCGCGCGGAGCTGGCCGATCGCTGGGTGTTCCGCAGCGATGGCGATACGGAGGTGCTGCTCGCTGCCTGGGCCGCGTGGGGGCCGGCGATGCTCGACCGGCTCGACGGCATGTTCGCGCTGGCGCTTCACGACGCCCGCACCCAGTCGCTGTTCCTCGCCCGCGATCGGTTGGGGGTGAAGCCGCTCCATTATGCCGAACTCGCCGACGGCAGCGTCGCCTTCGCGTCGGAGCTGAAGGGGCTGCTCGCGCACCCGCTGCTGCGCCGCGAACCGGACCTGAGCGCGGTCGAGGACTTCCTCGCCTGGGGCTATGTCCCCGACGACAATTGCATCGTCGCGGGCGTGAAGAAGCTGGCGGCCGGCCATTATCTCCACCTCCGCCGTGGCCACCCGGTGCCGATGCCGACGCGGTGGTGGCAGGTGTCCTTCGCCGATCGCGCCAAGGGGTCGGCGCGCGACCTGGAGGCCGAACTGCTCGACCGGCTTCGCACCGCCGTCCGCTCGCGCCTCGTCGCCGACGTGCCGCTCGGCGCCTTCCTGTCGGGCGGGGTCGACAGCTCGGCGGTCGTCGCGCTGATGGCGGAGGCGAGCGCGCGGGCGGTCAAGACCTGCACGATCGGCTTCGACGAGGCCGGCCATGACGAGCGCGCCTATGCCGATCTCGTCGCGCAACGCTTCCACACCGAGCACCGCACTCGCGTCGTCCGGTCCGACGACCTCGCGCTGGTCGACACGCTGGTCCACGCCTTCGACGAGCCCTTCGCCGACGCCTCCGCGCTCGCCACCTATCAGGTCAGCGCGCTCGCCCGCGAGAGCGTGACGGTGGCGCTGTCGGGGGACGGCGCCGACGAGGCGTTCGCCGGTTATCGCCGCCAGCGCTTCCAGGCCACGGAAGAGCGCGTCCGCGCGCTCATGCCCGGCCCGCTGCGCCGCACCGCCGGGGCGCTGGGTAGCGTCTACCCCAAGGCCGACTGGGCACCGCGCCCGTTGCGCGCCCGCACCACCCTGCTGGCGCTCGCCGCAGATGGCGACGAGGCTTACGCGCGTGCGGTCGGCGTCACTCCGCCGGAGGTCCGTGCGCGGCTGTTCTCCGCCGGGGCGCGCCGCCACCTCGCCGGCTATCGCGCGGAGGATCGCTGGATCGCCGCGATGCGCGCCGCCCCCGCGCGCGATCCGCTCGACCGCGCGCAATATGCCGACCTGACGCGCTGGCTGCCGGGCGGGATGCTGACCAAGGTCGACCGCACCAGTATGGCGGTGGGGCTGGAGGCGCGCGAGCCGCTGCTCGACCATCGCCTGGTCCAGTTCGCCGCGACGCTGCCGGTATCGATGCGGATCAGGGGCGGGCAGGGCAAATGGCTCATGAAGCGTGCGCTGGAGCCGTTCCTGCCGCGCGAGATCCTCTACCGGCCCAAGATGGGGTTCGTCACCCCGGTCGGCGCGTGGTTCCGCGGCGCGCTGGCGGACGAGGCCGCCGCGCTGTCGCGGTCGAAGACGCTGGCGGAGACCGGCTGGTTCGACCTGCCGGTGCTGGAACGCCTCGCCCACGACCACCGCGCCGGTCGCGCCGAGCACGGGCGGACGCTGTGGCAGTTCCTGATGCTGGAACGCAGCCTCAAGCAATTGTTCGGTTAGCGTCCGATTCAGGCAAGCCGAAACGGCATATTCTCCGTCACTCCGGGCTTGACCCAGGGGTCCCGCTTCTTCTGCTTGCGGCCGTGATAACAGCGGACCCCGGCTCAAGGCCGGGGTGACGAGTGTCTCAGATCAGCCGGATCAAACGCTAGGTTACCAAGGCACCTTCACTTCCCACACGGCCAGCCCCGCGCGGACCGCCAGCGCGAACAGCAACATCGAAGAGATCGCGAATAGGCCGAACCGGGCGCTGACGCGATTGATCGACGCTTGCCAGATGCTGTGGACTATGCGGAACGTCACATAGCCCCACACCGCGACGCGCGTCGGAAAGTCGTTCGCCCCCGCCAGCGCCAGCACGATCGCCACGGCGTAGAAGGCGGTCGGCTGTTCCAGCAGGTGGTTGTAATTGTGCGACGGCCACTGCGTCCTGGCGGGCAGGACGCGGTCGGCATCGGTGCCCTTGCCGCCGACCATGCCGCCGAGGTCGATGCCGGCCTTCTTCAGCGCCGGCATCCTCGCGCCCAGCGTCCACACCAGCATAATCATCGTCCATGCCGCCAGCACCACCACGGGCTGCAGCAGCGCCAGATTCGTTCCCGTTCCCATCATCCCTCTTTCAATTGATGGACCAGCCGGCGATCGATGCCGGTCTCGCCCGCCGCGCGTCGCGCCGGGTCGGTGATCGTCTGGTCGATGATATACAGCGCCTCGCTGCCGCCGCTCGGCACCATCCGCTGCGCGCCGCCCGCGCTGATATGGATGTCGCCGCGATCCATGTTCGTCGGCGGCATCGTGATCCAGCCCGTCGCGGTGGCCATATAGGGGTCGGCGACCGCGCGATACGGCGCCAGGTCGGGCGTTCCGGCGGCCGCCGGCCAGCGCACCGAGCAGGCGTGGTAGGGCGGCAGCTCCAGGAACACGAGCACGGTCTTGCCGTCGTCGTCGAAGCTCCAGCCGCGCGCCGGATCGTCGTTCATCGTCACCCGCACCTGCTCGGGCGTCAGCGGCGTCACGCCCTTGCGGGTCATCGCCCGATCGATCGCGCCGTCGTTCGGGAACGCCTTCAGGCAGACCTCCTCGTAAAGCGCCGCCATTCGCGGCAGGCGCGGGTCGGTGACGAGCGGGACCGACGGCGCCGGCACCGCGGCGGCCTGAGCGAGCAGCCCGAACAACACTGTACCGATCATCTCAACCCCCTTTGCAGACACGGTCAGCGTGGCCGACCGGCGTCCCCGCGTCCAGCCCTAGCGGAGCTTGGCGATCGCCAGTCCGTCCTGCTTGGCGCGGTCCTTGATCGACTCCTCGGATCGCCTCAGCGCCTTGCCGATCGCTTTCAGCGCCATGCCCTTCTTGGCGAACTGGTGCAGCTTCTGGATCTCGTCGGTCGTCCAGGGCTGTTTGTGGCGCTCGAAACCCTCACCCTTCGCCATCGCCGACCTCCACGATTTCGATCGCATCGGTGCGCCCGCCGAAGTCGACCCGCTCGCCCGCTTCCGCCCCGATCAGCGCCTGCGCCAACGGCGCGGCGAAGCCGATCAGCCCCGCCGCCGGGTCCGCCTCGTCCGCGCCGACGATCGTCAGCGTCCGCGCGCCGCCGTTGAGCCGGAACGTCACCCGCGCGCCGATGCCGATCTGCCCGGCGGCAGGCGCGGGCGCGACCTCGGCGGTCGTCTGCCGCGTGTGCCAATAGCGCAGCTCGCGACGCAGCGCCGTCAGCCGCTCCGCATCGCCCTCGCCGGCGATCGCGGCCTCCAGCCCGGCCACCTTCGCGTCGATCAGCCGCTTGCCTCGCCCCGTGACCGGGTTCGGCCCGGCCGGGATCGGCAACTCGAACTTGGGCTCCAGATGCTCCTCGTCCGACTCCCGCCGAAAAGCGACGCTCATGGCTTGTCGAACAGCGTCGCCCAGCGCCGCACCGGCCGATCCTTCCACAGCCCGCGATGATAGGCGTCCGACGCCAGCAGCGGCATTACCGAGCCGGCTTCGGCGAACACCATCTGCTCGATGCCGGTGTTGACCTTGCCCCAGCTCGCCGCCTCCTGCAGCGTCGAGGACGAACACGCCCCGTCGCGCACGTCGGCGACGGTGATCTGCACCGCGTATTTGTGCACCTCGACGTCCTCGTGGCCCAAGATTTCGGCGCAGACGACGGTATCCTGGATGAAGTTCTTGGGCACGCCGCCGCCGATCATCAGCAGGCCGGTCGTCCCCGCCGCGATCTTGATTTCGGTCAGCTCGCGAAAATCCGCCACCGCGTCGATCATCAAATACGGCTTCCCCGCCTTGGCGCGGTCGACCTGATGCTTGACCAGCCCGAACCCGGCCGAGGAATCCACGAACGCCGGGCAGAAGATCGGCACGTCATGCTCGTAGGCGAGCTTGACGAGACTGTTGTCCTTCTTGCCGTGCTCGACCAGATACTTGCCCATCTCGCGGATGAACGCGCGGCTGGAATAGGCCCTCGGCTCCAGCTGCTCGCACAGCGCACCGATCGTGTGGTCGCAATCCTGCAACTGCTCTTCGTCGATATAGGTGTCGTAGATGCGGTCGATGTAGAGCGAGCGCAGCGTGTCGTCGTCGGGCACTTCCAGCGCCTGATAATGCTTGTGACCCAGCCCCTCGAAGAAATCCATGTCGACGATGGTCGCGCCGGTCGCGACGATGCCGTCGACCATGTTGTTGCGGACCAGCTCCGCATACAGGTCCATGCACCCGCCCGCGCTGGTCGAGCCGGCGATCACCAGGAAAATGCTGCAATCCTTGTCGGCGAGCATCTGGTTATAGATCTCGGTCGCGCGGCCCAGGTCGCGGCTGGTGAAGCTCATGTCCTTCATCGCATCGACGATCGGGCGCGCGTCGAACGAACGGATGTCGATATGCTTAACCTGCTTCGACAGTAGCTCCGCCTTGCGGTTGGAGGTGTCGACGGGCTGCGCCGCGGCGGTCTTGACGAGGGAATCGGTCATGGAAAATCCTAAGCGAATAGCACCGTCACCCCGGCCTTGAGCCGGGGTCCCGCTTCTTCTTCTGGCCAAGGCAGCGGGACCCCGGCGAAGGGCCGGGGTGACGAATGGAAGTTACAGCGTGACGACGTTCGAGACGGGCTTATGCTCCATCTCGACGTACAGCGACGCCATCGGCTCGTCCGCGACCACCACCGTCTCGGCCGATCCGAACCCGTTGAACCCGGTCCGCATCGCCGCGCCGTAGGCGCCGAGCATCCCGATCTCCAGGTAATCGCCCGCCTTGACGTCCGCCGGCAACAGGAACGGTCCGGCCATATGGTCCATGTCGTCGCAGGTCGGGCCGTAGAAGCTGAACGGATGCTCGCGCACCGTCGATTCAGGCTCGCGCAGCAGCGTCACGGGGAACCGCCAGCCGATATGCGCGGCATCGAACAGCGCGCCGTACGCGCCGTCGTTGATGAACAGCTCGTTGCCGCGCCGCTTCTCGACCCGCACCACCAGCGAGGAATATTCCGCGCACAGCGCCCGGCCCGGCTCCGCCCACAGCTCGGCGGAATAGGACACCGGCAGGCTCTCGAACGCACGCTCGATCGCCTGGAAATACAGCTCCAGCGGCGGCGGCTCCATGCCCGGATAGGTCGACGGGAAACCGCCCCCGACATCGACCACGTCGACCGTCACCGCCGCCTCGACGATGGCGGCGCGAACGCGCTCCATCGCCTGCGTATAGGCTTCCGGCGTCATCGCCTGCGACCCGACATGGAAGCACAGCCCCAGCGCATCCGCCGCCTGCCGCGCCGCGAACAGCAGCTCCTTCGATTCGTGCGGCAGCACGCCGAACTTCGACGCCAGCGAGTATTTCGCGTGCTCGGACGACACGCGCAGCCGGACGCACAGCGTCAGGTCGGCGGCCGGCTCGCCCGCATCGGTCGCGGTGGCGCGGAGGATCTTCTCCAACTCGTCCATCGCGTCCAGCGAGAACACGCGCACGCCGTACTTCCAATACGCCTCCGCGATCGCCTCCTCGGCCTTGACCGGATGCATGAAGCACAGCGTCGCCCCCGGCAGCGTGCGCGCGACCAGCCGCACCTCGGCGATCGAGGCGACGTCGTAATGCGTGATGCCGCTGTCCCACAGGATCTGCAGGAGTTCGGGCGACGGATTCGCCTTGACCGCATACATCGAGCGACCCGCGAACTTCTCGACGAAGAAGCGGGCGGCCCGTGCCGCGGCGTGCGGTCGGACGAGCGTCACCGGATCGACCGGTGCAGCCTTGGCGATGTCGATGGCGGAACCCGTAACGGAGGAGCCGCCGGTCGAGAGGGGCGCTAGCCCCAACGCGCGATGATGCTGGTGCAATTCAAGGGACCTCCAATGGCCTTTCGGCACGACACTCAAAAGCTGCCTTGCGGT
>NZ_CBDATK010000002.1:0-263885 GCF_965200135.1 Sphingomonas sp.
GGACGCCGCCGCCCGGTGAGGACGGAGCGCGGCTTGCCCGACCACCCCGGTCGGCGCTACCGCCGCGCGATGACAGCTTACGATGTCCTCATCGTCGGTGCCGGGCATGGCGGCGCCCAGGCTGCGATCGCGCTGCGCCAGCAGAAGTTCGCCGGCTCGATCGCGATCGTCGGCGACGAGCCCGACCCGCCCTATGAGCGTCCGCCGCTGTCCAAGGAGTATCTGTCGGGCGACAAGAGCTTCGAGCGGCTGCTGATCCGCCCGGTGGCGTTTTGGGCGGAGCGCGACGTCGCGTTGCTGCTCGGGCGGCGGGTGACGACGATGGACCCGGTGGCGCACACGGTCGCGACCGACACCGGCGAGACGCTCGGCTATCGCCACCTGATCTGGGCCACCGGCGGCGCGCCGCGCCGGCTGGTCTGTTCCGGCCATGATCTGGTCGGCGTCCACACCGTTCGCACGCGCGCCGATGCCGACCGGATGCGCGCGGAAATGGCGGGTGTCGCCGGTGCGGTGGTGATCGGCGGCGGCTATATCGGGCTGGAGGCGGCGGCGGTGCTGGCGAAGGCGGGCAAGCGGGTGATCGTGCTGGAAGCGCTGGACCGCGTGCTGGCGCGCGTCGCGGGCGAGCCGCTATCGCGCTTTTACGAGGCCGAACACCGCGCCCATGGCGTCGAGGTGCGGCTCGAAGCGCGGGTGGCGTGCATCGAAGAGCGCGACGGTTATGTCGCCGGCGTCCGGCTGGCCGATGGCGAGGTGCTGGCATGCGAGATGGTGGTGGTCGGCATCGGCATCCAGCCGGCGGTGGCGCCGTTGCTGGCGGCGGGGGCGGACGGCGATAACGGTGTCGCGGTCGATGGCCGGTGCCGCACGTCGCTGGTGGACGTGTTCGCGATCGGCGATTGCGCGCTCCACGCCAACGGGTTCGCCGATGGTGCCGCCATCCGGCTCGAGTCGGTCCAGAACGCGACCGATCAGGCGGCGGTGGTCGCGAAGGCGCTGACCGGCATGCCCGTCGATTACGACGCGGTGCCGTGGTTCTGGTCGCACCAATATGATCTGAAGTTGCAGACGGTCGGGCTGTCGATCGGCTACGACCGTCTCGTCGTGCGCGGCAGTCCCGCCGCACGCAGTTTCTCGGTCGTCTACCTAAAGGGCGGCGCGGTCATCGCGCTCGACTGCGTCAACGCGACGCGCGACTATGTGCAGGGCCGGCGGCTGGTCGTCGAGCGCAGCGTCGTCGATCCTGCCGCGCTCGCCGATGCGGCGACCCCGCTGAAGGAACTGGCCGGGTAGGGCCGGGAACGCTAACGCCCCGGCCCGGCACCATCAGTCGCGCAGGTCGGCGGGCACCTTGCCGCCGTTTTCCGCCAGCTTCTTCCACACCGCCTTGCTGAGCGCGATGTTCTGTTCGGCGGTGCCGTCGTCGCCGGCATGGACACCCAGCTCCTGCGCCAGTTCCTTGCGCGCGGCGAGGCTCGAGTCGAGGTCGAGCAGCTTGAGCAGATCGACGATCGAGGTCTTCCAGTTGCCGCCATGGCCGGGCTTGGTCGCGGCCATCTGCGTCAGCACCGCCTCGACGTCGACCGGCTGCGCGGCGGGCGCCTGCTGCACGACGGCGGCGCCCATCGCCGCGCCGGCGGCGGCACCGGCGTCGGCTGCGGTCGGGGCGGGCTGCGGCTGCGGCGCGGCGGGGGCCGCCGCCGGTGCCTGACCGGGATGGAAGATCTTGCCGAAGATCGTGCCGAGGATGCTCAATGGTCTTCTCCAGATGTGTGCGGCTGAACGAGCCACCGCCTTATGTTGTTGCACGCGGTCGGGGCATCGGTGAGGGAGCCCGCCGTGCGACACACTCTCCTCATCCCCATCCTCGGGCCCATCCTCGCACTTGGCCCGGCCATGGCGGCGGCCCAGACGACGCCGGAGGTGGTCGTCACCGGCCGTGGGCTGGACGATGCGCCGGGCGATCGGGCGTTCGACATCGTCACGGTCGATCGGGCGACGATCGCCGCGAACCCCGCCGACCGGCTGGAGTCGGTGCTCGCCGACGTCGCCGGGCTGCAACAGTTCCGGCGGTCGGACTCGCGTTCGGCCAACCCGACCAGCCAGGGCATCACCTTGCGCGGGCTCGGCGGCAATGCGGCGAGCCGCGTGGTGCTGCTGGTCGACGGGGTGCCGCAGGCGGACCCGTTCGGCGGTTGGGTCGCGTTCCCCGCCTATGCGCCCGACCGGCTCGGCCGCATCCGCGTGACGCGCGGCGGCGGCAGCGGCGTGGCGGGGCCGGGCGCGCTGGCGGGGACGTTGGAGATCGACAGCGCCGGGCCGGAGGGGCCGAGCGCCCGCCTGAGCTATGGCAGCCGCGATTCGCTCGACGTCTCGGCGGGTACGGCGCTGGTACGGCCGGGCGGGTTCGCGACGCTGTCGGCGGCCTATGCGCGCGGCGACGGGTTCGTGCCGGTGGTCCAGCGCGGCCCGGTCGACCGGCCGGCACCCTATGAACAGGGCTCGATCGCGGCGCGGACCGTGCTGTCGCTCGGGACGACCGAGCTGCAGGTCAACGCCAGCGGCTTCACCGACCGGCGCGAGCGCGGCACGGCGTTCACCGACAACCGCAGCGAGGGCGCGGATGCCAGCGCCAGGGTGGTCGGACGCGGGCGGTGGGCGTGGTCGGCGCTCGCCTATCTCCAGACGCGGACCTTCGCGTCGCGCTTCGCGGCGATCAACGCGGCGCGCACGACAGCGACGCCGACGCTGGACCAGTACAACACGCCCGCGACAGGGCTGGGCGCGCGGATCGAGGTGCAGCCGCCGCTCGGGACCGGCGTGACGCTCCGGCTTGGCGCCGATCTGCGCGACGTGGAGGGGCGGACGCAGGAGCTGTTCACCTTCGTCGCCGGTGCACCGACCCGGCGGCGCGTGGCGGGGGGCGAGAACCGGACGGCGGGGCTGTTCGCCGACGGCAGTCTGGAGCGCGGCGCGCTGACCGTCACGGCGGGCGGGCGGGTCGATCGCTGGACGATCGCGGACGGTTTCCTGTCCGAGCAGACGCTAGCGACCGGCGCGACGCTGACCGACGCGCGCTATCCGGACCGGTCGGGCACGGAGGCGACCGGACGCGCGGGGCTGGCGTGGCGGGTCGCGTCGCCGCTCAGCCTGCGCGCCGCCGCCTATCGCGGCTGGCGCCTGCCGACGTTGAACGAGCTGTATCGGCCGTTTCGTGCGGGGGCGGACGCGACCGCCGCCAACGCTGGCCTGACGCCCGAGCATCTCGACGGGGTGGAGGCGGGTGCCGAGCTGCGCCCGCTTCATGGCGCGCGGCTGGCGGCGACGGTCTTCGACAACCGCCTGACCGGCGCGATCGCCAACGTCACGGCGGGGCAGGGGCCGGGCATGTTTCCGCAGGTCGGTTTCGTCGCGGGCGTCTATCGCGTCCGCCGCAACCTCGACGCGATCCGCAGCCGGGGTGTCGAGGTCGATGCCGAGTGGCGGCCCGGCGCGGTCGGCGCGCGGCTGTCGTGGGCGCACACCGACGCGCGCGTCGAGGCGTCGGGCACGGCGGCGGCGCTGGACGGGTTGCGCCCGGCGCAGGTGGCGCGCGATCAGCTGTCGGCGACGCTCGACTGGCGGCACGACGCGACCGCCGCCGCGCTGACGCTGCGGCATCAGGCGCGACAGTTCGAGGACGACGCCAATACGCGGACGCTGGCACCGGCGACGACGCTGGACGCCTATCTGGCGGTGCCGCTCACCGGCGCGCTGGCGGTGGAGCTGCGCGGCGAGAACGTCACGGACACGCGTGTCGAGGCGGGCATTCCCGCAGCCGGTGTGATCGAGCGCGCGACGCCGCGCACGCTGTGGCTGGGGTTGCGCCTGCGCCCGCGTTGAGCCTACAGGCGCGGCCGTGACGGGTGCCCGGCGACGGGCTCAAAAGGGAAGTCCGGTGCCTTTCAGGCCAGGCCGGCGCTGCCCCCGCAACTGTGACCGGATAGCGGTCGTGCCACGATGCCACTGGGGTCCGCTCCGGGAAGGCGGCACGAACGCGGCGACCCGGAAGCCAGGAGACCTGCCCGTCACGGTCGATCCTTCGCGCGCACGGGGTGTGGCGGGCGGACGAGGGCAACCTCGCGCGAGCGACGCCGAAGAGCGTCCGCTGTGGCCGCTCGCGCACCGAAGGTATGTCCGTTGTCCGATCTTCTCTTCCATGTTCCTGCACGAGCAGGAGCCCGCCGCTTCACCTGGCTTGCCGCCGCACCGGTGCTGGCAAGCGCGCTGGCGCTCGTTCCGCCCGCCCGCGCGCAGACGGCGGCGTTCGTTCCCGAGTATTCGGGTCAGACCCCGGCCGAGGCGTGCGACCTTTGCGACGTCGATCCGGCCGGCACCCGCCTGCCCGTTATCGTCACCGCCCGGCGCGTGCCGCAGCAGGCGTCCGAGACCGGACAGGCGGTCACCGTGATCGACCGCGCCGAGATCGACCGGCGCCAGACCGTCTCCGTCGCGGACCTGCTCGCCACCACGCCCGGCGTCACCGTCAGCCGCAACGGCTCGGTCGGCGGCTTGACCACGTTGCGGATCAGAGGCGCGGAGGGTGACCAGACGCTGGTCGTGATCGACGGCATCCGCGTCAACGATCCGTCGTCGACCGGCGGCGGGTTCGATTTCGCCAACCTGCTCGCCGCCTCGGTCGAGCGGGTCGAGGTGCTGCGCGGGCCGGGGTCGGTGCCGTGGGGCAGCCAGGCGATCGGCGGCGTCGTCAACGTCCTTACCGCCGACCCCGCGCAGCTCGCGGACGGTGCGGTCAAGGCACGGGCGAGCGCCGAATATGGCTATGCGGATCAGGCCTATGCCACCGCCGGCCTGTCCGGCCGCACCGGCGCGCTGTCGGGGTCGCTGACCGCCGGCTGCCTCCGCACCGACGGCATCTCGTCGGCGGCGAGCGGCACCGAGCGCGACGGCTATCGCCAGATCGGCGCCACCGGCCGCATCGGGCTGGAGATCGCCGAGGGCATCGGCATCGACCTGCGCGGCTATTACGCCGACAGCCACCTGCGCTACGACGGCTTCGCGGACGCGCCGCCGTTCGGCCCCGCCGACGGGCCGCAGTCGGGGACGACGCAGGAACTGTACGGCTATGCCGGGGTTCATGCCGACCTCGCCGAGGGCCGGTTCCGCAACCGCATCGCGTTCACGATCGCCGATATCGACCGCGACAATTTCGACCCGTTCTTCTCCTCGATCGCGCGCGGCCGGTCGGAGCGATACGAATATCAGGGCGACTTCCGCGCGTCGGACGCGGTGCGCGTCGTCGCCGGGGCGGAGCGCGAGAACAGCCGCTTCAACGACGGCTCGATCTTCGCCGATACCGGCATCACCAGCGTCTATGGCCAGGCGATCGTCAAGCCGGTCCAGCCGCTGACGCTGACCGGCGGTATCCGCTACGACGATCATGACACGTTCGGCGGCCACACGACGCTGGGCGGCGACGCGGCGCTGGCGCTCGGCTCCGGCACGACGCTGCGCGCGAGTTACGGCGAGGGGTTCAAGGCACCGACCTTGTACCAGCTTTATTCCTTCTACGGGAATTTGGGGCTGGAGCCGGAGACGGCGCGGAGCTTCGACGCCGGCGTCCAGCAGCGGCTGCTCGACGGGCGGGCGAGCGTCGGTGTGACCTATTTCAACCGCCGGACGAAGAACCAGATCGACTTCCGCAGCTGTGTCGGCGCGGAATGCGCCGCGCAACCCTTCGGGCTGTACGACAACATCGCGCGCACCCGCGCCGATGGCGTCGAGGTGGAACTGGCGCTGCGGCCGAGCGACGCGCTGACGCTGACCGGCAACGTCAGCTATATCGACGCGCAGAACCGCTCGCCCGGCGCGAACTTCGGGCGCGACCTGGCGCGGCGGCCGCACGAGACGGCGAGCGTCGATGCCGATTACCGCTTCCCCTTCGGCCTGCGCGTCGGCGGAACGGTGACGATGGTGGGCGACAGTTTCGACAACGCCGCCAACAGCGTCCGGCTGGACGGATATGCGCTGGCGTCAGTGCGCGCGTCGCTGCCGCTCGGCGAACGGATCGAGGTCTATGGCCGCGTCGATAACGTCGCGAACGAGCGCTACCAGACGGCGGCGGGTTACGGCACCTATGGCCGCGCGGCCTATGGCGGCGTTCGGGTGCGGCTGGATTGAGGGTCGCGGCGGCCCTGTCGCTCGTCGTCGCGGGCTGTCAGGCGCCGCCCGCGACGCGGGGCGGGATCGTGTCGGTGAACCCCTGCGCCGACGCGCTGCTCGTTCGCCTCGCGCCTGAGCGGATCGCGGCGATCAGCCATTATTCGCAGGACCCCGCCGCCAGCTCGATCCCGCCTGCCGTCGCGCGACGCTATCGCGCGACGGCAGGGACGGCGGAGGAGGTGATCGCGCTCCGCCCCGCGCTGGTGCTCGCGTCGTCCTTCACGCTGCCCGCGACGCGGCAGGCCTATGCGGCGGCGGGGTTGCGGGTGGTGTATCTCGACTCGCCGACCACGGTCGCCGCGAGCATCGCGCAGGTGCGTGAGGTCGCGGCGGTTTTGGGGGAGCGGGATCGGGGGGAGGCGTTGGCGGTAGAGATCGAGAACGCCTTCAAATCCTCCCCGGTACGGGAAGGGGGTGCGATGGGAAACGAAGCGCTTGCCGCCCGCCCCCTCCACCCCGGCGCGTCGCGTCGCGGTCCTCCTCCCCGTGCCGGGAAGGAGTTGAGCGCCCTTCTCTACATCTCGGGCGACCTCGCCAACGGTTCGGGCACGCTGCTCGACGAGCTGCTCCGCCGCGCCGGGTTCCGCAATGCCGCCGCCGGCTACGGCCTGACCTACAGCGGCCGGGTACCGCTGGAGCTGCTCGCCGCGCGACCGCCCGCCGTCGTGATCGCGCCCGACGAGGGCGGTCGTAGCGCCGTGCTGCGCCGCGATCTCCTCCCGCACGTGCCGCAGGCGTCCTTCCCGCGCACGCTCGTCAATTGCGGCGGCCCGGCGATCGTGCCTGCGCTGACCCGGTTGCGCGCGATCAGGGCGTCGCTCGGGTGAAGCGCACGCTGATCCTCGCCGCGCTGGTCGTGGCGCTGTTCGTGCTGTCGCTCGCCGCCGGGAAGGCGTGGGTCGCGCCCGCCGACTGGTTCGGCACCGACCCGGTCGGCCGCATCGTGCTGGAACTGAGGTTGCCGCGCGCGGTGCTCGGGTTGCTGCTCGGCGCGTCGCTCGGGCTGTCGGGCGCGGTGTTGCAGGGGTTCCTCCGCAACCCGCTCGCCGATCCGGCGGTGCTCGGCGTGTCGTCGACCGCCGCGCTCGGTGCCGTCGCGGCGATCCTGGCGGGGGCGGGCGCGACCGGCGGCTTCGTCGCGGCGATGGCAGGCGCGATGGGCGCGATGGCGCTGCTCGCGGCGCTGGCGTGGCGCGCGGCGGGGGCGGTGACGCTGGTGCTCGCGGGCACGGTGCTCGCGAGCCTCGCCGGTGCGCTGACCGCGCTGCTGATCGCGCTCGCGCCCAATCCCTATGCCATCGCGGAGGTGATCGACTGGCTGACCGGCGCGCTGACCGATCGCGGCTGGCCCGACGTCGCGCGGGCCGCACCGGCGATGCTGGTCGGCGGCGCGCTGTTGCTCGCCACCCGCCGTGCGCTCGACGCGCTGGCGCTGGGCGAGGAGGCGGCGCGGTCGCTGGGCGTGTCGCTGGCGCGGACGCAGGGTCTGGTGATCGCGGGCGCGGGGCTGGTGGTCGGCGCGGGCGTCGCGGCGACGGGGGTGATCGGCTTCGTCGGGCTGATCGTGCCGCATCTGCTGCGCCCGCTGGTCGGCGCGCGGCCCGGCGCGTTGCTGCTCCCGAGCGCGCTCGGCGGGGCGGCGCTGTTGCTCGCCGCCGACAGCCTGTGCCGGCTGGCGCCCGGCGCGGGGGAGGTGCGGCTGGGCATCGTCACCGCGCTGATCGGCGCGCCGTTTTTTCTGGCGCTGTTGTGGCGAGGGGCGGGGCGCGAATGGCGCTGACGCTCGCCGACGTGACGGTTCGCACGGGGAGCGCGCTGCTGCTCGACGGCGTGACCTGCGCCTTTGCGCCCGGCCGCGTCACCGCCGTGCTCGGCCCCAACGGCGCAGGCAAGTCGACGCTGCTGCGCGCCGCCGCCGGGCTGATCCGTGCGGACGGCAGGATCGAGGCGGATGGGACGAACGTCGCCGGCCTGCCGCCGCGCGAGCGGGCCCGGCTGATCGGCTATCTGCCGCAGGACGCCGCCGTCCACTGGAACATGCGCGTCGCCGACGTGGTCGCGCTCGGGCGCCATCCCCACGCGACCTCGGCGACCGACGACGCGGCTGCGATCGCGCAGGCGATGACCGCCACGGCCACCACCGACTTCGCCGATCGCGGCATCGCCACGCTGTCGGGCGGCGAGCGCGCGCGCGTCCTGTTGGCGCGCGTGCTGGCGGGCGCGCCGCGCTTCCTGCTCGCCGACGAGCCGCTCGCCGCACTCGATCCCGCGCATCAGGCCGACCTCGTCGTCAGGCTGCGCGCCGTCGCGGCGGCGGGCGCGGCGGTGGTCGTCGTCGTCCACGACCTGATCCAGGCGCAGCTCGCCGCCGACGACGCGGTGCTGCTGGATCGCGGCCGGATCGTCGCCGCCGGCGCGGCAGGCGCGGTGCTGACCCCCGACAACCTCGCCCGGGTGTTCGGCATCCGCCTGGGGTCGGTCGAGGCGGATGGCCGCCGGCTATGGGTGCCAGTCGGCCGCTGATCGCCTGATTGATTGACGCAGGTTGCAGGGGCGCGGTTTTGCCCCCGACTACCGGAACGCGCCGCCGTGACCCCCGTTTGTCGGCGCGAACGGGAGGTCGGATTGGCAGGCATCGAAATGGCGTCGGTCGGCGCGGTCGCCGCACGGGCGGCGGAATTGCTGGACGTGCACGACGTGCTGCTGGTTCTGGTCGACGAGCAACGCGCGGAGGCGGTCGCCGCCGCGCTGACCGCCGCCGCGCCCGCCGCGCGCGTGCTGCATTTGCCCTCGTCGGATGCGTTGCCCGGCGACGTCAGCCCGGCGTCGCCCGCGAACATCGGTCGTCGCGTCGCCGCGCTGCATCGCGTCTTCATGGCCCGCGACGCCGGCGCCCGCGTGGCGCTGGTCACCACCGCCGAGGCGGCGGCGCGGTGTCAGGGCTCGCCCGAGTCCTATGGTGTGGCGGCACCCGCCGTCGCGGTCGGTGACGCGATCGACGCGGTCGCCTTTGCGGCGACGTTGGCGGAGATCGGCTACATCCCCGATGAGCGTGTCGACGAGCCGGGCGAGATGGCCGCGCACGGCGCGACGGTGGACGTGTTCCCCGCCGACCTGGGCGCACCGGCGCGGATCGAGGTCGGCGACGGGGCGGTCACCGCGATCCGGCGCTATGATCCCGCGACGCAGCTCGCCACCGCCGAGATCGAGCGGCTGGAGGTCGGGCGCCTCTGCGAGCCGGACATCGCCGACGGCGTGACGCTGTTCGCGCACCTGCCTGACGCGACGGTGCTGCTCGATCCGGGCGCGGAGGAGCGTCGCGACCGCCTCGTCGTCCTTGCCCGCGAGGTGAAGGGCCGCACCGGCGTACTCGACGTCGCGGCGTGGGACGGGGCGCTGGCCGATCGCACGATCGAACGGCCGGAGGCGGGCGAGCCGGTCCCGCGCTTCGTCGAACGCCGCAATCCCGCGCGCGCCTTCGCGACCTTCGCCAAACCCTTGCTGGACGCCGGCGAGCGTATCCTGCTGGCGGGATCGCAGCGCGACCTGCGCTTCCTCGGCGCGCGTGTGGCGGCAACGTTGAAACGCGAGGCGCAGCCGGTCGACGGCTGGACCGCCGCGCTCGCCGCCGCGCCCGGCACGCTGTCGACGCTGGTGATGCCGGTCGAGCGGGGCTGGCGCGCGGACGGGCTGACCGTTATCGCCGCCGCCGACCTGATCGGCAGCCGCGCACTCACCGCCGATACGGGCGCCGCCGCCGATCCCTTCGCGCAGCAGGCGACCGAGCTGCGGATCGGCGACACCGTCGTCCACGAGGACTTCGGCATCGGCGTGGTCGACGGACTCGAGGAACTGCCGGACGGAGACGCGATCGCATTGCGCTACGCGGGCGACGACCGCCGGCTGGTGCCGGTGGGCGAGGCCGACCGGCTGTGGCGCTACGGCGCGGACGGCGACGCCGTGACGCTCGACCGGCTCGACGGATCGAGCTGGCAAAAGCGTCGCGGCCAGATCGCCGCCGCGATCGCCGAGAGCGCGCGCGCGCTGACCCGCCTCGCCGCCGAACGTGACGCGCGGACAGCGCCCAAGCTGGTGCCCGACGCCGCCGCGTACGAGCGGTTCGCCGCCGGCTTCGCCTTTACGGAGACTCCCGATCAGGCCCGCGCCATCGCGGCGGCGCGGACCGATCTCGCGAGCGGCAAGCCGATGGACCGGCTGGTCATCGGCGACGTCGGTTATGGCAAGACGGAGGTCGCGCTGCGCGCCGCCGGGCTGACCGCGCTCGCCGGCGCCCAGGTCGCGATCGCGGCGCCGACCACCGTGCTCGTCCGCCAGCATCTGGAGACCTTCGGCCGCCGGTTCGAGGGCACCGGCATCGAGGTCGCGGGCCTGTCGCGATTGTCGAATGCGGCGGAGAAGAAGCGCGTCAGGGCGGGGCTGGCGGACGGCTCGATCGGCGTCGTGATCGGCACCGGCGCGGTGGCCGCGAAGGGCGTCGCCTACAAAAACCTCGGGCTGGTGGTGATCGACGAGGAACAGCGCTTCGGCACCGCCGACAAGGCGAAGCTACGCGCGCTCGGCGGCGGAGCGGCACACGCGCTGTCGCTGTCCGCGACGCCGATTCCGCGCACGCTGCGGACCGCGCTGGTCGGGCTCCAGCAGCTGTCGATCATCGCCACGCCGCCCGCACGGCGTCAGCCGATTCGCACCGCCATCGCCGAATGGGACGACACCACCGTCCGCACCGCGCTGCTCCGTGAACAGGGACGCGGCGGGCAGAGCTTCGTCGTCGTCAGCCGGATCGAGGACATGGCGCCGATCGGCGAGCGGCTGCGGACGCTGGTGCCCGAGCTGACGCTGGTCGAGGCGCATGGCAAGATGCCGGTCGGCGACATCGACGAGGCGATGGTGTCGTTCGCGCAAGGACCGGACGCGGGCGGTGGCGACGTGCTGCTCGCCACCAACATCATCGAGGCGGGACTGGACGTGCCGCGCGCCAACACCATGATCGTGTGGCGCGCCGACCGCTTCGGCCTGTCGCAGCTGCATCAACTGCGTGGTCGTGTCGGGCGCGGCAGTCGGCGCGGGCAGGTGTTGCTGCTGACCGACCCCGATCACCCGATCGCGGATGCGACGGTGAAGCGGCTGAAGACGCTCGCCGCGTTCGACCGGCTGGGCGCCGGCTTCGCGATCGCCGCGCGCGACCTAGATCTGCGCGGCGCGGGCGATCTGGTCGGCGACGAGCAGGCCGGGCACATGAAGCTGATCGGGGTCGACCTCTATCAGTTCCTGCTGGTCGCCGCGCTGCGCGCCGCGCGCGGCGAGGCGGTCGACCGCTGGACGCCCGAGCTCAACCTGGGCGATACGGGGCGCTGGCCCGCCGCCTGGGTGCCGGAAGCGGAGGCGCGGATCACGCTTTACGTCCGCCTCGCGCGGATCGCCGATCAGGCGGGGCTCGACGCGTTCGCGGCCGAGCTTGAGGATCGCTTCGGTCCGGCACCGGCAGAGGCGCAGGCGCTGTTCGACCACGCCGCCATCCGCCTCGCCGCCGCCGACGCGCGGGTCGCGAAGATCGACGCCGGTCCCGCCGCGATCGCCTTCACGCCACGCCGGGACTTCGCCGGCGACGCGGCGGCGGCCGGGCTGACGGACAAGGGTGGTCGCCTGCTGTTGGCAGAACGGATCGAAGACCCTGCCGCCCGGCTCGCCCGCGTGCGCGAGGTGCTCGACACGCTGACGCCCGGTTGACGCATTGGGGCGACGCGGGCAGCAGCGTGGCATGACTCAATTCGACCTCACCGACGACCAGCGCGAGATTCAGGCGCTGGCGCAGCGTTTTACCGCCGAGCGGATCACGCCGTTCGCGGCCGAGTGGGATGAGACCGCGCACTATCCGGTCGACGTGTGGAAGGCGGCGGGCGAGCTGGGCTTCGGCGCGATCTATGTCGCGGAGGAGTCGGGCGGGATCGGGCTCGGGCGGCTGGAGGCGGCGCTCATCATGGAGGCGATGGCCTATGGCTGTCCCGCGACGAGCGCGTTCATCTCGATCCACAACATGGCGACGTGGATGATCGATCGCTTCGGCGGGCAGGCGATCAAGGACCGCTTCCTGCCCGATCTGGTCGGGATGGCGAAGATAGGCAGCTATTGCCTGACCGAGCCCGGCTCCGGCTCCGACGCCGCCGCGCTCAAGACCGTCGCGCGGCGCGTTAAAGGGCCTGGGGGCGACGAATACGTCATCAACGGCACCAAGCAGTTCATCTCGGGCGCCGGCTACAACGACGTCTATGTCTGCATGGTCCGCACTAGCGACGAAAAGTCGAAGGGCATCAGCTGCCTCGTGGTCGAGAAGGACACGCCCGGCCTGTCGTTCGGCGCGCCCGAGAAGAAGCTCGGCTGGAACGCTTCGCCGACCGCGCAGGTGATCTTCGAGGATTGCCGCGTCCCCGCCGCCAACCTGGTCGGCGCGGAGGGCGAGGGGTTCCGGATCGCGATGATGGGGCTGGACGGCGGCCGGCTCAACATCGGCGCCTGTTCGCTGGGTGGCGCGCAGCGGTGCCTGGACGAGTCGATCAAATATACCAAGGAACGGCATCAGTTCGGCCAAGCGGTGGCGGACTTCCAGAACACGCAATTCACGCTCGCCGACATGGCGACCGATCTGGAGGCGTCGCGTGCGCTGCTGTATCTTGCCGCCGCGAAGGTCACCGCCAATGCGCCGGACAAATCGCGTTTCTCGGCGATGGCGAAGCGGCTGGCGACCGACAACGGGTCGAGCATCGTCGACCGCGCGTTGCAGCTGCACGGCGGCTATGGCTATCTGCGCGATTATCCGATCGAGCGGTTCTGGCGCGACCTGCGCGTCCATTCGATCCTGGAGGGCACCAACCAGGTGATGCGGATGATCGTCGGGCGGGAGCTGACGCGGCAGTGAGCCGGCTCGAGTCCGTCGCCTGTCGCGAAGCGCGCATGGTCCGGTCGCCGGGATGACGACGGACACGATCATCGCCACCCACGACGGCGCCGTCGGGCGTCTGCGCCTCAACCGGCCGAGGGCGCTGCACAGCCTCGACCTGTCGATGGTGCGTCGGATGACGGCGGCGTTGCAGGAGTGGCGCACCGATCCCGATCTAAGCCTGATTCTGATCGACCACGCGCCGTCGCCGGACGGCGATCCCAAACTGTCCAGGGGCTTCTGCGCCGGCGGCGACGTGGTGACGATCGCCGGCGCGGTCGTTGGCGACGAGCCGGCCGCACGCGCGTTCTTCTTCGAGGAATACCGGCTCAACCACCTGATGTACGCGTTCCCGAAGCCCGGCGTCGCGTTCATGGACGGGGTGACGATGGGCGGCGGCGTCGGCATCGCCTGCCCGTGCCGTTACCGCGTCGCGACCGAGCGCACGGTGTTTGCGATGCCGGAGACGACGATCGGCATCTTTCCCGATGTCGGCGGCGGGCGTTATCTATCGCGGCTGCGCGGGCGGCTCGGCCAGTATCTGGCACTGACCGGCGCGCGGTTGTCGGGGGCGGAGTGCCGCAAGCTCCGCCTCGCGACGCATTACATCGCGTCGACGCGGCTCGACGAGGTCAAGGCGCGGCTGATCGCCGATCCGTATCGCGCCGAGGCGATCCTGGACGAGGCGGAGGCGGACGAGCTGCCGCCGATCCCGATCCTCGCGCGGCTGCCGCTGATCGACCGCTGCTTCGCCGCCGACACGCTGCCCGCCATCCTCGCCAGCCTGGACGCGGAGTCGGACCCATGGGCAGCGGAGACCGCCGCCACGATCCGCGCCAAGTCCCCCACCGCATGCGCGATCTCGCTGCGGCTGCTGGTCGAGAGCCCCAGCCAGCCGCGCTTCGCAGACGAGATGCGGATGGAATATGCGCTGATCGTCCGCGCCATCCGCTTTCCCGATTTCCGCGAGGGCGTCCGCGCGCTGCTGGTCGACAGGGACAACGCGCCGCGATGGGCGCCGCTGGCCGACACCGACCCGTTCTTCGCGCCCCTGCCGCATGACGAGGCGTGGCGTCCGCTGCCCTGACCTACCCGGCGAGCCAGTCGTGAAACGCGGCGACGCGCTTCAGGTGGCGCGTGTCGCGATGCGTCACCACCCAGAACGACCGCGTGATCGTTCGATCGGGCAGCACGCGGCTTTGGGGCATAGCGCAGGTCGGGGACGTAGCCGATCAGCGGGTGCCGAGCAGGTCGTCGACGGTGCCGCAGCCGCCGCCCGACGCATCGACGCCCAGCGCACGGGCGGCGTCGCTCAGCTTGCCCTGCTGCGCGACGATCATGTAGTCCTGCGACCCGTTCCAGGCCAGCCGCCGGTCTGCATCGATGCGACCCTGATTTGCGAAACCACGGCTTGCCTGCGATTCCGCAACGGGTAAGCGAGGGGAGGACGTCGTAGAGGGTGAGCAATGCGTGATATCGACCATGTGATCGTGGGTGGCGGCGGATCGGCCAGCCGCTTCGGCGACGTTTTCGACCCCAATACCGGGCAGATCCAGGCGCGCGTCGGGCTCGGCGGGCAGGCGGCGCTGGATCGCGCGGTCGCGGCGGCACAGGCAGCGCAGCCGGGCTGGGCGGCGACCAATCCGCAGCGCCGGGCGCGGGTGATGTTCCGGTTCAAGGAGCTGGTCGAGCAGAACATGGACGCGCTCGCGCACCTGCTGTCGTCGGAGCACGGCAAGGTGATCGCGGACTCCAAGGGCGACATCCAGCGCGGGCTGGAGGTGATCGAGTTCGCCTGCGGCATCCCGCACATCCTCAAGGGCGAGTACACGCAAGGCGCCGGCCCCGGCATCGACGTCTATTCGATGCGGACGCCGCTCGGCATCGGCGCCGGCATCACGCCGTTCAACTTTCCGGCGATGATCCCGATGTGGATGTTCGGCGTCGCGATCGCGTGCGGCAACGCCTTCATCCTCAAGCCGTCCGAGCGCGATCCTTCGGTGCCGGTCCGCCTCGCCGAGCTGATGCGTGAGGCCGGCGCGCCCGACGGCATCCTCCAGGTCGTCCACGGCGACAAGGAGATGGTCGACGCGATCCTCGATCACCCCGCGATCGCGGCGATCAGCTTCGTCGGCTCGTCCGACATCGCGCACTATGTCTATCGGCGCGGGGTCGAGGCGGGCAAGCGCGTCCAGGCGATGGGCGGCGCCAAGAACCACGGCATCGTCATGCCCGACGCCGATCTCGATCAGGTCGTCGCCGACCTCTCGGGCGCGGCGTTCGGCTCGGCCGGCGAGCGCTGCATGGCGCTGCCCGTCGTGGTGCCGGTCGGCGACAAGACCGCGGATGCGCTTCGCGAAAAGCTGATCCCCGCGATGGCGGGCTTGCGCGTTGGCGTCAGCACGGACCAGGACGCGCATTACGGGCCGGTGGTCAACGCCGCGCACAAGCAGCGCGTCGAGAACTGGATCCAGACCGGCGTCGACGAGGGCGCGGAGCTGGTCGTCGACGGTCGCGGCTTCACGTTGCAGGGGCACGAGCAGGGCTTCTTCATCGGACCCAGCCTGTTCGACCGCGTCACCCCGTCGATGAGCGCGTACAAGGAGGAGATCTTCGGCCCCGTCCTCCAGATCGTCCGCGCACCCGATTTCGAGACCGCCGTGCGGCTGCCGTCCGAGCATCAATATGGCAACGGCGTCGCGATCTTCACCCGCAACGGTCACGCCGCGCGCGAGTTCGCGGCGCGGGTGAACGTCGGCATGGTCGGCATCAACGTGCCGATCCCGGTGCCGGTCGCCTATCACAGCTTCGGCGGCTGGAAGCGCTCCGCGTTCGGCGACACCAACCAGCACGGGATGGAGGGCGTCCGCTTCTGGACCCGCGTCAAGACCGTTACCCAACGCTGGCCGGACGGCTCGGCCTTGTCGCGCGGATCGGAAGACGGCGGCCCGAGCCGCGTACAGGATGCGTTCGTCATCCCGACCATGGGCTAGGGAGCCGGACATGACGTACGAGACACTGCTGGTCGAACAGCGCGGGGGCGTGACGCTGGTCACGCTCAACCGCCCCCAGGCGCTCAACGCGCTCAACAATCAGGTGCTGGGCGAGCTGGTCGCGGCGATGCGCGCCTTTGACGCCGACCCGACGCAGGGCTGCGCGGTGCTGACCGGCTCCGACAAGGCGTTCGCGGCGGGCGCGGACATCAAGGAGATGCAGCCGCAGTCGTTCGGCGAAATGTACGCGGGCGACTATTTCGCCGGCTGGGAGCAATTCACGGCGACGCGCAAGCCGGTGATCGCGGCGGTCGCGGGTTTCGCGCTCGGCGGCGGCTGCGAGCTGGCGATGATGTGCGACTTCATTCTCGCCGCCGACACCGCGAAGTTCGGCCAGCCCGAGATCAAGCTCGGCGTCGGCCCCGGCATGGGCGGGTCGCAGCGCCTGACGCACGCGGTCGGCAAGGCCAAGGCGATGGAGATGTGCCTCACTGGCCGCTTCATGGACGCGACTGAAGCCGAGCGCGCCGGGCTGGTGTCGCGCGTCGTCCCCGCCGCCGAGCTGCTCGACGAGGCGCTGAAGGTCGCCGCCGCGATCGCCGGCATGGCGCCGCTGGCGGCGATCGCGTGCAAGGAGATGGTCAACGCAGCCTTCGAGACGCCGCTGACGCAGGGCATCCGCTTCGAACGCCGCCTGTTCCACGGCCTGTTCGGCACGCAGGACCAGAAGGAAGGCATGACCGCGTTCGTGGAGAAGCGGGCGGGGGCGTGGATAGGTAAGTAGTCCGTCATCTCCGCGCCGGCGGGGATGCATCTATAGGCAAGCGCAGGTGGAGGGATGGATTCCCGCTTGCGCGGGAATGACGAGGTAAGACCATGGCACGCGTCGCATTCATCGGGCTGGGCAATATGGGCGGCGGCATGGCCGCGAACCTCGCCAAGGCGGGCCACGATGTCCGCGCCTTCGACCTCAGCGACGCCGCGCTGACCCGTGCCGAGGCGGCGGGCTGCCTGCGCGCCGCCGATGCGGTGGCGGCGGTGGACGGCGCCGAAGCGGTGGTGACGATGCTGCCGGCCGGGACGCATGTCGAGGCGACCTGTGCCACGATCCTGCCGTCGCTGGCGCCCGGCGCGGTGCTGATCGACTGCTCCACGATCGACGTCGCCACCGCCAAGCGCGTCGCCGCGCAGGCGATGCAGGCAGGCTTCATGGCGGTCGACGCGCCGGTGTCGGGGGGCATCGCGGCGGCGGCGGCGGGGACGCTGACCTTCATGGTCGGCGGCCCGGAAGACGCCTTCGCGCGCGCCGAGCCGTTCCTGTCGGCGATGGGCAAGGCGGTGATCCGCGCCGGCGGCTCTGGCGCGGGGCAGGCGGCGAAGATCTGCAACAACATGATCCTGGGCGCGACGATGGTCGCGACCTGCGAGGCGTTCCTGCTCGCCGGCAAGCTGGGCCTCGACGCGCAGGCATTCTACGACATCGCCAGCGTCTCCTCGGGCCAGAGCTGGAGCATGACCAGCTATTGCCCCGTCCCCGGCGTCGGCCCGGAAACCCCCGCCGACCGCGACTACGAAGGCGGCTTTGCGGCGGCGCTGATGCTCAAGGACCTGCGCCTCGCGATGCAGGCGGCGGGCGAGGCGCACGCGCAGACTCCGATGGGCGCGAAGGCGGCGGGGCTGTACGAGGCGATGGTCGCGGACGGGCAGGGCGGCAGGGATTTCAGCGGGATCATCGAACAGCTCGCCTGATCCGGGCGGGCGCACCTCGAAACGGTGGAGCCACGCAACAAAGAGCGAGCGAGGGGATTATAGCGACAGCCGCGTTCAAATAACCCGGTGATCAGGGGAAGTCGGGCAATGGCAAGCGCCGCGCCGGCAGGCGGACGACACGGTCATAACGTCAGCGTAGCGATTCCTCCCCGTCTCGGAACGCCGCCGCCTGGCGGTCCGCGAGCGCTTACGCCCGCGGCGATGCACGAGGTCGCTGCAGCGCTCGTCGAGCAGATCGGCGGCGATCTCGACGCAGCGTTCCGGCTGTTGCAGGACGTGAGTCAAGGCCAACCGCCAGCGGTTCGCGCCGGCCTTGCGCGCGCGTTGGCGCAGGCGCTGCAAGCGGCGGGGACGCTGGACCGCCTGCCGAGCGGCAATCTGGCCCAGCAAGCAGCGGCGGTCCAATTTTTCCGGCAGACGCTTGCACAATCGCTCGGGCTCACCGCTGATCAATTGCGTAGCATTTTGCCTGGTGCCGGTCAGCAGGCCGAGACCTATGCACCGTTGCTGGATGAGGCCATGACGGCATCAGGAATCAGATCGCCGACCCAGCGCGCAGCGTTTCTGGCGCAACTCGGCGTGGAGAGCCAGAACCTGCACCACACCACCGAAGGGCTGAGATACACCACGGCGTCGCGGCTGGCGGACACCTTCAGCCGGATCGGGACGGCGAAGGCGGCAGAGCCCTACCTCCGTAACCCGGAAGGGCTGGCCAACCATGTTTATTCCAACATTAACGGCAATGGTGACGAGGCTAGCGGCGATGGTTGGCTGTATCGCGGCAGGGGGCTGATTCAGATCACGGGTCGCGCCAACTTCCGCGGCGCGGGCTTCGAGGACAATCCGGACGTGGTGGCGCAACCGCGGTTCGCGGCCATCTCCGCGGCGCGATGGTGGCGCAACAATCGGCTGATCGACCGAACGACGACTGAGCTGAACTATAACCAATTCTTCGGTGTAGTCGGCGTCGTCAATCGCAGGCATCTGGAGGTGGGTTCGCGGTGGGCGGCGTATCAGCGAGCGCTTGACGTGCTCGGCGGGCGAAAGGCCAGAAAATGAAAGTTCTCGTTTCCGTACTCGCTATGTTGGCAGCGGGTGCGGGCCATCGCCCGCCCGACAACCAAGATGTCTTTAAGTGCTCGCTGGGCGCGAAGCAGGTCGAGGTCACTGCCGCCGGTGATCAGCTGGTTTACCGTTTCGGTACGAAAAGCCGAGCCGAACTCACGATCGCGGGCAGTGTCGCCCGGCGCAATCTGTTCTACCGTTCCGCGCGCTTCGCGGGCATCGAACACCAACTTCGCTTCACCAACGGGCGCTTCAGCTACGTGGTGTTCAGCCTGGCCGGCAATCCGGGCGTGGGCGCGCGGGGCGTCTCGGGACTGACGGTGTTCGACGGACAGCGGACCGTCTCCGAGTTTACCTGCCGACGTTGGACCGAGCTGAACCCGAGCGCTTTCGAGAGCTGGCCCATTGCGGAGGATGGCGAGGACTGGTCGGCGATCTAACCGCATAAATCGGCTGCACCCGGCCGGTCGCAACGGTGGATGAATCAGCTGCTCTTGTCCGCCGCGATCAGCCGCTTCCGCCGGAACGGGTACAGCATCTGCGCGCGATAGCCGTTCGGCACCTGCTCGGGCACGCCATAGCCAGTCGGCCAGCGCCCCTTCGGGAAGTGATGCGTCCCGAACAGCCGATCCAGCCACGGGAAGTGGATCGCGAAATTCTTGTCGATCGCCTCTTCCTCGATGCCATGGTGCCAATGGTGGAAGCGCGGCGTCACCAGGAACCGCCCGAGGCCATGAAAGTCGCCGCGCAGGTTCGCGTGGACCAGCGACGAATAGACGTACACGAACGCGATATACGCCTGCATCACCGACGGCGCGAACCCCAGCGTCATCAGCGGCAGCGACGTCACGCCACGCAGCAGCACGATCTCGACGAAATGCATCCTGGCCCCCGCCAGCCAGTCCATGTGCTTGGCCGAATGATGGACCGCGTGGAAACCCCACAGGAATTCGAAGCGGTGGAACGCGCGATGAAACCAGTATTGCGCCAGATCGGTGAGCAGCATCACCTCCAGGAACTGAAGGAGCCACGGCTGCCCGCCGACCAGCGCGCGGAAGTCCGCGAAACTGCCCGTCTTGGCCATGATGAAGGTCGACGGCGTCAGCGCGAGAAACGTAATGAGCTGCACCATCATCGAGCTGACGAGATAATAGAACAGGTCCTCCTGCCACTCCGGCCGGAACAGCCGCTGCTTGCCGTGTTTCGGCAGCAACCGCTCGATCGGCGCGAACATCAGGCCGGTCGCGACCATGTTGATCGCGAAGAAATCGATCCCGAAGAAAATGCCCCAGTCGTGCGTCTCGCGCGGGGACACGCCGGCCCCGCCCAGCAGCGTCGCGAGCAGCGCCACGCCCAGCGCGGTGAACCCGATCACCTTGCGCGGGCGCAGCAACAGGCTGAGCAGCGCCAGCGCATAGGCGCCGATCAGCAGCAGGTGGACGACGACGCGCAACGACCGCCCGCCCTCCAGTGCGGCCAGCTGCGGCGTCGAGAACCAGTCCGGCCAGCGCAGCGCCGCGACCAGGCACAGCCCGGCGATCGCCATCACCAGCGCGAAGAAGCCCGCGAACCATCCCGACCCGAAGCCGCGCACCTCGATCGGGGCGGACAGGTCGTGTTCGAGCTTGTCGAGAAAACGCATCGGGTAATCCTCTCGACCGGTCCTTACCCCAGAAAGATTGGATTTTCCTGCACTATTCAGGGCGTAGGGACCGAAGGCAGGGCCCCCGGTTGCGCGAATAAACGGTTTCTCGTGTGCAGGAGCGGGCCGTACCGACGCAAAATCCTCCCCGCTTGCGGGGAGGTGGCGCGCGCGGAGCGCGTGACGGAGGGGGGTGGCCGCGTGTGTAACGCTTGTGGAGAACCCCCTCCACCACCGCTCTGCGAGCGGCAGTCCCCTCCCCGCAAGCGGGGAGGATTTAGCAGCCGCTTGCCCCCTCGCACACCCGCGCTACGGTGCCGGCATGGGAGAGAACATCGCCGGCGCGGCGCCATCGCCGCAGCAGATCCGCCTCGTCATCGCGGCGTCGTCGCTCGGCACCGTGTTCGAATGGTACGACTTCTTCATCTGGGGCACGCTGACCGCGTCGGGCATCCTCCAGCGCAGCTTCTTCCCGCCGGGCGACGAGCTGTTGGCGACGCTGCTCAGCTGGGCGACCTTTGCGGTCGGGTTCGCGTTCCGCCCACTCGGCGCGGTGATCTTCGGCTATCTGGGCGACCGGCTCGGGCGCAAATACACTTTTCTCGTCACGATCACCCTGATGGGCGTCGCGACGGCGGGGATCGGCGTCATGCCGACCTATGCCACGCTGGGTGCGGCCGCGCCGCTGCTGATCGTGCTGCTCCGTATCGCGCAGGGGCTGGCGCTGGGAGGCGAATATGGCGGTGCCGCGATCTACGTCGCGGAGCACGCGCCGCCGGGCAAGGCCGGGTTCTACACCAGCTTCATCCAGGCGGGTGTCGTCGGCGGCTTCATCCTCAGCCTCGCGGTCGTGCTCGCGACCAAGGAGTCGGTCAGCGCCGATGCGTGGACGCGCGGCTGGTGGCGTTTTCCATTCCTGTTCTCGCTGCTGCTGCTCGCGGTGTCGCTGTGGATGCGGCTCAAGCTGTCGGAATCGCCCGTGTTCCGCGCGATGCGCGAGGCGGGCGAGGCGGCGGCCAACCCGTTCCGCGAGAGCTTCACCTACCCCGGCAACCTCAAGCGGCTGTTCGTGGCGATGTTCGGCATCGCCGCCGGGCTGACGGTGATATGGTACACCGCGCTGTTCTCGACGCTGTCGTTCCTGACCGGCGCGATGCACATGAACGAGACGGCGGCGCAGCTGATCGTCGCGGCGGGCGCGCTGCTGGGGCTGGCGTTCTATTTCCTGACGGGCAGCTGGTCGGACCGGGTCGGGCGCAAGAAGCCGATCGTGATCGGCTATGCGCTGACGCTGCTGCTGCTGTTCCCGCTGTTCTGGCTGATCGGCGGCGCGGCGGGCGAGGGGCTGTCGCCCAAGGGCTTCGTGCCGACCGGCGGCCAGACGGCGCTGATCCTGCTCGGTATCCTGGGGCTGATGGCCTTGTCGGGCATGACCTATGGCTCGGTCGCGGCGCTGCTGTCGGAGATGTTTCCGCCGCGCATCCGCTATTCGTCGCTGTCGATTCCGTACCATTTCGGGACGGGGTATTTCGGCGGCTTCCTGCCGCTCATCAGCGCTGCGGTGATCGCGAAGACGGGGGACGCGTATTCGGGCCTCTGGTACACCGAAGCGGTCGTGGCGATGGCGCTGGTGGTAACGTGGTGGGGTCTGGATGACCCCTCCCCGTCATCCCGGATCGAGGCCGGATGACGGAAGCGTCAGGGTAGCGCCCGCACTTCATCGCTCCGCGCGCAAGCGTCAAGCCTGCTCAGGTCCAGCGGCTCCCGCGCCCCCGCGACCGGCACGTCGAACGGCACCCCGATCCGATGCCCCGCAAATCGCGCCGGGTCTCCGCCGGTGCAGCGCATCAACAGCCCCAGCATCTTCGGCGGCGTGTCGTAGCCCTCATAGCTCAACCGGAACGTCCCCCAATGCACAGGTAGCGCGGTGGTCGCGCCCGTCGAATCGAACGCACGTACCGCCTCGACCGGCCCCATATGGCTACCGATCCGCATCTGTCCCGGCGTAAAGCGGAACGCGCCGATCGGCAGGATGGCCAGCCGGATCGGCCCGTGCGCCGCCGCTTCGGCGGGCCATTTGCCGTCGCCGAACCCGGTGTCGCCCGCGAAGAACAGGTTGCCGCCGCTCGGCAGCCGCACCACGAAGCCAGACCACAGCGCGCGATTGCGATCGGTGAACCAGCGGCTGCCCCAATGCTGGACACGGGTGACAATCACCTCGACACCGGGGCGCACGGCGACCCGTCCGCCCCAGTCCGCTGCCGTCGCCTCCGCGCCGGTCTGTCCGATCACGCTGTCGTTGCCGAGCGAGGTCACGATCCGCGGCCGGTCGCGCGCCCACAGCCGCGCGATCGTCGGCTTGTCCATGTGGTCGTAATGATTGTGGCTGACCAGCACGAGGTCAATCCTGGGCAGATCCTCGAACCGCACGCCGGGTGCCGCCACCCGCCGTGGTCCGCGTCCGAACGGCCCGGTACGGTCGCTCCAGATCGGGTCGGTCAGGATATTCAGCCCCTGGGTCTGCACCAGTACCGTGGCGTGCCCGACCCAGGTCACGAGCATCCGCTCGCCATCGACCCGCGCGGGCGGCTTGGAAGGGGTGACCGCGACGGCCTCGGGCCAGGGCGGCCGGCCGTCGTTGCCAGTCAGATAGCGCCAGAAGAACCCCGCCCGGCTGCCGCCCGTCGGCGGCCGGATCGTGTCGTCTTCCACTCCCGGATTGAAGAAACGTGCCCCATCGAAATGGTCGCTCGCCTCGCCGCGATAATAGATGCGGTCGAGGAAGCGCGGCACGATAGTCACCGCCAGCCCGAAAAGGATGACGAGCAGCAACACGACGGCACCCACGATCTTGAGGACCGTCGTCATGGGAGGGAACACGGTGACATTGAGGGCTACTAACGTCCCTTGGACGTCAGGGTTCAGCCGTCTTCGACGATAACCCGTGATAATTTCGCGACCGCCCGCTTGCCGCGCTGTCGTCACTCCCGCAAGACGTTGAAGTCATTGAGGGAGGTCCCATGCGCCGCTTCGCCGTTCCGCTGCTGCTCGCCGCCGCCATGCCGGCCACCCCCGTCGTCGCCCGCACCGTCGTGGTCGAGGAGCGTTCGGTCGAGCAACTCCAGACGTCGATGGCGCAGGGCCGCGCGTCGAGCGAGGACCTGGTGCGCGCCTATCTGAAGCGGATCGCCGCGATGGACCGGCGCGGGCCGACCTTGCGCGCGGTGATCGCGCTCAACCCCGATGCGATCGCGCAGGCGCGCGCGCTCGATGCCGAGCGCCGCGCCGGCCGCGTGCGCGGGCCGCTCCACGGCGTCCCGGTGCTCATCAAGGACAATATCGAGACCGCCGACAACGTGCCGACCACCGCCGGCAGCCTCGCGCTCGCGGGCAACCTGACGCGGCGCGACGCGCCGGTGGTGGCACAGCTGCGCGCGGCGGGTGCGGTGATCCTGGGCAAGACCAACCTCAGCGAATGGGCGAACATCCGCTCGACCCGGTCGATGAGCGGCTGGAGCGCGGTCGGCGGGCTCGTCCGCAATCCCTATGCGCTCGATCGCACCGCCTGCGGCTCGTCGTCTGGCTCCGGCGCGGCGGTGGCGGCCAGCTTCGCGGCGGCGGCGCTGGGGACGGAGACCGACGGCTCGGTCGTGTGTCCGTCATCGATCAACGGGCTGGTCGGGCTGAAGCCCTCGGTCGGACTCGTCAGCCGCACCTATGTCGTGCCGATCAGCCATTCGCAGGACACGCCCGGCCCGATGGCGCGCTCGGTGCGCGACGTGGCGACGCTGTTCACCGCGATGGTCGCGGTCGATCCTCAGGATGAGGCGACGGCGGGGGCGGCGGCATACCGGCGCGATTACGTCGCCGGGCTGTCGACGAGTGCGCTGTCGGGCACCCGCGTCGCGGTGCTGCGACCGGAGATGACCCCCGACCTCGCCGCCGCCTATGACCGCGCGCTCCAGGTGCTTCGCGACGCGGGCGCGGAACTGGTCGAGGTGGAGGCACCCAAGCCGGACGGGATCGGCGCGGCCGAACTGACCGTGCTCCAGACCGAGCTGAAGGCCGACCTCGACACCTATCTCGCGACGACGCCGCCGGCGGTCACCGCGCGCACGCTCGACCAGGTGATCGCCTTCAACCGCGCCCACGCCGCCGCCGAGATGCCGTTCTTCGGGCAGGAGACGTTCGAGGCGGCGGTGCGGACGCGCGGGCTTCAGGACCCCGGCTATCTCGCCGCGCGCGCCAAATCGCTCAAGGCGGCGAGCGAGGCGATCGACGGCTTGCTGGCGCGGGCGCGGGCGACCGTGCTGGTCGAGCCGACCTATGGCGGCGCGTGGCTCACCGATCCCGTCTATGGCGACCAATATAGCGGTCCGAGTTCGTCCGAACTGCCCGCGATCGCCGGTTATCCCAATCTGACGGTGCCGATGGGGCTGGTGCGCGGCCTGCCGGTGGGGCTCAGTTTCATCGCGACGAAATACGGCGAAGCGACCGTGCTGGGCGCCGGCTACGCCTACGAACAACGCGCCCACGCCCGCTCCGCGCCACGTTACCTGCCGACGGCGGATGTCGGGCCGGGCTTGGAGGGAAGCTCGTCACCCCGGCCTTGAGCCGGGGTCCCGCTTCTTCCCGGATCGGCCGGCACGCGAGTAAATCGCGTGACGTCGAAGCTCGGCTGAGGCCGAGCCCGGCCGGTCTCGATCGTCTCGCGTCCAGCTACGCTGGTCGCGCGCGACCTTCGACTCTCCACTGCCACAGCATCAACAGCGGCACGACGCCCAGCTCCATCGCCAGCCCGAACAGATGCCCCCGCGACGGCGCGCCGACCTCGACCAGCGACACGACCCGCGCCAGTCCCCCGCACACCACCATCGCCCCCAGCAGCCGGAACCGCGCGCCCTTGCGCTCGATCGCGGGCACGCAGGTCGTGAACGCCACGCCCAGCGCGAAGAAGATGCCCGACACATAGCGGAAGTGGCTGTCCAGATCGCGCGATACCGGCCCGTGCGCCATCCACGCCGCGCCGCGCACGATCGACTCGCCCCCCGTCAACAGCGGCACCAGGCACGCGACCGACACCATCACCTGCAACGCCCGCTTCTCGATCATCGCAACAGCTCCGCCCTGATCCGGATCGCGCGCAAGGACGTGCGGACCTCGAACAGGAAACTCACCAGCGCCGCGATCAGCAGCACCATCGCGAGAATGAAGGCGATCGCGACGATTCGGCCCAGATGCAGGTCGGCAAGTTCCGCGACGAACAGCAGCGCCACGACCGCGCAGGTCATCACCGCGCTCGACACCGCCAGCGCCAGGCCGGCGTTGATGATCCTGATCCGCTTGTCCAGGATGCGGAGCTCCCAGACATGGCGGTCGTGCGCCGGCCCGGTCGACGCCGGGTGCAGCTCTTCCAGCGCCCGCGCCCGATCGACCACCCGCGACAATCGCCCCGCGAGCACGTTCAGCAGCGCGCCGATGCCGGCGAGCATGAACACCGGCGACAGCGACAGCTGGATCGTCTGCGCGATCGTGGACACGGCGGGGGAGGGGATCACGGCAGGGGTTATGACGTGCGGGACGCCGCTCGTCATCCCTGCTCCACGCTTCGGTAACGCCGATCCGCTAACCTGTCCGAGTGACCGCGCCGCTCAGCCTCGCCGCCTTCGACCGCCTGCCGCCGTCTGCGCGCGCGGGCGTGGTGGACGGACTCGACGCGCGCATCGACGCGGTCGCGGCCCGCGCGGCCGAGCCGCATCGCTTCCTCCGCCACGGCTGGTACGCCGCCGCGCTCGCCGCTTATGGCGGAGCCGTTCGCACGCTGGTCGTCGAGCAGGAGGGCGTGGCCGTCCTGGCACTGCCCTTCACGCCGTCCGGGCCGGCATGGGCGGGGCTGGGTCAGGTGCCGGGCAGCTACTGGCCGTTCCGCGGCTTTCCACTCGCGCTCGAGGCCGCCGACCCCGCGCTCGCCGCCGCCCTGGATGCGCTCGCAGGGCAGGTCCGCGCGCTCCGTATCGGCCCCATCCTCGCCGACGATCCCGCCGCCGCCGCGCTCGCGTCCGCCGCCCGCGCGCGGGGCTGGGCCGTGCTCGACCGCGTCCTCGGGCAGAGCTGGGTGCAGGACCTGACCGATCCCGATTGGCCGCGCGCCTCCACGCTCAAGAAGAACCGCTTCCACGCAAAGCACCTCGCCGCCCATGGCGCGCTCGATTGGCGCTTTCTCTCCGGTGACGACTGGCCGCATGCGTTCGACCTGCTCGCCACGGTCGAACGGGCGAGCTGGGTCGCCGACGGTTGCGACGCGAAGTTCACCGCGACCGGCCACGGCCGCTTCTGGCGCGCCGCCGCCGCCGACCCGGTGCTCGCCCGTTGCCTACGCGCCGCGCTGTTGACGGTGAACGGCGCCCCCGCCGCCTTTTCGTTCGATCTCGATGTCGGCAGCCACCGCTATGCCATCGCCAACAGCTACCGCGCCGACCTGGCCAAGCATTCGCCCGGCAAGCTGCTCCACTATCGCAACCTGCTCGACGCGCGTGCGCGCGGCATCAGCTGCGTCGACTGGGGGATGGGCGATGGCGGCTACAAGGCGACGCTCGGCGCGGTGCCCGGCCCGGCGTTCGTCGATCGCCTGTTGCTCAGGCCCGGCCTGCCCGCGCTGGCGGGGCGGCTGCTCGCCCGCTGGCTCTGGCGTTAAGGCTTGGGGGTCTCGCGACGCGGCCCGACCCGACGCTCGGGTCCTTGATAACCCGCGTCGTCCGCGCCCCGGCGATCCGATCGTTCGCGCCGTTCCGTAGCCTGCTTGTCCTCGTCCATCATCCGTTCCCCCGAACCTGATCAGGTAAGATTATCCGGAAAAGGTGAACGGATCGCTAAACCCGCACGTATCTGAAATACCACACCTTAGCGGTCAATCGCTCGTAAGATATTGAGCAGAAGTCGAGAATCATGCTGATCCGGGGGTATGCGATTGCCCAGGTAATCACCGGGTAATCACCGTCTCTCGAACGAAATCGGGATATAGCAAGGACGGTGGCTTTAGCCCGTCCGCTTTCAGGTGCCAGACGGCGAAAGCCGATGTTCGTTCAATCCGCCATTCAGCAATGGTTTAATCTGATCCACCAGGCGTGGACCTTGGCGCTCGGCAACGCCGACGACATGCGGACCACGGCCGGGCTGCTCGACAAGGTCGATGGCGTGCTGGTCGCCGGCTACGCGAAGAAGACCGGAAAGTCGGCCGAGGTCGTCACCGCGCTGATGAAGGCGGAGACCCGGTTCACGGCCGAGGAGGCGATTGCCGCCGGTTTCGCGAACAGCCTCGTGACGATCGGCGCCAGCAACACCGCGGCGCGCGCGTTCAACGTCGCCGCCTATGCGAACGCGCCGAAGGCGCTGACCGAGCCGGAGCAGCTGCCCGACTGGGACGCCGCGGCGTCCCGCCGCCAGGCGCGCGCTCGGCTCTACGAGCGGTCCGCCGCTTAACCCACCCGCCCAACCGGCGCCGGCCGTCCGGACGCCTTTCCCAGGCCTCGCGTTTCGCGGGGCCTTTTTCGTGAGGAACCACCATGGCCGTCAACATCAAGGCGCTTCGGGACGAGCGCGCCGAAAAGGCAAAGAACGCCCGCAACCTGCTCGACACCGAGAACGGCGCCGACTTCACCAAGGAGGTCGAAGCGCAGATCGATGCGCTGTACGAGGAGATCGACCGCATCGACGCGCAGATCGCCCGCGCCGAGAAGCAGGCGAAGATCGACGGCGACGCCGCCTCGGACGACCGCTCGCGCGAGGCCGGCGATCGCGCCCGCTCGCAGCTGCCTCCCGAGCAGCGGGAGCAGCAGGAGCGATACTAGGCCGCCTTCCGCAACTGGATCCTCAACGGCGAGCGCGGCCTGACCAGCGAGGACGCACAGGCCCTGCGCGATGGCTCGGTCCAGAACGCCCAGTCCGGCCAGCAGAGCAACGGCGCGGCCGGCGGCTTCCTGGTTCCGACCGGCTGGGGTGGCGAGCTGCTCGAGGCGCTGGCGCTGTTCGGCGGCATGCGCGCGGTGGCGACCGTGATGCAGACGAGCGGCGGCAACATGATCCCCTGGCCCACGGTCGACGAGACGGCGGTCGAGGGCGAGATCGTCCCGGAGAACACCGCCGCCACGACCGGCGACTTCAATTTCGGCACCACCAACATCGGCGCCTACAAGTTCAGCTCGAAGATCGTCACGATCCCGTTCGAGCTGCTCCAGGATCAGGGCCCGGGTTTCGATATCGAGGCGTTCACCCGCCGCGCGCTGGCGACGCGAATCGCACGCATCACCAACCGGCTGTTCACGACCGGGACCGGAACCGGCCAGCCGCAGGGCATCGTCACGGCGACCGGCATCGGCAAGGTCGGCCTCACCGGTCAGACGGCGGCGGTGCTGCCGGACGACCTGGTCGACCTCGAGCACTCGGTCGATCCGGCCTACCGCTCGATGCCCGGCGTCGGCTGGATGTGGCACGACACCACGCTGCGTCAGCTGAAGAAGCTGAAGGACAGCCAGGGTCGGCCGCTCTGGCTCCCGGGCTTCTCGACCGACGACGCTCGAGAGGGCCGAGCGTCCGTCGCATCAACGACCTGGCGAAAGAGGGGTCGCTGGTCATCGGCGGCCACTTCGTCGGCCGGTCGGTCCAGCATCGGGCGAACCATCATGATGGCTGAGCGGGCCGAGGAGCGCAAGAACCGCGCGAATGTTCGCGCCAGAGTCGCCGACTGTTCCCGCTCAGTTCACGCTGTTTCAGCGCGCGTTTCCCAAGCGACCTGGAAAACGGTAGTTGTCGACTGCTAAGTGGCTGTAAATGCTTGGTGACCCCTACGAGAATCGAACTCGTGTTTTCGCCGTGAGAGGGCGACGTCCTAACCGCTAGACGAAGGGGCCGCGCGCGGAAGTCGGCGCGGTAGGGGAGGCGGCGGCGGGCGTCAAGCCGCCGCGCGGCGGCGCTCCGCCATCTCCTCGTTGAGCATCTCGGCCAACAGGAACGCCAACTCCAGCGACTGCGACGCGTTGAGACGCGGGTCGCAATGCGTGTGATAGCGGTCGGCGAGCGACTGTTCGGTCACGTCGACCGCGCCACCGGTACATTCGGTGACGTTCTGCCCGGTCATCTCGGCGTGGATGCCGCCCGCATGCGTCCCCTCGGCGCGATGGACCGCGAAGAAGCCGCGCACCTCCGCCAGGATACGCTCGAACGGGCGGGTCTTGTAGCCCGTGACGGCCTGCATCGTGTTGCCGTGCATCGGGTCGCACGACCACACCACCGGATGCCCCTCGCGCGTCACGGTGCGGACCAGTTTGGGCAGGTGCGCCTCGATCTTGTCGGCGCCGTAGCGTGTGATGAGCGTGATCCGCCCTGCCGTGCGCGCCGGGTTGAGCGTGTCGAGCAGGCGCAGCAGCATGTCCGGGTCGAGGTTCGGGCCACACTTCAGGCCGATCGGATTGCCGATGCCGCGCAGGAATTCGACATGCGCCGACCCCTGGAACCGCGTCCGGTCGCCGATCCAAAGGAAATGCGCGGAGGTATCGTACCAGTCGCCGGTCAGCGAGTCCTGCCGCGCCATCGCCTGCTCGAACGGCAACAGCAGCGCCTCGTGGCTGGTGTAGAAGGAGGTCTGCGCCAGCTGCGGCACCGTCTCCGGGTCGATCCCGCAGGCGCGCATGAATTCCAGCGCGTCGCCGATCCGGTCGGCGGTCTCGCGGTATTTCTTCGACCAGGGACTGGAGCCCAGGAAATCGTGCGTCCAGCGATGCACCTGATGCAGGTTCGCATACCCGCCCTGCGCGAAGGCGCGGAGCAGGTTCAGCGTCGCCGCCGACTGGCTGTAGGCGCGAATCATCCGCTGGGGATCGGGATGACGGCTCTCGGCGGTGAAGCCGATATCGTTGACGTTGTCGCCGCGATAGCTGGGCAGCTCGACCCCGCCGATCGTCTCGGTCGGGGCGGAGCGCGGCTTGGCGAACTGGCCCGCCATCCGCCCGACCTTCACCACCGGCAGCTTGGACGCATAGGTCAGGACGACCGCCATCTGCAGGATGACGCGGAACGTGTCGCGGATGTTGTTGGGATGGAACTCCGCGAAGCTTTCCGCGCAGTCGCCGCCCTGGAGCAGGAAGGCGCGGCCCGCCGCCACCTCCGCCAGCGCCGCCGTCAGGTTGCGTGCCTCGCCCGCGAAGACGAGCGGCGGAAAGTTCTTCAGCGTCGCGGTCGCCTCGTCGAGCGCGCGCGCGTCGGGATAGTCAGGCTGCTGCAGCGCCTGCTGGCTGGTCCAGCTGTCGGGGGCCCAGGCGGGCATGGTGCTATTTTCCAATGATCTGACGGTCCCGCCGCCCATGCGCCGGATAGGCGGGTTTCGCAATCCGCCCGCCGCCGAAGCGAAGTAGATAACCTGGGTCAACGCGATGGCGGAACCGCTTGCCCGACCGAGGCTTTGCTGCATGAACTTTGTAGAACAACGTCCAGGGGAGCCGCAGCAGGTGGGTTACACGAAGGAGCGCGTGCTCGTCACCGGCGGGGCCGGGTTCATCGGGTCGCACCTGTGCGAGCGGCTGCTGGCCGAGGGCGCCGAGGTGCTGTGCGTCGACAATTACTATACCGGCCGACGTGACAACATCCGCGCGCTGCTCGACGATCCCTCGTTCGAGGTGCTGCGCCATGACGTCACCTTCCCGCTCTACACGGAGGTGGACCGCATCTATAACCTCGCCTGTCCGGCGAGCCCCGTCCATTACCAGTTCGATCCGGTCCAGACGACGAAGACCAGCGTGCTCGGCGCGGTAAACATGCTGGGGCTGGCGAAGCGGCTGAAGGTGCCGATCCTGCAAGCCTCGACCAGCGAGGTCTATGGCGATCCCGCCGTCCACCCGCAGCAGGAGGGCTATTGGGGCAACGTCAATCCGATCGGCATCCGCTCCTGTTACGACGAGGGCAAGCGTTGCGCGGAAACGCTGTTCTTCGACTATCACCGCCAGCACCGCGTGGACATCAAGGTGGTGCGGATCTTCAATACCTATGGTCCGCACATGCACCCGGAGGACGGGCGCGTGGTGTCGAACTTCATCGTCCAGGCGCTGACCGGTCAGCCGATCACGCTGTATGGCGACGGCACGCAGACGCGGTCGTTCTGCTACGTCGACGATCTGGTCGACGGGCTGATGCGGATGATGGGGTCGGCCAGCCAGACGACCGGGCCGGTCAATCTGGGCAATCCCGACGAGTTCACGATGCGCGAGCTGGCCGACATGGTGCGCGAGCTGGTCGGCAGCGCGGTGCCGATCGTGCATCGCCCGCTGCCGGCGGACGACCCCCGGCAACGCAAGCCCGACATCGCCACCGCGCGCGAGACGCTGGGCTGGACGCCCAAGGTGAAGCTGCGCGAGGGGCTCGGCCGGACGATCGCCTATTTCGACGCGTTGCTGTCCGATGCGCCGCGCGGGGCGGAGATGGTCGCGCTGTCGGCCTAGGCAGGCGAGCGTCTAATACCCCGCGTTCAGGTCCGCGACGTTCTTCATCGGCTCGCCTGCCCGGAACGCGGCGAGATTGTCCAGGAACAGCGCCGCCGCGCGCCGGAACATCTTGGTCTGGCTGCGCCCCGACAGATGCATCGTTATCATGCAGTTCGGCGCCGACCACAGCGGATGCTCCGGCGGCAGCGGTTCCGGGCTGGTCGGATCGAGGAACGCGCCGCCGATCCGCTTCTCGTGCAGCGCCGCCAGCAGCGGGGCCTCCTCGATCATGTCGCCGCGCGCGATGTTGATGAGCCAGGCGCCCGGCTTCATCGCCGCCAGCTCCGCCGCGCCGATCAGCGCCTTGGTGTCGTCGGTCGAGGGCGCGGCGAGCACCACCCAGTCGAACTCGCCCAATCGCGCGCGCCATGCGTCCGGCGTGACCGTCCCATCACGGCCAGATCGCGTGACGCCCGTCACCTCGACCCCGAACGCCGCCAGCCGCTCGCCGATCAGCCGCCCGATCGCGCCATAGCCGATCACCAGCGCGCGGGTCTCGAACAGCTCGACCTTGCCCGGCGAGTCGCTCGGCCATTCGTGGCGATCGTGCGCGCGCACCACCTCGTCGAACCGCTTGGCGGCGGCGAGCACGCCCAGCACCGCGTATTCGGCGACCGCATAGGCGTTGATGCCCGCACCGTTGGTCAGCGTCACGCCACGCTCGCGCAGCAGGTCGAGCGGGAAGGCGTCGAGCCCCGCATAGATGGTCGACACCCATTTCAGCGTCGGCCCGGCGGCGCGGATCGCCTCGGTCACCAGCCGCGTCGGCTGCATATCGACCCAGGCGATGTCGGCATCGACGATCGCGGCGTTCGCCTCCGCCGGCTTGGCGAACCAGGCGACCTCCAGCTCGGCGGGAAGCTGCGGTTCGAGCAGCGGGCGGGCGAGCGCGGGGAGGACGGCCTTCATCGTGCGCTCATCTACCCGCCGCAACGGTTTGAGGCGAGGGGCCGTTGCATTAAGGCGATCGCATGAAGTTCGGATGGATCATGGCGGCGCTGCTCGCGGCGGCACCCGCGGGGGCGCAGGACGCGGCCTATTGGACGGCGATGCGCACCGTCGATGCCCGCATGGCGACGATCGCCTATCGGCTCACCACCGCCAACGCGGCGCTGTGCCGCGACCTCCAGCCCGCCACCGGCGTTCAGCTCCACGCGATCGACCAGTATGACACGGCCAGCCAGCCCGCCGCGCGCGTCGCCTTCGGCTTCGCCCGCCCCGTGCAGGTGGAGGTGGTCGCCCCCGACAGCCCCGCCGCGCGCGCGGGCCTGACCCCCGATGACGCGCTGGTCGCGATCGACGGACACCCGGTGCCCCCGCCCGCCAGTGACAAGGCGGGCACCAGCCGCACGCGCGACGCCGCACAGGCGATGATCGCCGCCGCACCCGCCGACCAGCCGCTGGTGCTGACCGTCGAGCATGGCGGCGCGCGGCGGACGGTGACGGTGCCCGCGAGCCCCGGCTGCCGCTCGCAGTTCGAGGTGCTGCTCGGACCGGGGCTGAAGGCGTCGTCGGACGGCCGGGTCGTGCAGGTCGGCGTCCGCTTCTTCGAGCTGTTCGACGATCAGGCGATCGCCGCGATCGTCGCGCATGAGCTATCGCACACGATCCTGCGCCACCGCGCGCGGCTGGAGGCGGCGGGGGTGAAATGGGGGCTGGCGGCGCAGTTCGGGCGCAACGCGCGGCTGTTCCGGCGGACGGAAGAGGACGCCGACCGCCTCAGCGTCCACCTGCTCCGCAACGCCGGTTACGATCCGCAGGCGGCGGTCAGGTTCTGGCGCGAGCAGGGGGGCAAGATCGACGGCGGCCTGTTCCGCAGTCCGACGCACCCGTCGTCGCAGGCCCGCGCCGACGCGATCGCTGCGGAGGTGGCGACGCTGCCGCCGGTGGGGCAACCGGACGCTGCGCCGGCGGTCCTCGCGACGCGGGACCAGCCGCTGCGCTAGCCGCGTGCTCCTGCGAAGGCAGGAGCACTTGGTTTCAGGCCAGTTTCCAGTCCCACCCGAGCGGGTCGCCGTCCATCACTTCGACCCCCGCCGCCGCCAGCTCGTCGCGGATCGCGTCCGATCGCGGGAAGTCCTTGGCCGCGCGCGCTTCTCGCCGTTCCATCAGCCGCGCCGCCACTGCCGCCTCGTCCAGCGTCGCGCTGGCGGGCCGGACCCGCAGATCCTCGCGGCGGAGCGACAACAGGCCGAGACCCAGCACCGCGTCCACCCCCGCCACGGTCGCCAAGCGGTCGGCCGGCGCGACCCTCTTGTCGGCGAGCAGTTCGTCCAGCACCGGCAGCGCCCTGGGCGTGTTCAGATCGTCCGCCAGCGCCGCATCCAGCCGTTCGCGATAGGAGGCCGCCGAGACGCCCGGAGACATCGCCCGCGCGCGCAACGCGTCGACCGCATGCACCAACCGCTTCAACCGCACCGACGCCGCCGAAAGACCATCCCAGCTGAACTCCATCTCGCTGCGATAGTGCGCCTGGAGGCACATCAACCGATAGGCGAGCGGATGAAACCCCCGGTCCACCACCGCTTGCAACGTCAGGAAATCCCCCGACGATTTCGCCATCTTCCCCGTGCGATCCACCAGGAAGTTGTTGTGCATCCAGAAGGTCGCGCCCGTCGCCGCACACCCGCAGAACGCCTGGTTCTGCGCGATCTCGTTGGGGTGGTGGATCTCGCGGTGATCGATGCCGCCGGTGTGGATGTCGAACGACGCGCCCAGATATTTCCGGCTCATCACCGAGCATTCCAGATGCCAGCCCGGCGCACCGCGACCCCACGGCGAGTCCCATTCCATCTGCCGGTGCTCGCCCGGATCGGACGCGCGCCAGATCGCGAAGTCCTGTGGGTGCCGCTTGCCCGCGACCGGGTCGATCCGGCTCTCGCCCTCGTCCTCGCGCGCACGGGCGAGGCGGCCGTAGTCCGGCACCGTCGACACGTCGAAATACAGCCCGCCGTCCAGCTGGTAGCAATGCTTCGCCGCGATCGTCTCGCCGAACGCGATCATCTCGACGATGTGATCGGTCGCGAGCGGAAAGGCGGTCGGGTCGGCGATGTTGAGATCGCGCAGGTTCTGCTTGAACGCGGCGGTATAGTGCGCCGCGATCGCCCAGATGTCCTGCCCGGTCGCCTTGGCGCGCGCCTCCATCTTGTCCTCGCCCGCGTCGGCGTCGGACTGGAGGTGGCCCACATCGGTGATGTTGATGACGTGCGTCAGCGCCCCCCACCCGGCTTCTGCGGCGCGCCATTTCAGCACCCGCGCCAGCGTGTCGGTGAACACGTACGCGCGCAGGTTGCCGAGGTGGGCGTAGTTGTAGACGGTCGGCCCGCACGAATAGACGCGGACGTCGGCGGGGTCGAGCGGCCGGAACTCTTCGAGCGAGCGCGACAGGCTGTTGTAGAAGGTGAGGGGGGTCATCGCCGCCGAGCCTTAGCGACCGGCGGCGACGCCCGCCACCTTACCGCGCGACGCCGACCAGCGCGGTTGCCGTATCGCCGGCTGGCCGGCTGCCGCTCAGCGCCGGGGCCTGCTCCGTGGCCGTTCTGTCGCCGAACACGCCGTCCGGCGGTAGCGACCTGATAGCCATGCTGCGCGAGGAACCCGGCGGTCAGCTCCCGGATACCGGGTCGTTATCGACGACGAGGAGGCGGGTGACGAGGTCCATGGCAGGGGCGGCTGGCGGCGACATCCCTCGGCGGTGCGCGATTTGCGTATCCGGGACGTTGCGGAGCTGAAACATTCGTCGCTTGCCGCGGACCTGTGGCAATGCTGCAACAGGTCGGTCAGTGGCCGGACGACTTGATTCCACGTCGGCGCAGCTTCTCGCGGCGGCGGCGCGGCAGATACACCGCCAGCGCGGCGAGCGCGCCGATACCGCTGATGGCGATGAGCGTGAGGGCCACAATAATTCGAGCTTCCATCCACGATCCTTGCCATTCGCCCGACGGGCGGCGTTGCTCCAACGGCTGCGACCGATCTCGCGCAATTTGTCGGCATCGTTAACGGCAAGCGGGGGCGATACGCAAGATTGGGGCGGGACGGCGGCGGCGGCTTCACTCTTGCCATTCGAGCCCCGCGTTGCTAGCGACCCTGCTTCTATCTTTTCAGCGCGTCTCGCGAGACGGCTATTCGTGCCCGGAGCATCGTACTACCCATGCAGATCATCGTTCGCGACAACAACGTCGACCAGGCCCTGCGCGCGCTCAAGAAGAAGCTGCAGCGCGAGGGCGTTTATCGCGAGATGAAGCTGCGCCGTCACTATGAGAAGCCGTCGGAAAAGCGCGCGCGCGAGCGGGCCGCTGCCGTGCGCCGCGCCCGCAAGCTGGAGCGCAAGCGCGCCGAGCGCGACGGGGCGCGGTAAGCACGCGCTTCTCGACGCTCGGCGACGCGCGTTGGTGTTACCTTTCGTTACCTTTGCCCTGACGGGTCGGAGCCGAACCGCCTGATGTCGACCGTGACCGCCGTGCCGCTCCAGCCCGTCAAGCGCGGCTATCTCGTCTGGCTGTGGCTGGGCATCCTGCTCGCTTGCGTGTCGGCCTATGCGTTGGCGCGGCAAGGCGATCCGGCGCTGGTACGCGAATCGCGCGGGTCGGGCGTAGTCACCACCGCGTCCGGGCTGCAGTACAAGATCGTCAAGCTGGGCGACCGCAACGGCGCGCACCCGACCGCGACGGACGTGGCGCTGATCCAGTATCAGGGCCGGCTGCTCGATGGCACCACCTTCGACAAGTCAGAGCGCCCGACACCGCTGCCGCTGGCGGGGGTCGTGCCCGGCTTCGCCGAGGCCCTGAAGCTGATGACCAAGGGCGCCAAGTACCGTGTCTGGATGCCGTCGCGGCTCGGGTACGGCGCGACACCGCCCCCCGGCGCCCCGATCCCGCCCAACGCGACGCTGGTGTTCGACGTCGAACTGATCGACTTCATCCCGGAAGCCGTGCTCCGCCAGATGCAGGCACAGCAGGGCATGGGAATGCCCGGTGGCGGTGCTCCCGGCGGCGTTCCCGGCGGGGCGATGCCACCGCCAGTCCCAGGCGGGCAATAGAAGCCGCGACCACCGCCTGACGGTGCGTCCGCGCCTGCCAATTGCCTGCCGATCAGGATCGTGGTCGCCGGTTTAAACTACACTCGCGTTGCAATCTCTTCTCGATCGCGCATCGTCGGCCAGAGCCGATGGCGCGTACCGCAGGGGTCGCGGCGCGGCGTCGCGTGCATGGGCTGGCCGCATGGACGTCGCCGGCCGGAACTCAACCCGGCCTGTTATCCGCAGACGAGAGCTATCGCGACAGGCGACGTGGTCGCAGGATGATGCCCGGACGAACTCGACCTTCAGTCTTTCAGGTGCTCTCGAGGCGGGTGGTTCGTCGCGAGCATGGAAGGCGGCGCGCGATCTTGCGGTCGAGAGATGCATGATCGCTGCAAGCTTCTAGTCTCGCCAGCAGCATGGCTCCACAAAAGGGACCATCGAAGCCTGTCTTGACCCGCCACACCCGCTAGGTCGCCCATCGTCACCGACCCGTCGAAATAGGCAACATTCCGAGCCGATTACGGAGTACCGTGGCTTTACGTCGGTTGCAGGCGTTGCAACGGGGTCTTGGACGTATCACGCCGATTCCAAATCGGAGACAGCGCTGGCCGGCCGCCAAGCCGACCGATCGAATTCGCAATCAGCGACGTTGAACTGCCATCCCCGCACCGAATGCCAGAACAACAGTGTCACCAGGACATGGGCATCGACCTCGACCCCGCCGGGCGGTCATGAGCCACTCAGCAAGCCCAAAACGAAGAATGGCGGCCGTCACCGACCGCCATTCCCGTTTACATACTCGTTCGCCAGCTCAGTTGCTGTCGGGCGAATCGTCTTCCTGAGCAACGATCACGATGCCCGCGATCACGGCAGCTGCCGCGATCAGGGCAACGAACACGCCGCCACCGGCCAGGTCGCTGTCCTTGGTGGTCGCCGAGCCGGCACGGGCCGACTTCGCGACCGAAAGGCTGGCGGCCGGGTTGGCCGGCGCCGCGAAGGCCGGAGCAACCGCCATCGTGGCGACCGCGGCGGCCATGAGATACTTCCCAAGACGCATTAAATACACTCCCTCAACGAAACTCTAGCGTCGCCAATGCCATGGCGACGCTCCGCTGGCAACCGAGTAACAGGGTCTTGCCGACCCCGGTCATCATTTCGCCGCATCGTGGCTATTGCACCACAGGGGTGAACGCTCCTTTAAGCGCCGGTGTGCAACTCCCATCGCGACTGACCTTCAAGTCCCAGCGCCGTCAGTCGGCCGGTCGCGAACGCCCCGGTGTCGATGCCGATGCGGTGCGGCAGGGTCTCGACCGTGTCGGCGATGGTGTGCCCGTGGACGATCATCTTCTCCAGCACCCGACCATGATCGAGGAAGGCGTCGCGGATCCACCGCAGGTCCGACGGGCGTTGCTGATCCAACGGCACGCCCGGTCGGACACCGGCGTGGACGAACAGGTAATCGCCGACCGCGATCATGTCCTCGCAAGCGCCGAGAAAGGAGCGATCCGCGGCAGGCACCCGCTGATCCAGCGCGGCGTGCAACTCGCGATAGTCGAGACGCTCATACTCGCGCTCGCTCAGCCCATAGCTCAGCGCCGTCTCGCGCCCGCCGATCCGGCAGAACAGCTTCATGGCGCTCGCTTCGCCGTCCAGTGCCTGGAGAAAGATCTCCTCGTGATTGCCCAGCAGACAGCGCGTCCGCCCGTTCGCCATCAACCCGCGCACCCGGTCGACCACCTGGGCCGAGGCAGGGCCGCGATCGACCAGGTCGCCGAGGAAGATCGTCGTGGTATCGGCGTCGCCCCGTGCCCGGTCGTCCGCCGCGATCATCGCCAACAACGTGTCGAGCTGCTCCAGACAGCCGTGCACGTCGCCGATCGCATAGATGCGCTGGCCGGGCGGGATCGCCGGCGCGGCTACCGGCGAACGGCGCGCTTTCAGGAACTTGGCAAGCATGGAAGAGCGCCAGATAGGGCGCGCATCCGCGAAAGGGAAGGCGGTCAGCTTGCGAGGCGGAGCGGCACCGTCACCGGCGCGCGTGGCTGGTCCGGCCAGATGCCGCGCGTGTCGAGCACCGCGATGCCGGCGCGCTCTTCGACGGGCACCGAGCGGAACAGGTCGTGGTCGACCAGCACCACCATCGTCGCACAGCTCGCCAGCGCCGTGTCGAGGTCGATCAGTGTGGCGCCCGTGCCGGCGAACGCGTCGGGCAGCGTGGCCGCATAGGGCTCCACCACCCGCACCCGCGCGCCGAACCGCCGCGCCAGCGCCAGGCTGACGGCGAGCGCCGGGCTTTCCCGGAAATCGTCGATGTTGGCCTTGAACGCGAGACCCAGGCACGCGACCGCCGTCTGCGGATGCGCCTCGATCAGTCTGGCGGCCTGCTCGACGACGTGCGCGACCTTGCCGTCGTTGACCTCGCGTGCGGTGCGGATCAGCGGCGTGACCTCCGGCGCGGCCGCGACCAGGAACCAGGGATCGACGGCGATACAATGCCCGCCGACGCCCGGTCCGGGCTGAAGGATCGATACGCGCGGGTGGCGGTTGGCGAGGCGGATAACCTCCCACACGTCGACCCCCATCCGGTCCGCGACGAGGCTTAGCTCGTTGGCGAAGGCGATGTTGACGTCGCGGAAGGCGTTCTCGGCGAGCTTGGTCATTTCCGCCGCCTTCGCCGTCGTCGTCACGCAGGCACCCCGCACGAAGCGGCGGTAAAAGGCGAGCGCCTTGCGCGCGCAGCGCGGCGTGACGCCGCCGATCACGCGGTCGTTGGCGATCAGCTCGTGGAGGATACGGCCGGGCAGCACGCGTTCGGGACAATAGGCGATCGAGACATCCGCATCGGCGCCCCTGCCGGGCATCGTCAGGTCGGGGCGAAGCTCCGCCAGCAGGTCGCGGACCTGCTCGGTCGTGCCGACCGGCGAAGTCGATTCGAGGATCACGGTATCGCCGCGCTTCAGCACCGTCGCGACCGTCGTCGCGGCGCGCAGCACATAGCCGATGTCGGGCCGGTGATCGTCGACGAACGGCGTCGGCACCGCGATCACGAACACGTCCGCCGCCGCGATCTGCGTCGAGGCACGCAACGTGCCCCGCGCGACGACGCCGGAAACGAGCGCGTCGAGATCGACCTCCTCGATATGCACCTTGCCGGAGTTGATCGTTTCCACGACGCTGGCGGTCACATCGACGCCCAGCACCCGAGCACCGGTGCGGGCGATGACGGCGGCGGTGGGCAGGCCGATATAGCCCAGCCCAAGCACGCAGACGGAAAGGTCAGTGTCGGCAAGCATCCGCTAGCAGCTCCGCGATCCGGGCCGCAGCATGGCCGTCGCCGAACGGATTGTGGGCGCGGGCCATGGCGGCATAGACGTCGCTATCGTCGAGAAGCGTTGAGACTTCGTGGACGATGCGGTCTTCGTCCGTGCCCACCAGCCGCGCGGTGCCGGCGGCGACGCCCTCCGGTCGCTCGGTCGTCTCGCGCATCACCAGCACCGGCTTGCCCAGCGCCGGCGCCTCCTCCTGCACCCCGCCCGAATCGGACAGCACCAGGTCGCAGGCGGCGAGTGCGCGGACGAAGTGCGGATAATCGAGCGGCGCGATGCGGACGATCTCCGGCCGATCCCCCACGATCGCGTCCATCACGGGCCCGACCTGCGGATTGGGATGGACCGGAAACAGCAGCGCGGTGTCGCCACGATCGGCGATCCGCACCAGCGCGCGAGCGATCGCCGCCATGCCGCCGCCGAAGTTCTCGCGCCGGTGCGTCGTTACCAGCACCAGCCGCTTGCCCGCGAGCGGTGCCAGCACATCGTCGAGCCCCGCCGCCAGCGCCGGCTCGGCCGCGACCCGTGCCTGCGTCCATTGCAGCGCGTCGACGACGGTGTTGCCGGTGACGTGGATCAGTTTGGGGTCGATGTTCTCCCGACGCAGCGCGTCCGCGGCCGTGTCGGTAGGCGCGAAGTGCGCCCGCGCGATCGGCGCGACGATGCGGCGGTTCACCTCCTCGGGCCAAGGGTGATAGATATCGCCCGAGCGCAGGCCGGCCTCGACATGGGCGACGGGCACCTTGCGGTAATAGGCGGCGAGCGCCCCCGCCATCGCGGTCGCGGTATCGCCCTGGACGACCACCCAGTCGGGCCGTTCGCGATCCATCACCTCGCCCAAGCCGGTCAGCAGCCGCGCGGTGAGCCGGTCGAGCGTCTGTCCCGGCTCCATGATGTCGAGATCGATGTCAGGTGTCAGGCCGGCGACCGCGAGCACCTGATCGAGCAGCCCGCGATGCTGCGCGGTGACGCACGTCCGCACGCGCAGCTCCGGCATAGCGGCGAGCGCGCGGACGACGGGGAACAGCTTGATCGCCTCGGGGCGGGTGCCGAACACGACGAGGATGGTGGCCATGGCACTCCTTACCGCGACCCGCTTGAGGCGCCGTTAATCGGATTGCGGCAGGTGTTTGCGCCGACACGCGGCCCTCGCTACGCGCCAATCAGCAAAAAAGGTGAAACGGTGACGATCAAGCGCGTTCGCAAGGCGGTGTTTCCGGTGGCGGGGTTGGGTACGCGCTTCCTGCCGGCGACCAAGGCGATGCCCAAGGAGATGCTGACCGTCGTCGACAAGCCGCTGATCCAATATGCGGTCGAGGAGGCGCTCGCCGCCGGGATCGAGCAGATCATCTTCGTGACGGGGCGCGGCAAGGCGGCGCTGGAGGATCATTTCGACATCTCCTACGAGCTGGAGGATACGATGCGCGCGCGCGGCAAGAGCCTAGCCGCGGTCGAGGGCATCCGGCAGAAGCCCGGCTCACCCGTCTATGTCCGCCAGCAGGAGCCGCTGGGGCTCGGCCACGCGGTGTGGTGCGCGCGCGAGATCGTCGGCGACGAGCCGTTCGCTGTGCTGCTGCCCGACGAGCTGATGGTCGGCGCGCCCAACTTTCTGGCGCAGATGGTCGCGGCCTACGAACAGGTCGGCGGCAACGTCGTCGGTGCGCTGGAGGTGCCGGACAGCGAGACCGACAAGTACGGCATCATCTCGCCGGGCCGGGTGGATGGTCGGCTGACCGAGGTCACCGGTTTGGTGGAGAAGCCGAAGGGCAAGGCGCCGTCGAACCTGATGATCCCCGGTCGCTACATCCTCCAGCCCGAGGTGATGCGGGTGCTCGACAACCCGGTGACGGGCGCCGGCGGGGAGATCCAGCTGACCGACGCGATGGCGCAGCTTATCGGGCGGCAGCCGTTTCATGGCTATACCTTCGACGGCGCGCGCTACGATTGCGGGGACAAGGCGGGGTATATTCAGGCCAACCTGGCGCTGGCGCTGGCGCGGGAAGATATCGGCCCGGCGGTGCGGGCCTTTGCCCTAGGGTTGTTGGGATAAGGATGTGCTCGTCTAGGCTCCTGCTTTCGCAGGAGCACAGACCCGGCACCCCGGATCCTTCGGCAAAGTCAGCGTCCTGAACCGCCAGCCCAGCAGGTCCGCCAGCAGCAGCTTCCCCGCCGGATCGTCGCCGAACGGCACGATCGCGCGGATCGCCTCCAGCGCGGCGAGGCTGCCGAGCATACCAGTGACCGGCCCGAGCACGCCCTGCTCGGCGCAGCTCGCGTCGCCGCGATCGGGCACGTCGCCGACGAAGCAGCGGTAGCACGGCTTGTCCGCTTCCCAGCCGCGATAGACGGCCAGCTGCCCCTCGAATTGGCCGACGGCCGCCGATACCAGCGGTACGCGCAACGCCAGCGCCGCGTCGGCGACCGCCAGCCGCGTCGCGAAATTGTCGCAGCCGTCGACGACGACGTCGGCAGCGGCCAGCAGGTCGTTCGCGTTCTCCGCGCCGACCCGGACGGCGTGGGCGTCCAGGTCGACGAGCGGATTGAGCCGGCCGACCCGTTCAACCGCTTCGTTCGTCTTGAGGAGGCCGATCGATTCGGTCGAGAACAGCACCTGCCGCTGAAGATTGGACAGATCGACCGCATCATCGTCGATGACGACCAGCCGCCCGACGCCGGCCGCCGCGAGATATTGAATGACCGGCGACCCGATTCCGCCCGCGCCGACGACCGCGACGGTCGCGGCCTTGAGCCGGACCTGCCCGGCCCCGCCGATCTCCTTGAGCACGATCTGGCGGGCGTAACGCGCCAGCTCCTCGTCGGAGAGCATCACACCCCGGTCGAGCCGAAGCCGCCGCTCCCCCGCGCCGTGTCGTCCAGCTCGGCCACATCGACCAGCCGCGCGCCGAGCACGGGCGCCGGGACCAGCTGGGCGATGCGGTCGCCGCGTCGGATGGGGAAGGGCGCGTCGCCGAGGTTGGCGAGGATCACCTTCACCTCGCCGCGATAGTCGCTGTCGATCGTGCCCGGCGTATTGAGGCAGGTGACGCCGTGCTTGAGCGCGAGACCGGAACGTGGCCGCACCTGCACCTCGTAGCCGTCCGGAATGGCGACCGCGAAGCCGGTCGCGACAGCGTGCCGCGCGCCGGGCGCGAGGACCAGTTCCTCCGCCGCGACCACGTCCATCCCTGCCGCGCCCTCGGTAGCGTAGGTGGGGGAGGGGAGCCCCTCGCCGTGCGGCAGCCGCTTGAGCCGGATGTCGATCACGCCAGTGCCCCCGGGATCCGTGCCACCAGCCGGCGCGCGACCTCTTCCTTCGGCAGTCGCTCCCAATCCTCGACGCCCTCGGCGGTGACGAGGTGGACGGTGTTCGCGTCGCCGCCGAACACGTCGCCGGAGACGTCGTTGGCGACCAGCCAGTCGCAGTCCTTGCGCGCCCGCTTGGCGACGGCGTGCTCGACGACCTGCTCGGTTTCCGCCGCGAAGCCGATCAGCAGCCGTGGCCGCGCGGGCGACTTGGCGAGCATCGCGAGGATGTCGGGGTTCTCCACCAAAGTCAGCGCCGGCATGACCTCGCCCTTCTTGACCTTCTGTCCCGCCGCCTCGACCCGCCAGTCGGCGACGGCCGCGACCATCACCGCCGCGTCGGCGGGCAGCGCGGCATCGACCGCCGCCGCCATGTCGCGGGCACTCTCGACGTCGATCCGATCGACGCCCGCAGGAGTAGGCAGCGCGACCGGGCCGGACACCAGCGTCACCCGCGCGCCGGCCCGTGCTGCGGCGGCGGCGATGGCATAGCCCTGCCGCCCCGACGAGCGGTTGGCGATGTAGCGCACCGGATCGATCGGTTCGTGCGTCGGCCCGGCGGTGACGAGGACATGGCGGCCCGCCAGCGGCGTCGCGGCGGGCGCGAGCGCCGCCTCGATCGCCGCCGCGATCGCCACCGGCTCGGGCAAGCGGCCGGGGCCGAACTCGCCGCAGGCCATCGCGCCGACATCGGGCTCCAGCACCGTCACGCCGTCCGCCCGCAGCCGCGCGATGTTGCGCCGCGTCGCCGCATGCTGCCACATCCTGACGTTCATCGCCGGCGCGACCAGCACCGGCTTATCGGTGGCGAGCAGCACCGTCGTCGCGAGGTCGTGCGCCCGTCCCGCCGCCATGCTCGCCATCAGGTCGGCGGTGGCGGGCGCGACGACCAGCAGGTCGGCCTCGCGGCTGAGCTGGATATGCCCCATCTCGGCCTCGTCCTTCAGGTTCCACAGGCTCGTATAGACCTGGTCCTCGGACAGCGCGGCTAGCGTCATCGGCGTCACGAAGTGCGCCCCCGCCTCGGTCAGCACGCAGCGCACCGCGTGGCCGCTGCGGCGGAGCAGGCGGATCAGCTCGCACGCCTTGTAGGCCGCGATGCCGCCGCCGACGATGAGCAGGACGCGCTTCACAGGCTGACCCGTCGCACGACGATCCGCCGCCTGTCGAGCGCCGCCGCGATCAGGTCGCGCAGGCCATCGGGTGCGAAGGCCAGTCCGATCAGCAAGACCGGTGCGGTCAGCAGCCCCCAATAGAAGGTGTCGAGCCGCCCCGCGACGCCCAGCAACAGCGCATAGGCCCCCAATGTCGTGGCAGCGCGCGTCGCGACGGGCGAGGCCCAGGCGGTCCACCCCGCCAGCGCCAGCGCGACCAGCGGTGCGGCGAGCGCCAGCGGCAACAGGCTGAGCGCGGTCGACGCCTGCCACGTCCGCACGACATAGCCCGGCCCGAGCAGTCCCGCCCAACCCGGCGAGCGCGGATCGGCGACCGTGACCACCTGCGCGACGCCATAGCCGTGCGCCGCCACGACGGTCAGCAGGACGAGGATCGCTGCGCCCCAGGCCGCCGCCTGCCGCCGGTCGCTCTCGCGCCAGGCGAGCGTCGCCATGACCAGCAGATACAGTGCCGACGTCTCGCGGATCAGCGCCGCCGTCAGTCCCCAGCCGACCGCCTCCAGCCACGCGCCCGTCCGATACCGCGCCAGCGACAGCGCGATCAGCAGCCCGGCCCAGATCTCATGGAACGGCGCCAGTTCCGCCTGCCAGCACGCGATCGACCCGCCCGCCAGCAACAGCAGCGCGACCACGCGCGGCAGGGGTCGCGTGAACGCCTCCCGGAATCGGTCGTACCAGGCCAGCACCACGCCGATCGCGAGCGCATAGAGCAGCATCGGCACCATCGCGGCCGGCAACCACGCCTGCGCGACGGCCAGCGTCGGCAGCCGAAACGTCACGAACGGCCGCAGCGGATAGTGGCCGATGCGGAGCGCCTCCGCGGTCACCGGGTAATAGCTGCCGCCATGCCGGATCGCCTCGACGACGCCGGAGTAGAGCTGAAGGTCGCTGCCGTCGCGCGCCGCCGCACCGGCGGCGGTCGGGTCGGCAGCGATCAGCGCGGTGAGGCTAAGGAGAACGAGCACCGCCAGCGTGCCCAGTATCAGCCGCGCCTGTCCGCGCGCCAGTCCCGCCCAACGCGACGGTGTCGCGAGCCAGAGCGGCTGGCGCGGCCGCAAGGGCGGGACGCTGCTCAATGCAGCAGCATCCACGCCGCCCCGATCCCGGCCGCCGCGCTCACGACCGCCGTCGCGGCATAGCGCCAGCCGCCGCCGATCCGAACCACTTCCACCTCGACCAGCGGCGGGGCAGGGGGCTCGCCGCCCGGCGCAGGGAAGCGTGCCTCGATCCGGCGCACCAGATCGGGCAGCCCGGCCAGGGTGCGGAGGTCCATGATGAGCCGATCCGCCAGCGCCGCTTCCGGCCCCAGTTCGGTCCTGATCCACTCGCGCACGAACGGCGCGGCGGTCTCCCACAGGTTGATATCGGGATCGAGGCCCGTCGCCACGCCCTCCACCATCACCATCGTCTTCTGGAGCAGGAGCAGGTGCGGCTGCGTCACCATGTCGAAGTCGCGGGTGATCGAGAACAGCCCGTCGAGCATCATCCCGATCGACATGTCCTTGACCGGCAGCCCGCGCATCGGCTCGCCGACCGCGCGCAAGGCGGTCGCGAACTCGGCGACGTTGTGGTGGCCGGGAACATAGCCGGCCTCGAAATGGATCTCGGCGACTCGTTTGTAGTTGCCGGTGATGAGGCCGTAGAGGATCTCCGCCAGCCACACCCGCGCACGCCGGTCGATCCGGCCCATGATCCCGAAGTCGATCGCCGCGATCCGATCTCCGGGCAGCGCGAACAGATTACCCTGGTGAAGGTCGGCGTGGAAAAAGCCCTCCGCGATCGCCTGGCGCAGGAACGCCTGGATCAGCGTGCGGGCGAGCTTGCGCTTGTCGAAGCCGGCGGCGTCGAGCCCGGCGCGGTCGGTCAGCTTGACGCCGTCCACCCACTCCACCGTCAGCACCTTGGCGGTCGACCGCTGCCAGTCGATGCCGGGCACTACGAAATCGGGCTCGGCGGTCATCGCCTCCGCCAGCTCGCTCGCCGACGCCGCCTCGCGCCGGAAGTTCAGCTCGCGCGCTGTCCAGCGCTTGAACGTCTCGATCGTCAGGCGCGGGCGCAGGCGGCGCGCCTCGATGCTCATCGCCTCCAGCTGCGCCGCCGCCCATTGATAGGTGTCGATCGCGCGCTTGAAATCGTCCTCGACGCCGGGGCGTAGCACCTTCACCGCCACCGTCCGGCCGTCCGGCGTCACCGCACGATGGACCTGCGCGATCGAGGCGGCGCCGACCGGCTCCTCCTCGAAGCTCGCGAACGCGGCGGTCAGCGGACGCCCCAGGCTCGCCTCCACCGCCTGGCGGATGATCGGAAAAGGAAGCGAGGGCAGGCGGTCCTGCAACCGCAACAGGTCCTGCGCCGCCGCCTCGCCGACCAGATCGGGCCGCGTCGCCAGCGTCTGCCCCAACTTGATCGCCGCCGGCCCGATCGCCTGAAAGGCATCGGCGTAGCGCGGCGCGGCGGGTTGCCGCGTCCCGACCCGCGCGAGCCGGACGAGGCGGCGCACCGGCGCGGGCGTGTTCGGGTCGCGCTCGATCCCACGCAGCGCGCCGTGCTTGGCCAGGATGCGGCCCCAGCGCAGCAGCCGCCAGATATGGGTCGTGGGGGACGTCACGGGCGGCTTAGATCTTCCACCCCGAATGGATCGCCACCAGCCCGCCCGCGATCGGCTCGACGGCGGTGCGCGTGAAGCCGGCGTCGCGGATCATGCCCTCGAACGCCGGCATGTCCGGGAAGCGGCGGATCGATTCGATCAGATAGCGATAGCTGTCCGCATCGCCGGCGAGCAGCTTGCCTAGCTGCGGCACCAGCCTGTGCGAATAGGCGTCGTAGACCTCGGCGAAGCCCGGCCATTGCGTGGTCGAGAACTCCAGGCAGAAGAACCTGCCGCCGCGCCTCAACACCCGATGCGCCTCGCGCAATGCCGCCGGGATGTCCGTCACGTTCCGGATGCCGAACGCGATCGTATAGGCGTCGAAGCTCTTGTCCGAAAACGCCAGCGTCTCCGCGTTGGCCTCCGTCCAGACGAGCGCCTCGATGCCGCGCTTGCGGGCCCGCTCCATGCCGACGCCGAGCATCGCCGGGTTGATGTCGGCCACCGTCAACGCCGCGCCGTTCTTCGCCAGGCGAAAGGCGATGTCGCCGGTGCCGCCCGCCATATCGAGGATCGTCTCGCCCGCGCGCGGCTTCACCCGGCGCACGAAGCGGTCCTTCCACAACCGGTGCATGCCTCCGGACATGGCGTCGTTCATCAGGTCGTAGCGCGAGGCGACGGAGGAGAAGACCCCGCCGACCCGACGCGTCTTCTCGTCGCGCGCGACCTCTTCATAGCCGAAGGAGACGATATCGTTCATGCCGCCCGCCTGTAGTGTCGGGAACGGGCGGTGGCAAAGGCGCGAGCGGCGCTTATTTGATGCAGATGCCCGAACTCCCCGAAGTCGAGACCACCGTGCGCGGGCTCACCCCCGTGCTCCACGGCCAGCGCCTCGCCACGGTCGAGCCGCGCCGCGCCGACCTCCGCAAGGCGATCCCGGTCGATCTGCGCCAGCGGCTGACCGGCGCCACCGTCGTCGCGCTCGGGCGCCGCGCCAAATACGGGATGATCGACACCGATCGCGGCGACACGCTGGTCTTCCACCTCGGCATGTCGGGCCGGTGGCGGGTCGATCCGAGCGAGGTCGAGCCGCACGATCACCTGCTGATCGCGACCAACGCGGGCCGGCGGCTGGCGCTCAACGATCCGCGCCGGTTCGGCTTTCTGGACCTGCTCCGCACCGACGCGCTCGACGCCTATCCGCCGTTCGCGGCGATGGGGCCGGAGCCGCTGGGACCGGAGCTGACGGCGGCATACCTGCTCGGCGCATTCGACCGGCGGACCGCGCCGATCAAGGCGATGCTGCTCGATCAGCGGATCGTGGCCGGGCTGGGCAACATCTATGTCTGCGAGGCGCTGCACCGCGCGCGCATCGCGCCGTCGCGCGCGGCCGGTCGGATCGCGCTGCCCCGGCTGGAGCGGCTGGCCGAGGCGATCAAGGCGGTGCTGGAGGACGCGATCGCGGCGGGTGGCTCGAGCTTGCGCGACTTCGCGCATCCCGACGGCGCGCTCGGCTATTTCTCCAAGCAGTTCCTCGTCTATGGCCGCGAGGGCGAGGCCTGCACGTGCGGCGGCACCGTTCGCCGCCGCGTAGAGGCGGGGCGCTCCACCTTCTGGTGCCCGCGCTGCCAGAGGGGATAGCGCGGCGTGGTTGACCTGAGCGGGCCGGTTCGGTAGGGCGCGTGCCACATCGAGCGTGGAGGCCGCTTCCGCGCTCCCTTTACCGTTGAACGAGGGTTTAAGTCGAATGGCGAACACGCCGCAAGCCAAGAAGCGTATCCGTCGCAACCAGCGCCGCGCCGAGATCAACGGTGCCCGCGTCGGCCGCATCCGCACCTTCGTCAAGAAGGTCGAGGCGGCGCTCGCGGCTGGTGACAAGTCGACCGCCGCGACGGCGTTGCAGCAGGCGCAGCCCGAGCTGGCGCGCGGCGTCGCCAAGGGTGTGCTCCATCGCAATACCGCCTCGCGCAAGTTCGCTCGCCTGACCAAGGCGGTATCGGCGCTCGCCTGATACGCCTGTAGGAAGGTTTATGGCCCGTCGGACCACCCGGTCCGGCGGGCTTTTTCCTGTGTGGTTGGAACGGAATGGAAACCACAGGTCAAAGCGCGATTCGCGTTGCCGACAGCTGTGCATATTTCGATAAAGATCAACAAAAACAACAGCTTGTCCGAAAGTTTGACGGTTTACCGTGGGCGGGGACGTGTCAATCCGCTTTATTTAACAAAAGCGTCACGGGCCGGACTTGAACGACTCAACCGCCCGCTTCCATAACCGCTGTCTGCCGGGACCAGCGGTCGCGGCACCAGTAGGTATCGGGCGAAAACCGAAGAGCCGGGGGGCACGGAGGAGCATCGTCGTCGCAAGAACAGCAACCCCGTGCGCGCATGTCGCGCACGGGCACGGGAGAGATGTGCGTGAGCCACGGGCAGCGGACGACAGCGGTGATGGGCGCGCCGGCGGGCGGCAGCGAGCAGGAGCGTGCATGGGCGCGCATCCGATCCTCGCTGCGCGAATCCGCTGGGGCGCGGCTGTTCGATCAGTGGCTCAAGCCGATCGCGCTCGTCCTCGACGTTAACGGCGATATCGTCGGCGACTCGGTCCGGCTGGCGCTGCCGTCGCAGTTCATGGCCGACTGGGTCCGAAGCCATTATGCCGACCGCCTGCTGCTCGAGTTCCGCAGCCATCTGCCCCAGGTCCGCGACGTCAGTATCGAGACCCGCGCGGCCGGGCCGCAGCCGGTGATCCTGACCGCCGATCCCGTCCCGGCCCCGGCACCCGGCCGCCCGCCCGCGCCGCGCCCGCAGCTCGACGAGCGGTTGACCTTCGACCGCTTCGTCGTCGCGCCGTCCAACCGCGTCGCGGTCAACGCCGCCCGCGCGCTCGCCGAGCCGGGGACGCCGCGGTTCTCGCCGCTGTTCCTCCATTCGACGACCGGACTGGGCAAGACCCACCTGATGCACGCGATCGGGCATGCGTTCCTGGCCGCGCAGCCCGACGCCAACATCCTGTGCATGTCGGCCGAACGGTTCATGTTCGACTTCGTCGCCGCCGTCCGCGCGCGCGACACCTTCGCGTTCAAGGCGCGGCTGCGCGCCGCCGACCTGCTGATGATCGACGACCTGCAATTCATCGCGGGCAAGGATTCGACGCAGGAGGAGTTTTTCCACACGATCAACGAGATCATGGCGGCGGGCAAACGGCTGGTCATCTCCGCCGATCGCTGCCCGCAGGCGCTCGACGGGGTCGAGGCGCGAATCCTGTCGCGACTCGGCGTCGGGCTGGTCGCCGATATCAAGGCACCCGACCTCGACCTCCGTCGTCAGGTGCTGGAGCGCCGCGTCGGCGATCTCGACGCCGCGGTGCCGGTCGGGGTGCTCGACCTCCTCGCAGGCCGGATCACCGGCAGCATCCGCGAACTGGAGGGGTCGCTCAACCGCATCCTCGCCTACGCCCAATTGACCGGCGAGACGATCGATCTCGACTTCGCGGTCGCGACGCTGGGAGATGCGCTGCGCGGGAGCCAGCGGCGGGTGACGATCGACGAGATCCAGAAGCTGGTCATCCAGCATTTCGAGCTGAAGCCGCTCGATCTCGTCTCCGCCCGCCGTGCCCGCGCGGTGGCGCGCCCGCGGCAGATCGCGATGTATCTCGCCAAGCGGCTCACCACGCGCTCGCTGCCGGAGATCGGCCGCAAGTTCGGTGGCCGCGATCACTCCACCGTCATCCACGCGGTCCGCAAGGTCGAGCAGCTGCGCGACTCGGATCGCGACATCGACAATGCGGTGCGGGTGCTGTTGCGCGAGCTGGAGGGCTGAGGCCGCGCAGGCCCGCGTCAGACGATCCGGAAGAAGTAGCCGTAGCTTTGCGTCGCGCCGTTCACGACCACGCCGGTGATGGTGACGTCGTAATAGATCCCGGCCTGTAGCCCGGCGACCGCGAACTGCAGGTTGTTGGCGAGGCCATAGCCGTCATTGTCGTACGCCTGCTTCGACACCGCGAGCGTGCCGCCGCCGCGCTGCCTGACCGTCACCACCGCGCCCGAGAAGTTGACGGTGCGATTCGCTGTAGCGTTCGGATTGGCGCTCGCGATCACCCCGAACGACAGCAGCGCGCCCGGCGTGAAGTACCGCGCCGGGTAATCTTCGTACGGATAAGCGACATAGGGCGGCAGCGCGGCGTTGCCGAACCCCGGCCCGGCATTGTTGAAGACCTTCAGCGCGGCGGCGTCGGCGCGCGTGCTGGTCGGCGACGCGCCAGCGACACGGCCATAGGCGACGCTGCCCAGGAACGGATGGAGCAGCCAGCGGCGGTGCCCGACGCTGTCGGCGACGACGTTGTTGGTCTCGATCAACCACCCCGCCAGCACCTGATCGTCGGTGATGAGACCCAGGCCGTTGCCGAACCCGCCATAGAGGTTGCTCGATCCCGAGCCGGTCGCACCCGACGCGGTGTAGCATTTCCACGTCGTCGGCGGCGTGTGGCTGAGCGAGTCGTTCGCCGCCTGAAGCAGCGCGGACGCCTGCGCGGCGGCTTCGTCGGTCGATGAATAGGTCACCGGCGGCAGCTTGTGGAGCGCGCGGATCGCGTTGAGGCTGGCGAGCAGCGCGGTGGTCGTCGCGTTCGACAGCTGGCCCGAGCGGCATCCTGCGATATCGGGCTGCGTCGTATAGAGCGCCGCCGCCTGCGCGGTGAAACCGGTCGGGGCGGGGGAAGGGGCCGGCGTCGGCGCGGGCGTCGCGGTCGCTGCGGGTGTCGGCGTCATGGCCGCGGTCGGCGATGGCGAGGATACGACGGCGACCGCGGCCGATCCGCTGCTACCGCCGCCGCCGCAACCGGCGACGAGGGCGAGGAGCGGCAGCAGTGCGGAAGCGGACCTGGTCATGGACCGCACCCTCGCCGCGAATGGTTACGGTCCGGTGAAGGGTAACATGCTGCGATCGCGCGTTCTTTTTGCCCGCGATCAACCGCCGCCGGGCGTCGGCTCGATCAGACCTGCAGCCCTACCGCCCGCTGCGCCGCCAGCAACGTCGGCGCGGCAAGCGCCCGTGCCCGCTCCGCTCCCGCGGCCAGTGTCGCGCCGACGGCGTTTCGATCGTCCAGCAGCCGCGTCAACTTGGTACGGATCGGCCCGAGCCGCGCGATCGCGAGGTCTGCGAGCGCGGGCTTGAACGCACCGAATCCCTGGCCCGCAAAACGATCGAGCACCGCCTGCGCCGGCTCTTCCGCCAGCGCGGCGTAGATGGTGACCAGGTTGCGCGCTTCGTCGCGGCCGGCGAGCCCGTCCGGCGTCTCCGGCAGCGGTTCGGCATCGGTGCGCGCCTTGCGGAACTTGGCGGCGATCGCGTCGTCGTCGTCGATCAGATTGATGCGGCTGGCGTCCGACGGATCGGACTTCGACATCTTCGCCGCGCCGTCGCGCAACGACATGATCCGCGGCGCCGCCGGTGAGACATAGGGCTCGGGCAGCGTGAACAGCTCCGTGCCGAAATCGAGGTTGAACTTGGTCGCGATGTCCCGCGCCAGCTCCAGATGCTGTTTCTGATCGTCGCCGACCGGGACATGCGTCGCCTGATAGAGCAGCACGTCGGCGGCCTGGAGCACCGGGTAGGTGAACAGGCCGACGCTCGCACCCTCGCGGTTCTTGCCGGCCTTGTCCTTCCACTGCGTCATGCGGTTGAGCCAGCCGACCCGCGCGGTGCCGCCGAGCAGCCACGCCAGCTCGCTATGCTGCGGCACGCGCGCCTGGTTGAACAGGATGGCGCGCTCGGGATCGACGCCGCACGCGATCAGCGTCGCCGCCATCTCGACCGTCGCGTTTGCCAGCTCCGCCGGTACGACCGGCTGCGTCAGCGCGTGCAGATCGGCGAGGAAGAACAGCGCCTGCCCCCCTTGCGCGGCGGCATCGTCCTGCAGCCGCACCCACTGCCTGATCGCCCCCAGATAGTTGCCGAGGTGGAGATTGCCGGTCGGCTGGATGCCGGAAACGACGCGCATGGTCATCGCGAACTCGCCCTGCGGTTGAGGAGGCTCCGGATGTCGGCGATGCGGAACGCACCGGTCGCGAAGCAGGCGAGGCCGTAGACCAGCACGCCCGATCCGACCAGCAGCGACAGCGCCGCCGCGCGCACTGGAAAGGAGCCGAGCAGATACGGCTCGAACAGCGGCTTCACCAGCAGCAGCGCCGCACCCATCAGCAGCGCCGCGATCGCCAGGCGTGGCACCTTGCGCCGCAATTGCGCGTCGATCGTGAAATGCCCCCGCCGCGCGAGCACGATATAGAGGCTGGCGACGTTGACCGTCGACGCCAGCGCGGTGGCGAGCGGCGGCCCGACCTGCCCGACGCCCCACCGCCCCAGCAACGGGATCAGCGCGACGTTGCCGACGAGGTTCAGCGCCACCGACCACAGCGCCAGTCGCACCGGCGTGCGCGTATCGGCGCGCGCGTAGAAGCCGGGCGTCAGCACCTTGACCAGCACGTAACTAGGCAGACCGATCGAAAAGGCGGCGAGCGCCAGCGCGGCGCGGCGCGAGTCCGCGCTGGTGAACTGGCCGTGCTGGAACAGCCCGCGCACGATCGGCTCGGCGGCGAAAACGAAGGCGGCGGTGGCGGGCAGCGTCAGGAACAGCGCCAGCTCCAGCCCGCGGTTCTGCGTCTCCATCGCCTCCGCCTCGCGCCCCTCGCTCAGCAGCCGTGACACGACGGGGAGCAGGATGGTGCCGAGGCCGATCCCGATCATCCCGAGCGGCAGCTGGTTCAGGCGGTCGGCGTAATAGATCGCGGAGATCGACCCGGCGGACAGCAGCCCACCGGCGAGCGCGGTGGAGATGGCGAGGTTGATCTGCGCCGCGCCGGCCCCGGCGGCGGCGGGGACGATCAGCGACAGCAGCCGCTTGATGTCGGCATCGAGGCGCGGCATCCGCAACTTCAGGTTCACGCCTGCCTGCCGACACGCCCAGAACAGCCACACCAGCTGCAAGACCCCACCGACCGTGACCGCGATCGATTGCGTCCGCGCCGTCGCATACGGGTCCGGCCCGTGGAAGAAGAGCAGCATCCCCACCATCGCGACGTTCAGCAGGATCGGCGCGGCGGCGTTGACCCAGAAGCGGTTGAGCGAGTTGAGGATGCCGCCGAGCAGCGAGACCAGCGAGATCAGCGACAGGTACGGGATGGTCCAGCGCGACAGCGACACCGCAAAATCGAACTGCGCGGGCGTGGGGTGCTGCCGCTCGAACCCCCCCGACAGCGCCCAGGTCAGCGGATAGGCCGCGATCAGCATGGCGACGGTGAACAGCACCAGCACCGGGAATAGTACCGACAGCGCGCGCTCGGCGAAATCGACCCCGGCGGCCATGCCCGCGTCCGGCCCGCCATCGGCCACCTTGCGGTTGAACATCGGGATGAACGCGGCCGAAAACGCGCCTTCCGCGAACAGCGAGCGGAACATGTTGGGCAGCCGGAACGCGACGAAGAAGGCGTCGGAGGCAAAGCCCGCGCCGATATAGCTCGCCGACAGCGTGTCGCGGACGAGCGCCAGCGCGCGGCTGGCGAGCGTTAGGCCACCGACGGAGCCGAGCGCGCGCGCGAGGTTCAAGGAAAAATGCTCACAGGCTCGTCTATCAGCTCCTCCCCGGAACGGGGAGGATTGCCGCTACGACGTCCCCATCGTGCCGGCCTGAGCCTGCTCCTGCGCCTGCTGCTGTTGCAGGAAGAGCTGGCCGAAATCGATCGGCTCCAGCAGCAGCGGCGGAAAGCCGCCGTCGCGCACCGCGTCCGCCAGCACCCGCCGGGCGAAGGGGAACAGCAGGCGGGGCGCCTCGCCCAGCAGGAAGGGCTGGATCTGCTCGGCGGGAACGTTGCGGAACCCGAACAGCCCGGCATAGGTCAGCTCGACCACGAACGCGGCTTCGCCCTGCACCTCGGCGCGCGCCTCGATCTTCAGCGACACCTCGTGGACGTCCTCGCCGACCTGGCCCGCGCCGATGTTGAACTGGACGTCGATCGCCGGCGGCTCCTGCGACTGAAAGATCTTGGGCGCGTTCGGGTTCTCGAAGGACAGGTCCTTGACGTACTGAGAGATCATCCCCGCCGACGGCGCGGTGTCGGCACCGTTCGCGAGCGGCTGGCCGAACGGCTGGTCGCCGGGCATCTGGCCTTCGTCTGCCATGGGATCATCGGTCCTTCGTGCAAGGGGCTGCGGGCGCGTCGAAACGAGCCGCTACCCGGAAAGCGCCGCCGCTAGCAGGGGGGCGGGCAGGTTTCAACGGCCGGCGCTTTGAAACCGCGCGCGCTTCGCCTATATCGGCCTTGTATGACCTTCTTCATCGTGATCCTCGCCATGGTCGCCGGCTTCACGGCGCTCCGGCTCTATAGCGTGCTCGGCAAGCGCACGGGGCACGAGCAGCGCCCGCTGGCGCGCGCCGCCGACGATCGGTCGCTGCCGCTGACGCTGCCGCGCGCGGTCGAGTCCACGCCGGAGCCGCGCGACGCGGCGCCGCGTCCGATCGAGCCCAAGGCCGAGCAGGGGCTGCGCGCGATCGTCGCCGGCGAGCCGAGCTTCGACGTGTCGCGCTTCCTGGAGGGATCGCAGGCCGCGTATCGGATGACGCTGGAGGCGTTCTGGCGCGGTGACGAGGCCGCGGTGAGCGAGCTTTGCACGACGGAAGTGCGCGACGCGTTCGCCGCCGCGATCGCTGCGCGCGCCGAGGCGGGCGAGACGCTGGAAAATCGCCTGGTCCGGATCGACCGCGCGGCGATCGTCGAGACGCAGGTATCGGGGCGCGAGGCGCGGATCACCGTCGCGTTCGACGCCGACATCGCCGCCGTCACCCGCAACGCGCAGGGAGAGGTGGTCGCCGGAACGCTGACCGATGCGGTCGAGATCCACGACGTCTGGACCTTCGCGCGGACGCTGAAGAGCAGTGATCCGAACTGGAAGCTCGCCGACACCGACGAAGCGTGACGATGGCGATGATGCGCGGCATCCTTGCCGCCGTTGCGGCGCTGGCTCTCGCAGCGTGCGGCGGCAGGGTGGTGCCACCGCCCGCCACTTTTGTCGCACCGCCGCCTACGCCGCGCGTGGCCTATCCCTTGCCGGGACCGCGCGTTCCGGTCCCGGTCGCGCGCATCGTTCCCGCCATTCCGCTCGCCGCGATCCCGGCGACGACGCCGCCCGGCGCGACGACGGCCGCCGGCGCCGGGCTGGTCGCCGGACCGTCGATCGCGACGCTGCCGATCACCGAGGCACAGGCGAGCGGCGCGCGCGACGCCTTCCGCCTCTCCTGTCCGGGCCTGATGCGCCGCACCGACGCTACCGGGCTGACGCGCGGCGAGGACTGGCGCCCGGCCTGCACGGCAGCGGGGCAGGGCGGCCCGGCGCTCGCGTTTATCCAGGGCTCGTTCGAGGCGGTGCAGGTCGGCGACGGCAAGGCGTTCGCGACCGGCTATTACATCCCGGAGATCGCCGGCTCGCGCGACCGGCGGCCCGGTTACGAAACGCCGATCTACGCCCGGCCGAGCGACCTGATCGACGTCGATCTCGGGCAATTCTCCGCCGACCTGAAGGGCAAGAAGATCAGGGGTCGCGTCGATGGTCGCAACTTCGAGCCCTATTTCGACCGCACCGCGATCGAGGGCGGCGCGCTGGCCGATCGGGCACGGGTGCTCGCCTGGGCGGCGGACCCCGTCGCGCTGTTCTTCCTCCAGATCCAGGGGTCGGGCAATCTGCGCCTCCCCGACGGATCGCTGATGCGGATCGGCTACGACACGCAGAACGGCCGCGACTACACCGGCATCGGCTCGCTGCTGCGTCAGCGCAACATCCTGCCGCCGGGCGGCGCGTCGATGCAGGGCATCGTCGGCTGGCTCCACGACAACCCGATCGAGGGCGCGGCGCTGATGCGCGAGAACCGGAGCTACGTGTTCTTCCGCGAGCTGTCGGGCGGGGCGCTCGGCGCGATGGGCTACCCGGTGATCGGCGGCGTCAGCGCGGCGGTCGACGTCAAGTTCGTGCCGCTCGGCGCGCCGGTGCTGTTGTCGATGGACCGGCAGGATGCCTCCGCTTTGTGGGTGGCACAGGACACCGGCGGCGCGATCAAGGGCGCGAACCGCTTCGACACCTTCTGGGGCGCCGGCCCGGCGGCGGAGGCGACGGCGGGCGGCATGTCGGCACACGGCACCGCGTGGCTGCTGCTGCCGGTCGGCACACTGGATCGCCTGAACGGCGCGCGGGTGCAGGGGGCGGCCGGTGGCGCACCGACGCCTCAACGCTGACGAGGCGCACGCCTGGGCCAAGGTAATGGCCAGCGTGCGGCCGTTGCGGGGGGTGGTGCCGACGGCCCTCCCTCAGCCCCCCTTACCCTCGCCCTCCCCCGCCTTCGGCACTCCGGCTGATTCGCATCGAGAGAAGGCATCGCAGCCGCCGAAGGGCGAGGGTGACAGGCTCAAAGCGGTCGCGCAGCGGACCGCGAACACGCTCGACGGCTCGTGGGACCGCCGCCTTTCGCGCGGCCTGGCCCAGCCCGATTCATCGCTGGACCTCCACGGCCACACCCTCCATTCCGCTCATTCGCTGCTCGATCAGGGTCTGGAGCGCGCCACGGCACGCGGTGACCGCGTCCTCCTGCTGGTCACGGGCAAGCCGCCGCGCCCCGAAAGCGAACGCCCCCACGCCCGCGGCGCGATCCGCGCGGCGATCGCCGACTGGCTCGCCAGCAGCCGCTTCGCCGACCGCATCGCCGCGGTCAGGAACGCGCATCCGAGGCATGGTGGGGCGGGAGCGCTGTATATCGTATTGCGGCGTTCCCCGTCAGCCCGGTGTTGACCGGGAGCCTCGCTCCCATGACTTTCGATGAACAGCGGGGCCGCAGCTCAAGGCCGGCCTCACTGGACGGTGACGCCCAACGCGGCAGGCGGCATGTCGAGAATGTCCGCGAGCGCTTCTCGCAAGGTCGCGAACCAGCCGCAGTCCTGCCCCATGTGCGGCACCACGTCCCGTGCCCACATCAGTCCCCAAGGCGTCCGTGGCCGAAACCCTGCTCGCAGTATATGACACCACCACCACGGCCACCCTGCTCAGCGGCCACGCGCCAACAGGGATACGTCTTATCCGATGCGCCATAGTCCCAAGCGCACCGCATCAACAGAGGCTCTGCGAGGAGCGCAGCCGCTTTGACCCTTTTCGCTTCGTCGGCGATAGACGCCAACTCTGCGGCTACAAGAAGTTCGATTTCTTCAAGCGTAATCGCCATGCCCGGCTTAGCCGCCACGACTCGCTCGCCGCAACACCGCCGCATAGATCGCCGCCAGCGCCCGCACGTCCTCGACCGCCACCGCCTCGTCGACCATGTGCATCGTCGCGTTGAGCAGGCCCAGCTCGATCACCGGGCACACCGCGACCAGGAAACGGGCGTCGGACGTGCCGCCGCTGGTCGACAGCTCGGGGGCGTGGCCGGTGACCTCTTCCACCGCCGCGCTCAGCATGTCGGACAGCGGCCCCGGCGAGGTCAGGAAGGCTTCGCCGGCGATGCGGTGGGTCACGATCGCGTCGGGCGCGTGTTCCTTCACGATCGCGGTCAGTCGTTCGACCAGCGCCGGCCCGCGATGCAGGTCGTTGAACCGCACCGACAGCCGCCCCTTCGCGCGCGCCGGGATGACGTTCGAGGTCGGGTTGCCGACCTCAAGATCGGTGAACTCGATGTTCGACGCCTGGAACCAGTCGGTGCCGCCGTCCAGCACCAGCACGTCGATCGCCGCCAGCGCGCGGACCAGCTTGGGCACCGGATTGTCGGCGAGGTGCGGATAGGCGACGTGGCCCTGCCGCCCCGGCACGTCGATCCACAGATAGGCCGAGCCGCGCCGCCCGATCTTCACCGTATCGCCCAGTCTCGCCACCGAGGTCGGCTCGCCGACTAGGCACATCGCGGGCTGCACGCCACGTTCGCGCATCCGGTCGATCAGCGCGCGGGTGCCGTACAGCGCCGGCCCTTCCTCGTCGCCGGTGATGACGAGCGCGCACGCTGCGTCGGGCACCGCCGCCGCCGCCGCGACGAAGGCCGCGACGCCGCCCTTCATGTCCGCTGCGCCGCGCCCGTACAGCATCCCGCCGCGGATCTCGCCGTCCCACGGCGTGCCGGTCCAGCCCTCGCCCGGCGGCACCACGTCGAGATGGCCGGCAAAGGCGAACAGCGGTCCGCTGCCCTGGCGCACCGCGAGCATGTTCTCGACCGGGCCTCTGGGCGCCTCGCCCGACATGAACCGGTCGATCGCGAACCCGAGCGGCACCAGCGCCGTCTCCAGCACATCGAATACCGCGCCCTTGGCCGGCGTCACGCTGTCGCACGCGATCAGCGCCTGCAACAGCTTGACGGGATCGATCATGCCTGCGCCGGCTGTTCGTACTGCTCGATCACCCACTCCTCTTCCTGCGCCTCCGCGATCCACTGCTGCATCCACGGATGCGTGATGATCGCCTGGCAGTACCCGGCGGCGAAACGCGGCACCGGCAGCTGATAGGTGAGCAGCCGCGTCACCACGGGCGCGAACATGATGTCGACCGCGCCGAAGTCGCCGAACAGGAACTCGCCGCCGCCCCCGAACCGCGCGCGCGCCTGCGCCCATAGCTGCATAATTCGTTGCAGGTCGGCGAACACATCGTCGTCGGGGCGCTTGGCCTCGAAGATCTGGCGGACGTTCATCGAATGCTTGCGACGCAGCGCCGCGAAGCTGGAATGCATCTCCGCCGCCATCGACCGCGCCATCGCGCGCGCAGCATCGTCGGCGGGCCAGAAGCGGTCGCGCCCGACCCGGTCGGCCAGGAACTCTACGATCGCCAGCGAGTCCCACACCACGACGTCGTCGCCGTCCCACAGCACCGGCACCTTGCCCGCCGATGGCGCGAACTCGTCGCCCTCGCGCCGCCGATCCCAGTCGGCGTCGTACAGCGGCACGACCACCTCCTCGAACGGCAACCCCGACTGTTTGCATGCCAGCCAGCCGCGTAGCGACCAGGAGGAATAGGCCTTGTTGCCGATGATAAGCTTCATGGCCCCGCCGCTACGCGAGGCGGCGGGAGCGGGCAATCCCGTCAGCGGCAGGCCAACGCCTTTGCGGGGCGACCGTCGCTGTAGCGGCAAGTCCGCACAGCCCGCGACACCCGGATGGTCACCTTTGGGCGGCTCGCATACTCGCAGCTCAGGTAAATCTGCCGCCCGGCGGCATAGGTGGTCCGCACATCCCAGGTCGAGACTTCGGTGCCACGCATCGTGCGCGCGGAATCCGGCACCAGGATCGCGTTTTCCTCGACCGGCCCGTCATAGACGTCGCCCCCGGTCATCCGCACCCCGCCGGACGCGACGGGGCAGGACGTCGGCGCGGCGGCGCGGTGGGGGGTGCCGCTCATCAGGGCGACGAACAGCAGCGCGCTAGTCGACCACATAAAAGCCGTCCCCGTCGTTCGAGATGCCGGTGCCGGCCCAGCGGATCAGGCGCGGGCCGATCGGCTTGCCCTTGCCGGTGATCCACTGATCCCACACGTTGATACCCGCGACCGTCTGGCTCTCGTAAATCGCGGCGTGGCCGTAATAATGGCCGTCGGCGTTGAAGGTCGCGATCGCGGTGCCGGCGACCAGATCAGTGGCGCCGCGGACCTGGCGACCCTTCTTCCAGTCGGCGGTCCTGACCGGGATGGTGGTGCAGACCCGCGTCACATAGGACACGCATTGCCCGCAGAAGTCGGCATAGCCGCGCTTGTCGACCGGCGGCTTCTCCGCATACGGACCAAGCGACGAAACGCGGGTGCAGACCCAGTCGTTCTCCGGCGCGTCCGTGTTGGTCTTGTAGTTGTTGGCGACGTAGGACAAGCGCGACCTCCTGTTTTCACTCGTCATAATGGCCCGGCGACCGCCACGCTACCGCTCGCGGGGTTGGCCGTTCGCTTTCCACGCGGGCGCGATCGTGCCGTTCGCCATCGACCGGACCGGCGCCACCAGCGACCCGACCGCGCGGGTCATATAGTCGAAGTCGAGCGCGGCGATCGTGTCCTGCGGCGTGTGATAGCTCGGCGGCACCGACCAGCCCGCCAGCGTGTGCGCGACCACCCCCGCCAGCGCTAGCGAGTAATTGTCCGATCGCTCGAAGAAATGCTGATCGGGATACGGGTCGGCGGCGACCAGCGCGCCGTGCGTTTTCAGGATGCCGAACAGCGTCGACCGCTCCGCCCCCGTCATCATCAGCGCGCCGCGCGGCAGCCTCGGGTCCTGCGCGCCGACCATCTCGAACTCCAGATTGGCGGCGATGCGGTTCAGCGGCACCGGCGGGTGCGCCGCGAACCAGGTCGAACCGAAACCGCCGATCTCCTCCGCACCATAGGCCACGAACAGGATGCCGCGCTTCATCCGTTTGCCGCCCGCGAGCACGCGCGCCAGCTCCAGCACCGCGCTGGTTCCCGCCGCGTCGTCGTTGGCGCCGTGCATGACGGTGCCGTCCGCCTCGACGCCGAGATGATCGAGATGCGCGGTCAGCAACAGCAGCGGCAGGGTGGCGTCGGTGCCGGGCAGATAGCCGACCGCGTTGGTGGTCGCCGTCCGCTCCTCGGCATAGGGCACGAACAGGTCGACGCGGCTCCCGGCCTTGAGCTGGGCGACTGTCGCCGCGGGCAGGGTGGCGAAGGTGACGGAGGGGCGCGCGGCGTTCGTCTCCAGCCGGATCGGCAGCGACAGCGTCCCCCCGTTGCCGGTCGCCATCCGCCGCGTCGCATCGCTCTCCGCCAGGATCACCAGCTTCGCGCCCGCGAGGCGCAGCGCCCGGCCGGCGCGCATCGCCTGCTCGACCGGCCCGGTGAATACCACCACCTCCGGATGTGCGGGCAGCTTGGTCGCGTCGGCGACCACCGTCACCGTGCCGCCGACCCCGCCGCCGTCGGCGCGCATCACCGTCAGCCCCGTGACGACCGTGCCGTCCACCGTCAGCGTCGGCGTGCCGGTCGCGCGACGCCGGATGATGGGGGCGGTCTGGACATAGCTGGCCCAGCCCGGTGCCTTGGCCAGCCCGAACGCGGCGAACTGCGCGGCGACATATTCGGCGGCGATGGCCTCGTCGCGCGTCGCGCTGCCGCGCCCGGCGAGCGTGTCGCCGGCCAGGAACTGCTCATGCGCGCGCAGCCAGCGCTCGCTGACGACGGGATCGCGCGCCAGCGCGGGCGTGGCGAGCGCGATGGCAGCGAGCAGCACACCGATCCGGAACGTCATGGTCTTCTTCCCCCGATTACCCGATCGCGTCGAGCACCGCCGCGCGCAGCTCGGGAATACCCAGCCCGCCCTCGCTCGACGTCGCGATGATGTCCGGATGCGCGGCGGGGCGCTTGCGCGCTTCGTCCGCCGTGCGTTGCGTGACGTCGGCGAGCTCGCTCGCCTTGATCTTGTCCGCCTTGGTCAGCACCAGCCGATAGCCGACCGCCGCCCCGTCCAGCATCGCCATGATCTCGCGATCGACATCCTTGATGCCATGCCGCGCGTCGACCAGCACCAGCGTCCGCTTCAGCTCCTGCCGCCCGCGCAGATAGTCGTTGATGAGGAACCGCCAGCGCCGGACCACCTCCGGCGGCGCCTTGGCGAAGCCATAGCCGGGCATGTCGACCAGCCGCAGCACCGGGCCGCCGTTTGCCGGATTGCCGACGTCGAAAAAATTGAGCTCCTGCGTTCGTCCCGGCGTGTTCGACGTCCGCGCCAGCGCGTTGCGCCCGGTCAGCGCGTTGAGCAGCGACGACTTGCCGACGTTGGACCGCCCCGCGAACGCCACCTCCGGCGCCACCGGATCGGGCAGGAACTGCAACGTCGGCGCCGACTTCAGGAAGGTGATCGGTCCCGCGAACAGCTTGCGCGCCGTTTCCAGTGCCGCGTCGTCGTCCCGTGCATCGCTCACTTGGCCGGAGCCTCCTTGAGCTGAGGATGCCTCGCGTAGAGCAGCTTCTGCTGGCCGATCGAGATCAGGTTCGACGCCACGTAATACAGCTGCAATCCGGCCGCGAGCGGGGCGAAGAAGAACATCATCACCCATGGCATGATCCCCATCACCTGCTGCGTCGCGGGATCGGGCGCGGAAGGGTTCATCCGGAACTGCAGCCACATCGTGACGCCGAGCAGGATCGCGAGCACGCCCAGATGCAGGAACCCCGGCGGCGAGAAGGGCAGCAGCCCGAACAGGTTGATCGGCGTCAGCGGATCGGGCGCGGACAGGTCCTTGATCCACGCCACGAACGGCTGGTGGCGCATCTCGATCGTCAGCGACAGCACCTTATAGAGCGCATAGAAGATCGGGATCTGGAGCAGCGTCGGCAGACAGCCGGCGAGCGGGTTTGCGCCCTCCTGTTTGTACAGCGCCATGACCTCCTTCTGCATCCGCTCCTTGTCGTCCTTGAAGCGCTCCTGCACCGCCTTCATCTTCGGCTGCATCACGCGCATCTTCGCCATCGACGCGAACTGGCGCTGCGCGATCGGGAACATCAGCGCGCGGATGGTGATCGTCAGCAGGATGATGGCGACGCCGAAGTTGCCGACCAGCCGGAACAGCCAGTCGAGATAGTAGAAGATCGGCTTTTCGACGACCCGGAACCAGCCCCAGTCGATCGCATAGTCCAGCCGCGGCACGCCGGCGTCGGCATAGCGATCGAGCAGCCGCGTCTCCTTGGCGCCGGCGAACAGGCGCGTCGTGGTGGTCAGCGCCTGACCGGGGGGCAGCGCGCGCGACGGCAGCGCGAAGTCGGCCTGATACGTGCTGTTCGATCCCGCGCGGAACTGGCCGTCGAACGGCTGGCCGTTGGCGGGGATCAGCGCGGTCAGCCAGTATTTGTCGCTGAACCCCAGCCACCCGCCGGTGGTCGAAAAGCGCGGCTCGCCCTTCTTGTCGTCCAGCTTGGCGAAGCTCAGCGAATAGTCCGCCGCGCCGCCATGGACCGACATCGGGCCGGTATGCTGCTGCCAGCTGGTCGGGTCCTTGGAGTGCCCCGATCGGTTGACGAAGCCATAGGGCGTGACCTGCACCGGCGCGGCGCCCGCGTTGGCGACGGTCTGCTTGATTGTGAACAGATAGTCGCCGTCGATCGCGATCTCGATGCGAAAACGCTGCCCGGTGGCGTTGGTCGCCTCCAGCGTCACGGGCGTGCCGGGCGACAGCACCGTCCCGCTCGCGCGCCACACGGCGTCGGCGGCGGGGCCACCCTGCCAGCCGAGCTGCGTGAAATACGCCTCGGGCGCGCCAGCGGGGGAGAAGAGGCGGATCGGCTGCGAGTCGCCGGCGACCGTTTCGCGGTGCCGCTTGAGCACCAGATCGTCGATCCGCGCGCCCTTCAGGTTGATCGAGCCCGACAGCGCGGGCGTGTCGATCCGCACCCGCGGCGTCTCCGCCAGCACCTGCGCGCGCGTTCGCGTCGCGGCGGGGCTGTCGGCGGTCGGATCGGCGGCGGGGTTCGCCACCGGCCTCGACTTGCCGTCGACCACCACCGTCGCGGGCGGATTGGCGGGCAGGAAATAGCGCGCGCCCACCTGCCATCCGATCAGGATGACCGCCGCGATCACCGCGAACAGGATGAAGTTGCGACGTTCTTCGGTCACAGATGACGCCTTGCGGAATGGGGAGGGAAGGTCAGGGCACGGGGTCCGGGCCGAACGACCCGAAAGGGTGGCAACGCGCGATCCGCTTCGTCGCCAGCCAACCACCCTTCACCGCCCCATAGCGACGAAGCGCGGTGATCGCATAGGCCGAACAGCTCGGCTGGAACCGGCAGGACGGCGGCAGGATTGCGGAGGGCCCGCGCTGCCAGCCCCGCACGAGGAGGATGAGAAAGCGCGTCAGCACGTTTCGTCCGACGGGGTGCGGTTCAACGCGCCACCTTCCGCAACGCCTTGCCAAGCTCGGTCCGGAGCGATCCGAAGTCCCGCTCCACCCCGCCGGCCCGCCCGATCAGCACATGGTCCGCGCCGCGCACGCCGCCCGTCGGCAGCAGTTCCGCCGCCAGCGCCCGGAACCGGCGCTTCATCCGGTTGCGGACGACCGCGTTGCCGATCTTTTTCGTGACGGTGTAGCCGACCCGCATCGCCGCCGACCCGTCATCGCGATGGCGTACCAGCAGGACAAAGCCCGGCATCGGGGCACGCCGCCCACTGTTCGCCGCGAGGAAGTCCTTGCGGCGGGTAAGCGTCGCGATCCCGTGGTCCGCGTCGGAGGTTAGGCCGACAGCTTCTTGCGGCCGCGCGCCCGGCGTGCCCGGATCACCGCCCGGCCGCCGACCGTCGCCATCCGCGCCCGGAACCCGTGCCGGCGCGCGCGCACCAGGTTGCTCGGCTGAAAGGTCCGCTTCATCGCTCATTCCCGCTTCAAAATGCAAAAGGGCCGCCACGCGGACGGCCTCAACGCCGTATCGCATAAGCGAGGGGGGTGCCGAAGTCAACGCGAGCGCTCTTGCCGCAGCGCCCGCCGCCGCTGCTCGCTGCCGCGCCGCAGCCCGCGATCCGCGAGTGCCCCCAGCTTGGGCCAGCGCTTCTTGGTCCGCGCGAACTGCCGCCGCGCCGCCCGCGAATTGCGGAGCACCAACACCAGGCCGCCGGCGAACACGAACATCCCGCCCGGCCCCGGAATCGCGCCGACGATCGGCGAAACGATGATGAGCAGCACACCCAGCGCCAGTTGCAGGGGTCGCGAGGCGGGCAAGCGGAACATGCGCGTCATCTGGGGCAGGTGTGTTACGGATGCAAGGCGGGCCGCATCTGCCCGTCCCGTCGGCGGAACGGATAAGGCGCTTCCCCACCTCCCAAAACCCGGTAAGACCGCGCCCAAAGGGGGAACACATGGCCGCGATCGTATCGACCGTCGCGTATCTCGGACTGGAGGCACGCGGGGTCGAGGTGCAGGTGCAGCTCATTCCCGGCCTGCCCGCGTTCAACGTCGTCGGGCTCGGCGACAAGGCGGTCGGCGAGAGCCGCGAGCGCGTGCGCGGTGCGATCGCCGCGATGGGGCTGGCGCTGCCGCCCAAGCGCATCGCGGTCAATCTCAGCCCCGCCGATCTGCCCAAGGAAGGGTCGCATTTCGATCTGCCGATCGCGCTGGCGCTGCTCGCCGCGATGGGGATAGTCGATGCGGAGGCGCTGGCGGACTATGTCGTCGTCGGCGAGCTCGGCCTGGACGCGCGGATCGCGCCGTCGCCCGGCGTGCTGCTCGCCGCGCTGCATGCGTCGGCGGAGGGCAAGGGGCTGATCTGCCCCGCCGCGCAGGGCGCCGAGGCCGCCTGGGCCGGGACGGTCGAGGTCGTGGCACCGCCCGACCTGCTGTCGCTGCTCAACCATCTCAAGGGGCAAGGGCTGCTCGGTTCGCCCGAGCCTGGCGAAGCGGAACCGCGCGTCCACGGCCCCGACCTCAAACAGGTCAAGGGACAGGAGACCGCCAAGCGCGCGCTGGAGATCGCCGCGTGCGGTGGCCACAATCTACTGATGGTCGGCCCGCCGGGCGCGGGCAAGTCGCTGATGGCGTCGTGCCTGCCCGGCATCCTGCCGCCGCTCGACGCCTCGGAGGCGCTGGAGGTCAGCATGGTCCAGTCGGTCGCGGGCACGCTGACCGGCGGACGGCTGACGCGGACGCGGCCGTTTCGCTCGCCGCACCATTCCGCCTCGATGGCGGCGCTGACCGGCGGCGGGCTCAAGGTGAAGCCCGGCGAGGTCAGCATGGCGCATCTGGGCGTCCTGTTCCTGGACGAGTTGCCCGAGTTCAACCGCGCCGTGCTCGATTCGCTGCGCCAGCCGCTGGAGACCGGCACCGTCTCCGTCGCGCGCGCCAACGCCCACGTTACCTTTCCGGCGCGGGTGCAGCTGATCGCGGCGATGAACCCGTGCCGCTGCGGCCATCTGGGCGACGCGGGCCTCGCCTGCGCGCGCGCGCCGAAATGCGCGGCCGACTACCAGACCAAGGTGTCCGGCCCGCTGCTCGACCGCATCGACCTGCATGTCGAGGTGCAGGCGGTCAGCGCCGCCGACCTCGTCCTCCCGCCGCCGGCCGAGGGCTCGGCGGAGGTCGCCGCGCGTGTCGCCGCCGTCCGTGCGGTGCAGCGCGACCGCTACCGCGACGACGCCGTCCGCACCAACGCGGAGGCCGAAGGCGACCTGCTCGAACGGGTCGCCACGCCCGACGAGCCGGGCCGCAAGCTGCTGGCGCAGGCGGCGGAGGCGATGCGGCTGTCCGCGCGCGGCTACACTCGCATCCTCCGCGTCTCGCGCACCATCGCCGACATGGCGGGCAGCGAGGGCGTCGGTCGCCTGCATGTGGCGGAGGCGCTCAGCTATCGGCGTCAGGCACCCAGAGCTTGATGGTGGCTTGATCGACGGCGGCTTGTCCGGCACCATCGACAGGACGCGCGGGGGCAGGGGCCCGTCCGGCGCAGAGACGAACAGGGGAATATCGATGGAATGGATGTTGATGCCGCTGAAGCGGTACGCGCAGTTCTCGGGCCGCTCGCGGCGGCAGGAGTTCTGGATGTTCTTCCTCCTGCAATTCCTCATCTATTTCGCGCTGACGATCATCGCCTTCGTCATCGGCGCCGGGGCTGCGGGCATGTCTTCGGCAGGCAGCACGCCGGGGTCGGCGGGGCTGGTCGGCATGTTCGCCGCGCTGGGCATCTTCTTTCTGGTCTATCTGGTCATCGCGTTCGGGTTGCTGATCCCGAACATCGCCGTGGCGGTGCGCCGCCTGCACGACACCAACCGGTCGGGGCTGTGGTTGCTGCTGATGATCGTGCCGTACGTGCTCGGCTACATCCTCGCCTTCATGGGCGCAGCGAGCCAGAGCACGGCGATCGCCGGGCTCGGCGGGATCATCACGCTGGTCGGCCTGATCGGTGCGATCGTGCTGCTCGTCTTCTACTGCCTGCCGGGCACCGTTGGCCCGAACCAATATGGTCCGGACCCGAAGGGCGCGGATCTCGGTGCGGTGAACGTGCCGCCGACCTATTGAACCTTGCCGGGACGGGCGCGCTGCGATAGCGCGCCCGCTCGCCGTGCGGGCGTGGTGGAATTGGTAGACGCGCCGGACTCAAAATCCGGTTCCGCAAGGAGTGTGGGTTCGATTCCCACCGCCCGCACCATCTCAATAACGACGGCTATTGGGCCGGCAGCGGACAGGCGGCTTTTGGTCGCCAAAGGCGCGAAACCGGACGTTAGCGATATCGGCGTTTCGAACGGCCGCAACTGAACCAAATGCGGACGGTCAGCTTTTGGCGGCCAAGGTCTGAGAGCCGCCGTTAGCAGTGACAATTTGAAGCTCTTTTTGGAGCGCGCAGCTCTCCTAACAGCCTGTGAGATATCAGCGCGAAAAGCCTGGGCCATGTCTTACCTCATCCTGTCAACTTCCCCGTGACTTACCTATAAGCAGCGATCGAGGGGGAATCAGGGTGAACACAAGTGCGGGGGTACTCCCGACAACATCTGATCCCACATTGCGAGCTTCCTTGTTTGGCGTCTTCACGCTGGCGACGTCGGCGGGTGTCGGGATCACCATCTCCAATCGGCGCGCGCGTGCTTTACTCGCGATGCTCTGCCTGGCGCCCGGCGAAACGCTGGAGCGCGATTTTGTCAGCAAGCTGCTGTGGCCCGGCCGGTTCCAGGCGCAAGCGCGCGCAAGCCTGCGCCAGTGCCTACTAACCATCGACAAGTCGCTCGGCCCGATAGCGGGCGGAGTGCTCGATTTGTCGCACGGCCGGATCGCGATTGACGGTCGCCGAGTTCAAACCGATCTCGGTTACCTTGAGGCGGCACTGGCCGATGGCCGGATAGGCGACGCCTGTGGCGCGCTTGGCGGTATCGGCAACAAGGAACTACTCGACCAGATCGACTTTGGCGACCCGTTCGCGGAATGGCTGAGCGCTCAGCGCCGGTATGCAGAGAGTCGGCTCCAGCTCGCGGTCGATCGCGCCCTGGCGGAACTCGAGCGGACCGCAGACGTGGCAGGCGAACAAGAGCTCCGCGACGCCTGGCATGCCTGCGACAGAGCGCTGCCGCTGCAACGCGGGCGCAAGACGCGCATCGCCGTGCTCCCGTTCGAACAGCACGACACGATCGGAGGGGCGCTGTTCCTTGCCGAAGGCGTCGTCGACGAATTGAGCTTCCGCATAGGCAGCATTCCGGCAGTGGCGGTCGTAGGTCGGACCTCGGTCACCAGCGTTGCGAATAGCGGACGCACGCTTCCCGAAATGGCGGTCGCGCTGGATGTTTCGCACTTGATCGAAGGTACGGTGCATCGCTCCTCTGACGGAATCGTGGTCCACGTCCGCCTGATCGACGGGCCGTCAGGCGCCGACATCTGGTCCGACCGCTATGATGGCACCGTTGCCGACGTGATCGGGTCGCGGCAAATCATCGGCAGTCATTTCATTGCCGGACTGTGCGCGGCGCTGGGCACCGACGACAAATTCGCGCCGGAACGCAAGATGACCGCCAACCGCGATGCCTATGCGCTATACCTGCAGGGCCGTGACATCAGCTTGCGCGCTGTCGGCGACGGCATGATTGCCAAGGGTATCGAGCTGCTCGAACAGGCGGTTGAGATCGATCCGGATTTTGCGGAGTGCTGGGCCGCGCTCGCCGAGGCACATCTGTATATCGCAGGCTTCACGCCAACCCTCGATCGCGTCGAACGGGCTGGCTACATGGCCGATTGCGCTCGAAAAGCGATCGCGCTTGATCCGGAGCAGGGTCACGCACTGGCGATGCTCGGGGTCTACGAGTTCGTCAATCGCAACCCCGTGGCCGCACTGGATTACGGATATGAAGCGTATCGCCTTGCGCCGAACGACATCAACGTGGCGCTGCGTCTCGGCACTTTCCTGTTGAACCTGGGTCTGGCACGTACGGCGTTGCCGTACATAGAAACGGTGGTCGAGCGCGATCCGGTGCATGGCCGGAACTATGCCGCATTGTGTGCGGCGCACCTCTGCCTTGGCAACTTCGATCAGGCAATTGCAGCCGGTCAGCGGATGGCGGATCTGGGTTTTCCGGCGCCCTGGCTCGCGGTCGCCTATGCCAGTAACGGCGAGCACGGGCGTGCGGTGGAAACGTACTGGAACTTGCGCACGCTGCTTGGCACGATGATCACGCGCCCGCCTGGCATGCCGCCGATCGACGATGCCGCCCGCGATGCGTATTTCGATCTCGCTGCGCGCGGCATATGCAGCGGCGATCCTGACGCGCGCGCCGCTTATTGCGGGATGATCGACATGCTGCACCAGACAATGCCGGACCCCTACGACAACTCTGTCGCCTTCCCGGCGATTTGGATGGGGCATGCCGAGTTGGTGATGAAGATTTATGGCGAGCAGACCAGCCTGGCCAACATATTCGGGTTGATGACGCTCTGGGTGGATGTTGATCCCATTCGGCGGACACGCCTGCATCCTGATTTCATGGGCTTTGCCGACAGGGTCGGCTATGTGACTGCCTGGGAAAAATATGGCTGGCCCGACGCGCTGAGGCCCGCTCCGGTTACGAAATAACGCTTTTTTGACGGTCCAGCTGATTGACCGTTTGGCCGGTGCTCCGGCACCTAAGCGCTCACGGAATTAGCGGAAAACACGAAGCTCAATGGTCGGTCGAGGACGCCCTCCCGCCGCCATTGGCGAAGCCTTGTCTGCATGATGGCGGACGGGTTGGGAAACAATGGTGGCGCGATCCAATCCAGAAAATCGGGCGGCCGCTCGCTCATGAGTGGCAGCGTAAAGGGGGGAATGACGATGAAACTGATCGCACACATGTTGATGACGGGTGCAATGGGGATCGCGGTGCCAATCATGCTGCCCATTCCCGCCGTGGCGCAGACCGCCTCGCGCCTCGTCGCTGCCGATCCGGCTGCGACCGCGGTGGAGATCAAGTCGCTCGTCCGGGATCACATAGCAGCCTTCAATGCCCGCGACGCGATCGGCGCGACCAGCATGCAAACTTCCGATTACCTCGGCTTCTTCCATGGCGCGCCGAACACCATCGGGCACGACGCCGACTTGGCGGTCACAAAGGCGCAGGTCGCCGATCCGGCGATGAAGCTGGTCATCGCGAACGAGTATGTCGATGTTGCGATGGCGGGAGACATGGCGACGTGGCGCTGCACGTATCGCTATACCTACACCGATCCCGCGACCAAGCAGGTACGCGTCGAATTCGGGAACTACATCATCGGTTTCAGGCGCCAGCCCGACGGCAAGATGAAGGCGGCATGGAGCGTCGTGTCAGATACGCCGCCGACGCCTTGACGGTCCGATCTCGGCGACCGGACGACCAGCCGTGACTACCATCGCCGCCGCACCTCGCGACAACCCCGTCGCGGCCCCCAGCTTTGTGCCCGATGACCGCTCCCTCTTCGGTCATCCGATCGGACTGACCGTCTTGGCGGGCACCGAGCTGTGGGAGCGCTTCTCGTTCTACGGCATGCAGGCGCTGCTCATGCTGTACATGACGAAGTACCTGCTGCTGCCCGAGCACGCGCGCCATGTGCTTGGCCTGGCAGATTATCGCGCAGCGCTTTCCGCGGTGTTCGGTCCCATGACCGACCTAGCTTTCGCCGCGCAGACCTACGGCCTCTATTCCGGTCTGATCTACGCGACGCCCTTGAGTGGCGCGTGGCTCGGTGACCGCGTTCTCGGAAAGACGCGGACCGTCACAATTGGCACGCTGCTGATGGCGGTGGGGCATCTGGCGATGGCATCGGAGTTCTTCTTCCTTGCCGCGCTGCTGCTCCTCATCTTGGGCGCAGGTTGCGTCATCGGCAACATGGCGGCGCAGGTAGGCCAGCTCTATGCGCCGGATGATCACCGCCGCACCCGCGCCTTCGGGCTGTATTTGTTAGCGCTCAATATTGGTGCACTTACAGCACCGCTGATCGTCGGTACGCTAGGCGAGAAGGTGGGCTGGCACTCGGGCTTCGGCGCTGCCGGGTTCGGCATGCTGATCGGGCTTACCGTCTATCTGTCTGGTCGACGATATTTGCCGCCGGATGTCATCACACGCCGCGGCGAACATGCGCGACTCGATCGCCGCGATTGGCGCGTAATCGCCGCGCTGCTGGTTATGCTGCTCCCATATATTCTCGCCGGTGCCGCGCTGAACCAAGCTTACGGCATCATGTATGTCTGGGCCGACACCGCTGTCGATGGGCATATCCTGGGCTGGGAAATGCCAGTCACCTGGGTTGGCATTTTCGACGGGGCGATGACGATTGTAGGCGTTCTTGTCGCCAATGCCTATTGGAAGCGTTCGGCGGCGCGTGGTCGCGAGATGGGCGACCTTGCCAAAATCGGGGTGAGCTGCGCCGGCATCGCGCTTAGCTACCTCTATATCGGCGCGGTTGCGCTGCTCCCGGTTGTGCCAATCGCACTGTGGCTAGGCTTTTACGTCGTCATCGATCTAGCCACAGTGTGGCAAGAAGCGCCGCCTCAGGCAATTATCTCGCGCAGCGCACCGGTGTCGCTAAACGCGACGATGATGGCGGTTTTTAAACTTGCCAACACCTTCGCCTACTTCCTGCTTGGCTGGCTTGGGCGATTCTACGAGACGCTTGGGCCTGCGGTCTATTGGGCCTCAACTGCGCTGCTGCCGCTTGTTGGGCTAGCCATAATGCTGGTGTACAAAGGGCGGATTACGCGGGTGCTGGACAAGGGAGCGGCCGTCGCGTTGCCCCAAGAGAGCGCGCCGCGCCCATGAGCGACGCCCCCCATCTCGACCGCGTCGTCGGCGTCCCCGGCGTCGCCTTCGCCGCGTTCAACTGCATCGTCGGGGTCGGCATCTTCAGCCTGCCCGGACTGGTTGCGGGAGTGCTCGGCCCGGCCGCGATCATCGCCTACCTCGTCTGTGCTGTGCTGATCGCGCTGGTCGGCCTGTGCTTTGCCGAGGCGGGCAGCAGGGTCAAGGGCAGCGGCGGGCTATACGCCTATGCCGGCGCAGCGTTCGGCCCCGTCGTCGGCGGCGTCGTCGGAATGCTGCAATTGTTCGCCAATGCTATCGGCTCAGCGGCGGCGCTGGCACGCTTTTTCCTAGATACGCTGGCGGGAATTTGGCCGGCGCTTGGAAGCACCGGCGCCAGCATCGCACTACTGGTCGCAATCTACACCACGCTCGCGCTGGTCAATATCGCGGGCACGCGTGACGGCACGCGGCTGACCGTTGCGCTTGGCCTTCTCAAGCTGGCGCCGCTTCTGGCGATTGTCGCGTTCGGCGTGTTCGCCATCCATCCGGCCAATCTCGCCTGGCCCGCAACGCCATCCATCGGCCGGATCGGCGATGGGGCGCTGATCCTTGTGCTGGCATTCATCGGCGTCGAAACGGGGCTTGGCCTCAGCGGCGAGACGCGCGATCCGGCGCGCACGGTGCCGCGCGCGATCGCACTGGCGCTCGGCGTTGTCGCGGCGCTCTACATCGCGTTGCAATTGACCGCACAGGGCGTGCTGGGGGCCGCACTTGCCGGGTCGGCCGCGCCGCTGGCCGACGTCGCCGATGCGCTGTTCGGGGCGAAGGGCGCAAGCCTGTTGCTGCTTGCGACTTGTGTCTCGGTGGGCGGATACATGGTCGCCGACATGCTGTCGTCGCCGCGCAGCGCCTATGCGCTGGCCGAAGCCGGGCAATTCCCCCGGTCGGTAGCCTATATCCACCCGACCCGGCATACCCCGGTCGTCGCAATCGCGCTGTATGCGACGGCGGTCGTGCTGGTCGCGGCCACGGGGTCTTTCAAGCAGATCGCGGTGCTGGCCGTCGCCGGCACGCTCGTGATGTACCTGATCGTCTGCGTGGGCGTCCTACGCCTGCGCGCACGGGGCGTGGCAGAGGCGGGCGCACCATTCGTCGCCCCGGGCGGGATGCTGGTGCCGACTGCCGCAGCAGCGATGATCGTCTGGCTGCTCTCGACCCTCGCATGGCGCGAGCTGGCGGGAGGAGGACTGTTCATCGCGGTCACGGCGGCGATCTTCGCGGCGCACGAATGGGCGAAGCGCAACTCGGTCGTGGGACGAAAAGAGGGGTTGTCATGACCACTGCCGCCAAGGCGTCTCGCTTGCCCTATCGTCACGCCTGGCGCTGGTGCCTCGCGCTCATCGCGCTGACGATTGTCGCTTTCTGGCCGGGCTATCTGTCGCGGATCGGCGGCGAGAAAGTCACCTCCCATTTCCACGCGATCACCGCGACGGCGTGGATGCTGTTGCTCGCCGCGCAGAGCTGGTCGATCGATCGCGGCGAACGCACGCGGCATCGCAGCGTGGGCCTCGCGATTTTCGCGCTCGTCCCCTTGTTCTTCGTAGGCGGCGCGGGCGTCGAGCACAGCATGGCCGTCGCGACCGGATCGGGGCAGGACCCATTCTACAATATTTGGGGGCCATCGCTCGGCATTTATGATCTGGTCGCCTCGCTCGGCTTCGTTGCGTTGACGACGATGGCGCTGCGCGATCGGCGGCGCGTCGCGCGCCATGCCGCCTGGCTGCTCGCGACACCGCTCTTGCTGATCGGCCCCGTGCTGAGCCGGGTCTATCCGCGGCTCATACCGGGTCTGATCATGCACGGCCCTCAGGATTTCGGCTTGTTCCGATGGGGCATCCATCTTGGCGGGCTGACCGCTATCGCGATCGCGCTATGGCTTTGGTCGCGCCATCGCGTCGATGGAGGGCCCTGGCTTGCGGTCGTGGCGATCAACCTCGTGCAACTCATTCTGTTCGAAACGCTCGGCTTCTTCCCCGCATGGAAGATTGCCTTCGTTACGTTCGGGGGGATCGCGCTTGGATGGCACGCGATCGGCGCGGTGGCCGTCGCCGCCGCGGCACTGTGGTGGGGTTGGCAGGCTGGTCTGGTGAAACACGTCCAGCCGACGCGAGCGATCGTATGATCCAACAGGCACTGCCTGCACGTGGCAGCCGCTTCTTTGCGATCAGCGCGATGGCGATTGCCGCGCTCGTCGTTCTGAGCTTTCCGCTGACCTATTTTTTGCCGCTTCTTACTGGTCGCACAAGCTTCGCCCTGTTGGCTCACCTGCACGGCTTGACCTTCTTCGCCTGGACCGGGCTGTATGTCGTCCAGACGCAACTGGTGCGCCGTGGCAACATCCGGCTGCATCGCGAACTGGGAATCGCTGGCGTAGCGCTGGCCGGCGCGATGGTGCCGCTCGCCCTTTGGATGGCGGTCACCGCCGCCGCGGCTCGCGAGGCGAACGGCATTGCGCGGCCGTTCGAATTCTCGCTCTACAACGTGATCGACATCAGCATGTTCGCGGTCGCGTTCGGTTGGGCGGTGTACGAAGCGCAGCGCCGGATCGAATGGCACCGCCGCTTGATGTTTGTCGCACTGCTCAACCTGTTCGGCCCGGCCTTTGCACGCTGGATGCTGAAGCTGCCGTTGCCCTTTCCCTGGGTGGACATGTCGCCCAACCTGATAGCGGACGCCTTCTTGCTCGTGCTTGCTTGGCATGACCGGAAGTGGCTCGGCCGCGTCCATCCGGTCACGCTCGGCGCGGCGCTGATCCTGATTCCGTTCCACGCGGTTGAACCGCTGATCGCCCGTAGCGCCGCGTGGAATGCAATCGCGCCCACATTGCTGGGGTTCTGGTGAGATCGATATGAACGACGGACCAAGGGACCCCGCCGATACGCCCAATACCTGCCGTGGCTGGTGATCGGCAGCCTCGTGCTTGGCCTGACGATCGGCGCATCGCTCGGGTCGATACCGCCGTCCGCGCCGGTGGCGGCGCTGGTCGACGCCGCAGATGTCATTGGAACCATTTGGGTCAATGCCATCCGCATGACGGTGATCCCGCTGATTGTGCCCCTGCTGATCGGCGCGATCGCCGGGGCACGTAGTGGGCGAGATGCCGGAAGGCTTGGCATCGCCACGATCGGCGCGTTTGTTTTACTGGTCGCGGCCCTCGCTATCGCCGCCGCGCTCGCCGCCCCCTTGCTGGTAGCCGGCCTGCATATCGACGCGGCGCTGACGGCGGCGTTGCGCGCATCGGTCGCTCAAACCGTCCTGCCAACCGGCGACAGCAGCATCGGGGGATGGTTCAAGGCCTTGGTCCCGACTAATCCGGTAAAGGCGGCGGCCGACGGCACGATGCTGTCGATCATCGTGTTCGCAGGCGCATTCGGTTTTGCGGCGCTCGCCGCGCCAATCGAGGTTCGCCAGCGCGTCGTCACCTTCGCGCATAGCCTTAGCACGATCATGCTGATCATCGTGCAGGCGGTATTGCAGATTGCCCCGATCGGCATGTTCGCGCTGACGCTGGTCGTCGGCGCGCGCGTGGGCGGCGCCGTGTTCGCCGCGATGGGCTGGTTCATCGGCGTGCAGGTCGGGTTCGCGGTGGCCGTAATGCTCGCGATGCTGGCGCTCACCGTGCTACTCGGCAGGGTGCCGGTCGGCGCCGCGATACGCGGCGCGACACCGCCCGTGCTGATAGCGGCGGGCACGAGTTCGTCGCTGTCCGCGCTGCCGGCGATGATCGAGGGCGCACGGGATGTCTGGCGGTTGCCGGAGCGTGTTTACGGGTTCGTCCTGCCGCTGGCGGTGTCCACGTTCAAGCCGACCTCGGGCTATGCGTGGGTCATCAACGTCGTCTTTGTCGCGACGCTGTATGGCGTTCCGTTCGGGCCGGCGCAGTTGGCGCTCGCGGCCGGCTATTCCGCGCTGTTCAACGCGACGATCCCCGGCATTCCCGGCGGCGGCATGATCGCGATCACGCCGATGCTGCTCGCGCTCGGCCTTCCGGTCGAGGGGTTGGCTATCCTGATCGCTGTCAATCCGATCGTCGATCGCTTCACGACGATTGGCAATGTCGCCGCCGACATGGCGCTGACCGCGATCCTTGCCAAAACATCCTCCGGAGCACATTGCGATGTCGATTGAGCCAACCGCCCGTATCGCGGTCACACGCAGGCAGATACTGGGGGTCACGCTCGGTAATGCGCTCGAATTCTACGACTTTCTGGTCTTCGGCTTTTTCGCGGTGCAGATCGGGCAATGCTTTTACCCGGCAACCGATCCCAATTCCAGTCTGTTGCTGGCGCTCGCCACCTTCGGCGCGGGGTTCCTGACGCGGCCGGTGGGCGCGCTAGTGATCGGCGGGCTGGGCGATCGCATCGGACGGCGACCGATGATGCTCCTGTCGTTCGCGATGATCGGTCTGTCGACGCTGGGCGTCGCGGTCACGCCATCCTATGCCGCTATCGGACTGGTGGCACCGGTCATCGTCGTGCTGTGCCGGATGGTGCAGGGTTTCGCTCTGGGCGGCGAAGTCGGAACGAGCACCGCCTTCCTTGCCGAAATTGCCCCCGAGGCGTGGCGTGGGCGCTACATCTCGCTGCAATATGCCGGGCAAGGAGCTTCCGCCCTGCTGGCTGGGATAATCGGGGTCTGCCTTGCCATCGTAATGAGCGAGGCTGCACTAGGAAGTTGGGGCTGGCGTATCGCCATGGCGATCGGCGCGGCGACTGTTCCGGTCGGGCTGGCGCTTCGGCGGACGTTGCCGGAAACGCTCCATGCCGGAATAGCGGCGACCCCGATGCCCCCCGTCAGAAGCTATGGGCGCGTCGCCGTCTTTGCGTTTCTGACTATCGTCTCGTTCTCGATCACGAACTATGTTCTCAATTACATGACGACGTTCGCCAAGGTGACGCTTGGCCTGCCTTCGGGCGTCTCGCTAGGTGCAACGGTCGCCGTGGGGCTCGCCACCCTGACCGGCTCGCTGCTAGGTGGTGTCATGTCCGATCGTGACGGACGCCGACCATGGATGGTGTGGCCGATGATGGCCACCACAATTGGGGTCATGCCGGGCTTCTGGCTGTTGACGAGCTATCCGACGGCGCTGATGCTCTATGCGGTAACGTTTATCCTGCGCTTCGTTCTGGCCGTGGCGGCCACCGCAGCATTCATCGCAGTCGTAGAATCGCTGCCGATGCGCGTCCGGTCGGGCGCGCTGTCAGTGATCTATGCGCTGGCGTTGTCGGTTTTCGGCGGATCCACGCAGTTCGTCATCGCTTGGCTGACTGGCGTCACCGGCAATCCGTTGGCACCCGCGTGGTACATGTTCGTTGCCGCCCTGCTCGGCCTTGTCGCAATGGCGCTCGCCAGGGAAACCGCTCCGGCGAAGATGTCGCCTCAATCGCTTGCCGGGTGTTCGTAACGGCACCTGAACGCGGAATCGCGCGATGACAGCAATCGTGGCCAACGCATCGCCTTCCCCGTTTTCTCGATCCTTTTCGGGACGCCAGCTAACGCCATCTTTTGGGCCGGCAGCGGTCTGGCAGCTTACATCGCGCTCCTTCGAGAAGCTGACGGAATGTGTCGCATCCTTGATAGGGCTGATGTGGCGAGCTCAATCCGCCCGAGACTCGTGCGCCGTCGCCGCGTCCCGCGCGCGGATTGCCACCCTTCCCGCCACGTCGGTGCTGTGTCTCGAGGACGGCTTCGACCTTCTTTGCGCTTTCAGGCATTGCGAAGGCCGGAATGAACGGTTCTTCGGGCGCGAGCCGGACAAACAGATCGCGCCAGACGGCGTTGAGCTCATCGTTGAAGACGCGCCGAACGACGCTGTCGCGCACCTCGAGGGTTTGGTTGGCGAGCTCCTTGCCGACCCCGATCACCGCGTCGGCATCTGCCTTTTGTTGTTTTCGGGCAGCTAGCGAGGATTTGAGATCACGCGCTGTGTCCTGAAGCAAGGCTAGGTCAGATCGCCCGATCTGTAGAAACTGCGCGGCCCCAATGGCGCTGCGCCGAGCCGCCTGCCGCTCGGTCAATAGGCGTTCGCGTTCGATGATCGCGGCACTCAGGTCTTCGAGAAGTTTCTCGGTGGTCGTCGACGCCTCGAACGGAACGCCTGTATTGCGCGACAACTCCTCAATCGCCTTGCGCAGCACCACCACAGTTTGATCGGCGCTGTCGAAAGATACGATTGCTCGCGCCGCACGCGTCGCGTCCGCGCGCGCCCGGTCGCCGGCTGCCAGCTCGGCACTGGCGTCAATGAGTTGGGCGCTCACATCAGTTAGATCGGCGGCACGTGTTTTCAGCGCATAAAATTCGGTCTCGGAGATGAGCCCACTGGCGGCAGCCTGCATTTCCCGGTCCACCTGAGACACTTCGCTTTGAGTGTTGGTGCGGGATTGGAGTAATGCCTGCAGGTGTCCGGCCTGCTCGATCATGGTCGCGACTTTTGCTGCGACATGGGAGGACAACGGGGCGTGGGAAACCTCGGAAAAGTCGCGATCGCAAACAGGACAAATGTCACCGTCGACATGAGTCATCAGCTCGGACAGCGAGCGGGCAAAGGCTTCGTTGGATGCCGATACTGCGGAGGTTTCTTTGTCGAGCCGCTCCAGGCGCGACCTTGCTTCGGCGAGTTGGCGCGCCAGCGTGTCGCGCCGCTCTATCGCGGCGTCCTGCGCCGACAGCACTTGCGCGGACGCAGGCTTTGCCGCGGCGCCGCTTCCGAACTCCCCAACCCACTTCCCGATCAGAAACTTGTGATCCCGGTTGGAAACCCGCCGGCGCGCGCTATAGCGGGTGAGACAACCCGGAGAGGACATGGGACCCGATTTCGACTTTGCGCTGGGGGAAATGGCGGACACGATCCGCGACACCACCCGCCGCTTCGCCGCCGACAAGATCGCGCCGCTGGCGGCGCGGATCGACGCGGACGACTGGTTTCCGCGCGACGAGCTGTGGTCCGCGATGGGCGAGCTCGGCCTGCATGGCATCACTGTGTCGGAGGCCGACGGCGGTCTCGGCCTAGGCTACCTCGAACATGTCGTCGCCTGCGAAGAAGTCGGCCGCGCCTCGGCGTCGATCGGGCTCAGCTACGGCGCGCACTCCAACCTGTGCGTCAACCAGATCGCGCGCTGGGCCAACCCCGAGCAAAAGGCGAAGTACCTTCCCAAGCTGATCTCCGGCGAACATGTCGGCAGCCTAGCGATGTCTGAGGCTGGCGCCGGCAGCGACGTCGTGTCGATGAAGCTCAAGGCGGATCGCGTCGACGGCGGCTGGGTGCTCAACGGCACCAAGTTCTGGATCACCAACGCCGCCTATGCGGACACGCTGGTCGTCTATGCGAAGACGGGGGAGGGGTCGCGCGGTATCACCACCTTCCTGATCGAAAAGGACATGCCCGGTTTCGCGGTCGGGCAGAAGATCGACAAGATGGGTATGCGCGGCTCGCCCACCGCCGAGCTGGTCTTCACCAACTGCGAAGTCTCGGACGAGCAGGTGATGGGGCCGCAGAACGGCGGCGTCGGCGTGCTGATGAGCGGCCTCGATTACGAGCGTACGGTGCTGAGCGGCATCCAGCTCGGCATCATGCAGGCGTGCCTCGACACGGTGATCCCCTATGTCCGCGAGCGCACACAGTTCGGGGTGCCGATCGGCTCGTTTCAGCTGATGCAGGCCAAGGTCGCGGACATGTACGTCGCGCTGAACAGCGCCCGCGCCTATGTCTACGCGGTGGCCCGGAGTTGCGACGCCGGCCGCACCACGCGCTTCGATGCGGCGGGCGCGATCCTGCTGGCGAGCGAGAGCGCGTTCAAGGTCGCGGGCGAGGCGGTGCAGGCGCTCGGCGGGGCGGGCTACACCAAGGACTGGCCGGTCGAACGCTACCTCCGCGACGCCAAGCTGCTCGACATCGGCGCGGGCACGAACGAGATCCGACGGATGCTGATCGGCCGCGAACTGATCGGTGCGGTCGGCGTGGTGGCGCAGTGATGCTCCCGATCCTCCCCGTTCATGGGGAGGGGGACCGCCGCGCGCAGCGCGGTAGTGGAGGGGGTTCGCCGCGAGCGCCTCGCCTGCGGTTGGCCCCCTCCACCAGCCTCCGGCTGGTCCCCCTCCCCGCAAGCGGGGAGGATCAATGAGCGCCCCCGTCCTCGATACGAAGATCGCGACCGACAGCGACGGCTTCCGCGCCAACGCCGCCCACAACCGCGCGCTGGTCGAGCAACTCCGCGCCAACGTCGCCACCGCGGCGCTCGGCGGCTCGGAGAAGTCCCGTGATCGCCACACCAGCCGTGGCAAGCTCCTGCCGCGCGACCGCGTCGAGCGGCTGCTCGATCCCGGCTCGCCGCTGCTGGAGATCGGCCAGCTCGCCGCGGACGGCCTCTACGATGGCGAGGTGCCCGGCGCCGGCCTGATCGCGGGCATCGGCCGGGTCTCGGGTCGACAGTGCATGATCGTGTGCAACGACGCGACGGTGAAGGGCGGCACCTACTACCCGCTCACCGTCAAGAAGCACCTGCGCGCACAGGAGATCGCCGAGGCCAACCGGCTGCCCTGCATCTACCTGGTGGACTCAGGCGGCGCCAACCTGCCGCACCAGGCCGAGGTCTTTCCCGATCGCGACCATTTCGGCCGCATCTTCTTCAACCAGGCGACCATGAGCGCCAAGGGTATCCCGCAGATCGCCTGCGTGATGGGCAGCTGCACCGCCGGCGGCGCCTACGTCCCTGCCATGTCGGACGAAACGGTGATCGTGCGCGGGCAGGGGACGATCTTCCTCGCCGGCCCGCCGCTGGTCAAGGCGGCGACCGGCGAGGTCATCTCCGCCGAAGAGCTGGGCGGCGCCGACACGCACGGGCGCCAGTCGGGCGTCGTCGATCACGTCGCCGAGAACGACGAGCACGCGCTGACCATCGTCCGCGACATCGTCTCGACCCTGCAGCCGCCGGTCACGCCCGACCTCAACCTGCGCGCGCCGCGGCCGCCGAAGTTCGCGGGCGACGAGCTATACGGCATCGTGCCGAGCGACGTCCGCGCGCCGTATGACGTGCACGAGGTGATCGCGCGGCTGGTCGACGGGTCGGAATTCCACGAGTTCAAGGCGCTGTATGGCAGCTCGCTGGTCTGCGGCTTCGCGCACATCTGGGGCATCCCGGTCGCGATCCTCGCCAACAACGGCGTGCTGTTCTCCGAATCCGCACAGAAGGGCGCGCACTTCATCGAGCTCGCCTGCCAGCGTCGCGTCCCGCTTCTGTTCCTCCAGAACATCTCCGGCTTCATGGTCGGTGGCCGCTACGAAGCCGAAGGCATCGCCAAACATGGCGCCAAACTCGTCACCGCTGTCGCCACCGCCAGCGTCCCCAAGATCACCGTCCTGATCGGCGGCAGCTTCGGCGCGGGCAATTACGGCATGTGCGGCCGCGCCTATTCGCCGCGCTTTTTGTTCACCTGGCCCAACAGCCGCATCAGCGTTATGGGCGGCGAGCAGGCCGCGAGCGTCCTCGCCACCGTCCACCGCGACGCGGACGGCTGGACGCCCGAAGAGGCAGAGGCCTTCAAGGCACCCGTCCGCCAGAAATACGAGGACGAGGGCAACCCGTACTACGCGACCGCACGGCTGTGGGACGACGGCGTCGTCGACCCGGCGCAGACGCGCGACGTACTGGGCCTGGCACTCGCCGCGACGCTGAACGCGCCGGTGCCGGAACGGGCGCAGTTCGGCGTGTTCCGGATGTGAGGAAGGGACGACGATGCGAGCAGGGGTGACGATCCGGGCGGCGCTGATCGGCGCGGCCGGCCTGACCACGATGGCGGCGGCTCAGCCGGCGCGCAGCCCGGCGCCTCGCCTGCTGCTGCCCGTGACAGACGCTGATGCGGCGCGCATTGAGGGCATGGGGTGCGAGTCGTGGTTCACCCAGGGGAACACCGGCTATGCCTTCCTCCGCAACTCGACGCTGATGGTGCGGACCGCTCTGGCGCGCGCGGGACTGAGCGTCTGTGAGCTTACCGCCCTGCAGGTCGACGACTTCGGCTATCGCGGCAAGCAGATGGTTTGTGGTGGGCGTCGGTTGATGCTGCGCCGGACCGGACCCGCTAGCGGTCACGCCGAAGCCGATAGCTCGGACGCTGCGGCAACACTCACGATCGCCGACGGTGCGCGCAGCGCGACGTTGCGTGGCCGCTTCGGGACCGCGTGCTGACATGATCCTCCCCCTGCTCCTCGCCCTCGCCCAGATCACCCCCACCCAGCAGATGCCTCGCGGCACCGGTCTTCCGCCTGCGGTCGCCGAAAGCGCGGCCGACCCGCAGGCCGTGCTCGCCACCGTCCAGCGCCTGCTCGGCGCGCTGGAGACCGGCGACCGCGCGACCATTCTCGCCGTCACCCGGCCAGACGGCGGCGCCACCGCCGCGATGGAGCGGCCCGACGGGAGGCGCATGGTCCGCCGCATCGGCTGGGCCGAGTTCGTCGCCGGGCTGGAGGGCGGCGCCGACCGCTGGAGCGAGGCGATCAGCGACCCGGCGGTCGAGGTCGACGGCGACATCGCGATGGTCTGGGCGCCCTATGTGGTGAAGAAGAACGGCGTCGCCGACCATTGCGGCTTCGACCACTTCGATCTGGTCCGAGAGGCGGGTCAGTGGAAGATCCTCAACGTCACCTGGTCGCAGCGGACCACGGGCTGCACGCCGTGAAGAACGCCGACCTACACGGGGCCGGGCCAGCCAACCTCGCAACGATGCCGATGATCGACCTCCTCGTCACCCGCCGCCACGCCCGGCCGGCGATCGCCGGGAGTGAGAGGATCGTGAAGTTTCCAGGCGCACGGCCGTGATCGACTCGCTCCTGATCGCCAATCGCGGCGAGATCGCCTGCCGCGTCATCCGCACCGCCAAGGCGCTCGGCATCCGCACCGTCGCGGTCTATTCGGAAGCCGACGCGCGGGCGCTCCACGTCCGTCAGGCCGACGAGGCGGTGCATATCGGCCCCTCGCCGGCGCGCGAAAGCTATCTGGTCGGGGACCGCATCATCGCCGCCGCGCGGTCGACGGGCGCGCAGGCGATCCACCCCGGCTACGGCTTCCTGAGCGAAAATGCCGACTTCGCGCAGGCCGTCATCGACGCCGGCCTGATCTGGGTCGGGCCGAAGCCCGCCAGCATCCGCGCCATGGGGCTGAAGGACGCGGCCAAGAAGCTGATGATCGCCGCCGGTGTGCCGACCACGCCCGGTTATCTCGGCGACGATCAGTCACCCGACCGGTTGCAGGCGGAGGCCGACGCGATCGGCTATCCGGTGCTCATCAAGGCGGTGGCGGGCGGCGGCGGCAAGGGCATGCGCCGCGTCGAGAACGCCGCCGAATTCGCCGACATGCTCCAGTCGTGCCGGCGCGAGGCGGCGTCCAGCTTCGGCGACGACCGCGTGCTGCTCGAAAAATACATTCTCTCGCCGCGCCATATCGAGGTGCAGGTGTTCGGCGACAGCCACGGCAACGTCGTCCATCTGTTCGAGCGCGACTGCTCGCTCCAGCGCCGCCACCAGAAGGTGATCGAGGAAGCGCCCGCGCCCGGCATGGACGAGGCGACGCGCGAGGCCGTCTGCGGCGCCGCCGTCCGGGCCGCGCAGGCGGTCGATTATGAGGGCGCCGGCACGATCGAGTTCATCGCCGACGCCAGCGAGGGCCTCCGCGCCGACCGCATCTGGTTCATGGAGATGAACACGCGGTTACAGGTCGAGCATCCGGTGACGGAGGAGATCACCGGCGTCGATCTGGTCGAGTGGCAGCTGCGGGTGGCAAGTGGCGAGAAGCTGCCCAAGCGGCAGGAAGAGCTTAGCATCGACGGCTGGGCGATTGAGGCGCGGCTGTATGCGGAGGACCCGGCGAAGGGGTTCCTGCCGAGTGTCGGTCCACTGGAACGGCTGGAATTTGGCGATACTGTCGGTCGCATCGAAACGGGTGTCGAAGAGGGTGACACGGTATCGCCCTTCTATGATCCGATGATTGCCAAGTTGGTGATCCGGGGTCCAACCCGAACCGCGGCGATCGACGCCTTGCGGCAGGGGTGCCAGGCGGTCGAATGCGCGCCGGTGCGAACGAACGCCTGGTTCCTTGACCGCCTGCTCGGCGAGAAGTCGTTCCGACTTGGAGAGGTCACGACGAGCTTCATCGGGGATCACCTCGATGTGCTGACCGAACGTCCCCTGCTGAGCAATGAGGCGGCGCAGATCGCTGCCGACGCTCTGGCGATGTCGCCTCCGATCGTCACGGAAGTGCACGGCACACCTGCTTTCCGGATGCTCGACGCCCTACGCGGCTTTCGCCTGAATGCGGATCAGAATCGACAGACCCTTCTCACCATCGACGGTACACCAACGACGGTACCGCGCACCCTCTCGCGCCGGCAGATACTCGACATAGGGTGGGATCGGCCGGCGATGCTCGGCGATGATGCCGGCCGGATACTTGTTTTTGAGAAAGGGGCGGCATTCGAAGTCGCGCTCCCGCGCGCCTCCGGGACGGTCACCGCCGCCGCCGACGGTGCGATCCTTTCCCCCATGCCCGGCCGCATTATCGCGGTGGAGGTCGCGGCGGGTGAGGTGGTGACCAAGGGGCAGAAGCTCGTCACGCTCGAAGCGATGAAGATGGAACACAGCCTCGTCGCCCCCTTCGACGGCACCGTCGCGGAGCTGAGCGCCGAGGCGGGCGGGCAGGTGACCGAGGGCAAGCTGCTCGTCCGGGTGGAGCGCGGCGAGTGAGGGCATTTCGACCACTCCGCCATGCTGAACTGGTTTCAGCATCCACGCGAGACGGTCACCCCCGGCGTGACGCCTGTTGGCCGCGTCCCGCATGATTCCGAAACACGTTCAGGGAATGGTCGCGTGACCGACCCCATCCGCCTCGACCTCACCGACGGCATCCTGACGATTACCCTCGATCGCCCCGCCGCGCTCAACGCCTTCACCCGCGAGATGATGGCGGCGATGATCGCCGCTTTCGATCGCGCCGACGAAGACGACGACGTTCGCGCGGTGATCGTCACAGGTGCGGGCGAGCGCGCCTTCTGCGCCGGCGCCGACCTGTCCGGCGGTGCCGAGACTTTCGACTATGCACAAGGCGAGGGCTGGACCCCCGACAGCCCGGTCGGCCCGGACGGCGAGGTCGATTGGGAGCACCCCGGCATCCGCGACGGCGGCGGGCTGCTCACCTTGCGCATCTTCGCCTGCCGCAAGCCCGTGATCGGCGCGATCAACGGCGCGGCGGTCGGCATCGGCGCGACGATGACGCTGCCGATGGACTTCCGTCTCGCTGCCGACACCGCGCGGTTCGGCTTCGTGTTCGCGCGGCGCGGGATCGTGCCGGAGGCGGCGTCGAGTTGGTTCCTGCCGCGCCTGGTCGGTATCCCGACCGCGCTCGACTGGTGCTATTCCGGCCGCCTCGTCGCCGCCGAGGAGGCGCGCGCAGCCGGACTGATCCGTTCGGTCCATCCGCAGGCCGAGCTGCTCCCCGCCGCCCGTGCGTTCGCCCGCCATCTCACCGCGCACGCCGCCCCCGTCTCGATCGCGCTCACCCGCCAGATGATGTGGCGCATGCTGGGCGCCGCGCACCCGATGGACGCACACCGGCTCGACAGTCGCCTCGTCTGGGCACGCGGCAGCGGCGCCGATGCGCGCGAAGGCGTGCAGGCGTTCATCGAGAAGCGCGACGCCGTCTTCCCCGAACGGGTCGGCGAGGTCTGGCCGCGTTTCGCACCATGGCTGCGGGACCCGAGCTGGTGACGCTGTTCCGCGCCGCCACCGAGGACGACCTGATCGCTATCGTTCGCCTGCTGGCCGAGGACGCGATCCCGGTGGATCGCGAGCTGACCGCCGAGCCGCTCGACCCGCGCTACGTCCATGCCTTCGCGGCGATCGCGCGCGATCCCAATCAACTGCTCGTGGTCGCCGAGGACGCGGGCGAGGTGGTCGGTACGCTCCAGCTCACCTACATCCCTGGCCTTTCCTTCCGCGGCGCCTGGCGCGGCCAGATCGAGTCCGTCCGCGTCGCATCCCATCGCCGCAATGCGGGTCTGGGTGAGGCGCTGATCGCCTGGGCGGTCGAGCGCTGCCGCGATCGCGGCTGCCGCATGGTGCAGCTGACCTCGACCAACAGCCGCACCGCCGCGCACCGCTTCTACGCACGCCTCGGATGGACCGCATCGCACACCGGCTTCAAGCTGCAACCGGACGACGGACGATGAGCGGACGCCACTGGGAAGACTGGACGATCGGCGATCGGATCGAACATCCGATCCGCCGCACGGTGACAGAGACCGACAATCTCCTCTTCTCGACCATGACCCACAATCCACAGCCGCTCCACATCGATGCGGAGGCGGCGCGGGCGAGCGAGTTCGGGCAGATCGTCGTCAACGGGACCTTTACGTTCGCGCTGATGATCGGGCTGTCGGTGGGGGAGACGACGCTGGGGACGCTGGTCGCCAACCTCGGGTACGACAAGCTGGTGATGCCCAGCCCCGTCTTCATCGGCGACACGCTGCGCGCGGACACCGAGGTCGTCGAGCTACGCGAGAGCAAGTCGCGGCCCACCGCCGGCCTGGTTACCTTTCGCCACCGCCTCCACAATCAACGCGACCAGCGCGTCTGCGAGTGCCTGCGGACCGCTCTGATCAATCGCCGTCCCGCCTAATCGCGGCGAGTTGACTAATGTTAAGACGGTTGATCGCAAGGTTCGCTAATCCGTCATCGAAAGAGGGGAATGGGGCCGATGCTGACCAGACGTTTTCTACTCGGCCGTGCGCGTGACGCGCTGAGCGAGGAGGAGCGTCGCGTGGTCGAGGACTCTATGACGACGGTCCGGACGGTGCCCGCGCGGACCTGCCTCAGCCGTCGGGGCGAGCTGGTCAATCAAAGCCTGCTGCTGCTCGACGGGTTCATCTGCCGCTACCTCGACGACCGCGACGGCCACCGCCAGCTGGTGTCGATGCATGTACCGGGCGATTTCGTCGACCTGCACGGATTTCCGCTGAAGCGGCTCGACCACGACATCGTCACGCTCGGCCAGTGCGCCCTGGCCGTCTACGAACACCGCACGCTCGTCGACATCCTGGAGCGCTACCCCCGCCTGACGCGCTGGCTGTGGTTTTCGACCCTGCTCGACGCGGCGATCCACCGCGAGTGGATCTTCCGCCTCGGCCGACTCGGCGCGGAGGGGCGGGTCGCGCATCTGTTCTGCGAACTCTACGAGCGGTTGCGGATGGTCGAGCTGGCCGACGACGGCCGCTTTGCCTTGCCCGCGACGCAGGCCGACGTGGCGGAGGCGTGTGGGATCACCGGCGTCCACGTCAACCGCGTGCTCCGCCTGATGCGTGAGCGCGGGCTCGCCACCTTCCGCGCCGGCGAGGTCCGTATCCTGGATCACAAAAGCCTGATCGCCCTTGCCGAGTTCGATCCGATCTATCTGTACGGACAGCAGACCGCCTGGGTCAGCGCTGCATAGCAGGGGTTAGTCGTCGATGAGTGAGCCAGAGTCCGTACCGCCGCAGCACCTGCCGGGTCACGCCAGCGCCGAGAACGGCCTGGTGGTGCTCGATGGCCCGGACGGCGTCGCCGTCACGATGAGCCCCGACGCCGCGGAGGAGACCGGCCGCCGGTTGATCGAAGCTGCCCGCGTCGCCCGCGAAGGCTAACGCCGCAGCACGATCCGAGCCTCCAGCCCACCCTCCGGGCGGTTGACCAGGCGGATGTCGCCGCCTGCCTCGCGGACGATCGAGCGGGCGAGGGCGAGGCCGAGGCCGATGCCGCCGCTGTCCCGGTTGCGCGATGCCTCCAGCCTGACGAACGGGTCGAAGACGCTGTCGAGGCGGTCGGCGGGAATGCCGGGACCGTCGTCCGTGACCACGATCACGACCTCACGCGGTCCATTCTCGATCCGTACCCCCGCGCGCTGTCCGTATTTGATCGCGTTCTCGATAAGGTTGCGCACCGCGCGCCGCATCGGGTTGGGGCGCAGCCGGAACAGCACCCGCCCATTGTCGACCAGGGTCACGTCCGCACCGATGGCATGGAAATCGTCGGTGACGGCGTCGACCAGCGCGGTCAGGTCGACCTCGGTCGGCGGCTCGCTGGGGCGGCCGACGCGGGCGAGCGACAGGATGTCGTCGAGGGTCCGGTCCATCTCGATCACCGTGTCGGCCATGCGTGCGCGGTCGGTCTCGTCCTCGACCGACTCGATCCGCACCCGCAGCGCCGCCAGCGGGGTGCGGAGGTCATGCCCGATCGCGCCCAGCATCCGGTTCTTCTCGTCCAGCATCGCGACCACGCGCAGCCGCAGCGCGTTGAACGCGGCGATCAGCTGGCGCAGGTCCGCCGGCCCCTCTTCGGTCACCGTCGGGTTCGCCGCGTGGGGATCGAAGCTGCCCGCCGCCGCGGTCAGGGTGCGGAGCGGCCGCGCGATCCGTCGCGTGATCCACAGCACCGGCAACAACGTGATCGCGTAGAGGATGAGCGTCTGCACCATCAAGGCGACGAGCAATCGCGGTCCCGGCTCCGGCCAGCCAGACCGCACCACCAGCCAGCCGCGCCCCGGCTGTTCGATCGCGATCGTCAGCGTGCTCGGGCGGCGATTGCCGGGCGCGAACACCTCGCCACGCGCCGGCGCGTCCTCGTCGGAGCGGCCCTGCAATCCGGTATCGATCCGCCCAACCCGCACGCCGAGCTCGGTCAGCTGTTGGCGCAGTTCGCGGGCGACCTCCGGCCTTCGCCGAATAAGCGGGAGAATGGGATCGGTCGGCAGGCGACGGATGCGACCGCGGTCGGGCAGGATCGCGCGCTCGCCCCGCGTCTCGCGTTCCAGCGCGTCGCTGATGCGGACCGCGACGGGCCGGGTCGCCGCCGCCAGCCGGAAGTTCACCCGTTCCCGATAGGCCAGCCCGAAGTTGATCGCCTGCGCCACGAACAGCGCCAGCGCGATCAGCAGCGCCATCTGACCGGTCAGGCTGCGCGGCCACAGCCTCACAGTCTCGTGACCTCCGTCGCCAGCGTATAGCCGCCGCCCCACACCGTCTTGATGATGTCGGGCGTCTTCGGGTCGGTTTCGATCTTGCGACGCAGGCGGCTGACCTGGTTGTCGATCGCGCGGTCGAACGCCGCCGCCTCCCGCCCCTGCGTCAGGTCGAGCAGCTGGTCACGGGTCAGTACCTGGCGCGGGCGCGTGACGAGGGCGAGCAGCAGGTTGTACTCGCCGGTCGACAGCGGCACCGACACGCCGTCCCGGTCGACCAGCGCGCGCTCGCCCGATTTGAGTACCCAGCCCGCGAAGGCGTAACTGCCTGTTTCGGGCGCATGCTGGCGAGTGCCGCCGGCGGACGTGCGGCGCAGGATCACCTTGACCCGCGTCGCCAGCTCGCGCGGAGAAAACGGTTTGACGACGTAATCGTCCGCGCCCATTTCCAGCCCGACGATCCGGTCGGTCTCCTCCGCACGCGCGGTGAGCAGGATCACCGGCAGCTCGCCGGTCGCGCGGATATGGCGGCAGAGACTGAGCCCGTCCTCGCCCGGCATCATCACGTCGAGGATGACGAGGTCGATCGCATAGGCCGCCAGCCGCGTCCGCGCCGCCGCCGCGTCGCCGGCCTGCGTGACGCGAAAACCCTGCTTGGTCAGATACTGCGCGAGCGGTTCGCGGATCGAGCGCTCGTCGTCGACCAGCAACAGGTGGGGCAAGTCCGTCATCGGGCGATCACCCCACCTGAAGCATCGTCACTGCGGCTGCGGCGGCGGGGGAAGGTCGCCGCCGCCACGCATGCCCCGCATCCGCTGGCCGACGCGGTCCAGTTCGTCGCGCGTCAGCTTGCCGTCATGGTTCGTGTCCATCCGATCGAACCGCTGCGCGGCCTGCGCCAACGCCTCGTCCTTGGTAACGACGCCATCGCCGTTGGCGTCGGCGCGCATCATGCCGCCGCCGCCGGGGGGAGGTGGGGGAGTGTCCTGCGCGACAGCGGGCGCGCCGGCGAGCAGGGCAAAGCCGAGGACGAGGGATTTCATGGCGTGGTCTCCGAACGGGCACAGGGGAAGCGGCAGGGGTCTCTTGTCGCCCCGGCATGTCGCCCCGGTATGTCGCCCGGCCGTCCAAGTGTCGCAACTTGTCGCCGACCGTCAGGCAAAGATCGCCACGCTCTGCATCTGTTCGGCCATCGGCTCGCCGTCGCTATTCCAGATTCCCATCAGCTGGCTGGAGCTGCCGGCACTGGCGTAATCGGCGTTGGCGCGGAGCAGCCACCAGCCGTCCTCGGTTCGGGGCTGCGGCCCGAGCAGGTTGAGGATCCAGGTCATCGAGCTGACCGGGGCGGGGCCGCCGACCAGCTTGAGCGCGGCGGGAGGCAGGCAGTCGGCGACCGCGATCAGCTCCACCATCGGGTCGAGCCCGGCGCGGTCGTTCAACCGAACCCAACGCAGCCACTCGGCCGGCCCGACGGCGGCGTCACGGCGATCGAGGAACTCGAAATTCTGGGTGAAATACGGCGCCTTGCCGTTGAACGTGGGGGTCGTGCCGTCCGGCTTGGCGAAGGCCGGCGGCTGCCCCTGGCGCAGCTCCACCTTCGACTCGACCGGTCCCATGAAGACGAAGGTCGCGCGCAGCCCCAGCCCCGCGTCACTCTCGACGTCCGCCTGGACGAACGCTGCGTTACGGCCCCGACGCAGGCGTTGCGCGCGGATCGTCACGGGGCCGGCGAGCGGGCCGATGAACGCGACCTGCGCCGACCGCAGCGGCGGCAGGTCGTCGTCGGAATGCTGCGCGGCGTAAAGCGCCAGCGCGGCGGAGAAGCCGCCATAGGCGGTCCGGCCTTGCAGCCACCCGTCGGGGATCGTTCCGCGCCAACCGCCGTCAATCGGTTCCAGCGCCGCCAGCGCGTCGGGCAGCGAGGTCATGCCGCGACCTCCCCCAGACGATCGCGCAGTTCGCGCTTGAGTACCTTGCCGATCGCGCTGCGGGGCAGTTCGTCGATCGCGTGGAGCGCCGACAGTCGCTGCGTCTTGCCGACCTGCGCGTTGAGCCAGACGAGCACCGCTTCCGTGCTGACCTCGTCAAGCGGGACGTAGAAGCCGACCGGCGTCTCGCCCCACGCCTCGCTCGGCGCGCCGATCACCGCGGCATCCGCGACGCCGGGATGCCGGAGCAGCACCGCTTCCAGGTCCGACGGATAGATGTTGTAGCCGCCCGAGATAATCATGTCCTTCTTGCGGTCCATCAGGATCAGAAAGCCGTCCTCGTCGAAGCGCCCGACGTCGCCGTGACGGATGAAGCGGCGGCCGTCGGGGTCGTGCCATTCGGCGTCGCGCGTCGCCTGATCGCGGCCGTGATAGCCGTTCATCATCGTCGGCGAACGGCCGACCACCTCGCCCATCTCGCCGGGCGCGACCTCGCGGCCGTCCTCGTCGATCAGCTTCATCTCGTGGCCGGGCAGCGGCTTGCCGACGGTGTGGAGCTTGTCGGGAAACTCGTGCGCGGCGAGGCCGCACGACGCGCCGCCCTCCGTCATGCCGTAATATTCGACCAGCGCGCCGGGCCAGCGCGCGACCACGTCCGCCTTCAACGCGGCGGCGAACGGTGCGCTGGTGCAGGTCTTGAGGCGAAAGCTCGACAGGTCGAAACGGTCGAAATCGGGCAGCGCCATGATGCGCTGATACTGGACCGGCACCAGCATGGTGTGCGTCGCGCGATAGCGTTCCGCCAGCTCGAGATAGCGGTGCGCGTCGAACTTGCTCATCAGCACCGCCGTGCCGCCCAGCCCGACGGTCGGCAGGAAGCTGACCAGCGTCGTGTTCGAATAGAGCGGCGTCGCGAGCAGCGTCACGGCGTCGGCGAACCCGGCCGGGCCGTTGCGGTGGATGTGTGCCCAGCGCATCGCGTGGCTCTGGACGATGCCCTTGGGCGTGCCGGTGGTGCCCGACGAATAGATGATGTTGAAGCCGTCTTGGGGTGCGATGACGACAGGTGCGGGCTCGCTGCCCGCCGGGGCCATCCAGGCGGCGAAGTCGCGGTCGAGCCGAACGAGCGTCGCGGCGATGTCCTGGCCGGCCAGCGCCGCCTCGTTGGCCGCGTCGACGAACGCGATCGTCGCGCCGCTGTCGGCGATCATCGCCGCGATCTGGCCCGGCGTCGCCGACGGCGCGATCGGGGCGGCGACGCTGCCGGCGCGGAGCGTGCCGAGGAAGGCGACCGCGTAGGGGACGCTGGGATGGGCGACGATCGCCACCGCCTGACCCTGCACCGTGCCGTCACGCTGAAGCGCGGCGGCGACGCGATCCATCTTCTCGACGAGGCCCGCATAGGTGATCGTGGTGTCGCCATCGGCGACGGCGATCTTGCCGCCGCGTTCGCGGGCATGCGCGGCGATCAGGTCGGGGAGCAGGCCGAAGTCCTGCTCCAATATGTCGGTGGCGCAAGGGAGTTCTGGGGTCATCGCGGCATGGCTAGGCGAGCGCGCGGTCGAATGCCATACGCGATCTTCGAAAACACGGTCCGGAGAGATGCCTTGCTGTTCTACGATAGCCCCAATCCCGCGCCCAATCCGCGCCGGGTCCGCATCTTTCTGGCCGAGAAGAACGTGCGGGTGCCGAGCACGACGGTCTCGATCACCGCGGGCGAGCACAAGGGTGCGGACTATCTGGCGATCAACCCGCACGGCCAGACGCCGACGCTGGCGCTCGACAACGGCGCGGTCCTGACGGAGAGCATCGCGATCTGTCGCTACCTAGAAGCGCTGCATCCGGAGCCGCCGTTGTTCGGCCATGGCGCGCTCGCCATCGCGCAGGTCGATATGTGGACCCGGCGCGTCGAGCTGCGGCTGATGTCGCCGCTGTCGATGGTGTGGGCGCACACGCATCCGTACACCGCACGGGTCGTGAAGCCGCAATATACCGAGTTCGGCGAGAGCCAGCGGCCGCGCACGCTGGCGGCGATGAAGGAGTTCGACCGTGCGCTGGACGGCCGCGAGTGGCTGGACGGCGAACGGTACACGATTGCGGACATCGTGCTGCTGACGACGCTCGATTTCGCGACGTTCATCGGGGTGCCGATACCCGAGGAACTGGAGTCGCTGCGTGCGTGGCACGAGCGTGCCTCCGCCCGGCCGAGTGCGCAGGCGTGAAGGACGCGGTCGCGATCGTCACCGGCGGCGGGACGGGGATCGGCGCGTCGGTGGTGCGGCAGCTCGCCGCGCGCGGGGTGCGGTCGGTCATCAACTATGCGTCGAGCCGCGACGACGCCGAGGCGCTGGCGGCGGAGGTCGGCAACGGCTCGATCGCGGCGCAGGCCGACATCGTCGACGATGCCGCCTGCCGCCGACTGGTCGGGGCGGCGACCGAGGCGTTCGGACGGGTCGACTTCCTGGTCAACAATGCCGGGCGGACCAAGTTCGCCAACCACGAGGATCTGGACGCGCTGGACGCGGAGGACTTCGTCGACATCTATCGGCTCAACACGGTGGCGGCGTTTCAGATGATCCGTGCCGCCGCGCCGTCGCTGCGGGAAAGCGGCATGGGCGCGGTGGTCAACGTCGCGTCGGTGGCGGGCGTGTTCGGGATGGGGTCGTCGGTCGCCTATGCGGCGTCGAAGGGGGCGCTCATCACGCTGACCACCAGCCTGGCGCGGGTGCTGGCGCCCGCGATCCGGATCAACGCGGTGGCGCCGGGCTATGTCGGCACCGGCTGGTTCGAGAAGCGGCTGGGCGAGGAGGGGTTCGCGCGGCTCAATGCCAGGATCGCGGCCGCCACCCCGATGGCGATGGCGGCGGGGCCGGACGACATCGCCGGGCCGATCGTGATGCTGCTCGACCCGGCCAGCCGCGTCATTACCGGCGAGTGCCTGCTGCTCGACGCCGGCACCCATCTGGACGTGGGGCTCAGCCGTCGTCCTGGACGGGAATAGGCCGTACCAGCAGCGCGATGATGGCCGCCGCCGTGCCGATCAGCGCGCCGGCGAGCAGGAACGCGGCACCGTCAAAGCCATGGCGCGCGCCGAGTGCCAGGCTTTGCGTCGCGAGCAGCGGGCCGATCACCGCGGCGACGCTGTTGAGGCTGCCGATCCCGCCCTGCAACGCGCCCTGACGGTTGGCGGCGGTCATGCGCGAGACGAGACCGTTCAGCGCGGGCCACGCGAACGCGCCCAGCGCGCCGACCAGGAAGAAGGCATAGACCTGCCACGGCCGGGTCGTGAAGGCATAGGCGATCATGCACGCCGCGCCGCACGCGAGGCCGACGACGGCGGCACGCCGCTCGCCGAGCCGGCCGACGACCCGGCCGGTCAGCGCGCCCTGGACGACGCCCATCAACAGTCCGACCCAGGCGAGGCTCCAGCCGATCTCCTTCGGTCCCCAGCCGAAGCGGATCGTGGCCCAGAAGCTCCAGGTCGCCGGATAGACGACGGAACCGAGCTGCCACAGGAACCAGGCGATCAGCAGCGGCGCGGCGTGCGCTCCGATCGCCCCCGCGGCGAACAGCGGGCGAAAGGCCGCGACGACGTTCGCCTCGCGCCAAGAAAACGCGCGGCGGTTCTCCGGCGCCAGCGTTTCCGGGAGCAGGAAATACATCGCCACCGCGTTGACCGCCGCCAGTGCGCCGGCGACGACGAAGGGCGTGCGTGGGCCGAGCGTCGCGACCAGTCCGCCCAGTGCCGGGCCGATCACGAACCCGATCCCGAACGCGGCGCCGAGCAGGCCGTAGTTGGCGGCGCGCTTTTCCGGCGGCGAGACGTCGGCGATCACCGCGCCCGCCGGGCCATAGACCGCGCCGGTCAGCCCGGCGATCGCGCGGCCGACGAACAGCCAGGCCAGCGTCGGCGCCACCGCCTGCAACGCATAGTCGACCGCGAACGCGACCATGCACGCGATCAGCACCGGGCGGCGGCCGAACCGGTCGCCCAGATTGCCGATGATCGGCCCCGCCACGAACTGCGCCAGCGCGAAGGTGGCGAGCATCCAGCCGCCGACCCGCGTCGCGGCGGGCAGGTCGAGATGGCCGAGATCGGTGATGAGCTGCGGCAGGACGGGCGCGATGATGCCGAACCCGATCACGTCGATCACGGCGGCGGCGACGACGATCGGAATCGCGCGGTGGGTGGTGCGACTCATGCCGGCATCCGGCGGAGATTCACGAACATCACGGCACGTCGCCCCGAAACCCGACCTTTGGACGGTCGCCCGACAGCTCTTTCGGGGTTTCGGCGAGGCGGGTTTGCGGTCGACATGGCGAAGGCTATCGCACGGCATGGCGTCTGTACGACAGAGTGTTGTCGTCACCCCCTCACGCGGCCGTGCCCCTGCGGGCAAGGCGGGGCGGCATCATCGATCACGACGCCCAGGCCGCGGCACCCCCCTAGTCTCCCTTTGCGTCCGCGCGCGATCCGTGCGAAAGCGTGACCATACCCGATCTTCAGATTCGAGGATGACGCTGATGGCCACGGCCCCCGAACTCGACCGACCCGCCGCTGATCCGACCGACGGCTTCCGCACCGAAGCGCGCAACTGGATCGCGGACAATTTTCCTGCGGCGCTGAAGGGCAAGGACAACGCCATGGCGACCATCGAAGGCGACGGCACGCCGTCCGTCGACGAGGAAGCGTGGCGCGTCGCGATGGGCAAGAAGGGCTGGGGCGTGCCGACCTGGCCGAAGGAATATGGCGGCGGCGGCCTCGACCGCGCGCAGACGCGCGTGTTGCAGGAAGAGCTTGGTCGCGCCGGCGCCTACAACCCGATCGGCGGGATGGGCGTGATGATGTTCGGCCCGACGCTGCTGGAGTTCGGCACCGAAGAGCAGAAGAAGAAGTACATTCCCGACATCGCGATGGCGAACGTCCGCTGGTGCCAAGGCTATTCGGAGCCGAACGCAGGCTCCGATCTCGCCAACATCCAGACCTTCGCCGAGGATGCGGGCGACCATTATATCGTCAACGGCCAGAAGACCTGGACGTCGGGCGGTCAGTGGGCGGACAAGTGCTTCTGCCTGGTCCGTACCGACAAGACCCAGAAACATGCCGGCATCAGCTTCCTGCTGATCGAGGACATGCATGCCGAGGGCGTCGAGGTGCGGCCGATCAAGCTGATCTCCGGCCAGTCGCCGTTCTGCGAGACGTTCTTCACCAACGTGAAGGTGCCCAAGGAGAATCTGGTCGGCAACGAGGGGCAGGGCTGGGCGATCGGCACGCGGCTGTTGCAGCACGAGCGCAACTCGCTGTCGGGTGGCGGCGGCTCAATGGGGCGGATGATGGCGGGGCCGACCGTCGCCGACCTCGCCAAGAAATACCGCGGCACCGACGACAAGGGCCGCGTTGACGACGGCGACCTGCGGATGCGGATCGTCAAGCACGACATGGACACCCGCGCCTTCGCGCTGACGCTGCGGCGCGCGGCGCTGGAAGCGAAGTCGAACCAGGGGCCGTCGGCGGCGACCTCGATCATGAAGAACGTCGGTGCGCGGATCACGCAGGACAAGGCGGAGCTGGGCATCGAGATCATGGGGATGCAGGGGCTGGGCTGGGACGGCGAGGGCTTTTCGTCCGCCGAGCTGGCGCAGACCCGCACCTGGCTGTGGGGCAAGGCCGTGTCGATCTACGGCGGTTCGACCGAGATCCAGAACAACGTCATCGCCAAGCGCATCCTGGGAATGCTGGACCACCAGTAGTTCGTCGTTCGTCGTTCCGGCATGAGCCCGGCACGACCATGAGGTTGGAGAGGGGGCAAGGTGCGGGAGGACGGCTGAGCCGGACCTCCCGCCCGCCTTCGCAAAAGGAAGATACGAGATGGCGGTTCTCAACGACGAACAGGTGATGTTGCGCGACATGGCGCGAGAGTGGGCCGACAACGAGTCGCCCGTGACCGCGTTTCGCAAGATGCGCGCCGCCGGCCCGGTGGAAGGGTTCGATAGCGAGGCATGGGGCGCGATCGGGCAGATGGGCTGGTCCGGGATCGTCGTGCCGGAAGAACATGGCGGTTCGGCGTTCGGCTATCTGTCGCTCGGGCTGGTGATGGAGCAGCTGGGGCGCAACCTGACCGCGTCGCCGCTCGCGTCGACCGGCCCCGCCGCGACCGCGATCGCGATGGGCACGGACGAGGGCGTCAAGGGCGAGTGGCTGCCCCGGATCGCCGCCGGTGAGGTCGTCGCGACGCTGGCGATCGACGAGGGTCCGGTCCACGACCTGGGCAAGATCGCGACGCGGGTCGAGGGCGGCAAGCTGACCGGCACCAAGCGGTTCGTCGCGGAAGGCGACGGCGCGAGCGTGTTCGTCGTCGCGGCCGAGGATGGCCTGTATCTGGTCGCCGGCGACGAGGGCGTGACGCGCACGACGCGCAAGATGGCCGACATGCGTAGCCATGCCGATGTCGCGTTCGACGGCGCGGCGGCGGTGAAGCTGGGCGGACCCGAGCTGACGGCGGCGATCGTCGACCGCGCGACCGCCGTGGTCGCGGCGGAAATGCTGGGCATGGCCGAGGCAGCGTTCCACCAGACCAACGACTATCTGAAGACGCGCGTCCAGTTCGGGCAACAGCTGTCGACCTTTCAGGCGCTGCAGCACCGGATGGCGAAGATGTTCACCGAGCTGGAGCTGATGCGCTCGACGGTGGAAGCGGCGCTGGAGGCGATCGACGCGGGGCGGACCGACCTCGACCAGGCGGTGAGCCTGGCCAAGGCGATCGCGTCCGACACGCTGAAGCTGGTCAGTCGCGAGATGGTGCAGCTGCACGGCGGCATCGGCATGACCGACGAGCATGACGCGGGCTTCTACCTCAAGCGCTCGGCGGTGCTGGAAGCGATGTGGGGCAATGCCGCGCATCATCGCGAGCGGTTCGCGCGGTTGAACGGATACTGATCCTTCCGCGACGGGCCAACCCCGCCCGATCAAAGCTCCGGCGCGGGCGGCGGTCGCTGGCCGCTGACCTTTGCGGTTTCTAGCGAGTGCCGTTTAGAAAATCCGGTTTGGTCCGACGCGGCCCGTTGCATCCGGGCAACACGGCCGGTTTTTATCGAGACCGTTGCCTGAGCAATGGTTGAAAGGCTTGACGCCGGCAGTCCTTTGGGCGTTCTATTAGTGCCGACGGTACGGTGCGCCCACAGCGCCGACCGGGAGGAGAGTAGGATGGCCAAGCAGCGTTACCTGGCGGCGTGCGCCTTTTCGGTATTGGCGATCGCGGCGGCGTCGTCCGCCGCGGCGCAGGTGGGCGGCAACGCCGGCGCGCAGGACGTGCCGACGCAGGCCGCCGGGGTGCAGCCGGTCGACCAGACCGCGACCGAGGATGCGCCGGTGCGGGAGGTCGTCGTGACCGGCTCGCTGATCCAGGGCACGCCGGAGGACGCCGCCCTGCCCGTCGACGTGATCGGCGCGGCCGAGCTGACGCGGCAGGGGTCGCCGAGCCCGGTCGAGCTGCTCAAGAATTTGCCGACGTCGAGCGCGGTGCTGGGTGACTCGAACCAGTTCGACAGCCGCTCGCAGGGAGCGGAGGGCATCGCCAGCGCCAATTTGCGCGGCCTCAGCCCGCAGCGCACGCTGGTCCTGCTCAACAACAAGCGGCTGACCACGTCGGGCAACGGCGTCCCCGTCATCGATCTCAACCTGCTCCCGCAGGCGGCGATCGGGCGGATCGAGGTGTTGAAGGACGGTGCGGCCGCGACCTATGGCTCGGACGCGGTCGCGGGTGTCATCAACTTCATCACCCGCACCGACCAGGAGGGCTTCCGCGTCGCTGGTAACTATCGATTTGTGAGAGACACCGACGGCGATCAGGACGTGTCGCTGTCGTACGGCCATCGTGGTGACAATTTTCGCCTGCTGGTCGCAGCCGGCTTCCAGAAGCGCGGCCAGCTGCTGGTGCGCGATCGCGATTTCGCGGTGCAGCCCTATGCGGTGAACCCGCAGGGCGGCTGGACCGGTGGCGGCAATCCGGCGAACTTCCTGCCGGTGGCGGCGACCGGGGCGCTGCTCGGCGGTGTCACGCCCGACACCAGCTGTACGGCGCTGGGCGGTTTCGTGGGCGCACGCTACGCCGCGCGCCCGAACGGTCAATGCTTCACGCAGTATTCGCCGTACGATGCGCTGGTCGACCTGGAGAAGCGTGGGCAGGGGTTCCTCGATTTCGAGGCGACCGTCGCGCCGAACACGCAGTTCGAGGTGACGATGCTGTACGGACGGACGACCGTTCCGCACTATCTGACGTCACCGTCCTACATCCTGACGCAGTCGCCCTCGCCGGCGTCCTTCCTCACGCCGGCGGGCACGCCCGCGACGCCGTTCGCCGCCTTCGGTGGCAGCGGCTTCTTCGTGCCGTCGAGCAACCCCGGCCTGATCGCCTATCGTGCGGCCAATCCGACGCAGTTCCCCGGCGGCGCCGCTACCGCCAACGCGCTGTTCCCGACGCTGTTGTTCCGGCCGTTCCTGGCCGGCGGCAATCCGCTGTTCAACGGCGACGAGGAAGAGCCGGGCTCGTCGCGCGGCGGCCGCAAGAGCGAGACGTTCCGCGTCACCGCCGAGCTGCGTGGCGGGATCACCAGCGACATCAACTATTCGATGTCCGTGACCTATCACGACTATTTCCGGCAGACGACGGGCTACGATTCGTTCGGCGACCGCGTTCAGCGTGCGCTGCTCGGGTTCGGCGGGCCGAACTGCACCGGCTCGATGCCGGGGGCCAACGGTTGCCTTTATCTCAATCCGTTCGGCAATCAGGCGACCGTCAACCCGGCGACGGGCAACACCAATCCACAAGGCTCGGCGGCGCTCGCCAATTCGGCGGAGCTGGCGAGCTGGATCTTCGTCCGGTCGAACACCGACGTCGATACCGAATTGTTCGTCGCCGATGCGTCGGTCAGCGGCAAGACCGGTCTCACCTTGCCGGGCGGCGACATCTCGTTCGGATTGGGCGGGCAGTACCGCTACACCTGGCTGACGACGACCTACGGCGCGAACAGCAACATCACGACCAATCCTTGCCGCGACTCTCCGGTGACGGGCAACACCAACCCCGCCGCCTGCTCGGGCGGATCGGCGCCAAACGGTGCGCTCGCCTTTCTGGGCACGGGTCGGAACAGCGTGCTGAACGGCGGCATCTACGCCTTTTTCGGCGAGCTGCAGCTGCCGGTGTTCGACTCGCTCAACGTCCAGCTCGGCGCGCGCTACGAGGATTACGGCGGGCTGACCGGCTCGACGTTCAATCCGCAGCTGCGCGCCCGGTTCCAGGCACTGCCCTGGCTGGCGTTCCGGGGTGGCATCGGCACCACTTTCCGGGGGCCGACGCTGGCGAACATCGACAACAACCGCGTGACGGCGCTGCAGCTGATCGGCTCTGCGTTCAAGCCGGTCGACGTGTTCGGCAATGCGGCGCTCCAGCCCGAGAAGTCGACCAACTATTCGGGCGGCATCCTGCTCAGCGGCGGTGGCTTCTCGGCGAGTGTCGACTATTACCGCTACAAGCTGCGCGAGGCGATCCTGTCCGATCCGCTCGCGGCGATGGTCGCGACGTTGTTCCCTTCTGCCGGCGGCAATGCCTGCGGCACCGCGCTGGCGGCGCGGTTCACGTTCGCCAACGGTGCGTGCGGCTCGATGACCACGGTAGCGGCGAACATCGCCAACATCTCGCGCGTCACGACCTTCCTGCAAAACGGGCCGGAGCAGATCAACGAGGGCATCGACTTCGTCGCCAACTATCGCGACAACCACCTGGCCGGCAGCGACGCGCGGCTCGGGGTCGGCGCCAGCGCCACCTATGTGCTGCAGAACCGGATCGGTGCGGTTTCGGTCGCGGGCACGGTGGTGCAGCAGCCGTTCGACGGGGTCGGGCTGCTCAACTATCAGTCGGCACTGTATCCGGTGCCCGAGTGGAAGGGGCAGGCGTTCGTCGACCTCGGCTTCGGTCCGGTCGATATCCGGTTCCAGGGCAACTATACCGGCGGGCTGCACGATCAGCGCTTCGACACGCGCAGCGGGCCGTTCGCGGTCAACAACGACCTGGGCGGGATCTCCGTGCTGACCGGGGCGGACATCTCGAAGTTCGTGACGGCGGACTTCAACATCCAGGTCCAGTTGCCGTATGACGTCACGCTGACGGGCACCGTCAACAACGTCTTCGATCGCGACCCGCCGTTCGCGCGCGAGGATTACAACTACGAGCCGTTCATCGGCAACGCGCTGGGGCGGACGTTCAAGGTGGGACTGTCGGCACGGTTCTAGGCGCAGACCGGACGCGCGCAGCATAGCTGCGCGCGACACGGACAAGCCCGGCCGGCGGGAAGCGCAGCACTCCCGTCCGACGACGCGGCTTTGCCGCGGCGGGCCTGATGGAAAGACCCCGTCGAACCGAAAGGTGTGGCGGGGTTCTTTTTGTCGGATGGGAATGAGAAGGGCCGCCGCGGCGAAGCCGCGTCGTCGGACGGATTCGCTCTTTGGGCGACCCGCCGGCCGGCCTTGCGCCTCTCGTCGCCAGCTACGCTGGCGGCGTGGGCGCTTCGGCGAACATCCCGTACAGCAGCGTCGACGCATACATCGCGATCGCCCGCTCACGCGGCATCGTGCCCGCCCAGTTCCGCATGTCGAACGCCGCGTTCTGCAGCGCCATCAGCGTCTGGCTGGCGATCAGCGCGTCGACCGGGCGCATCGATCCCTCCGCCACGCCGTCCATGATCGTGCCTGCATAGCGTCGCGCGATCAGATTGGAGCGGTCGACCATCGCCGTGCGGACCGGCGCGGGTAGCCCGCTGAGCGCCGTCGTCCGCAGCAGCGGCGCGCGTTCGGCGAACTGAATGTCGAGCAGCGCCGCGACGGCGCTCGACAGCCGCTGCCAGTGCGTGCCGCCCGCCGCGTCCGCGCGCGCCTGCGCCGCCGCAATGGTGTCGAAGCTGCGCTGATAACAGGCGATCACCAGCTCGTCCTTGGCGTCGAGATGGTGGTAGAAACTGCCCTTGGTGACGTTCAGCTGCGACGCGATCCGCTGCACCGACGCGCCCCGATACCCCAGCTCGTTGATGAGCCGCGTCGCCGCCAGCAGGAACGCCGCGCGGCCCGGTTCGCGCTCGTCGGGAGCGAGGTCGAGCGGTTGCGGCGTCCAGCGCGCGTCCGGCCCCGCCAGCCCATGCGCGAGGATGTCGAACAGCCGCGCCTCCACGCGATCGTACTGGTCGGGCTCGTAGCGGCGCAGCCACACCGGCAGCCAGAAGGTGTTTTCCAGCAGCACATGCGCGCGCGCGCCGTTGAGGTCCGTCTGCGCCCGCGTCGGCGCCGGTCCCCACAACCCGCGCGTGCGTCGGAACACCTCACGCCAGCCCGACAGCAGCCGCGCCTTCATCGGCTCTTCCATCGCGCGCAGGTCGGACAGCACCGCCAGCGGCCGTTCCTCGCCGCGCTCGATCCGGCGTAGCCGGGCGATGTTGAGCGCGAGATAGCGGCGGACGCGCTCCGCCGGCGTCGCCGCCTCCATCGCGGTGTCGAGCATCAGCAGCAGGTAATCGAGCGTGTGCTCGAATGCGGCGGCGGCGAGATCTTCCTTGCGCTTGAAATAATAGGTGACGCTGGTGGTGTTCAGCCCGACCCGGCGCGCGACGTCCGCGAAGGTCATGCCCTTCGCCGATTGCTCGTTGATCGCCTCTGCGGCGGCGGCGAGGATCGCGTCGCGCTTTTGCCGAAAGCGTGCGGTGCCCTGTTCCGCACCGTCCGCGACTGCCTGTTCCCCCGCCATCTGCATATGCTAGCGGGCGGCGGTTTAGAAGCAACAGTGCTTTCTCTCATAGGTGCAGGATTGCCTCAAAGTCGGCTTTACCGAAAACTCGGTATGGCCTACACGCGCGTCGACAACGGACAGCGCGAGAGGGTAGCGGCATGGATTTCACGCTCAGCGAACGCGAGACTTATTTTCGGGATCGCGTCCGGGACTTCATCGAGCGCGAGATCGCGCCCCGCACGCCCGAATATGTCGAGCAGGCACACCACGGCGAGCGCTGGAAGGTCATTCCGGTCATCGAGGAGGTCAAGGCCAAGGCCAAGGCGGCGGGTTTGTGGAACTTCTTCATGCCGCCGCACTCCGGTCAGACGCATGTCGACGACACGTTCGAATTCGAGGGCACGCAGCTCACCAATCTCGAATACGCCTTGTGCGCGGAGGAGATGGGCAAGGTCGGCTGGGCATCGGAATGCTTCAACTGCTCCGCACCCGACACCGGCAACATGGAGGTGTTTCACCGCTATGGCACGCGCGAGCAGAAGGAGCGCTGGCTCGCCCCGCTGATGAACGGGGAGATCCGCTCCGCCTTTCTGATGACGGAGCCGGCGGTCGCCTCGTCGGATGCCACCAACATCGAGACGCGGATGGAGCGGGACGGCGATCACTACGTCATCAACGGCACCAAATGGTGGTCGTCGGGCGTCGGCGACCCCCGCTGCCAGGTCGCGATCGTGATGGGCAAGACCAACCCGGAGGGCTCGCGCCACAGCCAGCAGTCGCAGATCCTGGTCCCGATGGACACGCCCGGCGTGCGGATCAAGCGGATGCTGTCGGTCTATGGCTACGACCACGCGCCGCACGGCCATGGCGAAGTCGAGCTGAAGGACGTGCGCGTGCCGGTCGAGAACGTGCTGCTCGGCGAGGGCAGGGGCTTCGAGATCGCGCAGGGCCGGCTCGGGCCGGGGCGCATCCACCATTGCATGCGGACCATCGGCACCGCCGAGACCGCGATCGCGGCGATGGCGAAGCGATTGCTCAGTCGGGTCGCGTTCGGCAAGACGCTGTCGAGCCATTCGATCTGGGAACAGCGCCTCGCCAAAGCGCGGATCGACATCGAGATGACGCGGCTGCTGTGCCTCAAGGCGGCGGACATGATGGACAAGGCGGGCAACAAGTCGGCGCAGCTGGAGATCGCGATGATCAAGGTCGCGGCGCCCAATATGGCGCTGTCGATCCTCGACGACGCGATCCAGGCGCATGGCGGCGGCGGCGTGTCGGATGATTTTCCGCTGGCGCACCAGTGGGCGGCGATGCGGACGTTGCGCTTCGCCGATGGGCCGGACGAGGTCCACAACCGGGCGATCGCGCGCAACGAGTTCGGGAAGTACGCCGACTACAAGGCGAACAACGATCGCGTGTCGTCGGGCGACATGGCGGCGACGCGCTGACCGTCACCCCCGCGAAAGCGGGGACCCGACGCCGACATTTGGGCTCGTGGTGAGTGAGCGAGATGGGTCCCCGCCGCCGCGGGGATGACGAAAGAGGAAAAATGAAAGCCGCCGTTCTCTTCGAAGCCAAGACGCCGTTGCGCGTCGAGGACGTCACCGTCGACCTGCCCGGCGCACACGAGGTGCTGATCCGCACCGTCGCGTGCGGGGTGTGCCGGTCGGACCTGCATTTCGTCGACGGGGCCTATCCGCACCCGCTGCCTGGCATTCCCGGCCACGAGGCGGCGGGCGTGGTCGAGGCGGTCGGCGACGAGGTGCGGACGGTCAAGGTCGGCGATCATGTCGTGACCTGTCTTTCGGCGTTCTGCGGTCACTGCGAGTTCTGCGTCACCGGCCGGATGTCGCTGTGCATCGATCCCGGCGTGAAGCGCGCCAAGGGCGCCAAGCCGCGGCTGATGCTGGGCGACCGGCCGATCGCGCAGATGCTCAACCTCAGCGCCTATGCCGAGATGATGCTGGTCCACGAGCACGCCTGCGTCGCGATCGACCCGGAGATGCCGCTCGACCGTGCCGCGATCCTGGGCTGTGCGGTCACGACGGGCGCGGGCGCGATCTTCAACACCGCGAAGGTGGTGCCCGGCGAGACCGTGTGCATCGTCGGCTGCGGCGGCGTCGGACTGGCGGCGGTCAACGCGGCGCGGATCGCGGGCGCTGGCAAGGTGATCGCGGTCGATCCGGTGGCGGAGAAGCGCGACCTCGCGACCGTGCTCGGCGCCACCCACGTCATTGACGCATCGAGCGAGACCGCGGCGGACGAGATCATCGAGCTGACGCGCGGCGGCGTCCACCACGCGATCGAGGCGGTCGGCCGGCCGCAATCTGCGGCGACGGCGGTCAAGGTGCTGCGGCGCGGCGGCACCGCGACGATTCTGGGCATGATGCCGCTGACCGAAAAGGTCGGCCTGTCGGCGCTGGACCTGCTCGCCGACAAGAAACTCCAGGGCGCCCTGATGGGGCGCAACCATTTCCCGGTCGACATTCCCCGGCTGGTGGATTTCTACCAGCGAGGGCTGCTCGACCTCGACACGATCATCGCCGATCGCATGCCGCTGGAACGGATCAACGATGCGTTCGACGAGCTGCGACGGGGGGATACGACCCGCTCGGTGATAACCTTCGCGTGACCGACGCGACCGCAGCCACGATGGCCGGGACGATCCCGGTCGCCGACAAGGACCGGCTGGACGAGGCGGCGCTGACCGCGTGGATGACGGCGAACGTCGAGGGCTTCGCCGGGCCGCTGACCTATGAGAAGTTCGCGGGCGGCCAGTCCAATCCGACCTACAAGCTGACCAGCCCGTCGGGCACCTACGTCCTGCGCCGCAAGCCGTTCGGCAAGCTGCTGCCGAGCGCCCACGCCGTCGACCGCGAATACCGCGTCATCGCCGGGCTGTACCCGACCGGCTTTCCCGTCGCGCGGCCGTACGGACTGTGCACCGACGAGAGCGTCATCGGCACGATGTTCTACGTGATGGGGTTCGCGGGTGGGCGCAACCTGTGGGACGGCACGCTGCCCGACTATGCGCCGGCGGAGCGCACCGCGATCTATCACGCGATGGGCGACACGCTGGCGGGCCTGCACAACACCGATCACGTAGCGGCGGGGCTGGAAACGTTCGGCAAGCCCGGCAATTATTTCGCCCGGCAGGTCGAGCGTTGGACCAAGCAATATCGCATGTCCGAGACCGAGCACATGCCTGAGGTCGAGCGGCTGATCGAATGGCTGCCGCGTACCGTGCCCGAGCAGACACGGACCAGCGTCGTCCATGGCGACTATCGCATCGACAACATGATCCTGCATGCCACCGAGCCGAAGGTGATCGCCGTGCTCGACTGGGAGCTGTCGACGCTGGGCGATCCGTTGGCGGACTTCTCCTACTTTCTGATGAGCTGGGTGACGCAGCCGGAGGGTCGTTCCGGCGTGATGGGGGTGGCCGGCGGCGACAGCGGCATCCCGACGCTGGACGAGATGGTCGTCCGCTATTGCGCCGCGACCGGGCGCGACGGCGTGCCCGACCTCAACTGGTATTTCAGCTACAATCTGTTCCGGCTGACCGGCATCGTCCAGGGCATCAAGAAGCGCATCGTCGACGGCACCGCGTCCAGCGCGCAGGCCGAGCGAAGTGCGGCGGGCGTGGGTCGGCTGGCCAAGGCCAGCTGGGACTTCGCGGAGAAGGCGGGGGCGTGATCGCCGTCGCCGGGATGACGAGAGAGGGAGCTTCGTCGACATGAGCCAATTCGATTTGACCGGGCGCACCGTCGTCATCACCGGCTCGTCGCGCGGCATCGGCCGGGCGTCCGCCATCGCCTGCGCCGAGCAGGGGGCGAACGTCGTCATCTCCAGCCGCAAGCAGGACGCCTGCGACGCGGTCGCGGCGGAGATCGACAGCCGATTCGGCGCGGGTCGCGCGATCGCGGTCGCGGCGAACATTTCCGACAGGGCGGCGCTCCAGCACCTGGTCGACGAGAGCGTGCGCGCGTTCGGGCAGATCGACTGCCTGGTCTGCAACGCCGCCTCCAACCCCTATTACGGGCCGCAGGAGGGGATCGCAGACGAGCAATTCCGCAAGATCCTGGACAACAACATCCTCTCGAACCACTGGCTGATCGCCATGGCCGCGCCGGCGATGCGCGAGCGGCGGGACGGCTCGATCGTCATCGTGTCGTCGATCGGCGGCCTGCGCGGGTCGACGGTGATCGGCGCCTATTGCATCTCCAAGGCGGCGGACATGCAGCTGGCGCGCAACCTGGCGCACGAGTTCGGACCGGACGGCGTGCGCGTGAACTGCATCGCGCCGGGCCTCATCAAGACCGATTTCGCGCGCGCGCTGTGGGAGGACCCGAAGCGCACCGAGGAGGCGAACAGCCGCGTACCGCTGCGCCGGATCGGCGAGCCGGACGAGATCGCGGGCGCGGTGGTGTTCCTGGCGAGCCGCGCGTCGACCTTCATGACCGGCCAGACGATGGTGATCGACGGGGGAGTGACGATCTGATGCGTTTCCAGGACAAGTCCATCATCGTGACCGGCGCCGGCTCCGGGATCGGCCGCGCGGCGGCGACGCTGTTCGCGGCGGAGGGCGGGCGGGTGATCTGCGCCGACAAGACCGACGGCGCGGACGCGACCGTGCAGGCGATTCGCGACGCGGGCGGCACGGCGGAGGCGGTGCGGATCGACGCCGGGCTGGAAGAGGACGTGCAGCGCGTCGTCGCGCTGGCGGTCGAGCGGTTCGGCGGGCTCGACATCATGTTCGCCAACGCTGGCATCTCGGGCGGGATGGCGAACATCTTCGACACCGACGTGGCACTCATCACCGAGGTGCTGCGCGTCAACCTGATCGGGCCGTATCTGGCGATCAAGCATGCCGCGCCGGAGATCGCCAAGCGTGGGGTGGGGGCGATCGTCCTGACGGCGAGCGTCGCGGGCATCCGCTCCGGCGCGGGATCGCCGGCCTATTCGGCGTCGAAGGCGGGGGTCATCAACCTCGCCAAGACCGCGGCGCAGCAGCTGTCGGGCTCGAACGTCCGCGTCAACGCGATCTGTCCCGGCCTGACCGAAACGGGCATGACCAAGCCGACCTTCGATTACGCCCGCGACGCCGGCAAGATGGATCGCGTCGGGCGGCTCAATCCGCTGCGGCGCGGCGCGCAGCCGGAGGAACTGGCGAAGGTCGCGCTGTTCCTCGCGTCCGACGACGCCAGCTACGTCAACGGTCAGGCGATCGCGGTCGACGGCGGGCTGTCGTCGTCGCATCCGGTCACGAAGCAGGAATACGGCCGCACGGCGGTCTAGGCCGCAGCCTGACGGCCGGCGAACCCGCTGAAATAGCCGCGCAGCGACGGGTCGGTGATCGGGGCGATCAGCGCGGCGACCGCGGCGGAGACGTCGGCGTCCACCCCGGCGGTGCGGCCGGCCTGCGAACCCATCGCCCAATCGGGAAACTGGCGCTCGACGATCGTGTCGCGGGCGAGCTGCACCACGGCAAAGTGACGCGGGTCGCGCGCGATCCGGTCATAGGTCGCGAAGATCGCCTCGGGTGGTCCTTCCAGCGCTTGCAGGAAGCGGCGGCCGCCGACGATCAGCAGGCCCGTCACGCCGACGGCGACATTGTTACGCCGAGAGGTGCGCAGGATGTCGGCGAGCATTTCCGGCGTCACCGGCTCGCGCGCGGTACTGATGTAGAGCAGGCGGATCATTCTCGAGGCTCCGGTGCGGTCCGGACACCCGTCTAACTTGCACCCGCAAACAAGAAGTTAGCGCGCCCTTTGCTCCAGATCAGTCTTGCCGCAGACGGATCAGACCCTCCTGCGCGACCGTCGCGACCAGCCGGCCGTCGCGGCTGAAGATGCTGCCCCGGTTCATGCCGCGGCCATGCCCCGCCCACGGGCTGTCGGTAGCGTAGAGCAGCCACTCGTCGGCGCGGAGCGGCTCGTGCAGCCACAGCGCGTGATCCAGGCTGGCGCTCTGCATCCCCGGCGTCGTCCAGTTGACGCCATGCGGCATCATGCTGGTCGCCATCAGCGCCATGTCCGACGCATAGGCCAGCACCGCGCGGTGCATCGCCGGGTCGTCGCCGATCGGTGCGACGACGCGAAACCAGCTGTAGTTGCGCGGCTCGCGCTTGACCGGCGTGAACCAGCTGCGCGGGTGGAGCGGGCGGATATCGATCGGACTGGCGCGGCGCAGGAAGAAGGTGCGGACCTTTTCCGGCATGTCCTTGGCGGCATCCTTGCGGAGTTCGCTTTCCGACTTCAGCTCATCGGGACCGGGCACGTCGGGCATCGTGTCCTGATGATGCAGTCCTTCCTCGGGCGTCTGGAACGACGCGATCATGTTGAGGATCGGCTGCCCGCGCTGCAACGCGATGACGCGGCGGTTGGCGAAGCTCTTGCCTTCGAAATCGCGGACGACGCGAAAGACGATCGGGAACTGCTCGTCGCCGGCACGCATGAAATAGGCGTGGAGCGAGTGCGCGTCCTTGCCTTCGACCGATCGCTGCGCGGCTTGCAGCGCCTGCGCGATCACCTGCCCGCCGAACACGCGGCCCTTGCCGCCGGGCAGGCGGGCGCCGCGATACAGGTCGGTGTCGATCTCCTCGACGTCGAGCAGTCGCACGAGGTTCGCCGCGAGTTCGTGGGGCGGGGGTGGGGTCCAGTCGTCGGTCATTTCGTGCTCCTGCGAAGGCGGGAGCCAAGGGCCGCCCGCGCATCGCTCGTGGCTCCGGGCGCCTGCCGTCGCAGGCGTACCTCCCCCCTCAATATCCTGCCATCCGCGCGAGCTTGTCGGCGTGGAATCCGGCGTCGCCGAACAGCTCCGCCAGCACCCGCGCGCGCTTCATGTAGAAGCCGATGTCGTATTCGTCGGTCATGCCGATGCCGCCATGCATCTGCACACCTTCCTGCACCGACAATGTCGTCGCCAGCGCGGCGAAGGATTTGGCGACCGACACCGCGTCGTCCGCCTGATCCGACCCGCTGTCGAGCAGCTGCTGCGCCTTGAGCACGGCGGCGCGCGCGACCTCCATCTCGCTGTAGAGATGCGCGGCGCGATGCTGGAGCGCCTGATAGCTGCCGATCAGCTGCCCGAACTGCTTGCGCTCCTTGAGGTAGCCGAGCGTCATGTCCATCGCGCCGCCGCCGACGCCGATCAGCTCGGCGGACGCACCGGTGCGGCCGGCGCGGAGCAGGCGGCCGAGCGGATCGCGTCCGGCATCGACCTCGCCGATCACCGCGTCGGCATCGACCTCGACCCCTTCGAGCTCCAGCCGCGCGGCGATGCTGGCATCCGCGAGGCGTTCGGGCGTGGCCGACAGGCCGGCGGCATCCTTCTCGATCGCGAACAGCGTCACGCCGTCCTCGTCGTCGGCCGACCCGGCGGTGCGCGCGGCGACGATCAGCAGGTCGGCGACATGGCCGTGGGTGACGAAGCGCTTGGTGCCGGTCAGCTTGAAGCCGTTACCCGATCGCTCTGCCCGGAGGCCGACGGAGTCGCGATGCTTCGCCCCCTCGTCGATCGCCAGCGCCGCGACGGTGTCGCCCGCGACGATGCCGGGGAACCAGCGCGCGGCTGCGCCCGTGCCCTGCAGCGCCGCGACGGCGGCGACGGCGGTGGTCAGGAACGGGGAGGGCGACAGGTTGCGGCCGATCTCCTCCAGCACCACGCCCGCCTCGACATGGCCGAGCCCCAGCCCGCCCTGATCCTCGCCGACCAGGATGCCGGTGAAGCCCATCTCGGCGAACTGCTTCCACAGGTCGCGGCTGAAGCCGGTGGGGTCGTCCGCGTCGCGTAGGGCACGCATGTGCGACACGGGCGCGGCGTCGGCGACGAAGTCGCGGATCGTGTCCTGAAGCGTGGTCTGGTCGTCGTCGAGGTAGAGGGGCATCTAAGGTCCGATCAGTCGAATAAGGCCGTTCGTGGTGAGGAGAGGCTGAGCGAAGCCGAAGCCTCGTCTCGAACCACATGTCCTTCGAGACGGCGCGTCGACGTCGCTCAGCGCCTCCTCAGGACGAGCGGGGTTAGGAGGGCAATTCCAGGATGCGCTTGGCGATGATGTTGAGCTGGACCTCGCTGGTCCCGCCCTCGATCGAATTGGCCTTGGTCCGCAACCATGCGCGCGGCGCGCCGCCGCCGTTCGAGCGGTCGCTCTCCCACTCCAGCGCGTCCGAGCCGCCCGCCACCATGATGAGTTCGTGGCGCGACTTGTTCAGCTCGGTGCCGAAATACTTCATCATGCTCGGCTGCGCGGGGTGCGCCTTGCCGGCCTTCAGCTCGTCGATGAAGCGCTCCGACATCGAGCGGAACGCCTTGGCGCGGACCTCGAACGCGGCGATCTGCGCGCGCAGCATCGGGTCGGCGAGACGGCCGTCGTGATCCAGCCCGATCGTCGCGATCGCGCCCGCGACCAACGGGTTCTCGCCCTGACCACCCAGCCCCATGCCGGAGATCATCTCGCGCTCGTGGCCGAGCAGGTATTTGGCGACGTCCCAGCCCTTGTTCTCTTCGTACACCCGCTGCGACTTGGGCACGCGGACGTTGTCCATGAACGTCTCGCAGAACGGCGAATAGCCGCTGATGAGCAGGATCGGCTTGGTCGAGACTCCCTCGCTCGCCATGTCGAACAGGACGAAGCTGATGCCGCCCTGCTTCGACTCCTTGGACGTGCGGACGAGGCAGAAGATCCAGTCGGCCTTGTCGGCGTAGCTGGTCCACACCTTCTGGCCGTTGATGACGTAATCGTCGCCGTCGCTGATCGCGCTGCTCGCCAGCCCGGCGAGGTCGGAGCCGGCGTTCGGCTCCGAATAGCCCTGACACCAGCGGATTTCGCCGCGCGCGATCTTCGTCAGGTAATCGAGCTTCTGCTCTTCGGTGCCGTATTTCAACAGCGCCGGCCCGAGCATCGAGATGCCGAAGCTGTTGAGCGGATTGCGCGCGCGGATCGCGGCCAGCTCCTCGCGTAGGACCTTGGTCTCCGCCGCCGACAGGCCGCCGCCGCCATAGGCTTTGGGCCAGTCGGGCACGGTCCAGCCGCGCTCGCCCATCACCTTGAGCCATCGCGCCTGCGCCGGATTGGCGGTCGGATCGTAGCTGCGTCCGCCCCAGCAGACGTCGGCGTCGGAGCGCACCGGCTCGCGCATCTCGGGCGGGCAGTTCTCCGCCAGCCAGGCGCGGGTGTCGGATCGGAACGTGTCGAGATCGGTCATGCGGATGCTCCGATGGTGAGGCGGTGGACCAGTCGCGCGAGGTCGATGGCGCGGTGGTCGCGATAGGCGTCGGTGATGATCTGCACCCCGATCGGCAGGCCGTCGGCGTCGCGGCCGATCGGCACCGAGGTCGCGGGCAGCAGCGGGAAGGTGGCGAGGCCCGGAAACGCGAACTGCGCGCCGAACGCGGTGTCGGTGCCGTCGATGTCGAGGCGGCGCTCCGCGATCGGCGCGTCGTCGTGCGGGAACGCGACGGTGCCCAGTGTCGGCGCGATCACCGCGTCGACCGTCGCGAACAGCCGCTTCCACTGCCGGATGCAGCGCGCCTGCTCGTCCTCGACGTCGAACCATTGCGCCAGCGTCGGCGCGGGGTGCTCGCCCTGCGCGCGGCCGCGCATGATCGTCCAGTTGAGCATCGTCATGTAGTGGCGATGCTGTGCCGTCAGGTCGGGGAGCGCGTCGCTGGCGTGGGTGACCGTCGCACCGGCGGTCGCCAGCGCGCTCGCCAGCCCGCCGAGCGCCGCGCGGATCGACGCCTGCACGTCCGCTGCCGGGTGGTGGTCGAGCACCAGCACGCGCCAGTCGCCCGCCGCGCGCTCGCCGTCGCGCGGCAGCGTCACGTCCGACACGAGGTCGAGCGCCAGCGCCAGGTCGTCCGCGTCGCGCGCCATCGGCCCGATCACCGACAGCGCCCCGCGCGCGGCATCGGTTCGGGGAAAGAAATGCCCCTCCTTGGACAGCGCATCGAAAGTCGGCTTGTGCCCCCAGACGCCGTTGAACGCGGCGGGAACGCGGATCGAGCCGCCGATGTCGGAGCCGTATTCCAGCGGCACCATCCCGCTCGCCAGCGCCACCGCGCCGCCGCCCGACGAGCCGCCGGCGGAGCGCTCCGGATGATGCGGATTTAGCGTGCGGCCATAGACCGGGTTGTTCGATTGCAGGTCGGCGAGGCTGACCGGCACGTTGGTCTTGCCGACGATGATCGCGCCCGCCGCCTTCAGCCGTTCCACCGCCAGCGCATCGGCCTGCGCGATGTGGTCGGCGTGCTCGGCGAAGCCCCAGGTGGTGGGCAGGCCGGCGATGTCGAAGCTCTCCTTCACCGTCATCGCGACGCCCAGCAGCGGCGCGTCGAAGCCCTCGGCGATGCGCGCGTCCAGCGCGGCGGCGGCGGCGCGTGCGCGGTCGAAGTCACGTACGACTACGGCGTTGAGCGCCCCGTCGCGAGCCTCGATACGGGCGATCGTCTCGTCGCAGACTTGTGCGGCGGTGATCGCGCCGGCGCGGACGGCGGCGGCGGTGGCGAGGGCGGACTTCACTTTGCCCTCTCCCGCTTGCGGGAGAGGGTGGCCGAGCGAAGCGAGGTCGGGTGAGGGCTCTGTGCGGAACGGTCGATGCCGTGCGCCCAGCCCTCACCCTGCCGCTTCGCGGCTGTCCCTCTCCCGCACGCGGGAGAGGGCTGAGCCAACATGTCCATCAGAACTTCTCGCCCGCCTCTGCCTTGCGGCGCAGCAGCGGCGCGACCGCGACGCCCTGCGCTTCCAGCCCGGCGACGACCTTGTCGAGCCCGACCGTGTTCGCCCAGAACATCGGCCCGCCGCGATAGACCGGCCAGCCATAGCCATAGATCCACACCACATCGATGTCCGACGCGCGCTGCGCCATGCCCTCGTCGAGGATCTTCGCGCCCTCGTTGACCATCGGGTAGAGCAGCGCGCCCAGGATCTCCTCGTCGCTATAGTCCTTCGCCTCCTGCCCGGACTTGGCGCGGAACTCCTCGATGACCTGCTTCACCTCGGGCGATGGCGACGGGGTGCGGTTCTCGTCGTAGTCGTAGAAGCCCTTCTTGGTCTTCTGCCCCCAGCGGCCCTTGGCGGCCAGCGCGTCGCGGATGCTCTCGATCCGCATCGGGTCGCGATGCCAGCCGATATCAACGCCGGCGAGGTCGCTCATCTGATAGACGCCCATCGGCATGCCGAAGTCGGTCAGCACCTTGTCGATCCGCTCGGGGGCGACGCCCTGCATCAGCATCTGGTTGGCGGGCCCGCCGCGCTGCGACAGCATGCGGTTGCCGATGAAGCCGGGGCAGACGCCACTGACCACCGCGACCTTGCCGATCGGCTTGGCCAGCGCCATCACCGTCGCCAGCACGTCGGGGCTGGTCGCGGCGCCGCGCACCACCTCCAGCAGCTTCATGACGTTGGCGGGCGAGAAGAAGTGCATCCCGATCACGTCACCGGGGCGCTTCGTCACCGCCGCCATCTCGTCGATGTTGAGGTAGCTGGTGTTCGACGCCAGGATCGCGCCCGGCTTGCAGATCGCGTCGAGCTTGCCGAACAGCTCCTTCTTGACGTCCATATTCTCGTAGATCGCCTCGATCACGAGGTCGCAGTCGGCGAGATCGTCGAGCGACAGGGTGGGGGTGAGCAGCCCCATCATCCCCTCGACCTTCTCGGTCGTGTAGCGGCCCTTCTTCGCCGAGTTCTCGTAGTTGCGACGGATCGTCCCGGCACCCTGGTCGAGCGCCTCCTGCGCGGTCTCGACGATGGTGACGGGAATGCCGGCCTGGAGAAAGTTCATCGAGATGCCGCCGCCCATCGTGCCGGCGCCGATCACGCCGACCTTCCTGATCGGGCGCAGCGCCGTGCCGGCGGGGATGTCGTCGACCTTTGCGGCCTGACGCTCGGCGAAGAACAGGTGGCGCTGGGCGGCCGACTGCGTGCCGGACATCAGCTTCATGAACTCCTGCCGCTCAAACGCGATACCGTCCGCATAGGACGCGCCGCTCGCCGCCAGCTCGATACAGGCGATGTTGGCGGCAGGCGCGTCGAAGCCGCGCATCTTGCGGCCGTTCGCTGCCTTGAATGCCGCGATCGCATCGGGGTCGGGGGTAACGGTCTGCTCGGACGCGCGGGGCAGGGGACGCTTGCCGGCGATTTCCTTCGCGAACGCGATTGCGTCGGCTTCGAGGCTGTCCTCGCCGACGACGCGGTCGACCAGCCCGGCGTCCGCCGCCGCCTTGGCGGAGATCGGGTCGCCCGTCGCGGTCATCTGCACCGCCAGCTTGACCCCGGCGACGCGCGGCAGCCGCTGCGTCCCGCCCGCACCCGGCAGCAGCCCGAGCTTCACCTCCGGCAGTCCCAATTTCGCCGACGGCACCGCGACGCGGTAGTGGCACGACAGCGCCACCTCGCAGCCGCCGCCCAGCGCGGTGCCGTGGATCGCGGCGACCACCGGCTTCGACGACGCCTCGATCGCGTCGACCACCTCGCCCAGCCCCGGCCCCTGCATCGGCTTGCCGAACTCGGTAATATCGGCGCCCGCGAAGAAGGTGCGGCCGTCGCAGCGGATCACCATCGCGGTGATCGAGTCGTCGGCGACCCCCTGCTTGATCGCGGCGTCCAGCCCGCTGCGGACGCCCGCGCCGAGCGCGTTGACCGGCGGGTTGTCGGAAATGATGACGAGCACGTCGTCGTGGCGCTCGGTGCGGATGGGGGAGGGGGCGGTCATGTCTTCTCTCCTCTGTGCTCCTGCGAAGGCAGGAGCCTAGGGCCGCAAGCGCGGCGTTCTTGGCTCTGGGCTCCTGCTTTCGCAGGAGCACGGGTTAAACGAGCGCCGCGTAGATCATCGTCTTCAACTCGCGGCGGATCGGGTAGAGCGCGGACGGGCTCAGCTGCGTCATGAACACCATGTGCAGCCGCTCGACCGGATCGATGAAGAACGCGGTCGAGAACATCCCGCCCCAGTAATATTCGCCGACGCTGCCCGGCATCATCGTGCGTGCCACGTCCTGCACCACCGCGAAACCTAGCCCGAAGCCGGTGCCCGCGTTCTGCGTTTCGCTGAACAGCGACTTCGACATGGTCGTCAGGTCGGCCCGGTTCGGCAGGTGGTTGGTCCGCATCAGGTCGAGCGTCTTGCGCCCGATCACCCGCACGCCGTCCAGCGTGCCGTCGTCGGCGCACATCTGACAGAAGCGGTGGTAGTCGAGCGCGGTCGAGACCAGCCCGCCACCGCCGGACAACAGGTTCGGCCGCTTCGCCCAGCTCGATTCGGCGCCACGGTCGAACATCACCCGCTCGCGCTTCTTGGGATGAAAGACATAACAGTCGGTCAGCCGGTCGACCTTGTCCTCGGGCACCTGGAAGAAGGTGTCGTCCATGCCCAGCGGCGCGAAGATGCGCTCGCGGAAATAGACGTCCAGCGTCTGTTCGGACACCCGCTCCACCACCGCGCCGAGCACGTCGGTCGCGACCGAATAGTTCCACGCCTCACCCGGCGAGAACTCCAGCGGCAGCGCGCCGAGCTTGCCGATGAAGGCGGTGAGATCGTCGCCGCCGTGCCACTCGCCCAGCTTCGCCTCGCGATAGGCGGCGTCGACGTTGGAGCGGTTCTGAAAGCCATAGGTCAGCCCCGCCGTGTGGCGCAGCAGGTCGAGCATCCGCATCGGCTCGCCGGTCGGCTTCGTCACGAACGGTACGCCCGCGCCGCCGCCATTGTAGACGCCGACGCCCTTGAACTCGGGCAGGACGTGGTGGACCGGCGTGTCGACCGCGACCAGGCCGTCCTCGACCAGTTGCATGAACGCGATCGAGGTGATCGGCTTGGTCATCGACGCGATCCGGAACAGCGCGTCGTCGGCCAGCGCCTCGCCGCCTTCTCGCGCGGTGCCGATGCTGCTGAAATGCGCGATCTCGCCGTCGCGCGCGATCAGCAGCTGTGCGTGGGGGAGCAGCCCCGACTCGACATATTTGTCGCGCAGGAAAGCATCGATCCGCTGCAGGCGGTCGGGGGCGAACCCCAGCTGGGCGGCGTCGGCGATCGGCAAGGCCAAATCCATACCCCTAATTCAAATCACCTGCACCCTATCGCCTTGAGCGCGTCGCGAATCAACTCTAACCTGTCCGGGTAACGGGAAAACCCGTTGTTCTGAAAATCGCACGAGAGGATCGCCCCCTTGGCCAGCCAGCCCAGCCAGCCCGCCAGTCAGCCAATCGTCCCGCTGCCCGCCGGATGGCCCGCCATGTCGCTTGCCGACGCGGCCGGGCAGCTCACCGTGCCCGGCGGCAAGTTCGAGATGGAGACGGTGACGATCCGTGGCGTGCCGACGCGGGTGTGGAAGAACGCGCCGCCGTCGCTGCGCTTTCTGATCGAGGCGAGCCGCGCGCATGGCGAGCGGCTGATCTCGATCTACGAGGACGAGCGCGTCACTTACGAGGCGAACTGGCGCGCGACGGCGGCGCTGGCGAACGAGCTGGCGCGGCTCGGCGTCGGCAAGGGCGACCGGGTCGCGCTGGCGATGCGGAACCTGCCCGAATGGCCCGTCGCCTTTTTCGCCGCGACCGCGATGGGCGCGATCATGGTGCCGCTCAACGCCTGGTGGACCGGCGCGGAGCTGGAATACGGGATGCGCGATTCGGGGGCGGTCGTGCTGATCTGCGACGACGAGCGCCAGGTCCGGCTGAGCGAGCATTACCCGACGCTGCCCGACCTGCGCCACGTCCTGGTCGCCCGCGCGACCGCGCCGCTGGACGGCATCGCCCACCGGCTGGAGGACGTGATCGGCACGCCGCACGATTGGGCGACGCTGCCCGAGACGGCGCTGCCCGCCGTCGAAATCGCCACCGACGACGACGCGACGATCTTCTACACCAGCGGCACGACCGGCGCGCCGAAGGGGGCGCTTGGCACGCACCGCAACATGATGAGCAACATCATGTCGGGCGGCTATTCCGGCGCGCGGTCGTTCCTGCGCCGCGGCGATCCGATCCCGGAGCCGCAGCCGCGCACCAGCCTGACGGTGATTCCGTTGTTCCACGTCACCGCCTGTTCCGCCGGGCTGATGGGCACGGTCGCGGGCGGCTCGACCAACGTCTATATGCGCAAATGGGACCCGATCCGCGCGATGGAGCTGATCGAGCGCGAGAAGGTCAATGTCACCGGCGGCGTGCCGACGATCGCCTGGCAGCTGATCGAGCATCCCGAGCGCCACAATTACGACCTCTCCTCGATCGAGGCGATCGCCTATGGCGGCGCGCCGTCCGCGCCCGAGCTGGTCCGCAAGATCTACGAGGAGTTCGGCGCGCTGCCCGGTAACGGCTGGGGCATGACGGAGACGATGGCGACGGTCACGCATCACGCGGCGGAGGATTATCTCAACCGCCCGACCAGCGCCGGCCCGCCGGTCGCGACCGCCGATCTGGAGATCAGGGACGAGGACGGCACGACCGTGCTGCCCGTCGGCGCGGTCGGCGAGCTGTGGGCGCGCGGGCCGATGATCGTGAAGCAATATTGGCGCAAGCCCGAGGCGACGGCGGAGACCTTCGTCGACGGCTGGGTACGGACGGGCGATCTGGCGCGGCTTGACGGCGAAGGTTTCCTGTATGTCGTCGATCGCGCCAAGGACATGATCATCCGCGGCGGCGAGAACATCTATTCGACCGAGGTCGAGAACGTCCTCTACGATCACCCGGCCGTCACCGACTGCGCGCTGATCGGCCTGCCGCACCGCACGCTGGGCGAGGAACCGGCGGCGGTGGTGCATCTGGCGCCCGGCATGACGGCGACCGAGGCGGAGCTGCAGGCATGGGTGAAGGCCAGGCTCGCGGTGTTCAAGACTCCGGTGGCGATCCGGTTCGTTGACGAGACGCTGCCGAGGAACGCGAACGGGAAAATATTGAAGCGGGAGTTGGGGACGCTGTTTGCGGATCGGATTGCGGCGTAGCGAACGTCCGCTTACGCCCAATAGCGGACATTGGACTGGTGGTTGAGGAGCGCCCGACCTAACATGGAGCGGTGTTCATCGAGCGAGCCTATGTCGAGCGTGAAAGACTTTCAGATCGTGATCTGGAGCGCCTCCGGGCTGACTTGGTGGATCAGGCGCAACGCTATCAAGACGCGATCCGGAACTACCCGGCCGACCGGATGGAAACGTATGGGCGGCCATATCTTGAGAGGCTTCGAGACAAAGTCGCCAAAGTCGACGCTGTGATCGCCAGCCGCGCGTCCGTCCGCTAACGCCCAATTGCGAACATTTGAACGAGGCGCGTAGTGTCGTTGCATGGCTAGCATCACCGTTACGGACCTGATCCTGAACTTCGTGGAGGCTTGCCGCGCGCTTGTGCCAAGCCTCAACCGGGCAGAGGTGCCGTGGAAAGATGGGCAGCAAGGAGATGGTTGGGACAGGGTTGCAGAGGCACTCTTCAAGACGCTGGTGAGCGAGCCTTGCGCCTTCCACGCGTGCGGGGAGGCAGGGGCGGCAAGGCTTCGAATGCTCCCGTATGGCTTCTTGCCGTCAGCCGAGTGCAACGCATGGTTTACTGTTGAGGACGGCCATTCGAATCGGATCGTTGATCTGGTGAGTGTAGAGCATCCCTTCGATCATGTCCGCTGCGGCGACCCCCATAGGCTGGTGCCGCTGATCGGCGCGCAGTTCGCGTTTGTCTATGACAAGGGTGGTGGGCTCCAACACCGGGTCGACGCTGTCGACCTCGAAGCCGTATGACTGCCCTCCACCATTAACGGACGTTCGGCTCGTGCGGCGCGGCGAAGGATCGCAATCACCCAAAACCGGACATGCAGCTAGAAGCCGTCGGCTGGCGATCAGCGAAGCCAACCCAGATAGAATAGCATGCCGATCAGAATCACGCTTCCGAGCACAATCTCTAGACGGTGCCGAGCAATCGATTTCACGGCAACTCTCACTTCAGGTTGTTTCTTACCGTGAGGATGCTTAAATCCAAATGATACGTCAATGTCCGCTTTCCACCAACAACGGACTTTCGCTCACCAGCGCCGGCCGCCATCGGTAACCACGCAATGGTAACAAGCTGAGCGCTGCCCGTCTTCGTTGTACCACTCGTGCTGTCCGCCCGCAGCCTCGCAGTCGGTTCCCTTCGGAGCCCAGCTAAGCGCCCAGAACGGCAGCCGCTGTCGCATCCATGTCCGCCGCCTGTAAGGCTGCCGGGAAAGGAGCGCGGCTTCAACCATGAGCGTTCGATAGCCTGACACAACGTCCGCTTTCCACCATTAGCAGACACTAATGCCCACCTCGACAAGCTCACCCACCGCTGCCGCCAGCCGCTCGTCCAGCAACCCGAGCAGCGCCGTCCAGTCGAGCCGCTCGCCATCGGCAACCCCGTCGGACACACCGCGCAGGCCGATCAGCGGGACATCGAAACGGGCGCAGGCGCGCCAGACGGCATAGGTCTCCATATCCACCAGATCGGCGTCGATCGCGTCATACGCAGCGCCCACCACCATGTCGGCGCCGGTCGAGAGGGTCGCGGTGGGCACGCCGGCGAGCGGCGTCGCCAGCGTCACCACCGCCGGGAAGTCGGCGAACGGCGTCACCCCGCGAGCGAAGCCGAGCGGCGAGGCGTCGATGTCGCGCCAGCTGACGTCGCTCACCTGATACACCGTGCCGAGCGGCAGGCGGCGCGATCCGGCCGAGCCGAGGCTGACCACCGCATCGGGCAGCGCGTCCGCCGCGGCGAGGGTCGCCAGTGCCGCCGCGGTCCCCGCCGCCGCCTCGATCGGACCAACGCCGGTGATGAGCGGCCGGATACGCGCGCGCAACGCCGGGCCGTATTCATGCTCGGTCGCCATGACGAAGAGCAGGCGGTGCGGGCCGACTTGATGGAGATGGGGAAGGGGCATGGCGTCCCCCTACACCGTCATCCCGGGCTTGACCCGGGATCCCGCTTCTTCTGCGCGCGGGACAAGGCAGCGGGACCCCGGCTCAAGGGCGGGGTGACGAAGAATGAACAACCGCGATCGCGGCACACGCGAAAAGGGCGGCCCGTCGCCGGACCGCCCCTTCGTCCGATCGTGACGCCCGGCACAGGCCGGGCGCCAACTGTCCGCTTAACGCTTAGAGAACTGGAACGAACGACGTGCCTTCGCCCGGCCGTACTTCTTGCGCTCCACCGTGCGGCTGTCGCGGGTCAGGAAGCCTGCCGCCTTGACCGAGGCGCGCAGCGCCGGCTCGTACTTGGTGATCGCCTGGCTGATGCCGTGCTTCACCGCGCCCGCCTGACCCGACAGGCCACCGCCCTTGACGGTGCAGATCACGTCGTACTGACCTTCGCGCTCGGTGATCCCGAACACCTGGTTGATGACGAGGCGCAGCGTCGGCCGTGCGAAATAGATTTCCTGATCGCGCGTGTTGATCGTGATCTTGCCGGTGCCGGGCTTCAGCCAGACCCGCGCGACGGCATCCTTGCGGCGGCCGGTCGCATAGGCGCGACCCTGCTTGTCGATGATCTGCTCGCGCAGCGGCATGGTCGACACGACGGGAGCGGCGGCCTGCGGCGCGGCGTCGTCACCGCCGGTTGGGGCGGGGGCCGGCGCCTGCGAGGTCAGGCTGGCGAGGTCGGAAAGCGACTGGCGGTTGTCGGACATTATGCGCCCACCTTGTTCTTGCGGCTCATGCCGGCGATGTCGAGCACCTGCGGGTCTTGCGCGGTGTGGGGATGCTCCGTGCCCTTGAAGATACGGAGGTTACGCATCTGCTCGCGGCCCAGCGGCCCGCGCGGGATCATGCGCTCGACGGCCTTTTCCAGCACGCGCTCGGGGAAGCGGCCCTCCAGCACCTTGGCCGCGGTCACGCTCTTGATGCCGCCGGCATAGCCGGTGTGCTTGTAATAGATCTTCTTTTCCGCCTTGTTCGACGTGAAGCGGATCTTGTCGGCGTTGATGACGACGACGTTGTCGCCGCAATCGACATGGGGCGTGAAGCTGGTCTTGTGCTTGCCGCGGAGGACGTTGGCGATCACCACCGCCGCGCGCCCGACGACCAGACCCTCGGCATCGACGATATGCCACTTCTTCTCCACCTCGTGCGGCTTGACCGACTTGGTGGTCTTCATCAGCGCCTTCATGGGCGTGTTGACCTTTCGAATGAAACAAAGCGCCGCCCCGATAAGGAGGCGGCGTGTGCTGCGCCAATGCTGTAGCGGGCCGTCGAAGTCAAGCTTTACGGCGGCTTTGCTGACGGGTAATGGGATACCCGTCAGGTGCGGGCGCGACCGATCGCATGCGCGGCGGTCACGGTGGCGATCAGCAGCAGCGCGGCGTTGAGCTGGTGCCACACCGCCACCTCGATCCGCACGCCCGACAGCAGTGTCGCGACGCCCAGCCCGATCTGCAGCACCACCAGCCCGACCACCGCCAGCCCCGCGCGGCTGCCGATCCGCCCGGCACGCCAGGCGAGCACGCACAGACCGGCGGCGGCGACGAACGCCAGCCAGCGGTGGACGAACTGGACGACGATCGGGTTGTTGACCAGCTCGCCCGAGCCCGCCCCCGGCGGCAGCGCGCCGGCGGGAAACAGCGCATCGCCCATCAGCGGCCAGCTGGCATAGGCATAGCCCGCGTCGAGCCCGGCGGTCAGCGCACCGAAGCCGAGCTGCACGAACAGCAGGATCAGCGCCACGCCCGCGACCGGCAGCAGCCGTGCCGAGGGCACCAGCGGCTGCCGCTTCAGCGCGACCAGATCGAGCGCGGTCCAGACGATCCCCGCCAGGATCACCAGCGCGGTCAGCAGGTGGACCATCAGCCGCAGGTGGCTGACATCGGTCCGCACCGACAGGCCGGACGCGACCATCCACCAGCCGATCGCCCCTTGCAGCCCGCCCAGCGCCAGCAGCGCGACCAGCCGCGGCTTGTACCCCGCCGGGATCTGCTTCCTCGCCCAGAACCAGATCAGCGGCCCGGCGAACGCCAGCCCGATGATCCGCCCGAGCAGGCGGTGCAGATATTCCCAGAAGAAGATCGCCTTGAACCCGGCGAGCGTCATTCCCTGATTGAACGCGCGATATTCCGGAATGCGCTTGTAGCCGTCGAACGCCGCCTGCCATTGCGCGTCGGTCAGCGGCGGGATCGCGCCGGTGATCGGCTTCCACTCGGTGATCGACAGCCCCGACTCGGTCAGCCGGGTAATCCCGCCGACCACCACCATCGCCACGATCAGCCCTGCCACCGCCCATAGCCACCGGGCCAGCGCAAACGGACGCGCGCGCGTCATGAAGGCGGGGCTGGGCTGAAGCATGATCGGCAGATAGGCGCTCGCCGCGGTCACGCCAACCGGGGCGGGCCGATCGCCTCAGCGCAGCATCGCGAGCCAGTCGAGGACGATCGTCTCCAGCACGATGCGGTGGTCCGACCAGCCATGGTCGGTCGCGACATGCCGCGCCTCCACCTGGCCGCTGCCGCCGGCGCGCACCGCCGCGACCAGCGCGTCGGCGGGCGGCGCCAGGCCGTCGTCGCTGGTCAGCACCAGCAGGCGGGTGCGGGTCAGCCCCGCCGCCGCACCGGCCAGACGCCATGTGCGTCCCCGCGCGATCAGTTCGTCCGCCATCGCGGCCGGGGTCGTCACCAGCGTCTCGGCGTTGTCCGCCGCAGCCGCGATCGTCTTCTCACGCGGCAGGTCCCCAAGCGCACCCATGTCGGCCGCCGAGATCGCCACCGCGCCCAGCAGGCGATGGTCGCGCGCCGCCGTCAACAGCGTCGACCAGCCGCCCATGCTGTGCCCGGCCAGGACGATGCGCTCCGGGTCAGCACCCAGGCGCGCCGCGGTCGCGGGCGTCCGCAGATAGGCGAGCGCCGCCTGCGTATCTTCCAGCACATGCGCGAAGGAAAACCGGCCGGGACTGCCCCAGGAGCCGCGATAGTTGATCGTCACCGCCACCCAGCCCGCCCGTCGCGCCGCCTGGGCGAGATCGAGGTTCTTCTCGTTACCGGGCCAGCCATGGAGCAGCAGCAGGATCGGATGAGGGCCCGGCCCCGACGGCGTATAGGCGACCCCGTTGATCGCGACGCCGCCGGACGGGATATGCAGCACGGTCATGCCCGCGGGGTGGAGGCGGTCTGCGGGCGGATCGGTGGCGACCGCGCTTTGCTGCGCGGCGACCGGGGCGACGCCGATCAGGCAGGACAGGACGGCGAGCAGGGGCAGGCGCATGGCGCTGTGTAAACCGCACGCCCGGTCGTGCAACCCAAGCGCGAGTGTGATGTTGTATCTTTTCCTCGGGCGATGCATATAGCGGATCGTGAGCGCCGCGATTCGCCTGTCCTGGATGCATGGCCTGCATGGGTCGCTGCGTCGATTCGGTCTCGATCGCGTCGCGATGGGGGTGTCGGGACTTTGTCTGGTCCACTGCATCGCCACCTCCGTGCTGCTCGCGCTGATGTCGGCGGCGGGCAGCGTGCTGCTCGATCCGATCTTCCATGAGGTCGGGCTGATGATCGCGATCGCGCTCGGCGCGCTGGCGCTCGGGCGCGGCGTGCTGGAGCATGGCTATATGATGCCGGCGGTTGTGGGGGCGTTCGGCCTCGGCATGATGGCCGGCGCGCTCGGGCTGCCGCATGGCGGCGGCGAGGCGCTGTGGAACGTCCTCGGCGTCGGTGTCCTCGCCTTCGGGCACGACCTCAACTACCGCGCCACGCACTAGGCTTGTTCGCGGGGCGGAGCGGGCTTATCTTCCGGTCATGGCCGCGCACGCTCACGATCATCACGAGCATGAGGGCGACGCCCTTACCCATGCCGCGCAGACGACGCTGGAAAAGGCGGGCGAACAGTGGACGACGATGCGCGCCAGCGTGTTCGAAGCGCTGGCCGGGTTCGACAAGCCGGCGTCCGCCTATGACATTGCCGATGCGGTGTCGAAGCGCGAGGGCCGGCGGGTGGCGGCGAACACCGTCTATCGCATCCTGGACCTGTTCGTCGGCTCGAACCTCGCGCGTCGCGTCGAGAGCGCCAACGCCTATGTCGCCAACGCGCACCCGGATTGCCTGCACGACTGCATCTTCCTGGTCTGCGACGCCTGCGGCCAGACCACGCATCTGGACGACGACCGCATCACGAAGGGCGTCCGCAGCGCCGCGTCGGCCGCGGGCTTCTCGCCGGTCCGCCCGGTGATCGAGGTGCGCGGCACCTGCGCCGATTGCGTCGCCGCCTAAAGCGGCTTGACCATCACCGCGCCCGGCACCGCGACCTCGCCGGGCACGAAGCTGTCGACCCGTTCCACCACCTCGTAACCGCTCGCGCGATACAGCGGCTCGCCCGCGCGCGTCGCCATCAGCTGCGTCCGGGCAAAGCCCGCCGCCCGCGCCGCGTCCTCGCATAGCGTCAGCACCGCGCGGCCGATCCCCTGCCGCACCCGGTCGGGGTCGGTGTACATCGCCCTGATCCGCGCCGGATCACGCGCGGGGTCGAGCAGCGACGCATCCCGCACCGCCGCCGCGTCGCCGCCGTACAGCGTCGCCCGCCGGCTCCAGCCGCCGCAGCCGACCAGCACGTCGTCGTCCTCGACCAGGAAATAGGTCCGGTCCGCGATCAGCTGCGTATCCAGCCCCATCCCGGCACGGCTGGCCGAGATCTGCGCCGGCGACAGGAAGCCGGCCTGCAACGCCTCGATCGCGCGGTCCATCAACGCCGCGATGGCGGGCAGGTCGTCTTCGGTCGCCAGGCGGTGGGTGCGGGTCATGCGCTGCGTCATGCAGATGATGTGCGTATCCTGTCCAGCGTCACACAATCGACACTCGTTTTCCAAACGGGTAAGCCCCCGTGAATGGCCGATCTTCCTGCGACTCCGTTGCTCGACACCGTTAACGTCCCCGCCGATCTCCGCGCGCTCAAGCCCGAGCAGCTGCGCCAGCTCGCCGACGAACTCCGCGCGGAGACGATCTCGGCGGTCGGCACCACCGGCGGGCATCTCGGCTCGGGCCTCGGCGTCGTCGAGCTGACCACCGCGATCCACTATGTGTTCGATACGCCCAACGATCGCCTGATCTGGGACGTCGGGCACCAATGCTATCCGCACAAGATCCTGACCGGGCGGCGCGACCGCATCCGCACGCTGCGCCAGGGCGGCGGCCTGTCCGGCTTCACCAAGCGCAGCGAGAGCGAGTACGACCCGTTCGGCGCGGCGCATTCGTCGACCTCGATCTCCGCCGCGCTCGGCTTCGCCACCGCTAACAAACTGAGCGGTCGGCCGGGCAAGGGCATCGCGGTGATCGGCGACGGCGCGATGTCGGCGGGCATGGCATACGAGGCGATGAACAACGCCGAAGCCGCGGGCAACCGGCTGGTGGTGATCCTCAACGACAACGACATGTCGATCGCGCCGCCGGTCGGCGGGTTGTCGGCCTATCTGTCGCGGATCGTGTCGAGCCGCGAGTTCCTGGGCATGCGCGAAGTCCTGCGGCGACTCGCGCGCAAGCTGCCGCGCCCGCTGCATTCGGCCGCCCGCAAGACCGACGAGTTCGCGCGCGGCATGGCGATGGGCGGCACGTTGTTCGAGGAGCTGGGCTTCTATTATGTCGGCCCGATCGACGGCCATAATCTCGACCAGCTGATCCCGGTGCTGGAGAATGTCCGCGACGCCGAGGAAGGCCCGATCCTGGTCCATGTCGTGACCAAGAAGGGCAAGGGCTACGGCCCTGCCGAAGCGTCGGCGGACAAATATCACGGCGTCCAGAAGTTCGACATCATCACCGGCGCGCAGGCCAAGGCACCGGCCGGCCCGCCGCAATATCAGAACGTCTTCGGCGAGGCGCTGGCGCGCGAGGCGGAGAGCGATCCCCGCATCTGCGCGATCACCGCCGCGATGCCGTCGGGCACCGGGCTCGACCGCTTCGCCGCCGTGCATCCCGACCGCTTCTTCGACGTCGGCATCGCCGAACAGCATGGCGTCACCTTCGCCGCCGGGCTGGCGGCGCAGGGGATGCGGCCGTTCTGCGCGATCTATTCGACCTTCCTGCAGCGCGCCTACGATCAGGTCGTCCACGACGTCGCGATCCAGAACCTGCCCGTTCGCTTCGCGATCGACCGCGCCGGGCTGGTCGGGGCGGACGGCGCGACCCACGCCGGCTCGTTCGACGTCACCTATCTGGCGACGCTGCCCAATTTCGTCGTGATGGCGGCGGCGGACGAGGCCGAACTGGTCCACATGGTCCACACCTGCGTCCAGCACGACAGCGGCCCGATCGCGGTCCGTTATCCGCGCGGCAACGGCACCGGCGTCGCGCTGCCTGCCACGCCCGAAGTGCTGGAGATCGGCAAGGGGCGCGTCGTGCGCGAGGGCAAGACGGTCGCGATCCTGTCGCTCGGTACGCGGCTGGGCGAGGCGCTGAAGGCGGCGGAACAGCTGGAGGCGAAGGGGCTGTCGACCACCGTCGCCGACCTGCGCTTCGTCAAGCCGCTCGACGAGGCGCTGATCCGGCGCCTGCTGACCACGCACGAGGTCGCGGTGACGATCGAGGAAGCGGCGGTCGGCGGGCTGGGCGCCCATGTCCTGACGCTGGCGAGCGACGAGGGCCTGACCGACGCCGGCCTGAAGATCCGCACCATGCGCCTGCCCGATCGTTTCCAGGATCAGGACAAGCCGGAGGTCCAATATGCCGAGGCGGGGCTGGACGCGGACGCCATCGTCCGCACCGTCCTCACCACGCTCCGCCACAACAGCGCCGCGGTGCCGGAGGGCGCGCGCGCTTGACCGGATGGGAAAAGGTGATCGCCGCGACGGTGCTGGCGGTGATCGGGCTGGCGGGGCTGAACCTCGCGATCTGGCGGCGGATGCGCGCGGCGCTGCGGTATGCGCGCGCCTCAGCCGACGAGATCGAGCAGGACGATCAGCGCCAGCGCTAGCCGTTCCATATCTGGGTCGGACAGGCGGCCGATCGCGCGGTCGATCCGCGTCCTGCGCGCTGGCGTCACTCTGTCGAGCATCAGCTGCGACGTGACGATCAGCCCGTTGGTTGCCGATGGGCCGATCGTGGGCCGATAGATGGGCGCGTCGATCAGGAACGACGTGAGCGGGCAGATCAGGACGGCGTCGGGGGTCGGCAGACTGTCCGACTGGATGATGACAACCGGTCGAGGCTTGCCTTCGGCGACAAGCACGACATCACCGCGGGTCAGTGCCAATCGTCCAGCACGTCGTGCGCGAGCCGCTCCATGGCCGCGATCGCTTCCTTCTCGTCCTCGCTATGGTTGAGAAGCGCGGCCTGCCGCGTCGCCTCCGCCTTGAATGCGGTGGAGCGCGTATCGGGCACCCATAACCGAACCTCGCGCAGCCCTGCCGCCTTCTTGCGCTCGCGATAGGCGCGGAACTTGTCCTGGCTGACCGGCGCGTTCATGGATGCGAGGTAGCGCGCTACCGATCAGGAGTAAAGTTTGCCCAAGACCCGCATCGACCAACTCCTCGTCGACCGCGGCCTCGTCGAATCCCGCACCCGCGCGCAGGCGTTGATCCTCGCGGGGCTGGTGTTCGCGGGCGAGCGCAAGGTCGCCAAAGCGGGGGAGCAGTTCGCGCCCGACGTGCCGCTGGAGGTGCGGGGCCGCGACCATCCCTGGGTGTCGCGCGGCGGCGTCAAGCTGGCGCACGGCCTCGACCATTTCGGCTGGGACGTGACGGGCGCGGTCGCGATCGATGTCGGCAGCTCGACCGGCGGCTTCACCGACGTGCTGCTGACGCGCGGCGCGGCGCGGGTCTACGCGGTCGACAGCGGCACCAACCAGCTCGCCTGGAAGCTGCGGCAGGACCCGCGCGTCGTCGTGCTGGAACAGACCAGCGCGCGTATCCTCACCGCCGGCCACATCCCCGAACCCGTCGACCTGATCGTCTGCGACGCCAGCTTCATCGGCCTCGCCAAGGTGCTCGACCGCCCGTTCGGCTTTGCCAGACCGCCTGCGAGGCTGCTCGCGCTGGTGAAGCCGCAGTTCGAGGCCGGGCGCGACGAGGTGGGAAAGGGCGGTGTCGTCCGCGACCCGGCGATCCACGCGCGGGTGTGCGACGACGTCGCCGCCTGGGTGACGGCGCAGGGCTGGGACGTCGCCGGCGTCACGCCCAGTCCCATCACGGGACCCGAAGGCAATGTGGAGTTCCTCCTCGCCGCCACCCGCGGTTGAACCGCCGCGCGGGTTGCGGCAGGGACGCGAGCAACAGCAGGGGGACGGCCGTGGGCGGGATCGCGTCGAGGGGGCAGTTGCGGTGGTCGTTCGCGCGCTGGGCGGCGGTCTGCGTGCCGCTGGTGCTGCTGATCGGCTTCGTCTCCGGCCGCTCGGTCCCGGCCGGCAGCGACAACGCCTGGTACGTCGCGCTGCAAAAGCCGTCGGTCAATCCGCCCGACTGGGCGTTCCCGGTGGCGTGGAGCATCATCTACATCTGCATGGGGCTGGCGGTCGCGATCGTGCTCAACGCGCGTGGGGCGCGGGGTCGGTGGCCGGCGGTGGCGCTGTTCGCGGTCGAGATCGCGCTGCTGTTCGCGTGGCAGCCGCTGTTCTTCGGCGCGCATCGGATCGCGGCGTCGACCGCGCTGATCGCCGCCATCCTGCTGGTCGGGATCGTCGTCACGCTGCTGTTCGGCCGGGTGCGGTCCGGCGCCGCCTGGCTGATGGTGCCGCTGCTGGTCTGGGTCGGCTTTGCGGGCGTGCTGTGCTGGCGTATCGGGCAGCTCAACCCCGATGCCGAGCGGCTTGCGCCGGGCGCGTCGACCTCCCAAATGCTGTAGGCGTACAGGAGTAGTCGAATGCAGTCCGAGAACCGTGTCGTCGGTGATTTCGTCAAGGTGCTGAACGGCGCGGCGGGGACGCTGGCCGGGTTGGGGCGTGAGGCCGAGGCCGGCGCCCGCTACCGTGCGCGCGAGTGGATCGGCGGCCTCGATTTCGTCGGCCGCGACGAGTTCGAGGCGGTGAAGGCGATGGCCGCCGCCGCCCGCGACGAGGCCGATGCGCTGCGTGCCCGGCTCGATGCGCTCGAGGCGCGGCAGGTGCCCGCGGGCTGACTTTTCCACAGTTTTCTCTACAGAGCTGTCCACGGCACGCGCCGGCCAGCGCGGCGCGTGCCGGTCGGCCGTGCTACGGCGCAGCGGTGGGACACGGGGATCTATGCTGAATCAGGCCGATCAGGAGCCGGACGTCGACGCCCCGCTCGACATGCTCGAAACCTATTTCGACGCGCATGGCTGGGAGAACGAGCGTCACGACGAAGAGATCGTCGCGCAGGTCAAGGGCAGCTGGACGACCTATGAGCTGCGCGCGCTGTGGCGCGACGGCGACAGCGTGCTCCAGTTCCTCGCCTTTCCCGACATCAAGGTGACCGACGATCGCCGTCCCGCGATCTTCGAGGCGATGTCGCTGGTCAACGAACAGCTCTGGGTCGGACATTTCGAGCTGTGGACCTCGTCGGGCGTGCTCCTGTATCGGCACGCGGCGATGATCGACGGCGAGGAAGGCGCGGCGCTGTCGCTGGCGCAGGCGGAGCAGCTGGTCGAGACCGCGGTCGAGGAGTGCGAGCGCTTCTATCCCGTGTTCCAGTTCGTGCTGTGGGGCGGCAAGTCACCCAAGGACGCGCTCGCCGCCGCGCTGATCGAGACCCACGGAGAAGCCTGACATGACCCCCGCCGATGCCGCCGGCCGGCTGCTGATGGTCGGTTCCGGCAACATGGGTGGCGCGATGCTGCGCCGCTGGCTGGCGAGCGGCGTGCCCGCCGTCAGGGTGACGGTGGTCAGCCCCAGCGGCCGCGCGCAGCCGGACGGCGTGCGCGTCGTCGCTGCGATCCCGGCCGAGCCGTTCGACACCATCATCCTCGGCCACAAACCGCATCAGCTCCGCGCCGTCGCGCCCGCGCTTCGTGGCCACGCGCCGCGGCTGGTCGTGTCGATCCTGGCAGGGGTGGAGCTGGCGACGCTCACGTCTGTCGTCGATGCGCCGGTGGTGCGCGCGATGCCCAACCTGCCCGTCGCGATCGGCAAGGGCGTGGTGGGGCTGCACGGCGCGCGTGGGACGGAGGCGGGCGACCGCGCCGCCGCGCTGATGGCGCCGCTCGGGCTGGTCGAGTGGATCGCCGACGAACGCGCCTTCGACCTCGTCACCGCGCTGGCGGGTAGCGGCCCCGCCTTCCTCTACCGCTTCGTCGACGCGCTCACGGCGGCGGGGGCGGCGCTGGGCTTGCCGGCGGATCAGGCCGGTCGGCTGGCGCTCGCCACCGTCGAGGGCGCGGCGCTGCTCGCGGCCGGGGCGGACACCACGCCGGGCGTGCTCGCCGACCGTGTCGCCAGTCCCGGCGGGTCGACGCGGGAGGGTCTGAACGTTCTCGACCGGGACGGGGCGATGCTGGCGTTGTTGACCGAAACGCTGGCGGCGGCGACCCGGCGGAACGGCGAGATGGCGGCCGCGGCGCGTCCCGACGCCTGACCACTCGTTTATCGCTGTCCTACAAGGGTCCGCCGGGGCAGGGCGGCACGCACTGTTTTCATCGGCGGCGGGCCGGCACGCCTAGGGGCCGCGAAGCCGTACCGACGACCGGTTTTGGTGTAACCTTTGCTCACCTTTGACCCGTTCCGGCATCACGGTTCGGTGCGACGGAGCACAATTCCGCTCCGATTCAGCTGCCCAGCCCCAGCACCTGTTCGCGCTCGTCCTCGGGGATCAGCCCTTCCAGCACCGCCCAATAGCCGCTCACCGCCTGCTGCCCGGCCCTGGCATAGGCCGCCGCCATCTTCTGCCGCGCGGCGTCGAACAGCTCGGTTTCCAGCTTGGTGCCGGCCGGCGTCAGCCGCAGCAGCCGCTGACGCCGGTCACGCTCACCGGCACGCGTCTCGATCAGGTCGCGCGCGGTGAGTTCGTTGAGCACCCGCCCGAGCGACTGCTTGGTGATCGCCAGCAGCGACAGCAGCTCGCTGACCGTCAGATTGGGTTTGCGAGCGACGAAATACAGCGCCCGATGGTGCGCGCGGCCCAGCCCTTGCCGGGCCAGCTCGCGGTCGATCGAGCGGGTCAGGTGGCTGTAGCCGAAATAGATCAGCTCCATGCCGCGCCGAAGCTCGGGTTCGCGGAGGAAAAGCGGGGAAGCAGAAGGCGCTACGGCGGTCACGTTGACCCGTTTAGACAGCGCCTCTAGGCCGGGGCAACCCCCAAGCATCGAAGGTCCTGAGAATGCCCGCGTCAGCCCCGTCATCGTTTCGCCTGGAGCCTCATGCGAGCCCGATGGCGCACGATGATCGTGCCCGGCAGATCGCCGATCCCGGGTTCGGCCGCGTCTTCACCGATCACATGGCGGTGATCGACTATAGCACCGAGCAGGGCTGGCACGATCCGCGCATCACCGCCCGCGCGCCGCTGACGCTCGATCCGGCCTGCGCGGTGCTGCACTACGCGCAGGAGATATTCGAGGGGCTCAAGGCGTATCGGCTGGACGACGGCAACGTTTCGCTGTTCCGGCCCGAAGCCAACGCCGCCCGTTTCCGCAGCTCCGCCCGGCGGCTGGCGATGCCCGAGCTGCCCGACGAGCTTTTCCTGGGGTCGCTGGAGGCGCTGGTGCGCGCCGACGCGGACTGGATCCCGGCGATCGACGGCGGCTCGCTGTACCTGCGCCCGTTCCTGATCGCGAGCGAGGCGTTCCTCGGCGTGAAGCCCGCGAGCGAATATCTCTACATGGTGCTCGCCTCCGCCGCCGGGTCGTACTGGAAGGGCGGGGTCCGGGCGATCTCGCTGTGGGTCAGCCACGACTACACGCGTGCCGCACCCGGTGGCACCGGCGCCGCGAAGTGCGGCGGCAACTATGCCACGTCGCTGATCGCGCAAGCGGAGGCGACGCGGCGCGGTTGCGATCAGGTCGTGTTCCTGGATGCGACCGAGCGCCGCTGGGTCGAGGAGCTGGGCGGCATGAACATCTTCTTCGTGTTCGACGACGGCACGCTGCGGACGCCGCCGCTGACGGGCACGATCCTGCCCGGCATCACGCGCGATTCGATCCTGACGCTGGCGCGCGACGAGGGCTTGCGGGTGGAGGAGTCGCCCTATTCGCTGGACGACTGGCGCGCCGACGCGGCGAGCGGCCGGCTGGTCGAGAGCTTCGCCTGCGGCACCGCCGCGGTGGTGACGCCGATCGCCGAGGTGAAGGGGCCAGACTATGGCTTCACCATCGGCAGCGGCGGCATGGGCCAGACGACGGCGCGCTTCCTCGATCGCCTCGGCGCAATCCAGCGCGGCCGCGCCCCCGACCCGCACGACTGGCGTCACGCCGTCGCCTGAAGGGGTTTGCCCGAGCGACAACCCCGCTATATGCGCAATCGCCGTTGGGGCGTCGCCAAGTGGTAAGGCAGCGGCTTTTGATGCCGCCATTCGCAGGTTCGAATCCTGCCGCCCCAGCCAATCTCCCGATATTATGGCGCAAATGCACCAGACTCCAAATTGTTGAATCGGCGTTCTTTCCTGCCTCACAAGCAGAAAGGACCATCACTTGGGCATCTCCAACGGCCGCGCGGACCTTGAGCGCAAAATCAGCACCTACCTCTCGGAACTGAATGAGAAGCGGAAGCTTGCGAAGACCGCCAGCACCGCTGCGGCGGACTTGCCGAGTCTCCAGTCTCGCATCACTCGGCTGGAAGAACTCGTCCACGCCGCCGAGACGTTGCTTCGCGATGACCACCCGTCGTGGAACTGCTCGCGCGTGAAGCCGAAGCGGAAGAACGCCTTTGATTCACCGTTCCCCATCGGCGAGGCTGGTCCGATGTCGCTCGACGTTCTGCGCGAGGCCAAGGAGCCGATGACGTGTCGCGAGGTGGTCAGGTCGATGCTGGAGCGCATCAACATTAATGACTCCGAGCGCCCGACGAACTGAGCTGCTGCCGGTTTCACGGACACGAGGTTAAGCTACAAGCGCTTGCCGCTCGAAGTCCATGGGGCTGAGATAGCCCAGGGTCGAGTGCCTTCGCGTGGGATTGTAGAAGCGCTCGATATGGTGCTGTCAGTCTAATGCGAACCCGTCTCCACACGATGCAGATCGGGCTTTGAGCGCAGGGGGCTAGCTCGCGATGACCTGCCACTCCGCCAGTGCGGCGGCGCGTCGTTCCTTGTAGGTCTGTCGATCAACGAGATGGCGTTCGAGGTTGAAGTGGTTGTGGACGTTGGCGTGGACCGAAGCGAATTTTTGGAGCGTCTTCATTCGCCTGAATCGCAGCATCGCACGCTCTCGTCGTCGGAATGGCAAGTGCGAGTTCTCGACCCGGTTGTTGGCCCAGCGACCGACCTCCTGCTTCTCGGCGTTGCCCAGCTCCTTCATGGCCGCCCGGTAGGAGCGTAGCCCGTCGGTGGTGATCGCTTCCGGCGAGCCATGATGCTTCAGCGCCTTCTTCATGAAGGTAAGCCCTGCATCCTTGTCGCGGGTCTTGGTGATGTAGCTCTCGAGCACCTCACCCTCCTGGTCGACGGCACGCCAGAGGTAAACCATCTCCCCGTTGAGCTTCACATACATCTCGTCTAGGTGCCATCGCCAGTGACGAAACCCGCGCATGCGACTTACCCGCTGCCGCCTGATCTCGCCCGCGAACATCGGCCCAAACCGGTTCCACCACATCCGCACCGTCTCGTGGCAAACGTCGATGCCACGCTCGAACAGCAGGTCCTCAACGTTGCGCAACGACAGCGGGAAACGGACGTACATCAGCACCACCAACCGGATCACCTCCGGCGAGGAGTTGAAGTAGCGGAACGGACTGACTGGCTGACGCGGGCGGGGCATGTCGGCGACGCTAAACAAGCCTGATTACCAGCCGGTGCATTTGGTCTGACAATGCCCTAGCGACTGTTCACGCGCTCCAACCGCCGTCGATATTGTAGGTCGCGCCGGTCACGAACCCTGCCTCGGGCGAAGTCAGGTAGGTCACGAGGCTTGCAACCTCATCTGGCGTGCCATGCCGGGGAACAGCAAGTGGACTCCGATTTGCGACGGCGTTCGGTCCATCTGCGGGGTTGCGTTCGGTATCGATCGGCCCCGGCTGCACTAGGTTCGCGGTGATGCCCCGCTCGCCCAAGTCACGAGCTAGGCCGCGTGTCATCCCTCCCAGCGCAGCTTTGCTCGCCGCGTAGAGCGTGCCGCCAGCGCCGGGCATCCTGTCTGCCACGATGCTTCCGATTGTCACGATCCGCCCGCCTTCGATCATCAAGCCCGCCGCCTTCTTCGCAGCAAGGAAGGGAGCCCTCACGTTGAGCGCAAAAGATCGGTCGAACGCATCGTCTGGGTATGTCGCAAGCGGCCCTACAATCGCCGTTCCAGCTACGCTCACCAGAATATCAAGGCGGCCAAAATGCCTTACGATCTGGTCCATCGCATCGTTGAGCGCCCCGGCATCGCTAACGTCTGCCTGCACCATCAAGGTATGATGGCCTGCCGAACGCAATTGGTCTGAAAGACGCTGGGCGTCATCCGACCGGCTTAGAAATGTTGACCCAACCGATGCGCCATCAGCCGCCAGCCTTCGAGTGATCGCTGCACCAATGCCGCGCGTTCCGCCGATGACGATGGCGACCTTCCCGTCGTGATCCCGCATTGCTTTTCCTCGGCGAACGTCTCGACCGCGTTTCATGGTAGCCGCATTGCGGGAGCCGTCAAAACATTGCCGTTCAGTTTTCTCGACAACGATCGAGTTTCGAGAAAGGCGCGCACTAAACGGCAAGTCCGATCAAGTCATAGTTCGCAGACCTTCTGAACAATCCCTTGGGGTGTACGGTAGGTCTGGAAACCCATAGCATCATAGTATTTTAGCCCGGATGGATTGTCCGCTCCAATGTAGGCGTCGATCTTTTCAAGACCCGCTTGAAGTGCGGCTTCTCGCGTGGCTAAAAACAAGAGTTTACCAACGCCCTGCCGGTGGGCTCTTGGGCTGATATGGGTTCCGATAATGCCCCATCCTTCCGGTGTATCATACGGGTTGCCGGGGACAGCCTTCTTCAAAGACTGAAAGCCGACGACGTTTCCTGATCCGTCGGTAGCAACGGTGCATCGTATGCTCACAGGATCAGCGATGTAGCGGCCCATCACAAACTCAACATCGTTTGGACGCTGGCGGCCGGTATGCTCGATGATCTCGCGAAGCACCCTACCCATTGCTTCGGCGTCATAGGCCGACGCGGCGCGCGTTTCCATTGCTGTTCCCCAAAGAGGTGTTCCATTTGCCTCCAATTACTGACTTCTTCTTTGTATCAGCGCCCGATCGTGCGCGAAAGCGGACGTTGGACCACCACCAATGTCCGGTTGTGATGGAAAGCGGAACGGCTGCTTGCGAGCGGGCTGGCGGACTGGCAACCTCTCGGCATGGAAGACACAGCCGCACTTCGGCTTGCTCTCGTCGCCGTGCGTGCGTTTCAAGCGGGCGAGTTGAGTCCACTGGAAGCCGCTCGGCGGATGACGGGCATCGTCAACCCTTGGCGCGGTGCTGTCAGTCTAACGCGAACTCGTCTCCACACGATGGTACTCGGGCTTTGAGGCAGGGGCTTAGCTTGCGATGACCTGCCACGCCGCCAGCGCGTCGGCGCGTCGTTTCTTGTAGGTCTGGCGGTCGACGAGGTGGCGTTCGAGGTTGAAGTGGTTGTGGACGTTGGCGTGAACCGAAGCGAATTTCTGCAGCGTCTTCATTCGCCTGAACCTGAGCATCGCACGCTCTCGTCGTCGGAAGGGCAGGTGGCTGTTCTCGACCCGGTTGTTGGCCCAGCGACCCACCTCCTGTTTGTCGGCGTTACCGAGCTCCTTCATCGCCGCGCGGTAGGAGCGCAGCCCATCGGTGGTGATCGCCTCGGGCGAGCCGTGGCGCTTCAGCGTCTTCTTCATGAAGGTGAGGGTTGCCTCCTTGTCCCTGGTCTTCGTAATATAGCTCTCGAGGATCTCGCCCTCCTGGTCGACGGCTCGCCAGAGGTAGACCATCTCGCCGTTGAGCTTCACGTACATCTCGTCAAGGTGCCATCGCCAGTGTCGAAACCCGCGCATGCGGCTGACCCGCTGCCGCCTAATCTCGCCGGCGAACATCGGCCCGAACCGGTTCCACCACATCCGCACCGTCTCGTGACAAACGTCTATGCCGCGCTCGAACAGCAGGTCCTCGACGTTCCTCAGCAACAGCGGGAAGCGGGCATACATCATCACTACCAGCCGGATCACCTCCGGCGAGCTGTTGAAGCAGCGAAACGGACTGGCTGGTTTGCGCGGGCGGGGCATGCGACCGCCATACGAGCGCCGGCTTATCAGCCGATTTAATTAGGCTGCCGAGCCGCTAGTGCACTTGGTCTGACAAGGCCCGTGGCCAGCTTGCGGGCGTATAGTGCGGCGCCGTGAGCGGCGCGCGTGCGCGGGGTCACCGAGTGGAACCCGCCGGTCGTGACGATCTCGACGAACCGCGACCGGACGCGGGTCGCGTTGGTTAGGATGCTGCCGGACCAGGACAGCGGCACGGCCTCCGCGGCCGCGAAGCCCAGGTCGGCCCGGATCGCGCCCGCGATCGCCGCCAGATGCTCCGCCGCGCGATCGAGGATCGCCATCGCCTGCACGTCGCCCTCATCGGCGGCCGCGACCACCAACGGTGCCAGGCCGGCGATATCCATCCGGCTCATGGCCGGCGGGCCCATGACGCGCTGACACAGGTCGATGTCGTGCTCCAGCCCGATGTGCGTCACAAACTTCGCGTGCAGCGGTCCCTTGGACGACCGGCCGTCGCTCATGCGTGAGAACAGCGTCAGCCCGCGCAGCGCAATCCAATAGGCGGACCCCTCGTCGCCAAAGACCTCACCCCATCCGCCGGACCGCGCGGCCCGGCCGCGGTGCTGGCCATAGCCGATCGAGCCGGTGCCGGCGACGATGTTGATCCCGTCCTCGCACGCCAGCGACCCCGCCCACCCGCACACCATGTCGTTGTCGCACCGGTATCGCCCGTGACCGAGCATCGCGCCGCACGCAGCGTTCAGTTGCGGGTCGATCACCCGGTCCTCGCCAAAGGCGGGCAGGCCGAAGAATGCGTAGGCCAGATCGGCAGGCACCACGCCGACCGCGGCGCAGGCGGCCGCCAACCCCTGGTGCAGACGGTGCAGCACCTCGGCCAGCCCGATCTCGGGATGGTAGGTGGCACCGATCTTGATCGCCGCGCGCTCGCGCCCGTCGTCATCGATGCAGACGAACTCGGTCTTGGTCCCGCCGCCGTCGACACCCAGGAACACGCGCGACGCGCTCATGCATGCGCCGCGTGAATGCGGACGCCCTGGACGACGCGATTGACGGTGCCGGCCCGGTTGGGCTGGTCGGGGGTCAGCCCCAATGCCTGCGAGACGCGTAGGCCGAACAACTGCGCGGGCACGATAAACGGAAACAACAGGTCGCAATCGGCGGCGTCCGCCAGACCGCGCACGGTGACGGTGTCGTCGTCGGCGGTCCCGATCACCACGACGGCACCCGCGCGACCGTCGTTGCGCAGTTCCTCGACGATATCGCGATCATAGCGTGCCGTAAGCGGATCATTGGACACGAATACCACGATCAGCGTCCGCGGAGTCACGATCGTCTTGGGTCCGTGACGAAAGCCCATCGCCGTGTCGAACGCGGTGACGACCGCGCCATCGCTCAGCTCCATCAGCTTCAACGCGGCCTCGCGGGCAAGCCCTTTCAGCACGCCGCTGCCCAGATACACCACGCGGTCGAAGCCGCGGCCGGCGAGATCGGTGACGATCGGGTCGGCCTGGTCGAGCACCTGCGCGACCGCCGCGGCGATCGCGGGCACCCGCGCGCCGACGCGCTCGATGCCGCCGAAGACTGACAGCGCCGCCAGCGTCATCGCGCTGAAGCTGGAGGTCATCGCGAACCCGCGATCGTGCGTCTGCTCCGGCAACAGCAGGACGAACGCCCGCTTCTCCGCGCGCGCCGCCAGCGCACCGTCGGGATTGCAGGTGACGATCAGGTGATGCACCTCGTCCAGCATGGCCTCGGCGAGGTCGATGGCGGCGAGGCTTTCGGGGCTGTTGCCCGATCGGCCGAACGACACCAGCAACGTCGGCGTGCCGCGTCGCAGATACAGGTCCGGCGCGCTGACGATGTCGGTGGTCGGCACCGACTCGATCGGGCGGCGGGCATGCTGCGACAAGCACGGGGCCAGGCTGTCGCCGATGAAGGCCGAGGTGCCGGCCCCGGTCAGCACGACCCGCAGCTCCGGCCTGGCGAGCAAGGGCGCGAGGAACGCCTCGATCCGCTCGCGGTGCGCGGCCACCACCGCCTGCGTCGCGTGCAAGGTCGCCGGCTGCTGACGGATCTCTCGCGATGTCCAGGACTCGCCAGCGATGGCCGGCGCGTCGGCGAGCAGGGTGTCAGACATGAGGGTGGCAGGCTCCATGATAGGCGTCGAGCGTCGCGCCGATATGCGCGATCACGAGGTCGGCGGGGTCGAGCGTCGCGGTGCCGTGGCGCACCGCATTATAGGCGGTGGGCAGGTGCTGGCTGACCAGCGGCAGCGAGGGCGGACGGTCGCGCAGATTGGCGAACAGCCGCTCCTGCGCCGCGATCAATGCCGGCGTCGCCCAGTAATAGCGGATGCGATCGGACAGGCTGTATTGCAGCTGGAGGTCCAGCGCCTCGCCTTCGGCATGATAGTATTTGCGCCAGTGCCGCGGATCGGCGTGCATCTGCGCGAGCGTCGCCGCGCGCAGGCCGGAGCGCTCGCTGACGGGCACGGTCTCCGTCTCGATCGCGTCGAGTGCCCAGAACGCCTCGCGCAATGCGAAGGTGACGCCGGGCCCCACCTTTAGGATCGCGAAGTGATCGCGGACCAGTGCGGCGAGCGCCTCGGCGGTCTGGTAGTCGGTCGAATGCGCTTCGTAGACGATGCGGTCGACCCGCTCGATCGCGCGGCTCAGCGCCGTCGCGCGGTCGGGGCGGTAATCGATCACCTTGTCGTGGTCGAACTCGACGCCCGGCTGCACCACCGTCGCGATCACCCGTTCCCAGGCGTCGGTCAGCCCGGCCTCGGCGAACAACGTTCGGTGCATGTCGAGCGTCGCGAGCGCCGCCTCCGGTGTCGTGACCGCGAGTTCCTCCAGATCCTCGGCCGCGCCGCCCGGCACCGGCACTTCCGTACCGATCACATACACCGGGGCGTCGGCGGGGTCGGCGACCGCCGCTTCGCTCGCGGCGCACAGGCGTGCCGCCCGCGCGGCGATCGTTGCCTCGGGCAGCGGTGTGGGATCGTCGGCGCAGCTCATCGAGCAGTCGAGGTGGATCTTCCCGAAGCCGGCGCGGACGTAATCCGCGACCAGCACCGCCGCCTTGGCCATCGCATCATCGGCGGGCAGCGCGGTCCACGCGTTCGGGCCGAGATGGTCGCCACCGAGCACGAGGCGTTCGGCCGCGAAGCCCACCTTCTGCGCGATGCCGAGCACGAACGCACGAAAGTCGGCGGGGACCATGCCGGTATAGCCGCCGTCCTGGTTGACCTGGTTCGACGTCGCCTCGACGAGCACCAGTTCCTGCCCCGTACGCAACGCATGCCGCAGCGTCGCCTCGATCACCAGCGGGTGAGCCGAACAGACCGACGTGATGCCGATCCGCTCGCCTGCCTTGTGGCGCGCCATGATATCTCGAATCGTCACCACTATCATCCCCGGCCAGTCAGCGCGTCGTACACACGAAAGAAAACGAAACTACGTCCCAGCCGAGTTCGGAAGGCCGGTCTCGGCGTTCGTATCGGTAGCGTCCGGCTCGATCGCAAGCAGCAGGGAGGCGGCCAGCGCCAGGACGATGCCGACGATCTTAAGCGCGCCCGGCACGACGCCCAGCACCACCAGCGACAGAAGCGCGGTGGCGAGCGGCGCGCCGGCATTGGCCAGCGGCGCGACGATGATCGCCTTGCCGTAGCGAAAGGCGAAAACCAGCGTCAGCGCTCCGATCGCGTTGAGCACCTGAATCAGCGCGGCCAATCCCGGTCCGTCGAGCCCCCAGTTGATCGGCCGCGTCCAGTCCGTCATCGCCCAGGCGATCGGAATGACGAGCAAGCCGCTCAGCGTCATGTAGACGAAGATGCTCGCCGCCGACATGACGTGGTTGGCGGCTTTCATGAAATAGGCCTGCACGCCCCAGCACAGCATCACAAGGATCGCCGGCAGCAGCCACCCCGCCGCCGCGCCGCCGGCACCGCCCGGCGAGAAGTCGAACGTGGGTAGCGCCAGCAGCGCGAGCATGATGCCGATCGCGCCGAGGCGCCCCGTGCGCTCGCCCAGCAGCGCGAACGACATCGCGATGGTGACCACCGGGGACAGCGAGATGACGGGAAATATCAGATACGCAGGGCCGCGGGCGACCGCATAGAACAGGATCAGCTGCCCCGCCGCACCCAGCAGCCCGACGGCCAGGCCGTAGCCGATCGCCCGCACGCTGCGATCGAGCCGCCATCGCGCCATCGACAGGACGATCAGCGCGGGCGGCACCATGGTCAGCGCCCAGACGCAATAGACGAGCGTTTCCGGAAAGCCGTACTGCGGCGACAGACCAGAAAAGGCACCCCACACGCCCCACAGCACAACGGTGACCAGGGCGTAGCCAAGCCAGGCGCGGGGCCCCCGAACGGTATCGGCGCTCACGCCGCGACCGGTGTGGCGGTGACGAGCAGGAAGCGCTCGAACGTCGCGGCGATGCGGTTCTGCGTGGCCGTGGCGCGGCCCAGCGATCGACCGGTAAATGCGTCCGCCAACGCGTAGCTGCCCTTGCCCAGCCCGCGCAGTTCGACCGGGCCGTCCCATCGCCTGGCGTAAAAAGCGTAATGCACCTTACCGTTCTCGCCGACGACGTGCGCCTCCGGCTTGTCGAAACCGATGTCGTAGAGCCCGCCCAGATAAATGCCCTGCGCCAGACGATTGGTTCGATAGAGATCGAGCCAGTGCCGCCACAGCGCTTCCTTCTCGGCGGTCAGGACGAAGCCGCCGGGCGGCAGCGTGTCGGTGGGGTGCGTCGTCGGCTTTGGCCAGGTGAACTTGGTCGAGGGGATCGCGCCGATGCCATAGGTCGAGGCGAAGTCGTCGCCGCCGTCCGACAACTCGACATGGTCGCCCGAATAAGGAGCGGACGGCCCCATCAGCGCCTTGAACGTCTTGCCCTTCAGGCGGACCTGCCACGACGATTCCGGGTCGGAGGCCGGGGTGTTGTTCATCGCCGGGATGTTGTGGAAGGCGAAGCTGTCGCCGCAGGGGCAGATCTCCACCACCGCCTGCGGATTGGCGGCGATCGCCTCGTCGTAGAGCGCCTTCCAGAAATCCTGGAGCTTTTCGAACGATTCCTCCGGCCGAGCATGGTTGTGGGCCGGGTTGTAGCAGGGTGCGACGCCATTGAGGTGCTGACCGTCCAGCTTCAACCCCTCATAGCCCCAGTCGGCGATGATCCGCCGCACCACACCGCGGAAATGGTCCACCGTCGGCTGATAGGCGGGGCACAGCGTGAAGGCGCTCCACCAGCTGACGTTCTGCGCCGCGCCGTCCCGGTCGAGCAGCAGCATGTCGGGATGGTCGCGCAGCAGGTCGGTGCCGGGGTCGGCGGCGAGCGGTGCCAGCCAGAGGCGCGGGCGCATCCCGTCCGCCTTGATGCGGGACACGAACGCCCGCATGTCGGCATCGCCCCTCGGATATTTGACGGGATCGAGCTTCCAGTCGCCTTCGGATGTCTGCCACCCGTCGTCGAGCACCGCCCATTCGAAGCCCAGCTCCTTCGCCTTGGGCAGCGTACCATAGACCTCGGCGGGCGTGTAGTTTCGCTCGTACCCCCAGGCGCACCAGATCGGGCCGTAGCTGCTGGCGGGGATCGCCGGTGCCGCCAGGCCACGCTCCGCCATCAGCCGACGATAGGCGTCGAGCGGGCGGAAGTGATCGCCGGTGTGCGCCATCACGAAGGCGGGCGGCAGCGCGAAGGTAGCGCCGGGCGCGAGCATCACGGGCGCGTCGCCGCTCATGCCGATGCGGGTGCCGCCCGGCTGGGCCGCGACCGGCAGCGATACCAGCCGCGGCACCGTGTCGATATGCCCGACCGCGAGCCCCACGTCGCGCCGCCAGACGACCGCGACGGGCGTGCCGCCGCCGTAATCCGACCCGTTCATCCCCATGAAGTTATGCTGCTGGAAGCCCGGTGCGACCGGCTGCACCCAGTCGCGTCGGTTGGGATAGGAGGCACCGGCGTAGCTCCACGCCCCGTCCGGATGGGGGAGGAGATCGTGCGTCGCGACCCGCCAGCCGGCGATCGCCAGCGGCACCGCCCCGGTGTTGCGATACGTCACGTCGATCAGCGCCAGCCCCGGATGACGATCGAGGAAGGTCACGGCGAGCTGCTGCTCCAACGTCCCCTGCGCGGTCGCGCGCAGGCGATGGCGGCGGCCGCCGCCATGAGGCCCCGCAACCGCCTCCTCGCCATGGTCGAGCAGCAGGAAGCGGTCGATCGTACGCCCGTCGACCAGCTGGACCGCCGCCGCGGACGTCGCCGGGGTGATCGGCCGTCCCCTGAAGCTGAGTCGTGACCCCATCCCGGCGTCGAAGTCGATCGTAAGCGTGCCGTCCGACAGCCTGACGCCGGGCGTCGCCGCGGCCAGCAGCCTCGCCGGCCGGGTCGCGACGCCGACCACGGCCGCCCCGGTCAGGAGCCGGGCGAGCGCGGCGCGGCGGGTGACCTGGTGAAGCGACATGCCTTGCTCTCCTGCCCGGCCGCGCCATCGTGACGTCGACGGCGCTGATTGTGAATATGCTTGCACGCGGTCCTGCGGCCTGTAAACAAAAACAATAATGAAATAGCGCGTTTTGTTTCGTTATAGGAGTTGTAGATGTCCGGTCGGTCGCTGTGCCTCGCCCTTCTCGCGGCCTGTGCCGCCACCATCGGGGCCGCGTCCGCGCCGTCGCCGGCGACGTATTCGGAACAGGATTTCGGCAAGGTGCCGAAGTTCGACGCGCATTTCCACGCCAATCGCTACGATCGCGGCGCGCTCGCCACCGCGCGGCGCGACCGGTTCGAGCTGCTGTCGATCAACGTCGACTACCCCGATTTCCCGCCGCTGCCCGAACAGGCGACGATCGCCGAACGCATGCGTGCCGACGATCGGACGCACTTCCAGTTCACCACCGCCTTTTCGATGGACGGCTTCGGCACGTCCGGCTGGTCCGAGCGCACGATCCGGACGATCGACGCGGCCGTCGCCAGAGGGGCCGTGGCAGTTAAGGTCTGGAAGAACATCGGCATGGTCGCGCGCGACCCGGCGGGTCGGCGCGTCTTCCTCGACGATCCCCGTTTCGATCTGGTGATGAGGCATCTGGAGGAGCGGCACATTCCGCTGATCGCGCATCAGGGCGAGCCGAAAAACTGCTGGCTGCCGCTCGATCAGATGACGACCGACAACGATCGCGAGTATTTCATGGAACACCCCGAATATTACATGTATCTGCACCCGAACGAGCCGAGCTACGAGCAACTGATGGCCGCGCGCGACCGCTTCGTCGCCCGCCACCCCAGGCTCGCCTTCGACGGCGCGCACATGGCCAGCCTGGAATGGAGCGTCGACGAACTCGCCCGCTTCCTCGATCGCTACCCCAACGCCGTGGTCGATCTCGCCGCCCGGATGTCCAACCTACAGGTGCAGTCGAACGCCGACCTCGCCAAGGTGCGCGCCTTCTTTATCAAGTATCAGGACCGTATCCTGTACGGCACCGATTTAACGGACAGCCCGCCGGACCCGCATGCCCGCGCCCAGAACCCGCCGGCAACCGACGACTTTCCGGGCCAGGAGGACCGTGTCTGGCGCGCGGACTGGCGTTATCTCGCGACGCCGCTTGGTCAGCGGGTCGACGCGATCGGGGCCGAGGCGAAGGGGTTGGCGCTGCCGCGGCCGGTGATCGACAAGATCTACTGGACCAACGCTCACCGCTTCTTTCGCCTGACGCCGCCGGCCGGTCTGTAGGGACGGGCGGCACCGGCGGACGGTCCCGCCTGCGCCGTCACGCGCAGTTGATGCGGAAGTCCAGTCGCTCGCCCGCCACCCGGACCGCCTCGGGCGGTTCGCCGTCGGTGACCAATTCGTCGATGTCGCCGACGCTGATGATGCGATGGAGGCAGACCCGGCCGAACTTCGACTGGTCCGTCACCGCGATCACCTGCGCGGCCGCCTGCACCATGCGCCGGTTGAGCATCGCCTCGGGTTCGTAATGCGTCGTCACGCCGCGCTCGACGTCGAAGCCGTCCACCCCGAGGAACAGCTTGTCGACGTGCAGGTCGTCGAACGCGCCGACCGTCTGCGCGCCGTACAGCGCCCGATTGCGCCGCCGAAGCGTGCCGCCGAGCAAGACCAGCGTGATCCGCTCCTTGGCGGCGAGCACCGAGGCGACCTCCAGATCGTTGGTCAGCACGGTGATCGTTTCGTCGTCGGGCAGATGGTAGGCGATCTGTAGCGTCGTGGTGCCGGAATCGAGCACGATGGAGTCGCCGGGCGATACCATCGCCGCGGCCATCCGGCCGATGCGCGCCTTCTCCGCCGAATGGCTGGCGTTCTTGGCTTCCAGGGCCGGCTCCATCGCGAAGCTGACCGCGTCGGACGAGATCGCGCCGCCATAGGAGCGCTCGGCGATGCCGCGCTTGGCGAGGAAATGAAGGTCCTTGCGGATCGTCTGCATCGACACGCCAAACCGTTGCGCCAAGGGCGAGACCTGGACGCTGCCACGCTCGCGCACCATGGCGCTGATCTGCTGCCGACGCTCGCTGGTGTCTCGGATGGCCGGCACGGAACTGCTCCCTTTTCACCGCGATATCAGCGCGCCGGCCGATCGACAACACGACCAGTAACTTTCGTTTCTTTCCGTTTGACATCAGTCAGAAGTTATATTTATCCAAGCGCAATAAATCGAGCGAACAGGCTCTTGACGGTAGATGACTCTGGGAGGAGCGACATGATGATGGGTCTCGGAAAGTGGCGCCGTGGCATCCGTGCAGGCGTGAGCCTGACCGCGATCATGATCGCATCGCAGGCCGTGGCCCAGACCGCATCCCAAACCGCGCCGTCGCCGACCGCGCCCTCCCTGGCGGCACCCGCCCAGGCCGAGCCGTCGTCCGCCTCGCCGTCTCAGACGCAGCAGGCCAATCCGGGGTCGACCATCCAGTCCGGCCCCGGCCAGGCGGGCGACCCGGCCGACGTCGCCGGCGACGCGGCCGGTCAGCAGGAGATCGTCGTGCGCGGCGTGCGCGGCAGCCTGCTGCGGTCGATCAACACCAAGCGAGACGCCGCGACGATCGTCGACGCGATCTCGGCGGAGGAGTTGGGCAAGTTCCCCAACCGCAACGTCGCCGAGGCGCTGGCGAACATACCGGGTGTGACGGTCGGGCGTGACGGTCGCGGTGAGGGCCGCAACGTCACCATCCGCGGACTCGGCGAAGATTTCGCTTTGACGACGCTCAACGGTCGTATCTTGCCCACCGACAGCGCCGGTCGTGCTTTCGCCTTCGACGTGCTGGCGTCTGAGGTGATCTCGGGTGCCGAGGTCCTGAAGGCGGTGCAGTCGTCGCAGCTGGAGGGGAGCATCGGCGGCAACATCAACCTGCGCACCGCGCGGCCGTTCGACCATCGCGGCTTTCATGCCGCGGGGTCGGTCGAGGGCCAGTACAACCAGTTCGCCGAGCGGGGCGGCTTCAAGGCGTCGGGCGTCGCGAGCACAACATTCGCCAACGACACGATGGGTATCCTGATCTCGGGTACCTACAACAAGTACAAGTTCCGCACCGACAATCTGGGCGAATATTCCGCCACCGACACGTTCGACCTGGCGACCGCACCGAACGGGCAGCGCTCAGTGGTCGACGCGCCTAACGGCGGTGGCGTGATCGTGCCGTACTTCTACAGCGTCGGCTATGTGGTCGGCGAGCGCCAGCGCTACGGTGGATCGGCGGCGTATCAGTGGAAGCCGTCCAGCCGATTCGAGTTCCGGTTCGACGGTTTGTACAGCAACTATACCGACCTTGAGCAGAATCATCGCGTCTCCGTGGGCCTGACCCCGCTCGATGACAACGGCAACGTCCGCTGGGATTTGAATAGCGTTAGGGTGGACAGCAACAAGGTCGTCACCAATTACACCGTCAACAACGCGACCATCGACATCCTGGGCACGGACGAGCCGCGGCGGTCGGTCACCTATCAGGTCGGCGGGCACATCGACTGGAACCCGGTCGATCAGTTCAAGGTGGCGGCCGACGTCTATTATGGCCGAGCGACCGACAACACCGGCGGCCAGAACCGCTTCGTCGTCGCCGGCATTCCCGGCTCCCGGGCGGTCGTCAGCACGCGCGACGGCGGAATACCCGACCTGGTGCTCACCATCCCGAATGCGGATGGCACGATCGGCAGCCGCACGCTGGTTCAGGCGGGCAACAGCGACTTCCGCGCCCATTACATCGGCATCCAGGGCAGCAACATTTCCGATCGGACGCAGGGCGCGAAGTTGGACCTCGAATATGTGGTCAACAACGGCACGCTTCGGTCGCTCGCCTTTGGCGGCGCCTACACCGATCGGCGCAAGCAGGTCGTCGCGATCGACAACCAGTACACGACGGCGCAGAACTTCGGCGGCTATCCGTTCGCCTTTTCCGAGATCGGCGCGAACGTCGTTCAGCCGTCCGAGGTGAACGGGATCCTGCCGAAGCTATCGGGCAACTTCCCGCGAGACATTCCTGTCTTTGATATCGACACCTACCTCTCCTCCTTGAGCAGGGCGGAGAACAACCCCAACGTCATCAACCCGAACACGGGCCTGCCCTATCCCAGCGGCTACGCCACGCAGCAGGTCGTACCCGACCTGCTGGCGTCCTACCTCATCAAGGAGCGGACGTGGAACGGCTACTTCCAATTCAATCTGGAAGGCAGCCGCTGGCGCGGCGACATCGGCGCCCGCTTCGTCAGCACCAGCGTGAACTCGCTCGGCTACGGCACCTCGGTGCGCAGCTATGTCGTCGTCGGCGTCGGCACGGCGAACGTCGTCCTCAACCCGATCGCGCCGATCATCGGCGGTGGCGACTATACGCGCCTGCTGCCGTCGGCAAACTTCGCCTATGATCTAGCGGACGGGTTGCGGCTGCGTCTCGCCGCGTCGCAGGCGATCTCGCGCCCGACCTTTGGCCAGCTCTCCTCCGCGGTCGACTATTCGGCGGCGCAGTCGAACACGCCTGTCGTTACCGACGCGGGCAACCCAAACCTGAAGCCGGTGTCGGCGGATCAGGCCGATATCTCGCTCGAGTATATCCCCAATAGCCGGTTGGCGATCACCGCCGCTGCCTTCTACAAGCACCTCACCAATTTTGTGACCACGCAAGCGGTACCTTTTGTGCTCGTGCCGACCAATCAGGTAGCGGGCGCGCCGGCCAGTTTCCAGTTCACCGAGGTACAGTACGTCAACGGAGACAGCGCCAAGGTCTATGGCGTCGAGGTGGGCGGTCAATATTTCTTGGACAACGGCTTGGGCGTCCAGGCGAACGCGACCTACAATCATTCGACGCAAACGCTCGGCGGCAGTTCCGCCGGCAGTCTCGCCGGAGCGGTGCCATTCTCGGCGAACACCAAAGTATTCTATGAGAAGCATGGCATCAATGCGTCAGTGTCGTACCAGTTTCAGTCGAGGTTCGAAGTCGGCCCGGCGCTGTACATCAACACGCTGCGTGACAAGCAGGACCCCTATCACGAGCTCGCGGCGAGCATCGCCTACGACATCCTGCCGCAGCTGACCGTGTATGTTCAGGGTTCCAACTTGCTCGACTCCGCCGTCCGGCGCTTCGCGACCTATCGCAACGTACCGTCTTTTTACGAATATACGGGCCGCGCCTTCTTCTTCGGCCTGCGCGCCCGCATGTAGCCTAGTCCGGCCCGTCAGGTGACGGGCCGGTTTCAGCCCTTGCTGGCGCGGGCCGCAGCCGGTGCGAGGCGGAAGATGCGGCGCGCGTTGGCATAGTAGATCTTGTCGATCACCGACCGCGGCAGTGCCAGTCCGCGGGCGTCGGCCCCGATCGCGTCGACGCGCTGGCTGAGTGGGGTCGCCAGGTAGCGCCAATCGGATCGCCAGAACGCATCCGCCTCCCGCGCGAAGGCACCGGCCGCTGGCACATCCTGAGCGTCCGGCGGCGTCGGGCTGATTTTCAGGTCGGTGCCGTAGAGCAGACGATCCTGGTACTTCACCATGAAGGCACGCACCTTCTCGTAGTCGGCGTTGGACTGCACCTGCAGATTAGACAGGCGCGCGGCGAGATCGACATTGGCGTTCGGATAGCGATCGAGGAACTGCGCGAGGCGATCGACGCTCCATTCCAGGCTCGCCATGTGCGCCCCGACGAAAGTGAGCCGCGGGTGCCGGGCGACGAACCGGTCGCGCGCCGCCATCAGCGTCTCGTAACCGGGCTCGTTCGGGTGGAGGAACATGTAAAATCGGGGGTGCTCGCGGAAGTAGCTGCGGTCGTTCTCGGTCGTCATCTGGTCGAGCGGCAGCCAGCAGTTCCGGGGTTCGCCCTGATGCGCGATCAGGACCAGGTGCCTGTCCTCGATATGGCGCATGACGCCGTCGAAGCGCGGGTCGTCGAGGAACACGCGGCGACCGGCCTGGTCCGTTGCGACCATGCCGATATTCTTCCAGACCTTCACCGCCACCGCGCCGTGCGCCACCGCCTCGTCGATCGCGCGGTTGGTGCGTTCGGTCCAGCCGGGCGTGCCGAACCCCTTCATCGAGAACGCGGTCGCGAATTGGAAGCGGGCGGGGTCCCTTGCCAGCAGCTTGTAGGCGGCGGCTACCTCCAGCGAGAGCGGCGGTCCATCCGGATAGTCGACCGCGATCGACAGCAGCTCAAAGCCGTCACGACGCGCGGCATCGGGGAACCGATCATCGGCGACGAAATCGTGGACGTGCGCGTCGAGCTTGCGGACCCGTGCGAAATCCGCCTCGTCATAGGTCTGCGCCACGGGCGACGGCGCGGCCGCGGCCATCGCCGCGACCGAAGCGGACAGGACAAGCGCGCGCAGGAACATGGCGGACTTCCGGTGGGGTGAAGCTAGGCGGGCAAGTTCTGCTTCAGGGTCAGCGAACAATCGGGGTTGAGCGGCTGCTGGCACGCCCAGCGAACCGGGTGACGCACGCCCTTGATCTCGATCTCCGCGCGCAATCTGAGCCCGCTCCAGTCGCGCTTGCCAGGCCAGGCCAGCATCGCCTGGCGGATGCCCGTCGGCTTCGGGTAGCCAGGATCGACGCAGCCGCTCGCCAGGACGGTACCGGCCGGGTCGGTGACCGACAGCCGCAGTACCCCCGGCACGCCGGCGACACCGTCGTTGGCGAGCCCGACCACGATGCCGCTGGCGCCGTCGCGGGCGAACGACCAGATGAAGGCCGGATACACCCGATAGCCGATCCGACGGGCAATGCGGTCGATCGGCTCGGGAAACTTCTCATAGTAGCTCAGCACGTTGGCCGCCGCCTCGTCGTGCCAGTTCCACACCGACCAATAGTTCGCACCGACGGCGAGCACATGCGCGACGATCTGCTCGTTCAGCGTGACGCCGTCCACCGTCTGCAACCGGCTCGGATCCCCCCGCGTCATCCCGACCTCGCTCACCGCCGCCGTCCATGCCGGACGGTTGCTCAGCGCCTCGATTTGCGTGTTCTCGATGAAGATGGTGTCACTGCGAATCCAGTTGCCGCTCCGCACCGTGCGATCCAGCATCTCGGCATTGCCGACCCGATTGAAGTCCGGCTGCGTGTTGGTCACGAGCGGTGTCTTGGTCCACAGCCGCAGCTGGGTTTCCAGCATCCGCATCATCGTGGCACGGGCGGCGACGTCGGAAGGAAAGACGTTGCCCTCGAAGGGCCAGTGGTGCCCCTCACCCCAGAAGCCGTACATCATCGTGTCCATGTACTCGATGTCTGGACTGCCGTTCAGCTGCTCCGCCAGCAGCGTGTTCAGCTCCTCGAACGCTGCCTGATAGGCTGGCGCATCGTAGCGCGGCATCGCATGCTTCTTGCGATGCCGGACCTCGCCGCGGTTACCCGGCCAGCTGCCCCTGAGCGGAACGTACGGCACCTTTCCCATCAGGAACGCCGGCATTCCCGGTGCCGCATCGTCCGGGTTCTCCAGCATGATGCGAAAGCCCACCCGCTTGCCGTGCCGACGTGCGAGGTCCACCGCGATGTGCCACCAGTCGGGCAGGTCGAGCCTGCCGGGCCGCGTCTGAACCTCCCGCCAGTTCGGGCGCAGGTAGATCGTCTGCGTGAACGGCAGCGCGACGATGTCGCTGATTGAGCGCTCGAGCGACTGGCCGGGGAGCCGCGGGGGACCGGTGTCGCCGGATACATAGGCGGTCAGGCCCATGCCGATGTTGGGAACGATGTCGCGCGATGGCGACGTCGCCATGACGACGCTACCGCCGGGCGCGTTGGCGTCAGCCCCATAGTTGGTGAACGGACCCTGGTAGAGCCTGTCCGGCACCGGCAGAACGTTGCCCCAGTCATGGCCCTCCCAGCGATGTTCGAGTATCTGTGCCGACGCAGTCCCACCTGTGCCGGCGGCAACAGCGACGCCTGCGCCCGCGCTCGCCCGTAGCATCTCGCGACGGTTCATCGGTGCGTCTCCGTGTGGCTCATGCCGCGGCGATCTCCTGTGCGATGCGGGCGGCCGAGCGCACGCACGACTCCATGCCGCGGCTCAGCGGGTCGGCATAGGTGCCCGCGAAATAGAGCCGGCCGTCCGGCTTCATGATCTCCGGCCAAAACCGCCGCAGCTCGCCGACCGGTAGAGGTTCCATCTCGCAGGTGGGCGCCAGCATGTCCTTCGTCCAGTCAAAGGTGAGCGCCTGTACAATGGTGTCCTTCTTGCCCGGATAAACCTCCCGAAACGCAGCAAGCACGCGCTGCGGCGACAGGCCGCCGGGTCCAAACGCCTTCAGCACCACGCGAGTGGAGCGCGCCGTCTCCGGCATCGCCCAAATCGACGAAATATCGGGATGCTCGAACTCCATCGACAGATTGGTGAAGCCGTCGTCGAGCCAGAACTTCGTCTCCGCCTCGAACACGAAGAACGGGTGCGAGCTGAAGCTCAGATTGTCGACGACATACTGCTTCGCCGTCGACAGCGGCGGCGTCACCGCGATGCGCCGGAAGACTGGGAGCGAAATGCAGTTCACCAGATAGTCGGCGCGCATCGTCTGCGGCGTGTCGCGTCCGTAGGCGGTGTAGCTGACCGTCACGCCGTCGGTATCGTGGTCGATTGCGGTGATCGGGTGATTGAGCTTCACCCGCGCGCCCAGCCGCACGGCGAATGCCTTGGGCATCTCCTCGTTACCGCCCGCTAGGTGGAACGTCTCGCCTTCGGACAGCGGGATTCCCCGCGCTTTCATAACGGCGAACCGCCACACGCCATAAAGCGCGTTGACGTGCTTTCCGCTCAGATATTGCCGCGCGAAGGAAGACGCGCCCTGCTTGGCATACAACGTGTCCAGGTCGATCGCATCCAGCTCGTCCAATCCGTTGCCGAAAGGCTGGCCAGCGTCTCGGAAGCGGCCGATGTGATCGGCGAGATACAAGGTCGGCAGCTCGTGCCAGGGGTTCTTCGCCAGGAAAGCTAGCTCGCGCTGGTTGAAGCCGAGCGTTGCCAGCACGGTCGGGTCGGCCAGCATCGCCTCAGTGTGGAACTTACCCCCGATCATCCGCATCCGACCGTTATCGGCCGGCAGCGGCGATCCTTCTGCACCGGGATAGGCGACCAGCGGCAGGCCGAACGCGTCCACGTACCTCATGAACTGCTCGTACCCCGGTTTGGTAACGTGGTCGGCGCCGAAGTCGGCATACAGCCCGTCCGACAAGCCGTCATGCCCGGTGTAGACATGGCCGCCGTAACGGCCGGATGCCTCCAGCACGACGACATCCAGGCCGCGCTGCATCAGTTCATAGGCGCAACATAGGCCGGTAATTCCTGCCCCGGCTACGATGACCGACTTCGTGCCCACGCGCGGCCCTGGCTGTGCTGTCGCACCCGCTGCTGCGACCAGCGAGGCGCCTACTCCCGCCATCGTCTTTAGGAATGTGCGTCGCTGCATCTCGTCTCCGTTCAAGGTAGCGTGCAAGCCGTGTCAGTGATGCGCCAATCCCATGACCACTACTCGATCGGCCCCGGTTCCGGTGCGGTGGGTGTCGCCGGGTCTAAGCGGCCCCGTATAGAAGGCGGTCGCAACGATCCCCGCCCGCGGACCCGGTCTTTCCGCCGGGATCATCCTGAAGCTGCCGGTGTTGCCGAGATAGTAATGGACACCGGCATCGTTGCCGTGCCCGATGATCCAGTCCGCCGCCACTCTGGCTTGTGCGGCGGTCACGTCCGGGTGCGGCGGCATCGCGGATGACCCCCAGACGCCGCTACTTCCGCGCGTGATGTGCAGCGCCAGCGTCGCGGCGGCTGCCGGCGTTCCGGAGTAACGCGCGCCGATTGCAGCATAGGATGGGCCGGCCCCGCCAGCCTCAAAATCGTGGCACCCGGCGCAGTTAGACTGGCTGATGGTATTCAACGCCGTCGGTAGCATGCGCCCGACCTTCGATGCCATTGCGACGTCAGACACGTAGCGTGTTTCTAAGACCACATCGTTCGGCTGTATCTCCCCGAACCGCGTTGACTTACCATCATAGGCGGCGGTGATACTATAAGCGACCTGTCCCTGCCATAGTCGGCTGCTGCCGTTCGCCGGACTGGTCACGTCAATCTTCAGCAGTGTCGCCGCTCCCCCCATCGCAGCGTGACCGATGCTATCAGCCGAGACGCAAAACCAAGACAATATTGCGACGGCCAAGGCGCGGCTCGATGTAAGCTTCAGATCGGCCATCTAATCTCTACTTTCGCGAATATGAGGAATTTCATCCCCAAGGATCACACAAGCGAACGCAACGGTATTTTTGATCATAAACGAAAGGAAATGCTCGGCAAGTCGCAACTTAATGGCTTGCCGCCTTAGGTGACGTGCCTGCATCGAATTGGCGCCCACCGCCATCGTTAGGACAAGCGCGCCCAGATTAAGCATCTCTGACCTCCCATAAGTACCGCTGCTAAGCGTCAGCCACAGGGGGCCTTCGCACCCTCTCGTGAGAGACGTCGATGCTGCGCGCACACAGCAAGTCGTCGACGATTCTGAGCGAAACCGGGAAGCGGACGTACATCAGCACCGCCAGCCGGAACACCTCAGGCGATGAGTTAGAGCAGAGGAACGAGCTGGGGGGCTTGCGCGGGCGGGCCCTTCCGGCCCCCTACGCGTGTGCTCTGACCAGTCGGTGCACTTGGTCTGATAAGCTCGCTCACGCTGATGAGATAACCCCGTTTTACTAAGTAGTCACTGTCCAAGCATGGGCAGGATCGTTGACCGTGCGCCAGACGCGTATTGGGCCGGCCATCACGTTCAGGGGTGCTGTCAGTCTAACGCGAACCCGTCTCCACACGATGGTGTTCGGGCTTTGAGGGCAGGGGCCTAGCTTGCGATGATCTGCCACTCCGCCAGGGCGGCGGAGCGTAGTTCCTTGTAGGTCTGTCGGTCGACAAGGTGGCGTTCGAGATTGAAGTGATTGTGGATGTTGGCGTGGACAGTGACCTGCTCCCCGGAAATCATGCCATTGGTAAGTTAGCTCGTCAGATGGAGACGAGCGATGCGGCGAAGCCGATTTACCGAGGATCAGATCATTGGCGTGCTGCGCGAGCACGAGGCTGGCGTGAAGACGGCGGACCTGTGCCGCAAGCACGGGATCAGCGATGCGACGTTCTACAATTGGAAGTCGAAGTACGGCGGGCTGACGGTGTCCGACGCGGCGCGGTTGCGGGCGCTCGAGGATGAGAACCGACGCCTGAAGAAGCTGCTGGCGGAGTCGATGCTGGACGTGTCGGCGCTTAAGGATCTGCTGGGAAAAAACTGACCCGGTCTGCAGAGCGCTATGCTGCGGTGGAGAAGCTGATGGCCGATCACGGCTTCTCCGAGCGTCGCGCCTGCAGGCTGATCGGGGTCAATCGGTCGGCATGGCAATATGAGCCGCTTCGCGGGAAGGACGATGCTGTCCGCGAGCGGATGCGTGAGATCGCGAACGAGCGTCGTCGGTTCGGCTACCGGCGGCTGGCGATCCTGCTGCAGCGTGAGGGCAAGGGCATGAACCTGAAGAAGGTGTATCGGCTGTATCGCGAGGAGCGGCTGACGATACGCAAGCGTGGCGGGCGCAAGCGCGCGCTGGGCACGCGGGCGCCGATGGCAATCCCGCAGGAGCCCAACCAGCGCTGGTCGCTCGACTTCGTATCGGATGCATTGGCCTGCGGCCGGCGGTTCCGCTTGCTCAACGTCATCGACGATTACAGCCGGGAATGCCTGGCCTGCATCGTCGATACGTCGCTGTCCGGTCGGCGGGTCGTTCGTGAGCTGAGCGCTATCGCCGAACGTCGCGGGCTGCCGTGCATGGTGGTCAGCGACAATGGCACCGAGCTGACCAGTCACGCCGTTCTTGCCTGGTGCCAGGATACCGGGGTCGACTGGCATTACATCGCGCCGGGCAAGCCGCAGCAGAACGGCTTCGTCGAAAGCTTTAATGGTCGCTTGCGCGACGAGTGCCTGAACGAGCACCTGTTCCCATCGCTGGCCGCGGCAAGACGGATCATCGAGGCATGGCGGACGGACTACAACACCGTGCGTCCGCACAGCAGCCTTGGCGGGTTGGCACCCGCCGAGTTCACCAACTGCCCCCGCCAGGGGCATATGGACACTGAAGCTAAGTTATCAGCGGCCTGAAAACGGGGAGCAGGTCAAGAGGTGCAAAAAAAGCGACCGGCAATGGTCATCGATCCCAGACGATTAGGAACTTCAATCGCGAAATTCCCTGCAGATACCCTGCAAAGCACGGAATCTTATCGCGCCTAGTGAGCGCTTAAACGGCGAGTTTGCAAAAGGGTACTGGGGTGGGGCGCTGCGGAGAAACCGACCAGATTCGCCCCTCGGTCACGCGGGACCAGGCTCTCCGGCCTACTTGATTGCTGGCGAAAAGGCGCAGAACTGCGCCGGTCTAGCGGCGCAGTTATCGAGAGTGTCAGCAAGAGCAGACTAGGTGGCGGAGCGGGAGGGATTCGAACCCTCGATACGCTTTTGGCGTATACTCACTTTCCAGGCGAGCGCCTTCGACCACTCGGCCACCGCTCCGCAATCGCTGGATGGGTTGCGCTAGCGTGTGGCGGGCGGGGCCGCAAGCGATTGCCTTCGTCGGCGGCACGGGGCAGCATCGGCAGATGACCCGTATCGCCTTCCTGCCGTTCGCCCTGCTCGCGGGAGCGAGCATCGCCCAGACGCCCGCGGCGACCGATCCGGTCGAGGCGGACTGGCACGCCATTCCCGACGACCAGCTGCTGGTGATCGCGCTCGGAACGGGCAAGCGCGTCGTGATCCGGCTGGCACCCGCCTTCGCGCCCGCGCACGTCACCAATATCCGGGCGTTAGCGCGGGCGCGATGGTGGGACGGGACGAGCGTTTATCGCGTGCAGGAGAACTGGGTCGCGCAATGGGGCGATGCGACCGAGAAGAAGCCGCTGCCTGCCGGCATTACCGACCAGCCAGCGGCGGAATTCGAGATCGCCGCGTTCTCGCCGGCGGTGCGGATGGCGAAGACGGACAGCTATTCGACCGCGTCGGGCATCACCGCCGATGGCTGGCCGGTCGCGAGCAACGGCACGCAGGCGTGGCTGACGCACTGTTACGGCATGGTCGGGGTCGCGCGCGATGCGTCGCCGTCGACAGGGTCGGGGGCGGAGCTGTTCACGCCGATCGGTCAGTCGGCGCGGCGCCTCGACCGCAACTATACGGTGGTGGGTCGGATCGTCGAGGGAATACAGTATTTCGCCGCCCTGCCGCGCAGCGACGCGGCGATGGGGGTGTATGCGTCGCGCGCCGAAGACCTGCCGATCGTCTCGGTACGGCTCGCCGGCGACTTGCCGGCGGCCGAGCGTCCGCGCTTTCAGTATCGCGCGGCGGACAATCCGCGGTTCGAGGGCGCGGTACGCGCGCGCGAAAATCCGAAGGCACCGACGGTGGCGCTTGGTGGGGCGGCGGTGTGCGATGTACTGCCCGCGGTCAGGCGGGCGCCCTGATCAGTCAGCACAGCTGCGCCAGGTGTCCGTCCTCACCGCCGCGACACTGCCTCAGCAGACGTTGGACCTAACGTCACTCCCCGCCCGCAAACGCAGGGGAGGGTCGGCGGTCAGCTGCCGGCCCAAGCCGCCACCTGCGCCGCGACCTGGTTTGCGGCATCGTTGAGCGCCGGACCAGCCGCCGCCGCATCGATCGCCGCGACCGGGACGCGCGCCTCGAAGCGGCGCTTCTCGACCGCCGTGGCCCCGCCGCGCGTCAGCACGCCGTCGAAGGTCACGATCGCACTGCGCGTCGCCGCGTCGAAGCCGAACGCGCGCAGCTCGCCCGCGAGGTTGCTCGCGGGACTGTCGACCGACTGGACGCCGGAGAGCACCACGGTGCCGCCCGCGGTCAGCGTGTCCGATACGAGCCGCGCGAACAGCCTCGCGGGTGGCTCCGCCCAGGCGGCGTCCTTGACATAGGCGAGGCTGGTCGCCGTTGCCTGCACCGGAATCCGCGTCGTCGCGAGCGAAGCGGCGGTCACCGGCACCTGCACCACGATCGATCGCGCGCGTGCCGAGGTCTGTACTTGGCCCACCGGTAGCGATGCGACCGGTGTCAAGGTCAGCAGCAGCTTGGCGGGCTTCGGCCCGAAGCTGATGCAACCGCCGAGGCTGAGCCCGAGCGTCACGGCCAGCAGGGCAGGGGAGAGATAATGCTTCATATTGGCCTCACTTGCCCTCGTAATCCGGCAACCGCTGTGACCCGACCAGCGACGTCGCGCCGCCGCGATCGACCTTCTCCGCGATCGACGCCAGCGCCGCCGCGGTCTGGCGCAGGTCGTGGACGAGCTGGTTAGCCTCGGGGATGGTCTGACGCGAGAAGGTCCGCAAGCCCGGTCGCGCCTCGCCGATCGTCTGGTTGAGCGTGTCGGCGCTCTGCTTCGCCGCCGCGATCGCCTGATTGAGATTCTGGACGGTCGGGCGGACGTCGTTGGCGAGCAGGCCATTGGTAGTTGCCGCCAAATCGCCGATCTTCTGACTGGCCTCGCCCGCCTGCTGGATCGCGACACGGGTCTGCGCCAGCGTCGCCGCGATCTCCGGCCCGCGGTCGGCAAGCGCGCCCGACAGCCGGTTGGTATTGGCGAGGATGCCCTGAATCGAGGTCTGGTTCTTGTCGCCGAGCAGCTTGGTCAGCCGATCGGTGAGCGCGGAGACATTCTCCAGCAGCTGTGGAGCGCTGGCTAGCAGCGCGCCGATCCCGCCGGCCTTGGGCGGGATTTCGGGCAAGCCCATCCGACAGCCTGGTCCGGCCTGCTCGTTGACGCAGACGAGCGGCGGGGCGTTGCGCCGGGCACCGTCGAGGAGGACGGTGCAAGTGCCGGTGAAGGAGCACGATGCGGAGGCGGTGGTTCCCTGGAGGACCGGGGTTTCCGGGTCGACCGCGATACGGACGCGGACCAGATTGGGGTCCGGCTTGTACAGCGCGATCTGCTTGACCGTGCCCGTCAGCACGCCCGAATAGGAGACTTGGCTGCCCTTGGTCAGGCCGTCTACCGACTGCTGGAAGAAGATGTCGTACTCCTTCTCCGACTTGCCGCCCAATCGTGCGAGCCAGACGGTGAAGAGTGCCAGCACCGCCAGCAGGATCAACACCACGGCGCCGACCAGGACATGGTTGGAGCGGGTTTCCATCAGTGAGCCCTCATCTTGGACGAATCGATTCCGGCATCACGGTCCTGTTCGTCCCGGACCTCCGTCGGGTGCGCGGTGGCCTCGCCGGTCGCGTTATTCTGCGATCCCGGCTCATGCGCCGCGATGCCCTCTTGCGCCTCCCGCGTCGCCACCGCGGCGCGACCGCGCGGTCCCCGGAAATATTCCTGGATCCACGGATGGTCGGTCGCCAGCAGTTCGTCGATCGTGCCGACCGCGATCACCTTCTTGTCGGCGAGCACCGCCACCCGGTCGCAGATCGCATACAGCGTGTCGAGATCGTGGGTGATGAGGAAGACGGTCAGCCCCAGCGTGTTCTGCAGCCCGGCGATCAACTCGTCGAACGCAGCGGCCCCGATCGGGTCGAGCCCGGCGGTCGGCTCGTCCAGGAACAGCAGTTCGGGGTCGAGCGCCAGCGCGCGGGCGAGCCCAGCGCGCTTCTTCATGCCACCCGACAGTTCCGCCGGGTACTTCGGTCCCGCATCCGCCGGCAACCCGGTCATCACCACCTTGTAGGCGGCGATCTCGTTCATCAGCGCCTGCTTCAGCTCGGGGTAGAACTCGCGCAGCGGCACCTCGACGTTCTCGGCCACGGTCAGAGTCGAGAACAGTGCCCCGCCTTGGAACAGCACGCCCCAGCGCTTGCGGATGTCGATCGTCTCCGAATCGTCGCGGTCGAGCGTCTCCTCGCCGAACACGGTCACATCGCCGGCGAGCGGTGGCTGCAGCCCGACGATCGAGCGCATCAGGACCGACTTGCCCGTGCCCGAGCCGCCGACGACACCCAGAATCTCGCCGCGTCGCACGTCGAGGTCCAGCCCGTCGTGGACCAGCTGATCGCCAAAGCCGTTACGCAGGCCCCGCACCTTGATGACGATGTCGTCCTTGCGCCTCGCCATCAATCCCACCCCAGCCAGGTGAAGAACACGGCGAAGAAGGCATCGATCACGATGACCATGAAGATCGCCTGCACTACGGCGGCGGTGGTGCGGCTGCCGACCTGCTCGGCGTCCGATTCGACCAGCATGCCTTGGAAACAGCCGGCGATGGCGATGATTGCGCCGAACACCGGCGCCTTGATGAGGCCGACATAGAGGTCGGTGATCGGCACAACCTCGCGAATGCGCTGAATGAAGGTGGCCGGCGGAATTCCTTGGTCCACCCAGACCAGAACGCCGCCGCCGATCAGCGCGATCATGCACGCATAGAAGCCGAGCAGCGGCATCAGCAGGATCGCCGCCAGTGTGCGCGGCACCACCAGCGCCTCCATCGGCGACACGCCGATGGTCCGCATCGCGTCGATCTCCTCGGTCAGCTTCATCGTGCCGAGCTGCGCGGCGAAGGCGCTGCCGGAGCGACCGGCGACCATGATCGCGGTCATCAACACGCCCATCTCGCGCAGGGTGAGGCGGCCGACCAGGTTGATGGTGAACACCTCCGCGCCGAACTGCCGCAGCTGCACCGCGCCCTGCTGCGCGATGACCATGCCGATCAGGAAGCTCATCAGCCCGATGATGCCCAGCGCGGAGACTCCGACCACCTCGAATCGCTGGACGGTGGCGTTGAAGCGGAACTTGGACGGGTGGCGGATCACGTTGATAAAGGCGAGCGTCGTCGCGCCCAGGAACCCGAGCAGACCGTACATTGTCCGGCCTGCCTGAACCGTCGCGTCGCCGACCTCGCCGACCAGCCGGATCAGGCTGTTCGTCGGACCCTCCCGCATCGCGACCGGCTGTTCCGAACGGACGACATGGTCGAATAGCTGCTGACTGTCGGTGTCGAGCCCCTCGACGGCCGCGTCATGGCGCGCGGCGAAACGGTGGACCAGCCAGGCGCCGACCGTGTCGATGCGGTCGATCCCCGACAGGTCGACGCGCGACACCTGGCCGTCGACCTGGTCCAGCCGATCTGGCAGCGTCCCCAGCCGCGCCAGCGACAGGTCGCCGCGAAAGCGCAACGTGCCCTGGTCCTGCTCGAAATCGGCGATGGCGCTCATGCCCGGCCCTATTGGGCGATCCGGCGAGTCGGGGCAAGGGCGCGATGGAGCGCGGGCGCTAATCGACCCACCTTACAGCAACATCGGCGTGACCAGACTCGCCAACGCGAGCGAGCCGATCAGGACGGCACGGGCGACGGGCGCGCGGACGATCAGCGCCGGCACCGTCATGAGAGCGATCCCGAACGCGCCCGCCGTCGCGAACAGCTCCCGGAAGCCGCGCGCCATGCCCGCGCCCGCAGCGTCGTTCCCGACCTCGCGCTGAAGCTGGCCCGTCAAGGCCAGCCAGAGGATCACCGCATTCCAGACCACGAGCAGGACGACGCACAGGCTAAGCAGGTCGGGCCTGCGGCTGAGACCGGGCGGCAGCGATGGCGGGTCGGTTTCGGGCATGACGGGGGCGTATTCGCCCCCGTTCGCTTCCGCCAGCCTGCGTGCCGCGGGGGGGGGCGACGTCCGCTTTTGTTGGAAAGCGGACATTGCATTAGTTGATGGTCGGGGAGTCTTCGACAATCGCATAATGCGCCCACCAGTGCAGGGGCATGCGTTCAATCACCCCAGCGTCCGCGAGCGGCCCAACCTGATCTTTGCCGAACCAGTATGAGATATTCCCGTCTGTTCTCAATTCCTTGTATATTGGCGACAAGCCCGCTTCCTCAAACATCGCCTCGGCTTCCGTTTGATGACCCGGCTTGATCCTAACCCGCGCTCCAATTTTGCGCTCGGACGGCCGAGCATTTGCGGTTCTGCCCATTCGACCAGCTTACGAACGCAGGCGAATGTCCGCAATTGGGCGTCAGCGGGCCTCCTACCCGTCTTCCCGTCACCCCAGCGCCACGTCCACCCCGTGGATCACCAGTCCGACCAGCCCGCCCACCAGCGTGCCGTTGACCCTGATGAACTGGAGGTCCTTACCGACGGCGTTCTCCAGGCGGCGGGTGATCGTCTGCGTGTCCCAGCCCTGTACCGTCTCCGATACCAGTCGGACGATGCTGTCTCCGTAATCGGCGGCGACTCCGACTGCCGCACGGCGGACGAAGCGGTTGATGGTGGTGGCGAGCCGGCGGTCGGTCGCCAGCGTCTCGCCCATCTGGCGGAGCACCTCGCCCAGCCGGCCGCGCATCACACGTTCGGGATCGCGGGCGACGGCAAGCAGGCCCGCGCGCGCCTGTTCCCACAACCCGTCCAGCCAGCGCTGCATCGCCGGGTTGGCGATCAGCTCACCCTTCAGCCGCTCGACTCGGGCTCCCATGTCGGGGTCGAAGCGCAGGTCCCAGGCGAGGATGTCGAGGCCGTTCTCCGCGCGCACCCGCAACGGGTGCTCGGGGTTCGACGCCATCTCTTCCAGCAGGTTCTTCAGCCCGTCGATCAGCTTGTTCGACACGGTCTCGTCCAGACCGGTCCAGCGCAGCACCGAGCCCGCCTTGTCGTGGACGATCTGGCGGATCAGATGCTCGTTGTCGGCAAGCGCTGCACCGGCCCAGCGGATCGCGGCGTCCAGCAGCGGCTTGTGCCGGTTCTCCGCCATTGCCGCCTTGAGGAGCTGGCCGGCGACGGGCGCGACCTGCGTTTCCGCCAGGCGGTGCGCGACCGCGGCCTTGACCATCCCGCCGAGCCGCTGAGGGTCGAGCGCGTCGAGCACCTGCGCCGCCAGCTTCGACGCACCGGCGCGGAAGCGGCCGCCCGCCGCCTCCGCCGGATCGGTCAGCCACCGCGACGCCGCGCCCGCGACGTCGATCCTCCGCATCCGTCGTGCGATGACGTGCGTGACGAGGAAGTTCTCGCGAAGAAAGCTGGCGAGCTGATCGCCGATCCGATCCTTGTTGCGCGGCACGATCGCGGTGTGCGGGATCGGCAGGCCGAGCGGGTGGCGGAACAGCGCGGTGACCGCGAACCAGTCGGCCATCCCGCCGACCATTCCCGCTTCGGCAAAGGCCCGCACGAAACCCCAGATCGGGTGGAGGGGCACGAACTGGCGGCTGACCAGATAGAGCACGGCCATCGCGACCAGCAACAACCCTGCAATCAACCGCATGCGAGTCAGGCCGGGTGGCGCGAGATCGAAGCCGGCGGAGACCCTCATGGCTGAGGTAATGAGTGGCGGAGCGGTTGGTTCACCTTCGCTTCCCTAGCTTGAAGGGAACGGGCACGGAGAAGGTCGGCGCGACGCCAGCCTTACTCCGCCGCCTGCGGGCCGTCGGGCTCGTAGCCGAGCTTGCCCTGCGGGCCGCCGAGCGCCGGACGCGGGGGACCACCCGCGATCACCGCGCCGCCATGCTCGTCGCCGGGGCGATACGTCAGCAACCGCCGCCCCAGCCGCGTCCCGAGCGCTCGCTCGGCGCCCAGTGCCAGGCTGAAGCTCGACGGCACGATCAACAGCGTCAACACCGTCGACAGGATCAGCCCGCCCATCACCGTCACGCTCATCGGCGCGCGGAACGAGCCGTCGCCGGTGACCGACAGCGCGGTCGGCACCATCCCGGCGACCATCGCGACCGTGGTCATCACGATCGGCTGCGCGCGCTTGTGCCCGGCGTCCAGGATCGCGTCGAAGCGGCGCACGCCCTTGCCCATCTCCTCCAGCGCGAAGTCGACCAGCAGGATCGAGTTCTTGGCGACGATGCCGAGCAGCATCAGCAGGCCGATATAGACCGGCATCGACACCGCCATGCCACAAATCCAGAGTGCGATGGTCGCTCCCAGCGGCGCCAGGAACAGCGACCCTAGATTGACGAAGGGCGGCAGGAAACGGCGATACAGCAGCACCAGCACCGCGAAGAGCAGGAAGAACCCCGCGCACACCGCGATGATGATGTTCGAGACCAGCTCGCCCTGCGCCTTGGACTGGCCGACATCCAGCTTCGACACGCCGATCGGCAGGTCCTTCACCGCCGACAGCGCGTAGATCTGCTTCAGCGCCTCTCCCTCGACGACGCCGGGCGCCAGATCGGCGCTGACGGTCAGCTGGCGTTGCTGGGCGATGCGGTCGACCTGGGTCGGGCCGGCCCCGAAGCTGATGTCCGCGACCGAGTGGAGCGGCACGGAACCGCCGGTCTGGGTCGGCACCGCCAAGTTGCGGATGTTGTCGAGCCGCTCGCGCGCCGATTTCGCAAAGGCGACGCGGATCGGGATCTGCCGGTCCGATAGCGAGAAGCGCGCCGATCCCTGATCGATCTCGCCCAGCGTCGCGACGCGGATCGCGTTCGACAGCGTCGAGGTGGTGATGCCGAGGTCGGCGGCGAGGTCGAGGCGCGGCCGGACGATGATCTCCGGTCGTTGCAGCCCCCCTTCAATACGCGGCGCGCGGATCGAGCGGAGCGCCGACATCTGTTCGACGATCTTGTCGCCGGTCGCCTGAAGTTGCGCCGGGTCGTCGCCGCCGAACACGATCGACAGATCGCGGCTGTTGCCGCCCCAGCCGTTCTGGTTCTGGAAGTTGACGCGCGCGTCGGGGATCGCGGTCAGCTGCGGCGTCATCATCCGCTCGAACTGCGTCGAGGTCATCGAGCGGTTCTCGGCCAGCGTCACCGTCAAGCGGCCGTTGCCGACGAACGCGCGCTGATAGACCATGGTGACGATCGGCTTCTGCGCGCGCATCACGTCGGCGACTCGCGAAACCACCGCCTGCGTGCTCTCCAGCGTCGAGCCGGGCGGCAGCTCGACGGTGATCGAGCTGCGATCGTGGTCGATCGGGGGCTGGAACGACTTGGGCAACATCGCGAAGATCACCACCGTCAGCACCAGGCACAGTGCCGCGATCCCCATCACCCAGACGCGATGGTCGAGCAGGCGGGCGACGCGGCGGCCGATCCAACCCTTCGCGCGCGCCTTGGCGGCGCGGAAGCGGCCGATGTCCACGGTCCAGCGCAGCGTCCGCATGTACAGCGCCATGACGCGCCCATCGGGGCGCTCGTCGTGACCGCCGGCCTTCAGGAAGTAAGCGGCCACCATCGGCGTGATGAGACGCGCGACCGCGAGGCTCATCAGCACCGACGCGACGACGGTCAGACCGAAGTTCTTGAAGAACTGGCCCGAGATACCGGGCATGACGCTGACCGGCAGGAACACCGCCACGATCGCCATGGTGGTGGCGAGCACGGCCAGCCCGATCTCGTCGGCGGCGTCGATCGATGCCTGATAAGCGTTCTTGCCCATCTTCATGTGGCGGACGATGTTCTCGATCTCCACGATCGCGTCGTCGACCAGCACGCCCGCGACCAGGCTGAGCGCCAGCAGCGTCATCTGGTTGAGGCTGAACCCCATCAGCTCCATGAAGAAGAAGGTCGGGATCGCCGACAGCGGAATGGCGAGCGCGGAAATGGCGGTGGCGCGCCAGTCCCGCAGGAACAGGAACACGACGATCACCGCGAGTACCGCGCCCTCGATCATCGCCTCGATCGCGCCATGGAACATCTGTTCCGTGTCGTCGACGCTCGTGCCCAGCAGCTGGAAGTGAACGCGCGGATTACGCGCTTCCAGCGCTTTCAGCTTGTCTTCGGCGGCATGGTAGACGGTAACGTCCGACGCGCCCTTTGAGCGCTTGAAGTCGAACGACACGACTTGCTGGCCGTTGACCGCCGACAGGCTGGTCTGCTCGGCATTGGCGTCGCGGACCTCGGCGATGTCCGACAGCCTCACGGTACGGCCGTCGCCCAGCGCGATCAGCGTCTGCCCCAGCGCGAAGGCGTCCTGTGCGTTGGCGAGCACGCGCACCGACTGTTGCGACCCGGCGATCTCCGCGCGGCCGCCGGTAGCGTTGAGGTTGATCTGGCGCAGCTGTGCGTTCACCTGCGGCGCGGTCATGCCATAGGCCTGGAGCTTCAGCGGATCGAGCGTGACGCGGATCTCGCGCGACACGCCGCCGTGGCGCTCGACACCGGCGAGGCCCGGCACCGACAGCAGCTCCTTGGTGACGGTGTCGTCGATGTACCAGCTCAGCTGCTCCACCGTCATGTCGCTGGTGGTCGCGGAGAAGTCGGCGATGTCGTTGTCGGTGGTGTCGACGCGGCCGATCTGCGGCTCCAGGATGCCGTCGGGCAGGTTGGAGCGGATCTGCGCGATCTTGTCGCGCAGGTCGTTGACGGCACGGTCGATATTCGCGCCGATCTTGAACTGAAGAACCGTGGTGGTCTCGCCCTCTTCCACCGTGGAGCGCAACTCGTCGACGCCCTGGACGCCGCGCGCCGCGGCTTCGACCCGCTTGGTCACCTGGGTCTCCAGCTCGCTGGGCGCGGCGCCCGGCTGGTTGATCGAGACATAGGCGACCGGGAAGTCGATGTCGGGGTCGTGATTGACGTCGAGCCGCGCGAAGCTGACGATCCCGGCGATCGTCAGCGCCAGAAACAGGACGATCGGCGGCACCGGGTTGCGGATCGCCCAGGCGGAGATGTTGCGAAAGCTCATGGCGATGTCTTTCGAAGCGTCAGCTCGGGTTTCGGGCGGAAACGGGGGCGGGGGTCTGTAGCACGGGTTTTACCTTCTGGCCGGGCGACAGGAAGGCGCCGGCGGCGACCACCACCCGTTCGGTGCCGTTCAGCCCGTCGACGATCGACACGCCCTGATCGGTGACCTCGCCCACCTTGATCGTGCGCTTGGCGGCGCGGTCGTCGGGGCCGACGATGTAGACGTAGTTGGTGCCGCGATCGCTCTGCACCGCCGATTCGGGAAGCAGCGGCACCGTGCTGGCGCCGCCGACGATCGCCGCCGACGCGAAGCCGCCGGGCCGCAGCGCCGGGTCGTAGCGTAGCTGGATGCGCGCCACGCCCTGGCGGGTCTGCGGATCGATCACGGGTGACACCTGCCATACCGTACCTGGGAAGCTGGCGGTGGAGCCGACCGGCGTCACCGTCGCGCGCACGCCGACGTGCAGGCCGGCGAGATCGCTTTCCGCCAGCGTCGCGCGCATCTCCATCTCGCCGCCCTGCGCCATGCGGAACAGCACGCCGGAGCCCGCGCCCACGACCTGGCCGGGCTCGACCTGACGCGTCAGCACCAGCCCGGCGGCTGGCGCCCGGATGTCCAGCCGGCCGGTGGCGGCGCGCTGTTGCCCCAATTGCGCTTGGGCGACGCGGACTCGCGCGGCGGCGGCATCGCGGGTCGCGGTCCGGGTCTCGATGTCCGCGCGGCTGACGAAGCCATTGGCGACCAACTGCTTGGCGCGGTCGAGCTGCGCCTGGGCCAGCGTGGCATCGGCCTGTGCGACCCGGATCTGCGCGGCGAGGCTGTCGGCGGTCTGCGTCTGGACGGAACGATCGAGCGTGGCGAGCACCTCGCCGGCCGCGACCCACTGGCCCGGCTCGACCAGCACGCGCGTCACGCGTCCGCCCTCGCCGGCGATGCCGACGGGCAGCTCGCGGCGCGCGGCCAGCGAGCCGTTGGCGTTGATAAGGCGATCGACGACCTGACGTCCGGGCGAAACCACGGTGACGGGCGGCGCCTGTTCGGCGACCGGCCCGACCGGCTGCGTGGGCTTGCCGCTCCGGCCGAAGACCAGGAACAACGCGACCAGCACCACGACGATGCCGGCGATCACCGCCAGTCGGCGATTGCGCCGCGACGGACCCGCGTCGCCGGGCAGGAGAAGGGGTTCGTGGTCGTAAGGTGCCGACTCGTGGCTCATTGACTTGCTCGTTGCCCCCAGGTCGCGACCTATGTCGCTTGATCGCTGTATTAGAGAAATATAGCACCGCGCTCAAGCCCCGCTCGCATCAACCGCACCCGAAATGAACCGGAGCCGGCGGGGGCGTTCAGCCGGTATTGCGCTTGCACCGGTCAGGGGCGTGGGTACGCAGACCCGACGACTACTGAAAAGGAGTACCGATGCGACCGATCCTTCCGCTTGCCGTCCCCGTCTTTCTGACGCCCATGCTCTTGGCGATGACGCCGGCGACGGCTCAGACCATCGAGTCGGTGCCTGTCGCCGGCACGATCCTGGACGTCAGCGCCACCGGTAGGGTATCGCGCGTGCCCGACGTCGCGACGATCCGCGCCGGCGTCGTCGCGCAGGCGCCGACCGCCGCCGCTGCAGTGGCCGATCAGGCCGGTCGCATGGCGCGCGTCATGGAGGCATTGAAGAAGGCGGGCGTCGCCCCGCGCGACATCGCAACGGCGCAGGTCGAGCTGAGCCCGCAATACCGCTATGTCGAGAATCAGCCGCCGGTCGTAACCGGCTACCAGGCGACCAACAGCGTCGCCATCCGCTTTCGCGCCATCGCACGCGCGGGCCGCATCCTGGACGCCCTGGTCGCGGCCGGCGCCAACCAGATCGATGGCCCCGACCTGACGGTCGATCAGCCGGACGCGGCACTCGACGAGGCACGGGTCGACGCGGTCGCCAAGGCACGGGCGCGGGCGGAGCTTTATGCCAAGGCGGCGGGGCTGCACGTCCGCCGGATCGTCTCGATTGGCGAGGGGTCCGTCGATGCCGGCTCGCCGCGTCCGCCGATCATGTACGCGCGCGTCGCGGCCGCACCACAGGCCGACACGCAGATCGCGGCCGGCGAGAAGGATCTAAGCGTGACAATCAGCGTGCGCTTCCTGCTCGACTGAGCGCTTACGAAAAAGCCCGCGCCGGTCTCCCGGCGCGGGCCAGATCCTTGATGCGGGCCGTCAGGTTACCTGACGCTGCCGCGGCGGACCAGGTTGACGATCGCGAGCAGGATGATCGCGCCGACGAAGGCGGCGAACAGCGACGAGATCGAGAAATCGTTGTTGTTGATCTTGCCGAAACTACGCAGCACGAATCCGCCGATGAACGAACCGACGACGCCGACGACGATGTTCAGGAAAGCACCCTGCTGTGCGTCGGTCCGCATCACGATGCTCGCCAGCCAGCCGATGATGCCGCCCAGAATGAGCCAGATGATGAAATTGATCATGTTCGCCTCCCGTTACCGGCCACACGCGCCGGGTCGTGGAGGCAAGACTAACGGTCGGCCGATTCTGTTCCGCTTCAGCAACGGTTCGCAACATCAGGCCGTCAGTATTTGTGCTGCCGTTCGTACAGCGTGCGGTAATGCTGGATGCGCGTGACGCGAAGGCCGGGCATACCGGAGCGGTCGATCGCGCGCTGCCAACCGGCGAACTCCTCGACCGTCAGGCTGTAGCGATCGCACACCTCGTCGACCGAGAGCAGCCCGCCGTTCACGGCCGCGACCACCTCCGCCTTGCGGCGCACGACCCATCGCGTCGTCTGCGGCGGCGGCAGCGAGTCGAGCGTCAGCGGCTCGCCGAGCGGCCCGATCACCTTCGCGGGACGGATCTTCTGATGTTCCATGGTCAAAGCCTCGTCGGGGCGACTGCCCCGTCTGTGTTCGTCGGCACCGGCAAATAGTTGCCGCCCTTGAAGATCACCTGAAACGGCAAGGTAAACAGCGTCTTCACTCCTTTGCCCAGCCGGCCATCGTCGTCGCCATCGCGCCGTTGAACGCGCCGTGGAGTGGTCGAAACAGTGCCGGGTCGGCCGCCGCCCACAGCCGTGCCTGCACGCACGCCGTCGCGCTCGCGGACTGCCGCTCGGCCAGTCCCACCATCAGCACGGCCAGATCGCCGGGCAGTTGGGTGACCTCGTGCGCGCGATCGAACGGAGAGAAATGCAGGTCCAAGGTGAAAGGAGCGCCTACGCGGTTACCGGAACCCTGCGCCTAGCGCCGACGGCGTGAAGAGCGGGTAAAGTGGCGCGCAAGGCTTCGTTGACCTTAGTTACCGCCGCATCCGGCTCGCCCGCTTTTACGCGAGGCTGGCGTGGCCTATGGGCCCGCGTGATGGACGCCGTCGATTTTCAGCTCGGACCCGATCTTGCGGGCAAGCGCATCGTCGTGGCGATGTCGGGCGGCGTCGATTCGTCGGTCGTCGCGGCGTTGGCGCATGCGACGGGCGCGGAGACGATCGGCGTCACGCTCCAGCTCTATGACCATGGCGAGGCGGTAGGCCGCGCCGGCTCGTGCTGTGCCGGGCGCGACATCCGTGACGCCCGCGAGGTGTGTGACCGGCTCGGCATCGCCCATTATGTCTTCGACCACGAGTCGCGGTTCCGCGAGACGGTCATCGATACCTTCGCCGACGAGTATCTGGCGGGACGCACGCCGATCCCGTGCGTCCAGTGCAACATGGGGCCGAAGTTCACCGACCTGCTCCAGACCGCGCGCGAACTCGGCGCCGATTGCCTGGCGACCGGGCATTACGTCCAAAGGGTCGTCGGCCAGTACGGGGCGGAGCTGTATCGCGGTGCCGACCCGGCGCGCGACCAGAGCTATTTCCTGTTCGCGACGACACGCGCGCAGCTCGACTATCTGCGCTTCCCGCTGGGCGCGCTGCCCAAGGCGCGGGTGCGTGAGATCGCCGCCGAGCTGGGGCTGGGCGTCGCGGGGAAGGCCGACAGCCAGGACATCTGCTTCGTGCCCGACGGCGACTATGCGGGGCTGGTGCGAAAGCTGCGCCCGCAGGCCGATGCGGGCGGCGCGATCGTCGACCTCGCCGGCCAGCGATTGGGCGAGCATCGCGGGCTGATCCATTACACGGTCGGCCAGCGGCGCGGACTGGATCTCGGCGGGGGTGGGGGCGAGCCGCTGTACGTCGTCCGGCTGGAACCCGAGCACCGCCGCGTGGTGGTCGGCCCGCGCACGGCGCTGGCGGTCGCGGCGGCGCGGCTGACGGGCGTGAACTGGCTGGGGGAGGGGGCCGACGGCGCGCTCACCGCCAAGGTCCGCTCGCTCGCCAAGCCGGTGCCGGCACGCTTCGACGGCGAACAGTTGACGTTCGACGCGCCGGAATATGGGGTCGCACCGGGTCAGGCGGCGGTACTGTACGCGGGCGACCGCGTGCTCGGCGGCGGCTGGATCGAGAGCACCGAAGCGGCGCTGCTCGCCGCCTAGTGAACCGGCAAGGACTTGCCGCGATACGGCTCGGGCTGACAGCCGAGCACCGGATCGTAGCGCACCGTCCGCCGCGCGATCAGCGGGACATAGGCGGTGACCGTCCTGGCGCGGGGGTCTTCGCTCAGCCGGATCTGCTCCATCCCCGGCTCGAAATCCTTATAGCAGCTGCCGAGCGGCCGGTTGCCCATATAGCGGCACCCGCACGCCACGCGCGCCGCATAGCCGACGCCGAGTTCCAGCTTGGGCGTCAGCGACCGGACGTACAGCCAGCCGCCGACCCCGACCGCCGCCAGGACCACCACGACTGCCAACGCGATCCGCCTTGCCCTCATGGCGCGGCAGCCTAAGCTGTCGCCATGCGCCTGCCTAGCCTGATCGCTCTCGCCTTCCTTGCCGCCACCGGCGGGTCGGCTCAGCCGAGCGATCCGCTCGCACCGCTGTTCGCGCCCGCGCAGGGGGACACGCGTGCGACGTTGCTGCTGCGCGACGGGCGGGTGGTAGAGAAGCGCTACGCCCCAGGCTATTCGGACGCGAACCGCTTCATCAGCTGGTCGATGGCGAAGACGATCACCGGCATCCTGATCGGCGCGCTGGTCACCGACGGCCGCCTGCAACTAGACGCGCCCGCGCCGTTCGCCGAGTGGCATGGCGCAGGCGATCCGCGCGCACGGATTACGCTGCGGCAGCTGCTCACCATGTCCTCGGGGCTGCGCCATACGGAGGTCGGCGATCCGATCGAGGCGTCCGACACCAATCAGGTACTGTTCGTCTCGGGCACGCAGAACATGGCCGCCGCCGCGATGGCGCAGCCGCTGGCGGTGCCACCGGGGACCAGATACGAATACAGCTCGCTGACCTCGCTGCTGCTGGCGGAGATCGTGACGCGCACGCTGACGCCCAGCCGCGACCCACGCATTCGGGCACTCGCCTATCGCAGGTTCGCGCACGACCGGCTGTTCGCCCCCGCCGGGATCGCCAGCGCGGTCATGGAATTCGACGGCGCGGGAACGCAGATCGGCGGGTCGCTGATCTACATGACGCTCGACGACTGGGGTCGGCTCGGGCAGTTGCTGATCGACGGCAAGGGACCGACCGGCGCGCAGGTGATCGCTCCCGCCTGGCTCGACACGATGCGTCACCCAGCAACGACGTCGGGCAATTACGGCGCGCAGATCTGGCTCAATCGGCCGGAATCGCAGGGCAAGCCGGTGATGTACCCCGGCGCGCCGCAGACTGCCTATTCGGCGGAAGGACATCTCGGCCAGCACGTCGTCGTCGTGCCCGAAGCGCGACTGGTGGTGGTGCGGCTCGGCAACACGCGCGAGGGCGAGATCGGGCGCGTCCATGCCGCGATCGGCGGGATTATCGCGGGCCAGCTTCACCGCTGAATCCTCCCCGGCACGGGGAGGTGACCGCTCGCACAGCGAGTGGGGGAGGGGGCTCACCGCCAGTGCGACGCTTGCGGTAGCCCCTACCGTCCCACGCTACGCCCGCGCCACCGCCCCGCGAGCGGGGAGGAACTTACGGCAACAGGAAGGTGCCCTCAATCACGGTCACGCACTGGCCGCCGAGCACCACCCGGTCGCTCTCCAGCCGGCACGTCAGTCGCCCGCCGCGTGCGCTCGCCTGATAGGCGGTGAAGGTGTCGCGCCCCAGTCGGTCCGCCCAATAGGGCACGCTGACCGCATGGGCGGAGCCGGTCACCGGGTCTTCGTGGATGCCATAGCCCGGCGTGAAGACGCGGCTGACGATGTCGCTCCCCGACGCCGCGTCGCCCGGCGCGGTAACGACCGCGACCATCGGGTCGAGGCTCGCCAGGTCCGCGGGCGACGGGTCCAGCGCACGCACCGCCGCGGCGTCGGCCGCGACGATCAGCGCGTAGCCTTTGTCATGCCACAACGTCGCGACCGGCGCCGCCACGCCCAGCGTCGCCGCGACCTGCGCCAGATCACGCGGCGCCGGTGCCCAGGCGGGCAGCGCTAGCGCGTAACCGTCGTCCACTCGCACGACGCTCAGCACACCCGCCTGCCGCGTCCGGAACGTCACCCGGTCGCGCGGCTCACCGGAGGTCAGCACGAAATGACCGCTCGCCAGCGTCGCATGGCCGCACAGCGCCACCTCGGCCGCCGGGGTGAACCAGCGCAGCTCGAAGTCCGCTTCACCGCTGTCGTCGGGGATCAGGAAGGCGGTCTCGCTGAGGTTGTTCTCCGCCGCGATCGCCTGCAGCACCGCGTCGTCGAGCCACGCGCTCAGCGGCATCACCGCCGCCGGATTACCCGCGAACGGCGCATTGGCGAATGCGTCGATCTGCGCGAAGGGAATTCTCAAAGGCGTTTCGCGAACCAGTGCGGGGTGACGTCGGCCTCGACCAGCGGGTTGTCGGTGTCGACATGACCCTCCGGGTCGAGGTGGATCAGCACCTCGACCTTGGGAAAGGTCCGCTTCAGCGCCGCCTCGACGTTCTCGACGATGTCGTGCGCGTCGTGGACCGTCAGGTCGCTCGCCACCTCCATGTGGAATTGCGCGAAGTCGTGCGTCCCGGCGCGGCGGGTTCGGAAATCGTGGATGCCCTTCAGCCCCGGCTGCCGCGCCGCGACGTCCAGAAATGCAGCGCGCTGATCCTCGGGCCATTCCTTGTCCATCAGTTGGTCGATCGCGTTGGTCGACGCGCGAAACGCGTTCCAGGCGAGCCATAGCGCGATGGCGATGCCGAACAGCGGATCCGCGCTGCGCCACCCGAACCACTGGTCGAGTATCAATGCGACGATGACCGAGCCGTTGAGCAACACGTCCGACTGATAGTGGACGTTGTCGGCCATGATCGCGACCGAACCGGTCTGGCGAATGATATGGCGCTGATACCAGAGCAGCACGGCGGTGGCGGCGATGGCGGCGATCGATACGCCGATGCCGAACTCCGCGTCGTGCGTCGGCGCATCGCTGCCGAACGCGGCGATCGCGCGCCAGCCGATGCCGACTGCCGACGCGGTAATGAGGCCGACCTGGAACAGCGCTGCCAGCGCCTCCGCCTTGCCGTGGCCGAAACGGTGGTCGTGATCGGCGGGCTCGGCCGCGAGCTTGACGCCGTACAGCGTCACCAGGCTGGCGAGCAGGTCCAGCCCGGTGTCGGCGAGGCTGCCCAACATCGCCACCGAGCCGGTGTGCCACGCCGCGAAGCCCTTGAGCGCGAGCAGCCCCAGCGCCATCGCGACGCTGGCCAGCGCCGCGCGGATCGCGAGCGGGATGACGCGACGGCGTTCGTCGTTGGTCATGGGAACAGCATTCCTTCGGTCCACGCATCGCCGGTACGGGCGAAGACGCGCCGCTCGTGCAGGCGAAAGGCGCGATCCTGCCAAAACTCGATCGCGTCCGGCGCGACTCGATAGCCGCCCCAGTGCGGCGGCCGAGGCACGTCGCTGCCCTCGAACCGCGCCTGCATCGCCGCGAATCGTGCCTCGAACGTCGCGCGCGAGTCCAACGGCCGCGACTGGTCCGACGCCCAGGCGCCCAGCTGCGAATCGCGACTGCGCGAGGCGAAATAGACGTCCGATTCGGCATCGGTGACGTGCGTCACCGGCCCCTCGACCCGGACCTGCCGCCGCAGCGATTTCCAGTGGAAGAGCAGCGCGGCCTGCGCGTTGGCGGCAAGGTCGCCCGCCTTGCGGCCCTCGCGGTTAGTGTAGAACACGAACCCGTCGGGGCCATGGCCCTTGAGCAGCACCATTCGCACCGACGGCCGAGCGGCCGCATCGGTGGTTGCCAAGGCCATCGCGTTAGGATCGTTGGGCTCCGACGTCTTCGCCTCCGCATACCAGGCGTCGAAGAGGGCGAGGGGATCCGTCATGTCGAGCCCTCTTAATTGCCGTACCGCGCCTGCGCCAGACGGCGGCGCTTGCCAAATGATGTATGTCATCTATTGCGGGTTGCAATCAGCAACTTGTTCGATGTGGATCGGCCGAATGGCCGGCACCGGCGTCGGGCGAACCGGAAAAGAGCACCGCCATGACTCGCACGACCTTCGCCGCCGTCGCCGTAATCGCAATGCTGGGCCAAGCCGCGATTGCGGCCGAACCGGTGCCGGTCCGCGCGACGCTAACCGCGCCGCTCGCCGCGCCGCTGCGGGTCAGCAGCTCGGCCGCGACCTGGACCTGCACGGGCGTTAGCTGCACCGGCCCGGCGAGCAACGCCCGGCTGGGCGACGCGCGCGGTTGTCGTGAGTTGGCCAAAGCGGCGGGCGCGGTCGCATCCTACTCCGGCGCGGGTGGGGAGATGGCGGCCGAGGACCTGGCCAAGTGCAACAAGGCGGCGAAGCCCGCCGTATAGGCCCCAATCAGTCGGGGAACGACTCGCCCCGCCATGGATTGAATCGCCTTCGCAACGATGCTTGCTCAGAAGGGCGCTTTCCGCATGGCCGCACGCGCATATTGGCAAGGGCAGATCAGGCTGGCGCTGGTCTCGATCCCGGTCGAGATTCATTCAGCGACCAAGTCCGGTGCGTCGATCAGCTTCAAGCAGATCCACGAGCCGACCGGCCAGCCGATCCACTACGAAAAGGTCGTGCCCGGCGTCGGCCCGGTCGACGTCGGCGAGATCGTCAAGGGCTATGAGGTCGCGAAGGGCGAATACGTCCTGCTCGAACAGGACGAGATCGACGCGGTCAAGCTAGAGTCGAAGAAGACGCTGGAGCTGACGCAGTTCGTCGATCAGTCGGAAATCGACGTCCTCTACTACGAAAAGCCGTATTTCGTCGTGCCCGCCGACGACTTGGCGGAGGAGGCGTTCATCGTGTTGCGCGAGGCGCTGCGGCGGTCCAAGAAGGTCGGGCTCGGCCAGCTCGCGCTGCGTGGGCGGGAATATGTCGTCAGCCTGAAGCCGTGCGGGCGCGGCATGGTGCTGGAGACGCTGCGCTATGCCGACGAGGTCAACAAGGCGCAGAATTACTTCCGTGAGATCCCCGACTCCAAGCCCGATCCGGAGCTGCTCGATCTCGCTACCACGCTGATCGACCGCAAGACCGCCGCGTTCGATCCCAAGGAGTTCCACGACCGCTATGTCGATGCGCTCAAGGATCTGGTCGAGCGCAAACGCAAGGCGCATGGCGAGAAGATCATCGAGGACAAGGATACCGGCGGCGGTCGGTCGGGCGGCAATGTCGTCGACCTGATGGCGGCGCTCAAGAAGTCGATGGAGAAGGGCGGGGCTGCCGCAGCCAATGATGACAAGCCGGTGCCGGAGAAGAAGTCGACGGCGAGAAAGCCCGCCGCCAAAAAGCCCGCCGCCGAGCCGAAGTCCGACCCCGCGCCCGCGAAGAAGCCGGCGGCGCGCAAGCGGGCCTGACGCCGGTGGCCGACGACCCCCTCGCCAGATACAACGCCAAGCGCGACTTCTCGCAGACCGCCGAGCCGGCGGGCAAGTTCGCCCCCGGCAACGGCCGCAGCTTCATGGTCCAGAAGCACGACGCGACGCGGCTGCACTGGGATTTCCGGCTCGAACTGGACGGCGTGCTCAAGAGCTGGGCGGTGACGCGCGGGCCCAGCCTCGATCCCGGCGAAAAGCGGCTGGCGGTGCGGACCGAGGATCACCCGCTCTCTTATGCCACCTTCGAGGGCACGATCCCCAAGGGGCAGTATGGCGGCGGCACGGTGATGCTGTGGGATCGTGGCAGCTGGACGCCCGATCCGCGCAAGGACCCGGTCAAGACGCTGGCGGAAGGCCACCTCCACTTCACGCTCGACGGCGAGCGGATGAAGGGCGAGTGGCTGATGATCCGTCTCAAGCCGCGCGGCAAGGAGAAGAGCGAGAACTGGCTGCTCCGCAAGCTGGACGACGCGGACGCCGGCGGCACCGACGTGCTGACCGAGACGGCGCTGACCAGCGTGTCCACCGGCCGCACAATGGAAGAGATCGCCGCCGGTAAGGTGGCGCAGGAGATGAAATCCTCCTCGGCACGGGGAGGTGGCAGGCGCAAAGCGCCTGAGGGAGGGGGCTCTCTTCAAGCGGAGCGCTCGCCGCCCACCCCCTCCACCCCCGCGCAAGAGCGCGGCGGTTCCCCTCCCCGCAAGCGCGGGGGATCGAAGAAAATGCCCGCCTTCGCCGACCCCCAGCTCTGCACGCTCGTCGACACCGTCCCCACCGGCAACGGCTGGCTGCACGAGGTCAAATACGACGGCTACCGCGCACTGATCGCGATCGGCGGTGGAAAGGCGAAGGTCTTCACCCGCTCCGGCCTCGACTGGACCAACAAGTTCGCCGGCGTCGCCGAGGCCGCCGCCGCGCTGCCCGTCGCGTCGGCGCTGATCGACGGCGAGATCGTGGCGTTCAAGGACGGGCGCCCCGACTTCTCGACACTGAAGGACGCGATCGGCAGCGGTGGCGACATGACCTGCTTTGCCTTCGACCTGCTCCAGCTCGACGGCATCGACCTGACCGGCCTCGCCACCGTGGAGCGCAAGGAGCGGCTCCGCCCGTTGATCGGGTCCGACGAGCGCCTGCAATTCGCCGAACACATCCTCGGCCCCGGCGAACCGCTGCTCCAGCGGATGTGCGCGGAGGGGCTGGAGGGCGTCGTCTCCAAGCGCGCCGACGCGCCCTATCGCGCCGGTCGCACCAAGGCGTGGCTCAAGGCGAAATGCACGCGGCGGCAGGAGTTCGTGATCGTCGGCTGGACTCCGTCCGACAAGAAACGGGGGTTCAAGGCTTTGCTGCTCGGGGTGAACGGGCCGGACGGGCTGGTCTATACCGGCAAGGTCGGCACCGGCTTCGATCAGGCGCTGATGGACGACCTTACCGCGCGCCTTGCCACGCTCGCGCAGGACACGCCCACCGTTCAGGCGCCGCGCATCCACGTCCGCGGCGCGCATTGGGTGAAGCCGGAACTGGTCGCCGAGATCGCGTTCGCCGAGGTCACCCCCGACAACTTGCTCCGTCACTCCAGTTTCCTCGGCCTGCGCGGCGACAAGGAGGCGGCCGAGGTCGTCGCCGAGGTGCGCGAGCCCGCCCCCGCCGCGCCGGCCAGCGCGGTCAAGGTCTCCAACCGAGATCGTCTGATCTTCCCCGATTCGGATGTCACCAAGGGCGAGCTCGCCGATTATTACGCGGCCGTCGCGCCAGCGATGCTGCCTTGGGCCGGCCATCGCCCCGTCAGTCTGGTCCGCTGCCCGCAGGGGCGCGGCAAGAAATGCTTCTTTCAGAAGCACGACGCCGGCACCTTCGGCGAATGGGTCCACCACGTCCCCGTCCGCGAGAAGGACGGGCATGACGAGGACTATCTCTACGTCGACACCGCCGATGGCCTCGTCGCGTGCGTGCAGATGGGGACGATCGAATTCCACGGCTGGGGCAGCCGCGTCGACGCATTGGAGAGGCCCGACCGCCTCGTTTTCGACCTCGACCCCGATGAAGGCCTCGACTTCGCCGATACCAAGCGCGCGGCCGAGCACCTCCGCAACCAACTCGCCGAATTGGGGCTGACCAGCTTCCCGCTGCTGTCCGGCGGCAAGGGCGTCCACGTCGTTGTGCCGCTCAAGCCGCAGGCGGAATGGCCCGCCGTCCGCGACTTCGCCGAACGCTTCGCCCGCGCGCTGGCGCAGGCGGAGCCCGACCGCTTCGTCGCGGTGATGACCAAGGCGAAGCGGACTGGGAAGATCTTCATCGACTATCTCCGCAACGGCCGAGGCAGCACCGCGATCATGCCCTATGCCGCGCGGGCGCGCGCCGGGGCGCCGGTGGCGGCACCGGTAAGCTGGACCGAGTTGCGCGACCTCGACAGCGCGCACCGCTGGGGCGTGCGGGACGCGGCCGAGTTGCTGGCGCGCGCGAACGGGCGCGGGTTGCAGGGCTGGGGCGTCGCGGACCAGGTGTTGCCGGATTTGTAGAGGCACTTCCCTCTTCCCTGAAGGGAGAGGGAATCACGCTTGCCCCCTTCCGCCAAATCGTGTCCCTGCGCCCGGCATGGCCACCGCCCCGCTCTTCACCGCCGCCGACCATGCGCGGCGTTGGCTCGCCGGCTATCGCGGCGGCGAGGACGACGTCCTCGCCTCTTCCTCCGACCCGGCGTGGACCGCGATGTTCGAGGAACTCGCCGCGGTGGCCTCCGACGATCTCGCGCACGCCCGCGAGCGCGTGCGGCGCCATGCCGCCGACATCGGCGTGGGCTTCCGCATCACGGGTGAGCCGGACGAGCGGCCCTGGCCGGTGTCGCCCGTGCCGCTGCTGATCGCCGCCGACGAGTGGGACATGATCGCCGCCGGCGTCGCGCAGCGCGCCGGGTTGCTGGAGGCGGTGCTCGCCGACCTCTACGGCGCGCAACGCCTCGTCGCCGACGGCCGCGTGCCCGCCGCGCTGGTTGCGGGCAGTCCCGCCTTTTCGCGCGTCGCCGTCAACCTGCTGCCTGAGAGCGGCCGCCACCTCCACGTCGTCGCGTTCGACCTCGCGCGCGGGCCCGACGGCGAGTGGCGCGTGCTCGCCGACCACCTCCGCGCGCCCGCCGGCGCCGGGTTCGCGCTGGAGAACCGGCTCGCGGTCAGCCGGACGCTGGGCGGGTTGCAGGACCGGCTCAACGTCCGCCGTCATGCGCCCTTCTTCGCCGCGTTGCGCGCGGGGCTGGCGGCGATGTGCCGCCGTGCCGATCCGCGTATCGGGCTGCTGACGCCGGGCCGCTACAGTCCCAGCTACGCCGAGCAGGCGCACCTCGCACGCTATCTCGGGCTGCTGCTGGTCGAGGGCGCCGATCTCGCCGCGCTTGACGGCCAACTCTACGTCCGCACCATCGGCGGACTGAAGCGCATCGACGCGCTGTGGCGACGGATCGACGCGCGGCTGCTCGATCCGCTCGCCTTCGACACCCACTCGCAGATCGGCGTGCCGGGGCTGATCGACGCCTGGGCGGCGGGCAATGTCGTGCTGTCGAATGCGCCCGGTGCCGGCGTGCTGGAGCCGCGGGCCTGGGCGGCGTTCCTCCCCGGCCTCGCGGAAGAACTCACCGGCGAGCCGCTCAGGCTCCACAATATCGCGACTTGGTGGTGCGGGCAGGACCGAGAGCGCACGCGCGTAGAGCGCGATCTCAACCGGCTGGTGATCGCGCCCGCCTTCACCGCTTCGCCGCTCGGCCTGCCCGACGGCCGGCCGGTCGCGGGCGCAGAACTGACCGGCGTGGCGCGCGCCGCGCTGCTGGAGGACATGACCCGGCGACCTCAGGATTATGTCGGGCAGGAGATGGTGCGGCTGTCGACCATGCCGGTGGTGATCGGTGACATGCTGGAGGCGCGGCCGTTCACCTTGCGCGTGTTTGCGGCGCGCGGGCCGGACGATCGCTGGACGGTGCTGCCCGGAGGCTTCGCGCGGATCGGCGCGGCGGCGGATGCGCGGGCGCTGGCGCTGGGGGAGGGCAGCTGGTCCGCCGACGTCGTCGTCCACGGTCCGGAGCCGCAGTCGCCAGAATCGCTGCTGCCGCCCCCCGACACGCTGCAGATCCGCCGCAATCCGGGCACGCTGCCCAGCCGCGTCGCCGACAATTTCTTCTGGCTGGGCCGCTATTTGGAGCGCGGCGAAGCGTTGCTCGGCGCGATCCGGTTGCTGCTCGGCCATTCGATCGACGCCGACGGCGGTGCCGCGCTCGCGCCCGCCACCGTCGGGCGGCTGGTGGGGCTGATCGTCGGCGCGGGTGCGGCGCCGCATCCGCCGGGCCTGTCACGCGCGCAGCTCACCGCCTTTACGCGCGCCGCGATGGAGGACGAGGCGGGGGCGTCGATCGCCTGGATCAACGCGCAGGCCCGCGCGATCGGCGCGGGCGCGCGCGACCGGCTGTCGTCCGACGTGATCCGCCTGCTGGATGCCCCGTTCCCGAGGGCGCCCGGCCTGCTCGACCGCGCCGGCTCGCTCCAGCGCCGCTACGCCGCGCTGTCGGGGCTGGCGGCGGAGCACATGGTGCGGACGGACTCGTGGCGGTTCCTCGATCTCGGTCGCCGCATCGAGCGCGGCATGGGGATGGCGCGCGCGACGCGGCTGTTCGGGATGGCGCCGGGCGCGGGCGCCGGGGCGTCGAGCGACGACCTATCGACGCTGCTCGACCTCGCCGACAGCCAGATCACCTATCGCCAGCGCTATCCGACCGGCCTCGCCCGTGTGCCCGTCGTCGATCTGGTGGCGCTTGACGGCAACAACCCGCGCTCGCTCGCCTATCAGGTCCGCTGCGCGACCGAGCGGCTCCGCGAGCTGCCGGTGCTGACCGACGACGGCATGGCGGAGCCGCAACAGGTTGTCGCGATCGCGCTGGCGGCGACGCTGGCGACCGCGACGGCGGCGAGGCTGGACGCGGATGTGCTCGGCGATGTCGAGCGACGTCTGGGTACGCTTTCAGAGGAGGTAGCGCGGCGGTACTTTCTGCAAGGCGCGGAGCCGTTGCGGGCAAGCGGGCTGACGCTGGCATGAGCCGCAGCGAGCAGATCCTCTCCGGCACGGGGAGGTGGCGCGCGGCGCAGCCGCGTAACGGAGGGGGTGTCCCGCGAGCGCTACACCCGTGGCGAGTCTCCTCCACCACCGCCGATTCGCGCCCGCGGTCTCCCTCCCCGCGCCGGGGATGGTTTGCATGATCTACGACATCCGCCACGTCACCCGTTTCGACTACGGCACGTCCGTCAAGTTCGCGCGCTGCAACCTGCGGCTGAAACCCGTCGACTGGCCCGGCCAGCAGCTGCTCGACTATGCGCTGACGGTGGAACCCGCCGGTCACCTCACCCCCGCCCATGCTGAGGCGGGGCTGGCGAACGTTACCCGGCTGACGGTCGAGGAGCCGGTCCGCCACCTCTCGATCGAGAGCCGCGCGCGCGTCTCGGTCGACCGTCGCGTACCGGTGCCCGCCGCCGACGATCCCACGCTGGCCGACATCGCACGGCTGGCGCGGGAGAGCCGCGATCTCTCCCCGGCATGCCCGGCGAGTTACCTCTATCCGTCGCCGCTGATCCCGCTCGATCGCGCCATCGCCGACTGGTGCGCGCCCGATCTTTCGCCGGAACGCGGCGTGCTGAAGGCGGGGATCGCGCTCGCGCGGCGTATCCAGCGAGAGTTCGCCTTCGATGCCGAGGCGACGCTGGTCGACACCAGCCCGGCCGAGGCGTTCGCGAAGCGGCGCGGCGTCTGCCAGGACTTCGCGCAGATCATGATTACGGGGCTGCGCGCCGCCGGTCTCCCCGCCGCTTATGCGTCCGGCTACATCCGCACGCTGCCGCCGCCCGGCCGACCGCGGCTGGTCGGCGCGGACGCGACGCATGCCTGGGTGCTGCTGTGGTGCGGACCCGTGCATGGCTGGGTCGGACTCGATCCCACCAACGGCATCTGGATGGCGAGCGACCATATCGTCGTCGCGATCGGCCGCGACTATGGCGAGATCGCGCCGGTCGATGGGGTCGTGCTTGGGTCGAGCGCGCAACGGATGGACGTCAGCGTCGATGTGGCGCCGCAGGATGAGCCGACTCGGTCGTAGTGTCACATCATCCCGGCTTCGAGCCGGGATCCCGCCTCAATCTTTCGGGCTAGTCGAGGCAGTGCGACCCCAGTTCAATGCCGGGGAGGCGGAAAGGGGGGGCTGAAGAACGTCAGCTCTTCCCCGTCACCGCGTTGACGTTGCCGACGTCCTTGTCGTCGTCGCCCGCGCCTTCGCCGGTGCCCGAATAGTCCTGCTCGCTCTGCCCGCCATGGCCCATGAAGCCGCCATGGTCCTTGCCGTGACCGGTGGACGGGTTGGGATAGGCGCCACCATCGCTCTCGCCGCCACCCGCCGTCTTGCCCGGCGCGTCCTCGACGCCGTCCCGCTCTTCCGCCATGATGCTTCTCCTCGGCCGGTCGAACGCGCGGCCGGGCGATTGCGTTGCGCCCGCATGTACCTACATAGCCGACCAACACACCGAGTGGGGTTCATCAGTGGCCGATCCGTATCAGACGCTGGGGGTGGCGAGGGGCGCGACCGAGCCCGACATCAAGAAGGCTTATCGCAAGCTCGCCAAGGAGCTGCACCCCGACCGCAACAAGGACAATCCCAAGGCGTCGGAGCGCTTCAGCCAGGTCACTTCGGCGTACGACCTGCTCAGCGACAAGGACAAGCGCGCGCGCTTCGACCGGGGCGAGATCGACGGCGACGGCAACCCCGCCGCGCCGTTCGGCTATGGCGGGGCGGGCGGGCCGCGACCCGGCGGGGCGGGTGGCGGCTTCCGGTCGCAGGGCTATGAGTTCGGCGGCGACTCGGCGGACATGGGCGACATCTTCGAGGGGCTGTTCGGCGGTCGCGGAGGTGCTGGCGGCGGCGGCTTCTCCTCGGGCTTTGGCCGCCGCCCCGCCGCCAAGGGCGCCAACATCGCCTACAGCCTGCGCGTCCCCTTCGCCGACGCTGCGACGTTGGCGCCGCAGCGCGTCCAGCTTCCCGACGGCGCGATCGACATCAAGCTACCCGCCGGCGTCGAGACGGGCACGCAGATGCGGCTCGCCGGCAAGGGCGAGGCTGGACCGGGCGGCGCGGGCGACGCGATCGTCACCATCGAGGTACAGCCGCACCGCTTCTTCGTCCGCGAAGGCGACGACATCCGCCTCGACCTGCCGATCAGCCTCGCCGAGGCGATCCAGGGCGGCCAGGTCAAGGCACCAACCGTCGACAAGCCGGTGATGCTGACCATTCCCAAGGGGGCGTCCTCGGGTCGGACCTTGCGATTGAAGGGCAAGGGATGGCCGCGGAAGGGCGGCGAACGCGGCGATCAACTGGTGACGCTGATGGTGCAGGTGCCGGCCGACGACGCGGCGCTGGAGCGGTTCGTCGCTGATTGGGATGGGCGTGACGGGAACCCCCGCGCCTTCCTGGGCGTCTAGGGGCGCGTGACTACCAGTGAGATCGCCCCCGCGCTGACGCCTGAGGATCGGGCCAACCAGCACGGCAGGTTCCGACGTGAACTCGGCCGGCTTCAGCCCAGTCAGGCGGTTCTGGAAATCCTCAAGCGTGCCGGGCTGGGGGTGTTCAACGACGGGTTCATCTATGCCGGTAACCTTGCATACATGGCGCTGCTGACGCTGTTCCCCTTCTTCATCGTCGCCGCCGCCATCCTTTCGGTATTCGGTCAGGACGCGAACGCGCAACGCGCCGTAGTATCGTTCCTGGCTACGCTGCCGCGCGAATCGGCGGAGCTTCTGCGTAAGCCGATTGTCGATGTGATCTCCGCTCGAACCGGCATGTTGCTGTGGATCGCCGGATTGGTGTCGCTGTGGAGCGTATCCAGCTTCGTCGAGACGATCCGTGACATGTTTCGGCGTGCATATGGAACGAAGGCGTCGGCTCCTTTCTGGCGCGCCCGTCTCGCAGCGTCGGGAGCGATCATCGCCGCGGTCGTGCTCACCATGGTGTCGTTTCTGGTTCAGGGCCTCATGACCGGCGCGGAACAGTTCATCTATCACCTGGTCCCCGGGGCACAGGATGCGATCGGCTGGCTCGGACTGGCACGGCTGATCCCCGGTGCGTTCCTGTTCGGAGCGCTCTACCTGCTGTTTTATCTCTGCACGCCTGCCAAGTACCGGCGTACTTCCAGCCGTAAATGGCCCGGCGCGCTGTTTACCGCCGTGTGGTGGGTCACGATCACGACGCTGCTGCCGGCGGTGCTGTCGCTGCTCGGCGGGTATGGCGCGACTTATGGCAGCCTCGCGGGCGTCGTCGTGATGCTGACTTTCTTCTGGCTGGTGGGCTTGGGCTTCGTGTTCGGCGCACATCTGAACGCGGCGCTGGCGGAACCACGGCAGGCGACGCTAGAAGGCGGCGACGCGGCCCAAGCGGTCGAGGACCGGGCGGCAGGGGTGGCCAAGTGAACGGATTGATGCAGGGCAAGCGCGGGCTCGTGATGGGGCTCGCCAACGACAAGAGCCTCGCCTGGGGCATCGCGCAAAAGCTGAGCGAGGCCGGCGCGGAGCTGGCCTTTAGCTACCAGGGCGAAGTGATGGAAAAGCGCGTGCGTCCGCTCGCCGAGCAGCTGGGTACAGCGCGGCTGTTCGATTGCGACGTGTCAGACATGGCCGAACTGGATCGCACCTTCGACGCGTTGGCGGAGGAGTGGCCGCAGATCGATTTCCTCGTTCACGCCATCGGCTTTTCCGACAAGAACGAGCTGCGCGGCCGCTATGTTGACACCAGTCTCGACAACTTCCTGACGACGATGAACATCAGCGTCTTCAGTTTCGTCGCGGTGGCGCAGCGGGCGGCGCGGATGATGACGCCGGGTGGCGCTCTGTTGACGCTCAGCTATTACGGCGCGGAAAAGGTCATCCCGCATTACAACGTCATGGGCGTGGCGAAAGCGGCGCTGGAGACCAGCGTACAGTACCTCGCCGTAGACCTTGGCCGTGACGGCATCCGGGTCAATGCGATCTCGGCCGGGCCGATAAAGACGCTGGCGGCGAGCGGGATCGGCGACTTCCGCCTGATCCTGAAGTGGAACGAGCTAAACTCGCCGCTCAAGCGCAACGTCACGATCGAGGATGTCGGCGGGGCCGGCCTGTACCTGCTCAGCGACCTCGCGAGCGGCGTCACCGGCGAGACCCACCATGTCGACGCCGGCTACAACGTCATCGGGATGAAGGCGGAGGACGCCCCTGACATTGCGCTGGTGTGACTCTCTTCTACGCGCACGCGTTCTGGCAGGAACGAGCAATGACGTGCACGTCTAAATACCTTCTTCGCACCTCCGACGCGCGGGGGAGACCCGTTCCCACGGTGGCGTACCGTGAAGTTCGAGAACTTAGCCCCGCGAATCGGAGTGATGTTTCGTGAGCTGGAACAGCTTCGGCCGCGTCTTTCGCTTCACCACCTGGGGTGAGTCGCACGGGTTGGCGATCGGTGCAGTGGTCGATGGCTGCCCGCCCGGAATCGCGCTGAGCGAGGCCGACATCCAGCCTTGGCTCGACAAGCGCCGCCCCGGCCAATCGCGCTTCACGACGCAGCGACAGGAGCCCGACCATGTCCGCATCCTTTCGGGTGTGTTCGAAGGTCGGACGACGGGCACGCCGATCAGCCTGATGATCGACAATGTCGACCAGCGGTCGAAGGACTATTCGGAAGTAGCGCAAGCATATCGCCCAGGTCACGCCGACTATGCTTATGACGCCAAATACGGTCTTCGCGACCCGCGCGGCGGCGGCCGATCGTCGGCGCGCGAGACGGCGTCGCGGGTGGCGGCGGGGGCGGTCGCGCGGCTGATCATCCCGCAGGTCCAAATCCGCGCCTGGGTGGAGGCGATCGGCGGCGACCCGATCGACGCGCAAGCGTTCGACGACGCGCAGATCGACGCCAATCCCTTCTTTTGTCCCGACGCCGCCGCCGCTGTCCGGTGGGAAACGCTGGTCGATCGCGCGCGCAAAGCGGGGTCGTCGCTCGGCGCCGTCTTGACCTGCGAGGCTACGGGGGTCCCCGCAGGCTGGGGTGCGCCGCTCTATGCCAAGCTCGACGCCGAACTCGCCGCCGCCGCCATGTCCATCAACGCCGTCAAGGGCGTCGAGATCGGCGCTGGCTTCGCCGCGGCGGCGAACTCGGGTGAGGGCAATGCCGACCCGATGCGGCCGGGCGCCGGCGGCCCCGCCTTCCTCTCCAACCATGCAGGCGGCATCGCGGGCGGGATTGCGACCGGGCAACCGATCCGCCTGCGCGTCGCATTCAAGCCGACCAGCTCGATCCTGACCCCGGTCGAGACCATCTCGCGCGACGGCGAGGCGACCACGATCGCCACCAAAGGGCGCCACGACCCGTGCGTCGGCATCCGCGGCGTGCCGGTGGTGGAGGCCATGATGGCACTGGTATTGGCAGACCAGGCGTTGCTTCATCGCGCTCAATGCGGCTGACGGAGGGAACAGGCGCCGGCTCATTGCGTTAGTCGGTGCAAGTCTTTTCAGGAGCTTACGACATGAACAAGTATCTCATTGGCGCCGCTGCGACCGTTCTACTTTCGGCCGGTGCGGCTTCCGCGCAGGTATCCACCGGCGGCACGTCTGGCGGCAGCATGGGCACGGCGACCGGCGCGTCCGGCGCGATGGGTCAGACCGGCGTCGACACCAGCACGCAGACCACGACTACCGCTCCGCGGACGACCACCCGCTCGACCCGCCGTTCCTCCACCCGTCGCGGCTCCGCCACGACGCGCTCGACGGGCAGCACTTCGACTGGTGTCGACGGCACCACGTCGGGCAGCACCACTGGAGTCGACGGGACGATGTCGGGTAGCACGGGTGTGGACTCGACCGGCACGGCGGGCACGACCGGAATCATGGGCAGCACTACCGGTACGATGGGCGGCACCACCGGCACCACGGCCGGAACCTCCGGTGGCATGACCGGCGCTACTACCGGTGCGACCGGCACTATGAGTGGGTCGAATGGAACTACAACCGGCACGATGCCCGGCGCGGGTGCCACGACCGGCACGAGCACCACGGGGACGGCGACCACGCCGCGCTGAGCCAACCATCGGCCGGATCAAGGATCCGGCACTCAGTCTACGAACGGGTCGCGCACCAATATGGTGTCGGCCCGTTCCGGACTCGTAGACACCAGTGCGACCGGGCAGCGGATCAGCTCTTCGACCCGACGGATATACTTGATGGCTTGCGCTGGTAGCTCTGCCCAGCTTCTCGCGCCGGCCGTCGATTGTGACCAACCCTCCACCGTCTCGTAGACCGGCTCGACTGCGGCCTGGTCCGCCGCATGGGCCGGGTAATAGTCGATCATCTCGCCGCGCAATCGATAGCCGGTGCAGATCCTGACCTCATCGAAGCCGTCGAGCACGTCGAGCTTGGTGAGGGCGATACCGGTGATGCCGCTGACGGCCGCCGACTGCCGCACGAGCACCGAATCAAACCAGCCGCAGCGCCGCTTGCGCCCTGTCACGGTCCCGAACTCTCGCCCGCGGTGCCCCAGGCGTTCGCCGACTTCATCAGCGAGTTCGGTCGGGAAAGGACCGGAACCGACCCGTGTCGTATATGCCTTGGCGATCCCAAGTACGAAGCCGACGGCGCTCGGCCCGAGTCCGCTACCCGCCGCCGCCGTGCCGGCTACGGTGTTGGACGAGGTGACGAACGGATAGGTGCCGTGATCGACGTCCAGCAACACCCCCTGTGCGCCTTCGAACAGGATGCGCTTCCCCGCCGCGCGCGCCTCGTTGAGGTCGCGCCATACCGGCTTGGCATAGGAAAGTACGAACGCTGCGATTTCGCGCAGCTCGGCCAGCAGGCCCCCGCGGTCGATCGGTGCCTCGCCGAACCCGGCCCGCAGCGCGTCGTGATGCGCGAGCAGCCGGTCCAATTGCGGTTCCAGCGTCTCGAGATGCGCCAGGTCGCAGACGCGAATCGCGCGGCGACCGACCTTGTCCTCATATGCCGGCCCGATCCCGCGCCGCGTCGTGCCGATCTTGCCCGCGCCACTCGCATCTTCGCGCAGTCCGTCCAGATCGCGGTGGAGCGGCAGGATCAGCGCACAGGTGTCGGCGACGCGCAACGTCTCGGGCGAAACTGCGACGCCCTGTTCGCCCAGCCGCGCCACTTCGTCGCGCAGGTGCCACGGATCGAGCACCACGCCGTTGCCGATCACCGACGGCGTGCCGCGCACGATGCCCGACGGCAGCAGCGACAGTTTGTACACCGCTTCGCCGACCACAAGCGTGTGCCCGGCATTGTGCCCACCCTGAAAGCGCACGACCATGTCGGCGCGCTCGGCCAGCCAGTCGACGATCTTGCCCTTGCCCTCGTCGCCCCACTGGGCGCCGATCACCGCTACATTGGCCATGGATACGAAGGTCCCCCTGCCGTGAGACACCGCGCTTCCTTCGACAGGACTCGACGCGCGGCGGGGCCGGAGATGCGAGGGGCGGGTAGGGGCAGGGCGCGGTCGGTGTCAACCGCCGTCGTGAAACCGCCGCGCTGACAACACTGAGACTTCACGACCCTTGCACGACGTCGAGGCGAAAAGCGTCCGATCGCATCGGTAAATAACGGATGCTGTCCGCTCGGGCCGGAGGATCGATTGCGCTGGTCATGGATGCGGGCCGTCGCGTGTTGGACAGGAGCTTCGACGCCGTTCGAGTCAGTGCCTAGAGCGCCTCTGCCACGCCGTCGCGCCACACCTGCGTGCAGAGCTGCGCCTCAGGGGTGTCGCCGGGTTCCAGCGCGGCGACGGTGACCCAACCCTCCGACCGCAGTCGTGCGCCGTCCTGCGACGGCGTGCCGAGCGGCAGGAACAGGCGGCGGCGCGTCGGGGCCGGGGCGGTCGCGGCGAGCGCGTCGAGGAACAGCGAGAAGCCGGTCGCGACCTCCTCCTGACCGTTCTCGTGGAGCAGCGTGTAGGTGCCGCCACGCCCGACCTCCGCGCTCGCGCCTGCGACGAATAGCGAGAAGCCGAACCACGATTGATATTCGAAGCCGTGGCGCTCTGTGGGGTCGAGCGTCAAGGCGGCGCGACCGTCGAGTGCTGCCGCGAGTGCGGACAGGCCGTCCAGTCGCGACGCGAGCACCCCACCGCTGTCGAACGCCCGCAGCCGTTCCAGCGCCCGCCCGAACGGTCCCGCCGCCTCGATCAGCGGCAGGTAAGCGGGTGCGATGGCGGCGACCGCGCCCGCGTCCTTGGCGTCCAGACGGTCGCGCAGCGCAGCGACTTGCTCTGCCGCGACCGGGAGCGGCCCGGCCGCCAGCGTATCGACGAGATCGGGCAGCGTCAGGTCGATCGAGAGGCCCTGCGCGCCCGTTGCCTGCAGCGCCTCGGCCGCGACGCTGACGATCTCCGTCGCCGCCGCGACCGTGTCGAGCCCGACCAGCTCGCAGCCGATCTGCCGCCGCTCCCGCGCGGGAACGAGTGCGGGGGCGGAGAGCCGCAGCACCGACCCCGCATAGGACAGCCGCACCGGGCGCGGGTGATGCCCCATCCGCGTCGCCGCGATCCGCGCGACCTGCGCCGTCAGGTCCGGCCGGATCGCCAGCGTGCGCTGCGACACCGGATCGACGAAGCGCACCGCATCGCGCAACCCGCCCGCCTTCAACCGCGCGCCGAGCGCATCGGCGAACTCGGCCAGCGGCGGGTCGGCACGCTCATAGCCATAGGACGCGGCGACCCCGAGCACCCGCGCCTCGACGGCCGCGGCGGCGTCGGCATGGGGGGGCAGGCGGTCGACAAAGCCGGAAGGGAGGAGGGGGGTCATGCCTGTTCCCTCTCCCCGGAGGGGAGAGGGAGATCAAGTCAGAACGACAACCCCATCGCGGTCCGCACCCCCGGCAGCGCCTTGACCTGCGCCAGCAGCGCGGCCGACACCGGCTCGTCGACGCTCAGCAACAGCACCGCCTCGCCCCCCGCCGCGCGGCGGCCGAGGTGGAAAGTGCCGATGTTGACTCCAGCTTCGCCCAGCAGCGTGCCGAGGCGGCCGATGAAGCCGGGCGCGTCCTCGTTGACGACGTACAGCATCGGCCCGACCAGGTCCGCCTCGACCGCGATGCCGAACAGCTCGACCAGGCGGGGCGACGCGGCGCCGACCAGCGTGCCTGCGACCGACCGCTCGCCGTCCGCGGTTCGGACCGTCACCCGCAGCAGCGTGTGATAGTCGCCCTCGCGCTCGGTCCTGATCTCCCGCACCTCCATGCCGCGCTCACGCGCGAGGACTGGCGCGTTGACCATGTTGACCGTCGCGGTCTGCGTGCCGAGAAACCCGGCCAGCACGGCGCTGGTGATCGGCTTGTTATTGAGCGCCGCCGCAGCGCCCTCCGTCTCCACCGCGATCCCGCTGATCGCGCCGGTCGCGAGCTGGCCGACCAGCCCGCCCAGCTTCTCCGCCAGTGCCATGTAGGGCTTTAGCTTGGGCGCTTCCTCCGCCGACAACGACGGCATGTTTAGCGCGTTGGTGACGCCGCCCGACATCAGGAAGTCCGCCATCTGCTCGGCGACCTGAATGGCGACGTTGACCTGCGCCTCCGTGGTCGACGCGCCGAGGTGCGGCGTGGAGATGAAGTTGGGGGTGTTGAACAGCGGCGACGCCTTGGCGGGCTCCTCGACGAACACGTCGAGCGCGGCGCCGGCGATGTGGCCCGAATCGAGACCCGCCTTCAACGCCGCCTCGTCGATCAGCCCGCCGCGCGCGCAGTTGATGATGCGCACGCCCTTCTTCGTCTTGGTGAGTGCATCCGCGGACAGGATGTTGCGCGTCTGGTCGGTTAGCGGCGTGTGCAGCGTGATGAAGTCGGCGCGGGCGAGCAGCTGGTCGAGATCGACCTTCTCCACCCCGATCTCCATGGCGCGCTCGGGCGTCAGGAACGGATCGAACGCGACGACCTTCATCTTCAGCCCGCGCGCGCGGTCCGCGACGATCGAGCCGATGTTGCCAGCGCCGATCAGCCCCAGCGTCTTGGCGGTCAGCTCGACCCCCATGAAGCGGTTCTTTTCCCACTTGCCCGCCTGCGTCGATGCGTCGGCCTCGGGCAGCTGCCGGGCGAGCGCGAACATCAGCGCGACGGCGTGCTCGGCGGTGGTGATCGAGTTGCCGAACGGCGTGTTCATCACGACGACACCGCGCGCCGAGGCGGCCGGAATGTCGACGTTGTCGACGCCGATCCCGGCGCGTCCGACGACCTTCAGGTTGGTCGCGTGCTCCAGGATTTCCTTGGTCACCTTGGTCGAGGAGCGGATCGCGAGACCGTCATAATGACCGATGATCGCCTTGAGCTCGTCGGGGGTCTTGCCGGTGATCTCGTCGACCTCGACGCCGCGTTCGCGGAAGATCTGCGCGGCTTTCGGGTCCATTTTGTCGGAGATGAGTACTTTGGGCATGACGATGCTCCTGCATCGTCACCCCGGGCTCGACCTGGGGTCCCGCTTCTTCTCCAACGGCGAAAAGGTAGCGGGACCCCGGCCCAAGGCCGGGGCGACGGGGGTTAATTCAAACGGACTTTGAGGTTTCGTAGGCCCAATCGAGCCACGGCCCGAGCGCCTCGATATCGGCGGTGCCGACCGTCGCACCACACCAGATCCGCAGTCCCGGCGGCGCGTCGCGATAGCCGGCGACGTCGTAGGCGGCGCCTTCGGCTTCAAGGAGTGACGCCATCTTCTTGATGAGCGCCTCGTCCGCGCCGTCGACGGTCAGGCAGACGCTGGTCGTCGACCGCGTCGCCGGATCGGCCGCAAGATGCCCCAGCCAGTCGCGCGCCTGCACGATCCGGTCGAGCGCGGCGGCGTTGGCGTCGGACCGTGCGATCAGCCCGCCGTCGCCCAGGCCTTTCGCCCATTCCAGCGCGAAGATCGCGTCCTCGACCGCGAGCATCGACGGCGTGTTGATCGTCTCGCCCGCGAACACGCCTTCCGTCAGCTTGCCCTTGGACACGAGGCGGAACAGCTTGGGCAGCGGCCAGGCGGGGGTGTAGCTCTCCAGCCGCTCGACCGCGCGCGGACCCAGGATCAGCACCCCGTGCGCGCCCTCGCCGCCCAGCACCTTCTGCCAGGAGAAGGTCGCGACATCGATCTTGTCCCAGGGCAGGTCGTAGGCGAACACGCCCGAGGTCGCGTCGGCGAAGCTCAACCCTTCGCGGTTCTCGGCGATCCAGTCGCCGTCGGGGACGCGGACGCCGCTGGTGGTGCCGTTCCAGGTGAAGAGCACGTCGGTCGACCAGTCGACCTGCGCCAGATCGGGCAACGCGCCATAGTCGGCGCGGATCACGGTCGGATCGATCTTGAGCTGCTTGACCGCGTCGGTGACCCAGCCTTCGCCGAAGCTCTCCCAGGCGAGCGTGGTGACGGGGCGCGCGCCGAGCATCGTCCACATCGCCATCTCGAACGCGCCGGTGTCAGAGCCGGGGACGATACCGATCCGGTGCGTGTCGGGTAGCTTGAGCACCTCGCGCATCAACGCGATGCAATGAGCGAGGCGTTGCTTGCCGATCTTCGAGCGGTGCGAGCGGCCGAGGCTGGCGGTGGCGAGCTTGTCGGCCGACCAGCCCGGCGGCTTCGCGCAGGGGCCGGAGGAAAAGAAGGGGCGTGCCGGTCTTACGGCAGGCTTAACGGCGGCCCCAACGGCCGCGAGGGTATCAGTCATGTAACTCTCCTTACAGAGAGCACGCGCGGCGTTGGGACCGCGTGGCCCGTCGACGGCGCTAGAGCAGTTCGCCGCGATGCACAATCATTTCGTCACCCCGGACTTGTCCGGGCGTCTCTCGTCGCACAGGTGCGGGCGATGGAGCGTGAACGCGACGATCGGTGGCGACACAAGGCAGGCCTGGCGATGCTTGGCGCCATCATGCTCGCGAGCTGCATCCCGGCCGGGCGGCCATCAGGCGGGCAGGGCGGGCCGCCGACTCGGCCCTCGGCGGGCGAGACCGCGACGTGCCTGTCCGATCTCAGTGCCACGGGCACCCGGTTCCGTGCGCTTCCCGACCGGGTCACCGGCCCCGGTTGCGGCCAGTTCGGGACGGTGCAGCTGCTCGACATCGGCGTGCCCGTCACGGGGCTCGGCGCGATGCGCTGCGGCGAGGCGCGCGCGTTCGGTGCATGGGTGCGCGAGGACGTCGCCCCGGCGGCAGTGCGGATGCTCGGCGGCGAGCTCGCGCGGGTCGACACCTTCGGCAGCTATGCCTGCCGCAACGTCGTCGGCTCGGCGGTCAATGCCGAGCGGCGGTCCGGTCATGCCCAGGCCAACGCGGTCGACATCGCCGCCTTTCACCTGCGCGACGGGCGGCGGATCGCGGTGCTCGGCGGCTGGACCGGCGAGGACGAGCCGACGCGCGACTTCCTCCGCACCGTCCGCCGCGCCGCCTGCCGCCGCTTCGGCACCGTCCTCTCCCCCGACTACAACGCCGCGCATGCCGACCATCTGCATCTGGAGGCGGACCGCGCGGGCTTTTGTCGCTGACACGGGGCTGACTTGCCTCCGTCACACCGCGGGCCTAACCCGCTGGGATGACAGACACCCGTGTACCGAGCCGCGTCTTTCCGCGCGCCAAGCAGGACGCCGAGAGCGCCGAACGAGCGATCTCGACGCCGCAGACCGAGCATCCCGCCTATCGCCTCGCCTTTCAGGATCTCGACTTCCTGCTGCGCGAAGACCTGCGTCCCGTGCGGTTCCAGCTGGAGCTGCTCAAGCCCGAGCTGGTGTTCGAGGAAGCGAAGATCGCCTCGACCTTCGTCTTCTACGGCTCGGCCCGGATTCCCGAGCCGGACAAGGCGCAGGCGATGCTCAACCTCGCCGCCGACGACGCGCATCGCAAGATCGCCGAGAGCCTGGTCGCCAAGAGCAAATATTACGAGATCGCGCGAGAGCTCGCCCGCCTTGCCAGCCGCCTGCCGCGCGACGAGCAGGGGCGGCGGCATTTCGTCGTCTGCTCGGGCGGCGGGCCGTCGATCATGGAGGCCGCCAACCGGGGCGCGGCGGACGTCGGCGCGGAGTCGGTCGGGCTCAACATCGTGCTGCCGCACGAGCAGGCGCCCAATCCCTACGTCACGCCGTCACTGTCGCTGCAATTCCACTATTTCGCGCTGCGGAAGATGCACTTCCTGCTCCACGCGCGCGCGCTGGCGGCGTTTCCGGGCGGGTTTGGGACGTTCGACGAGCTGTTCGAGCTGCTGACGCTGATCCAGACGGGCAAGATCCAGCCGATCCCGGTACTGCTGTTCGGCCGCGCCTTTTGGGAAAAGGTCGTCAACTTCCCCGCGCTGGTCGACGAAGGCGTGATCTCCGAACGCGACCTCGGTATCTTCACCTATGTCGAAACCGCGGGAAGAGGCGTGGGAGGTGGTGCGGAACTTCTACGAGGAGCGGGCGAAGGCAGAACCCAACCCGCCGTCGTAAAAAGCCACCTTATTTGAAGTTGTCGGCGTAAGCCTGGAGCTTCAGCTTGCGCTCCGGCTCGGGCACAACGGCGTAGTCCCAGCCCTGACGCTCGCAATGCGCGACGGCGGCGTCGGCGGTGGGGAAGAGCAGGCGGATCTGGTCGCGCGTATCGCCGCTGCCCGCCCAGCCCGTCAGCGGGTCGGGGCGCTTGGCCTCGGACGGCTCGAACTCGAGCTGCCAGCGGTCGGTGTTGGCGCGGCCCGACTGCATCGAGTTCTTGGGGCGCTGGAAGATGCGGGCGGTGGGCATGCCGCCCATATCGCGCGGGAGCGCGATCAACGCAAACGCGCATCCGCGTTCTTCGTCCTCAGCGTCGCTGCCGCCTCGGCAGGATCGTCCGGCCAGGGATGCCGCGGATACCGCCCGCGCATCTCCCTCGCGACCGCGCCCCAGCTGCCGCTCCAGAAGCCGGGCAGGTCGCGTGTCGTCTGGATCGGGCGGCCGGCGGGCGAGGTGAGGCTGAGCACGAGCGGCTCGCGGCCTTCCCCGACGACCGGGTGCTCGGCGAGGCCGAACAGTGCCTGGACGCGCAGCTCGACGCGCGGGCCGCCGGGCGCGGCATAGTCGATCGCGTGCCGGCTGCCGGCGGGGCTGACGAAGTCGGCCGGGGCGAGGCGGTCGAGCCGCTGCACCTCGTCCCAGCCGAGCAGTTGGCGCAGCGCCTCGGTCAGCGCCCCGGCCGCGATCTGGTCGAGGCGGCGCTTGCCCGCGACGAGCGGCGGCAGCCACTCGTCGAGCCGGGCGAGCAGCGTCGCGCCGTCGAGCGGGACGCCGGCATGGCCGGCACGCGCCCGCAACGCGACGGCGGTGTCGCTCCACGGCAAGGCCGCGAGGCCGTGCACGCGGACGCCGTCGATCAGCGCGGCGGCGATCGCCTCGGGATCGGCGGTGGGATCGGGGCCGCCGCCGAGGCGCAGCTTGCCCAGCCAGCGCTCGCGCTTCGCCTCGACCGCGCCGGTGGCGGGGTCGAACATAGTGGTGCGGCGGGTCTCGATCCGGTCGGCGAACAGTGTCTCGACGGTGGCGGCGTCGATCGGCACGGCGGCGAGGATGCGCGCGCCGCTCGCCGCCCCCTGTGTCTCGGCGACTGCGAGCCATTCGGCGCGTGCGAGCGGCGCGGTCGGGTCCAGCCGGAACCCGCGTCCGCCGGTGGAGGCCCAATGCTCGCCCGACGCATCGCGCCGTCGCGCCACCCGATCGGGAAAGGCGAGCGCGATGCAGATGGGTAAAGCCCCCTCTCCCTGCGGGGGAGAAGTCGGGCGAGGGGATGCAGGCGTGCCCGCACCCGACGTCTCCCCTGCAGGGAGCGATGCGACCCACCGCCGCGCCAACCCGCGCGCGGCCTCCGCCTTCGCCCCCCGATCCCCTCGCCAGCGCCGCAGCCGCGTCTCCAGGTCCGCCTCGACCCCGCCCAATCCGCGTTCGGACAGCAACACCGCCGCTTCCGCCGCGATCCGCGCCATGCCGCGTCCCGCCGCGATCACCAGCATGTGGGCCATGCGCGGCGGCATCGGCAGCGCCGCCAGCGCGCGGCCGTGCGCGGTCGGGCGGCCGTCCGCGTCGAGCGCTGCCAGCGCGCGGAGCCGGTCGGTCGCCTCGCTGACCGCCGCCGCGCTCGGCGGGTCCAGCCAGCGCAGGTCGCGCGGGTCGGCGACGCCCCAGATCGCGGTCGCCAGCACCAGCGCCGACAGGTCGGCCTCCGCGATCTCGGGCGGGTCGAACGGGGGCAGGCCGGCGGTCGCGGCCTCCTCCCACAGGCGATAGGCGATGCCCGGCCCCTGCCGCGCGGCGCGACCCGCGCGCTGATCGGCGGCGGCGCGGCTGGCGCGCTCGGTGACGAGGCGGGTCATGCCCGCGCCGCGATCGTAGCGCGGGCGGCGCGCCAGCCCGCTGTCGACCACCGCGCGGATGCCGTCGAGCGTCAGGCTGGTTTCCGCGATCGAGGTGGCGAGCACGACCTTGAGCCGCCCGTCCGGCTCGGGCCGGATCGCGGCGCGTTGCGCCTGCGGATCGAGACCGCCGTGGAGGCGATGGAGAATCACGTCGTCGGGCAAGCTTGCGAGCCGCTCGGCGGTACGCTCGATCTCGGCAACGCCGGGCAGGAAGGCGAGCACGCCGCCGTCCTGCTCGGCCAGCGCGCGGCGGACGGCGGCGGCGACCGCGTCCTCGATCCGATCGCCGCCGCGCCCGATATGCGCGAGCGTGAGCGGGTGACCGCGGCCTGCGCTCTCGATCACCGGCGCTCCTACCCCGGTGTCCATCAACGTCGAGAACCGCGCGCCGTCGAGCGTCGCCGACATCGCGACCAGGCGCAAGTCCGGCCGGAACCCCGCCTGCGCGTCCAACGCCAGCGCCAGGCCGAAGTCGCCGTCGAGGCTGCGCTCGTGAACCTCGTCGAACAGCACCGCCGCGACGCCGGCCAGCTCCGGATCGGCCTGGATTCGCGCGACGAAGATGCCCTCGGTCAGCACCGTCACCCGCGTCGCCGCCGAGCGCTTCGTATCGAGCCGGGTCGCATAGCCGAAGGTGCGGCCGACCGGCTCGCCTGCCAGCGCCGCCATCCGCTCCGCCGCCGCGCGCGCGGCGAGGCGACGGGGGCTGAGCAGGAGGATTTCGCCGCCCGCCACCCAGGCTTCGCCGAGCAGCGCCGGCGCGACGGCGGTAGTCTTGCCCGCGCCGGGCGGGGCGACGAGCACGGCGTTGGGTCCGGCGCGCAGCGCGGCGAGCAGGTCGGGCAGGACGGCGTGGATGGGAAGGTCGGACACGGCGACCCGCCCTACGCCATCTCCACGCGCGCGGGCACCCGCCGTCGCGGCTCCTCGACCTTGACCAGGATCAGCACGAATGACGCGAGCAGGAACGCGCACGCCGCGCCCATCAGCACCGAATAGCCTAGCGTCGTCGCGACCAGCCCGCCCAGCAGCGGCCCGATCGCGGAGATCGTGCCCTCGATCGTGGTCGACAGCGCCAGTCGCATCGCGACGTCGGCGCGCTCGCCAAACTCCAGCACCATCGTCTGCTGGCTCATCTGATACCCGGCTGCGCCCGCGCCCAGCCCGCCGAATGCGAGCAGCACCGCCCAGGGCTGATGCACCAGCAGCAGCAACGCGATCGCCGCGCCCCACAGCGCCGTCGCGCCCATGAAGGTGACGCGATAGCCGGTGCGGTCGCCCAGATAGCCCCACACCAGGTTCGACGCGGTGTCGGCACCGAGATAGCAGAGCGACAGCTCGCCGATGACGACGCCCGACAGCCCCAGCTGCTGCCCCGCATAGAGAACGTAGAAGGGCGACGCGATCCGCGCGGCGACGCACAGCGCTTCTGCGATCACGAACCAGCGGTAATCGCGGTCGGCCAGCAGAAGGGGGAAGTCGCGCATCCGTTCGCGCAGCGTCGCCGGCGCGCGGACGCTGACCGGATCGGGTTCGACCATGAACAGCCGCAGCACCGTCAGCCCCAGGCTGGTGAGCACGAACGACACGAAGATGGTGGTGGCATAGCCGTTGCCCCACACATCGCCGCCGATCAGGTAGCGGCCGGCCAGATAGGACAGCCCCGCCGCGACCAGCCCGCCGCAGACGTTGCGCCACGCCTGCAACCGCCCGCGCCGGCGCAGCGGGATGACCTTCGCCATCAACATCTGGAAGGCGACGCGCTGCGTCCCGTTGAACGTGCCGAGCAGGAACAGGCAGGCCAGCGTCACCACCAGCAGCGTCCGCCCGGTCAGGAACCAGCCCGCCAGCGCCATGCCCAGGATCGACAGCCGCATCAGCATCCCGGTGCGGATCGCATAGGGCAGGATGCGCGGCTGATGCTCGAAATGCGCGGCACTCGCGATCGGCGACACGATCGCGCCGAGCTGGAGCAACGAGGTGCCGAGCCCGACCAGCGCATCCGACCCGGTCAGGCGGTGGATGTAACTCGGCATGAAGGTGGGGGCGTAGAGCAGCCGGAAGCCGGTCAGCCCCAGCACGCCGTGGATGAAATGCCCGGCGAAGTTACGGTGGAGGTGGCGCGCGACAAACGCCTCATACTCGGCTTCACGCTGCGCCAGATTGAGCCGGGCGGAGGCCGGAGCGGTCGCGTCCGTCACGTCTTGTCCGTGCTCCTGCGCAGGCAGGAGTCCAGGGTGCTGGGCGATGACCCCTGTGGCCCTGGGCTCCTGCCTGCGCAGGAGCACGGCGGCTCATGCTGCATCGGGCGCGAACATCGGATAGGGCGCGCCGCCGTCGCTAGGCGCGAACGTCACCCGCACCCGCGCGCCGATCGCGAGCGCGTCGTGGTCGCCGGTGGCGATGTTGGTCAGCACCGCCGGCCCTTCGTCCAGCGTGACATAGGCGAGCGTGTAGGGCGCATCCTTGCCCCGGCGCATCGTCGACAGGCTATAGATCGAGCCGGTCCCCGCCGCGTCCTCCCAGCGCGTGTCGGCCGACAGGCAGAAGGGGCATAGCGCCCGGGGGTAATAATGCGGCTCGCCGCACGCACCGCAGCGCTTGATGAGCAGCCTGCCCTCGGCGGCGGCGTCCCAGAATGGCTGCGTCTCGGGCGAGACCTCGGGGGCGGGGAGGGTGCGCGTCATCACTGCCGCTCCAGGATAAGCGTCGCGGCCCCGTGCCGCGCGCCGAGCGAGCCGCCGATGCCGGTCGCCACCGCCAGGCCGCAATCGGGCACCTGCACCGCCGGATGCGCCTCACCGCGTAGCTGCCGCACCGCCTCGATCACCTTGGTGATGCCGCCGCGATTGGTCGGGTGGTTGTTGCACAGCCCGCCGCCATCCGTGTTGAACGGCAACCGACCGACGCCGCTGATGAGGTTGCCGTCGGCGACGAACCGGCCGCCTTGGCCCTTCACGCAGAAGCCCAGGTCTTCGAGCTGGATCAGCACGGTGATCGTGAAGCTGTCGTAGATCGATGCGTAGGCGATGTCGGCCGGCGCCACGCCCGCTTCGGCGAACGCGGCGGGGCCGGACACGGCGGCGGCGGAGGTGGTGAGGTCGAGGTTCCTGCCGCCCATCGGCCCTTTCACCGCCTCGCCCGCACCGCGCACCGCCACCAGCGGGCGTCCGGAAGCATTGGTCAGTTCGCGCGCGATCTCCGGCGCTACCACCAGCAGCGCGCCGCCGCCGTCCGACACGACGCAGCAGTCGAGCCGATGCAGCGGGTCCGAAATCATCGGTGAGGCGAGCACGTCGTCGACGCTCACCACGTCGCGCAGCATCGCGTGCGGGTTGTGCTGCGCGTGGGTGGAGGCGGCGACCTTGATCCACGCCAGCTGCTCGGACGTGGTGCCGAACTCGTGCATGTGGCGCGCGGCGCACATGCCGTAGCTGTTGTGCGTCGACATTCCGACCCAGCCCTCGAACGGTGCCTCCGGCGCACCGCCGGGAAAGCGGCGGAACGGCTCCGACCGGGGTCGCCCGGCGAGCGTGACGAGCGCGACGCGGCACTTCCCCGCCGCGATCGCCTGCGCGGCGTGGGATACGTGGAGGATATAGGAGGACCCGCCGGTTTCGGTCGAATCGGTGTGGCGGACGTCGAGGCCCAGATAGTCGATCATCGACAGTCCGCCGAAGCCGGGCGCATCGCCGGCGCAGAAATAGCCGTCGACGTCGGTCAGGCTCAGACCCGCGTCGGCGAGCGCGCCCGCCGCGCATTCGGCGTGGAGCTGTGGCGTCGATTTGGCGGGCGCGAGCCGGGTCGGGTGTTCCCACGCGCCGGCGATATAGGCCTTGTTGCGGATCGTCATACCGCGCCCTCCCTCCCGTTCCGCACTCTCTGGCGGGGCGCACGCGGCGTCGTCAAGCCTCGATCGTCAGCATACCAATGTTTCTGAAGATTGCGCGGGTACCCCTCTCGCCGCTCCCCGCCACGCTACATCATCGCCTGATCGCATCTACATGTCGGGAGGTGCTTGACGTGCCCGACGCCATACCGCACCCTCCAACCGACGATGCCGACCCAGATCGGCGCGACCGTTCAGGAGACGATGCCATGTCGATGGCCAACAACACCGGGGCCGGGGTCGCAGCGCCCGATCCGGTCGGCGCGGTGCTGGTTCCGCACCGCCGCGCGCTGACCCTGCTGTTGCTGACGATGGCCTATTTCTTCAGCTATATGGACCGTCAGATCCTCGCGATCCTCAACGAGGATATCATCCGCGACCTGCATCTCAGCGACGCGCAGATGGGCGTGCTGGGGGGACTGGCGTTCGCGATCTTCTATGCCGGGCTCGGCTTGCCCGTCGCCTGGCTCGCCGATCGCGGCAATCGTGTCCGCATCATCGCGATCGCCCTGGCGGTATGGAGCGGTTTCACCGCGGCGGGCGGGCTGGCGCTCAATTTCTGGCAGCTGCTGGCGGCGCGGATCGGCGTTGGCGTCGGCGAGGCGGGGTCCAGCCCGCCCAGCCATTCGATCATCGCCGATCTGTACCCGCCCGAGAAACGCGCCAGTGCAATGGCAATCTATTCGCTCGGCGTCGGCCTGGGCGCGGCGTTCGGGACGATCATCGGCGGCACGGTGGCGACCTTCTATGGCTGGCGCGCGGCGATGTACGTGATCGGCCTGCCGGGCCTGTTGCTGGCGCTGGTGATCTGGCTCGTCGTGCCGGAGCCCAAGCGCGGCCTGTCGGACGCGCAGACCGCGATGGAAGAGGGCAAGCCGACGCTGGCGCAGGGCTTCGCGACGTTGTTCGCCAATCGCGCGGCGCTGCACCTGATCGCCGGTTTTACGCTCACGTCGATGATCGGTTATGGCCACACCGCGTTCGGCCCGGCCTATCTGATCCGCTCGTTCGGCCTGACGAAGCTGCAGATCGCCTGGTATATCGCGCCCGCCGCGGCGGTGATCCTGACGGTCGCCGCGATCATCAGCGGCCGGGTCGCCGACCGGCTTGCCCGAAAGCGGGGCCTCTCGGTGCAGGCGACGATGGTGGCGGTGCTGAAGACCTGTGCGCTGCCCTTCACCATCACCTTCTACCTGGCGACCAGCACGTCGGTCGCGCTGACCGCCTATTTCTGCGCGATCCTGTTCTCCACCGTGTATCTCGGCGCGACCTTTTCGCTGATCCAGTCGGAGGCGCCGGTGCGTCAGCGCGCGACCTGGGCGGCCATCACGCTGCTCATCAACAACATGATCGGACTGGGGCTCGGTCCGGTGCTGGTCGGCGCGATCAGCGATGCGTTGAAACCGACCTATGGCGCGGAGTCGCTGCGCTATGCGATGTTCACCTTCGCGGCGATCACGCCATGGGCGATCTTCCACTATTGGCGCGCGGGCGTCTTGCTGCGTCGCCAACGTGCCGCCCGCGCGGAGGTCGCCCGATGACCGTTCCCGACGACGCCGAGCTGGACGCCGCCGCGCTGACCGGCACCAAGTTCGCGCGCTGGGCCACCGTCACGCCCGATCGGACGGCGGTGGTCGATCCGGACGGCACCGAGCACAGCTTCGCCGCCGTCGACGGCGACGCCAACCGCCTGGTCCGGCTGCTCCGCGGGCGCGGCCTGGTGGCGGGGGACGCGGTGGCGCTGATCTGTTCCAACCGGGTCGAGTTCGTCGAGGTCGTGGCGGCGTGCCAGCGCGCGGGGTTCAGGCTGACGCCGGTCAACTGGCATCTGGCGGCGGACGAGATCGGCTATATCGTCACCGATTGCGAGGCGAAGGCGGTGATCGCCGAGGCCGGTCGCGCGCCCGTCGTGGTGGCGATGGCGCAGGCGCAAGGCGTCGCTGTGCGGCTGAGTGTCGGCGGCGCTATCGACGGGTCCGAGGATTACCACGACGCGCTGACGGATCGCGACCACGACCCGATCGAGGACCCGGTGCTGGGCGGCACGATGATGTACACCTCGGGCACGACCGGGCGGCCCAAGGGCGTCCATCGCCCGCAGGCCGCGATCATCCCGCAGGCCGCCTATAGCGCGCGAAACTATGGAGCGGACTCGGTCCAGCTGTGCGCCGGGCCGCTGTATCACGCCGCGCCGTTCGTCTTCGACCTGGGCGCCGCCATGTCGACGGGATCGCCGCTGGTGCTGGCCGACAAGTGGGACAGCGAAGGCGTGCTGCGGCTGATCGCCGAGCGGCGGGTGACGCACCTCCATCTGGTGCCGATCATGTTCCAGCGGCTGCTGGCGCTGCCCGAAGAGGTGCGGGCGCGCTACCCGGTGGATCACGTCCGGTTCGTCATCCACGGCGCGGCGCCGTGCGCGCCGGAGGTCAAGCTGGCGATGATCGAATGGTTCGGGCCGGTGCTGACCGAATATTACGCCGGATCGGAAGGCGGCGCGGGGTTCGTGATCGACAGCGAGGAGTGGCTGCGCAAGCCCGGCAGCGTCGGCAAACGCCCCGCGCTGATGGCGGTCCGCATCCTCGACGAGGCGGGGCACGAGCTGCCCAACGGCGAGGAGGGCACGATCTTTCACCAGCTACCGCCGGGCGGTTTCACCTATTTCAAGGACTCGGCGAAGACCGACGCGACGCGTGTCGATGGTTTCTTCACGATGGGCGACGTCGGCTATTTCGACGCGGACGACTACCTGTTCCTGACCGGACGCAGCGCGGAGACGATCATTTCGGGCGGGGTCAACATCTATCCGCAGGAGATCGACAACGAGCTAATCAAGCATGACGCGGTCGCCGACGCCGCCTGTGTCGGCGTGCCGCACCCGGAATGGGGCGAGCAGGTGAGGGCGGTGGTCGAGTTGAAGCCCGGTGTCCTGCCGTCCGACGAGCTGGCGCAGGAAATCCTCGCCTTTGCCCGCGTCGCGTTGCCCGCCTTCAAGGTGCCGCGCGCGCTCGACTTCGCCGCCGACCTGCCGCGTAGCGAAGCGGGGAAGATCCAGCGCGGCAAGGTGAGGGCGCCGTACTGGGCGGGGCGCGACCGGCAGATTTGAACGCGCCCAGCGGCGCGGCTGAGGGCATGACGCCCTCATCCTGATCCATTCGTCTTGGTCGAGGGAGGTGAGTCTTACGCCCTTCGACTTCGCTCAGGGCGAACGGTGGGAGGGGAGTCGGCGCAATGTCATTCCGCTCTAACGGCCGGCAAGCCGGCGGGCGTCGGTTAAAGGCAGCGGTCGACGGCGGGGTTTGCACCTACATCCGCTTTGCCGCCCGAAACACGAAAAGGCCGCCGCCCCCCGTCGGGAACGGCGGCCCGTCGGCCGAACCGGTAAACCGGCTCAGGCGTAGGCGACGGTGGTCCGCGTCCGGCGGCGCATCGCGAAGCCGGTGGCGCCGAAGCCGAGGATCATCAGCGCCCAGGTCGCCGGCTCGGGCACCGCCGACAGCGACACCGACACGTTGTCGAGGATCGCATCGACATTGTTGAGGCCGGCGCTGGTGATCGACAGCGAGACGGGCAAACCGTTTCCGACGAAGGAGAAGCTGGTCGAGGTGAAGGCAGAGAACAGGTCGTTGTTCGCGACAGGGTTGACGACATAGTCCGTGCCGCCGACCGAGAAGGTCAGCCCCTCGGACCCCGTACCCAACGCGCCATAGTCGAACGCGACGGTGTAGGTGCGGCCGGCGAGGGTGCTGAACGCCGAGCTGATGAACCCGCTCGGCTCGTTGCCGCCGCCGAAAGCCGCGAAGAAATTGGTGTAGCTTGGGCTGGTGCCGCAGCACGACGCATAGGTCGAGCCGTTGGCGCGAGCCACGTTACCGGTCGCCGAGAACGGCCCGAAGCCGCTCTCGAAATCGGCATTGATGATCGGACCGGCGAAGGCCGGAGCCGCGACGGTGGAAGCGAGCAGCGCTGCGGCCGCGAAACCGAACTTCTTCATGGACGTTCCCCGAATCACCTGATCGACTGTTGCTATCGTTAACTTCTCGTCAATGCAATCACCCCTGTTTGGAAATGCCGACCTACGGGCTCGTCGTCGGCATGATCCTGTCCCGATTTGACACAGGGCGTTGCGGCGGCAGGCGCCGGGAGAGTAGACGGCGGTGATGCGCTATTTCCTGACCCTCGCATTTTTCCTGCTCGGCGCCGCGCCGCCCGCGCCCGGACCCGTCTCGCCGAACACCGTGCGGGTGCGGCTCGACACCGCCGCCGGGCCGATCACGCTCGCGCTCGACGTCGCCCACGCGCCGCGCACGGTCGCGAACTTTATGATGTATGTCGACGATGGCCGTCTCGAAGGCACCCGCTTCTTCCGCGCCGCCCGCGCAAAGGGGCGTGGGGTCGGCGGGTTTATCGAGGGCGGCATCGGCACCGACCCGCGCCGCGTCCTGCCGCCGGTGCCGTTGGAGCCGACCAGCCGCACCGGCCTCCGCCATGTCGACGGCGCGATCTCCATGGCGCGGTTCGACCGCCCGGACTCGGCCACGGCGAACTTCTCGCTGCTGGTCGGTGCTTCCCCGTCGATGAACGCGCGCCTTGGCAGCCCCGGCTACGCGGTGTTCGGGCGCGTCGTCGGCGGCATGGATGTCGTCCGGCGCATCCTGGCGATGCCGGCGGCGGGCGGGACGGGCGCGGCGAAGGGGCAGATGCTGGTCCGCCCCGTCGCCATCGTCCGCGCGGTGCGGCTGGACGGCGTCGCGCATCCGACCGGGCGGCCCAAGCCCTGGACGCTGGGGCTGTGAGCGGCGGGGCCATGAAGACCGCCTTCATCACCGGCGCGACCAGCGGCATCGGCGCGGCGGCGGCGCGGCGGTTCGTCGCCGGCGGCTGGCGCGTGATCGCCACCGGGCGGCGGCAGGATCGGCTCGACGCGCTCGCCGCGGAGCTCGGGGAGGCTCTGCATCCCATCGCGTTCGACATGCGCGACGAGGCGGCGCGCGAGGCGGCGGTGGCTGGGTTGCCCGTCGACTTCGCCGGCGTCGACCTGTTGCTCAACAACGCCGGTCTCGCGCTGGGCACCGCGCCCGCGCAGGGGGCGTGTCTGAGCGATTGGCAGGCGATGATCGACACCAACATCGTCGGCGTGGTGGCGATGACGCACCGGCTGTTGCCGACGCTGATCGAGCGGCGCGGCGCGATCGTCAACCTGTCGTCGGTCGCTGCGATCTACCCCTACACCGGCGGCAATGTCTATGGCGGTACCAAGGCGTTCGTGCGCCAGTTCTCGCTTGGGTTGCGGAGCGACCTCCACGGCACCGGCGTCCGCGTGACCTCGATCGAGCCGGGGATGGTCGAAACCGAGTTCACGACCGTGCGCACGGGCGATCGGGCGGCGTCGGACACCCTCTACGCCGGCGCTGACCCGATGACGGCCGAGGACATCGCCGAGACGATCTGGTGGATCGCGACGCTGCCGCCGCATCTCAACATCAACGCGCTGGAGTTGATGCCGGTGAGCCAGTCGTTCGCCGGCTTTCAGGTAGCACGCACCTAGCTCCTCCCCGCTTGCGGGGAGGTGGCAGGCGCGAAGCGGCTGACGGAAAGGGCTGTCCGCGAGCACATCGCTGTCGGCCTGCCCGCTCCGTCACGCGGCTGCCCCACGCGCCACCTCCCCGTGCCGGGGAGGATTCAAAGCCACTATCCGTTAACCACGATCCCGCTACGCTCCCGCGAATGGCAACCCAGCGCTACGACCTTCTCGTCATCGGCTCCGGCCCGTCCGGTCGCCGCGCCGCGATCCAGGCGGCGAAGCTAGGCAAGCAGGTGCTGGTCATCGAACGCGGTCGTCGCGTCGGCGGGGTCTCCGTCCATACCGGCACCATCCCGTCCAAGACGCTGCGTGAGACCGTGCTCAACCTCTCCGGCTGGCGCGAGCGAGGGTTCTACGGGCGCGGCTATCGCGTGAAGCAGGACATCTCCGCCGCCGACCTTATGCGCCGCCTCCACAAGACGCTCGATCACGAGGTCGAGGTGCTGGAGCATCAATTCGCACGCAACGGCGTCCACGTCGCGACCGGCGAGGGCCACTTCGTCGATCCGCATACCATCCAAATCACCGCCGCCGACGGCGAGGTGCGCTGCGTGACCGGCGACACGATCCTGATCGCGGTCGGCACGCAGCCCTTCCGCCCCGATTACGTCCCCTTCGACGAGCCGAGCGTGTTCGACGGCGACGAGCTGATCGAGCTGCCCAAGCTGCCGCGCAGCCTGACGGTGATCGGTGCGGGCGTCATCGGCGTCGAATACGCCACCATCTTCTCCGCGCTCGACGTCGCGGTGACGGTGATCGAGCCGCGCGACACGATCCTCGACTTCATCGACCGCGAGATCGTCGCCGAGTTCGTCCACGAGCTACGTGACCGCAATGTCGGCCTGCGCCTCGGCACGGCGGTCGAGCGCGTGACGATCGAGCAGGGGCGGCCGGTCTGCCACCTCGCCGACGGGCGCATCGTCGCCAACGAGATGCTGCTGTTCGCCGCCGGCCGCATCGGCGCGACCGCGCAGCTGAACCTTGCCGCCGCCGGGCTGACCGCCGACGAGCGCGGGCGGATCGCGGTAGAGCCGACGACGATGAGGACGGCGGTGCCGCACATCTATGCCGCCGGCGACGTGATCGGCTTCCCCAGCCTCGCCTCGACCAGCCTCGAACAGGGCCGTCTCGCCGCCTGCCACGCCTTCGGGTTGGCACCGCCGCCGCCGCCGCAGTTCTTCCCCTACGGCATCTATTCGGTGCCGGAGATCAGCACCGTCGGGTTGACGGAAGAGGAGGTGCGCGCCCGCCATATCCCTTATGAGGTCGGCACCGCGCGCTTCCGCGAGACTTCGCGCGGGCACATCATGGGGCTCGACAGCGGCATGATGAAGATGATCTTCTCGATCCGCACCAAGCGGCTGCTCGGCGTCCACATCATCGGCGAAGGCGCGACCGAGCTGATCCACATCGGGCAGGCGGTGCTCAACCTGAAGGGCGGCATCGACTATTTCATGGAGAACACCTTCAACTACCCGACGCTCGCCGAAGCCTACAAGATCGCCAGCCTCGACGCCTGGAACCGGCTGCAGGCGGCGGGCGCGCAGGCGGAGCCGGCGGTGGCGAGCGCGGCGGCAACGATCGGGGCGCGACCCATGCACGCTGACTTCGGTCATTCCCGCGAAGGCGGGAATCCATCTCTCCGCCCGCAATGACGGCGCGATTGATCCCCGCCTTCGCGGGGATGACACGGTATCTGCTCGGCGCGCTGCTGTTCCTCGCCGCAGCACAAGGCAGGGCGCAGATTGAAGCGCCCGATGCCGCTCAGGCGCGCGATGCGGCCACATGGGGCACGGTCGCCGGACTGACCGCGACGGAGGCCGAGGCGCAGCTGCGCGCACAGGCGGCGACGATCCCGGTCACCGTCGCGCTGGAAGCGGAGTTCGCCGGCCGCCTCGCGGGCGTCGCGGTGACGCACCTGCCCGTCTATCGGATCGAGGTGCTGCTGACCGGCGATACGCCCGTCGCCGACCGAGCGATCGTCGCGGGCGGCGTACCCGTCACGATCGCGTTCCGCACCGGCGCGCTCGCCACCCGCGCGCGGCTGGTCGCCGCCTTGACGCAGCATCAGGCCGCGATCCGCGCCGCGCTGATCCGCCCGCCGGGGCTGGGGGTCGACGCGCGTACCGGCGCGCTTGCGGTGCTCGTCTCGAACCTTGACGCTGCCGCGCAGCCGCTCCCCGAGCTGGAACAGCGCTTCGCCGATCTCACCGGCGTCCCGGTCCTCGTCCGTCGCCTCGACCGCGACGCCGATGCGGCCGGATCGGGGGCGGCAGAAGGCGGCGCGCGGGTCGTCGGCAACGTCGACGGCCACCGCTACATCTGCACCACCGGCTTCGTCGTCACCGACGGCGCGCGCACCGGCGTGCTGACCGCCGCGCATTGCCCCGACGCGCTGTCGTTCGTCGAGCCGAATGGCAGCGAGACGCCCTTGCCCTTCGTCGGCCAATGGGGCTGGAGCTTTCAGGACGTCCAGCTCCACACCAGCGACGTGCCGCTCGCGCCCCTGTTCTACGCCGATACGGCCCGCACCGTGCAACGCGCGGTCACCGGCACCCGCCCCCGCGCCGACACGCGCGTCGGCGATGTCGTCTGCCATCGCGGCGAGCGTTCGGGCTATAGCTGCGCCGAGGTCGCCTATGTCGATTACGCCCCGCCCGGCGACCTGTGCGGCGGCCCCTGCGCACCGAGCTGGGTCGCGGTCGAAGGGCCGACGTGCCGCCCCGGCGACAGCGGCGGCCCGGTATTCGACGGCACTGTTGCGCTCGGCATCCTCAAGGGCGCGAGCTACCGCGCGGACGGGGTGTGCAGCCTCTATTACTACATGTCCGTCGATTACGTCCCGACCGGCTGGCGCGTGGCGACCACATCAAATCCTTTCCGGGATGGGGAGGGGGCGCTCGCGACAGCGGGTGACGTAGGGGGCTCGCCATGAGTGCGACGCCCGCGGCCCACGCCAGCAGTCGCGCGGCTATGCCGCTCGCTGCCGCCCCGCGTGCGGGGAGGACTTAAGGCGCCAGCCGCCCGTCCTCGCTCGCCGCCGCCTCATAGGCGAACAGCACATCCGGGTCCGGCGCCTCGACCTCCTGCGCGATCTCCGCAGGCGCCATCCGCTTGAGCAGATACCGCATCACCGCCACCCTCGCGCGCGGCTTCTTGTCCGCGCGCACGCAGACCCAGGGCGCCAGCGGCGTCGAGGTCCGTTTCAGCATCGCGTCGCGCGCCGTCGAGTAATCGCTCCACTTCGTCTGCGCGACCGCGTCGAGGTCGCTGACCTTCAGCTGCTTGAGCGGCTCCTCGCGCCGCGCTTCCAGCCGCTCCTCCTGTTCGTCCTTGGAGATGTCGAGCCAGACCTTGATGAGCGTGATCCCGCTCTCGACCAGCATCCGTTCGAAGTCGGGCGCATCGCGCAGGAACTCGGCCTGTTCGGCGGGTGTGGAGAAGCCCATCACCACTTCGACCCCCGCGCGGTTGTACCAGGAGCGGTTGAAAATAACGAGCTCGCCCGCCGCCGGCAAATGCGCGGCATAGCGCTGGAAGAACCACTGCGTCCGCTCGCGGTCGGACGGCTTGGGCAGCGCCACGACGCGGGTGACGCGCGGGGACAGATGCTCGATGATCCGCTTGATCGTGCCGTCCTTGCCGGCCCCGTCGCGGCCCTCCATCACCAGCACGGTGCGGTCGCCCGCCTTCATCGCCGCGACCTGCGTCTTGACCAGCGCGAGTTGCAGCTCGGCGATGTCCGCGTCCCAGTCGTGCTTGTGCTTGTCGCCGTGAGCCATTGCCGTTCCGTTCGTGCTGAGCGAAGTCGAAGCAGCCACCATGCCCGTCGCCGCCGCTCAGGGCGAACGGTAATTGCGCACGTTTAGTCGCCCGGCCGATAGCGTCGCTCGACATGACCGGCGAGTTCGTCCGGCCAGAAATACACCGGCTTCAGGTCGCCTGCGGCGTAGCGCGTTGCCTGATCCCGGAAATGCGGCGACCCCGGCCGCCCGCTCGCGCCACCCGCCGTAACCGACCAGGCACGCACGCGCGGCCCGAACTCGACGATCGCGACGAAGCTGTTGCCGCTGGTGCCGTACCATCGCTTCGTGCCCGGATACGGCCGCGACCCGAACGACGCGAGGCTGCCCCACAGCGCCGAGCCGAGCGGCACCGGCGTGGAAGGCTTCGCGTCGTCGAACCGCTGGACGATTGCGGCGTCATTGCGCTGGAAACGGTTCACCTCGCCCCACTGCACCTGCCACCGGCCGAAGTCGCCGTTCAGCTTGGCGACCGCGCGCTCCAACGCGTCGAGCATCACCGGGCCGCTCAGCGCCTCCATCCGCGCCCAGCGGTCGCCGGTCCCGCCCGGCGGCGTTCGCTGCCACAGCTCCGTCGCCCAGAAAATCGCCAGTGTCGTTGCCGTGGAGTCCGCGCCCGCGCGCCGGTCCCATCGCTCCAGCAGCGCGATCGGCTCGCGCAGCATGCCTGCATGGGGCTGGTCGGCCCGCCACGCCGCCGTCAGCCGCGGGATCAGCCGGTCGAACTCGGGCATCGCCGGATCATAGGCAATCGCGCGCAGCCCCTGCCGGTCGAGCGCCCGCGCGCGCCCGAGCAGCGCCGTCGCATGGTCGCCGCGCGGGTTCGCGCCCGCCTGATCCATGTAGCGCGGAAACGCCGCCTGCCGTGGCGAGTCCGCGCCCGCCGCCCGCCACGGCGCGTCGTTGCTGTTGTAGAGCCAGCCACCCGCCGGATCGCGAACTTGAGGCAGGCGCGCCATCGGCGTCACCCCGCGCCAGTCGGTGCGCGGATCGGCGCCGTCGACGGGCGGACGATAATCGAAGTGATCGTCGCGCTGCGGTGTAAATTGTGGATGCAGCAGCGCGATATGTCCGTCGGCGTCGGCATAGACGGTGTTGTTCGACGAGTTCGCCTGCCGCGCCGCCACCGCGAGGAAACCCGGCAGGTCTCGCGCCCGCGTCCGCAGCCAGCTCTGCTCCAGCGCCGGGATCGGCCGGTGCATCAGCGCGGCGGCGATCCACTTCGTGCCCACCTTGCCGACGATCGGGCCATGATGCGTGCGCCAGACCAGGAAGTGGCGCTCCATTATGGCGCCGTCCGGCCGGCGCACGCGCAGCATGACGCCGTCCGTCTCCACCGTTCGATCCTCGCGCCCGTAGCGATAGGTGATGAGGTCCGGCCCGCGCCGCGTCACCGTCTCGGCGAACTCGTCGACATTGTCGCCGCCGCTGGTGGTGTGCATCCACCCGAGCCGCTCGTTGAACCCCTGATACAGAAAGAACTGCCCCCAGGTGCTCGCGCCATAGGCGTGCAGGCCCGCGTCGCTCCGCATCTCCAGCTCGGCGCGGAAGAAGAACGAGGTGTGCGGGTTGATGAGCAGCAGCGGGTGGCCGTTCGCCGACAGGCTCGGCCCGATCGCGATCCCGTTCGATCCGCGCGGCTCCTCGTCGAGGTCGGGCACCCGCGCCAGCTCCGGCGCCGGTCGGCCGTAGAACGCGGCGAGGCGCTGGAGGTCGACCTTCTCGATGTCGCCGCCGATCGAGCCTTCGGTGAACGACAGCGCCATCCACGGTTCGAACCGCATCAACACGCGCGGGTGCTCGTCGGGATGGGTGGCGAGGTAGAAATTCAGCCCGTCCGCCCACGCATCCATCAACGCCCGCAGCCAGGCGGGGCTGGCGCGATAGTCCGCCTGTAGCTTGACCGGATCGACCCACAGCCGTTGCCGCAGGTCCGCCCAGATCGCGCCTTCACCCTCCGCCTCCGCGGTGCGCCCGAGCGCGGTGAGGTAGTTCGCCTCGATCCGGGGGAAGTCGTCCTCCGCCTGCGCATAGATTGCCCCGAACACCGCATCGGCGTCGCTCCGCCCATGCACATGCGCGATGCCCCAATCGTCGCGCGTGATCGTGACCCGCGAGGCTTCGGCGCGCCATCGGGTCATATCGGCCAACGGCGCGGGGGTGACGCCGAGGAGGAGCAGGCTGATGAGCGCGACGGACAGCTTGGCAGGCATGACGCAGGCTATCGCGTCGGGACGCTCAAGCAACCCTCTCCTGTAGGGAAAGGGCGGCTACTACTTCCGCCGCGATCTCCCCCGGCGGTCGCATTCCCACGTCCGCCACCGTCGCCACCGTCACCCAGCGTCCCGCGTAGTCCGCCGCCGCCAGTTCCGCATAATTCTCCCGCACCCGCGCTTGCAGCGCCGCGTCCGCCTCGTTCAGATCGAACGTCGCGTCGGTGTACGACCGCTGCCGCTTCATCGCGATCTGACGCCGCGCGACGTCCACCGGGGTGGCGAGGAATACCGAGAGGTCGGGCGAGGGCAGGGCGAATTGCCCCGTCTCCAGCGTCCAGATCCAGCGCATCAGGTCCGCCGCCTCCTCGGCCGCGACCTTCGCCGCCTGATACACAAGGTTCGACGCGATATAGCGGTCCAGCACCACCACCTCATGACCGGACTCCGCCGCCATCAGCGCGTCGCGCGACTCCAGCCGGTCGAGCGCATACAGCACCGCCGCCGCGCGCGGGCTTACCTCGCGCGGCAACCGCCCGCCCAGATACTCGCCCAGCACCCAACCGCCCGCCGTCTCGCCATAACGCGGGAACGAGATCACCGTCGCCGAGCGCCCGGCGGCGTTGAGCTGACGCGCGATTTCGGCCGCCGCGGTCGCCTTGCCCGCGCCGTCACCGCCTTCGATCGCGACCAGCATCAGGTCTGCATCCGCTCGTGGTGGCGGATCACCTCGTCGATGATGAAACGCAGGAACGCTTCCGAAAACTCGGGGTCCAGCTCCGCCTCCTCGGCCAGCTGCCGCAGCCGCGCGATCTGACGCTCCTCGCGGCCCGGATCGGCGGCGGGCAGACCGCTGGTCGCCTTGTACCGCCCGACCGCCTGCGTCACCTTGAAACGCTCGGCGAGCAGGTGGACCAGCGCCGCGTCGATATTGTCGATGCTCTTGCGATAGCCCGTCAGCACGTCGTCGGCCATGTTGCTCCCCTCGTAACCCATGCGTCTTTGCGGGCGCTGGCGCGCTTGGGCAAGGGTTGCGTTCGGCAGGCGCAACCGTCAGAGCCGCGCGCGTGACCGCTTCCGTCCATCAGCTTCGCCCGCATGTCCCGTCGCTGGAGCCGATGGTCAAGCTCGTCGCGGGCGACCTCAACGCCGTCAACGCGGTGATCCTCGACCGGATGCAGTCGGAGATCCCGCTGATCCCCGAACTCGCCGGCCACCTGATCGCGGGCGGCGGCAAGCGGATGCGGCCGATGCTCACGCTGGCGAGCGCGCGAGCGATCGGCTACACCGGCGCGCGCCACCACCGCCTCGCCGCCGCGGTCGAGTTCATCCACACCGCGACGCTGCTCCACGACGACGTCGTCGACGGTTCCGACCTGCGCCGAGGGCGCCGCACCGCCAACATCATCTGGGGCAACCCGGCGAGCGTGCTGGTCGGCGACTTCCTGTTCTCGCGCTCGTTCGAGCTGATGGTCGAGGACGGCTCGCTCAAGGTCCTCAAGATCCTGTCGAACGCCTCCGCCGTGATCGCGGAGGGCGAGGTCAATCAGCTCACCGCCGCGCGGCGCATCGACATCGGCGAGGACCGCTATCTCGACATCATCGGCGCCAAGACCGCCGCCTTGTTCGCCGCCGCCTGCCGAATCGCGGCCGTCGTCGCCGAGCAGCCGGAGGGGGTCGAGGCGGCGCTCGACGCCTACGGCCGCAATCTGGGCATCGCGTTCCAGCTAGTCGACGACGCGATCGACTACATCTCCGACGCGGGCACGATGGGGAAGGACGCAGGCGACGACTTTCGCGAGGGCAAGATGACGCTGCCCGTCATCCTCGCCCATGCTCGCGGCGACGCAGCCGACCGGACGTTTTGGAAGGACGCTGTCGAAGGGCGACGTGCCGCCGACGAGGACTTCGCCCACGCCGTCGACCTGGTCCGCGCCACCCGCGCCGTCGACGACACGCTGGCCCGTGCCCGGCACTACGGCCAGCGCGCGATCGACGCGATCGCCCCTTTCGCGCCCTCGGCGGCGAAGGACGCGATGATCGACGCGGTCGAGTTCGCGGTCGCGCGGGCGTACTGACGGCGGGTCGTCCCGGCTCGGGACCAGTCGATCGAGTGAACTGCACCGCTTCTCGATCGGAATAACAAGGTGGGCACGCTTGCCTAGAGGCGCGCGAGCGAACATGGCGCGGCGAAAGCGCCGCCGAACGGCCACGCAGATCGAGACCCGTAGTGACTCTGGCCCATATCGCCCGCCCGCTTTTCTGGGCGGCACTCCTCTTTGCAGTAACGATGGCGCTGTTGCCGCATCCGCCGCAGCCGCTCGGTCACCTTGGCGACAAGTACCAGCATATGCTCGCCTTCGGCACGCTGACCGTGCTTGCTGCTGCCGGCTGGCCGAAAGGTTCGCTCCTCCGCACCGGCGAGCATCTCTCCTTTGCCGGGGCGCTGATCGAAGTGTTGCAGGCGATCCCCGCGTTGGGCCGCGACTGCGACATCTTCGACTGGATTGCCGACACGTCCGTCATCGCGGGCGTGTTGCTGGTCGTCCACGTCTACCGCTCGCGCGGTTCCAGCTGACAGGGATCGGGTTCCTCGCCGCGTTCCAGTTGCAGCGTCGCGTGACCGATCCCGAACCGCTCGCGCAGCATCGCCTCCGCCGCGCGCAGGAAGGCGTCATCGCCGGTGCCGTCGGGCATCACGAGATGCGCGGTCAGCACCGATTCAGTGGTCGACATCGGCCAGATATGGAGGTCGTGGACGCGCGCTACGCCCGGTAGCACGCGCAGATTCATCCGCACCTTGTCGTAATCGAGGTCGCGCGGCACCGCCTGCAATGCCATCTCGCCGGTCTCGCGCAACAATCCGACGGTCTGCCAGAAGATGATGCCCGCGATCACCAGGCTGGTCAGCGGATCGAGCCAATTCGCGCCTGTCCGCCAGATCACCAGACCCGCCACCACCACACCCGCCGACACCGCCGCGTCGCCCGCCAAGTGCAGGAACGCGCCACGGATATTGACGTCGCCGTGGCGCCCGCGCGCGAACAGCCAGGCGGTGAAGCCGTTGACCGCGATGCCAACCGTCGCCACGGCAGCGACCTCCAGCCCCATCAGCGGTTCTGGCGCGGCGAGCCGCTGCACCGCCTCCAGCACCACCGCGCCCAGCGCCACCATCAGCACCAGCGAGTTCGTCAGCGCGGCCAGGATGGTCGAGCTCTTGAAACCATAGGTAAAGCGTTTGGTCGCGGGCCGCCGCGCCAGCACTGCGCCGCCCCAGGCGATCGCCAGCCCTACCACATCCGAGAAATTGTGCCCCGCGTCGGCCAGCAGCGCGACCGAGCCGGTCCAGAACCCCGCCACCACCTCGCCGACGAGGTAGAGCATGTTCAGCCCGATCCCGATCGCGAAAGCTCGGTCGAACGAGGCGGGCGCGTGGGCATGGCCATGCGCGTGGCCGGCATGGTCATGCCCGTGATGCGCGTGCCCGTGTCCCATCGCGTCACCGCGTAGCAGGCGGCGCGCCCGATGCGCCAGCCCGCTAACGCTGCGCGCTCAGCTCCGGCCGGTCAGCCCGCCGAGCATCCCACCCAGACCCCCGAGACTACCACCACCGCCGAGCACGCTGCCCAGCTGTCCCAGCGCATCCTCGCCGCCGAGGTGACTGAGCACGTTGCGCAGCGCGTCGACCGGCAAGCCGGTCTGCCCGGCGGCGACGGTCGCAGTATCGCCGGGTTGCGGATGCGCCTGATGGAGGGCGGACAGCGCCATCTGCAGCTGCTCCGGGGAAAGTCCGACCCGGCCCGCCAGACCCGACAGGTCCTGGCCGGCGACCTGGTTCAAGATGGTATCGAGCAGCGACATGGACGATCTCCTTTCGCGGTCAACGCACGGCAGGACGAACGGTCCCCGCTATCGCGGCCGCAGCATCTGTTTCTGCGCGAGCGCCAGGCACGTCGACAGCCCGATCGGCCCGGTCGCGTCGTACAGCCGGCACTGGCCGAGTGCGACCCCGGCCTCGGCGTCGTGATGCTCGGTCTCGTATCCGATCCACTCGCCGACCGGCAGCCGGTGCAGCGACAGCGTCACGTCCGTATTGATATAGCCCAGCCCCTCGCTGCCGCTGTGCGCCGCCGGGCTGGCGAAGTCGCAGGAGGCGGCGACGCGCGCGAACGCGGTCAGCGCCAACCCGGCGACGGCGGGCCGCAACTCGCGCAGCCACGCGCGCCGCCGATCGGTGCCGCCGAACGCGCCGGTGATCTGCCGATATTCCCACATGCCCGACGGCATCTCGGCGGCAGGCAGCGTCTCCGGCGGCGGCGCATCCCACGGTGCCGGCTTCCACACCTCGCCGGGCGCGTTCTCGCCCTGCCGCAGGAACTGCATCGTCGCAAGCGCCATCGGCGTCCCGCCCGACACGAAGCTCGCAGTCACCAGCCGCAGTCGTCCGCCGTCGCGGACGGGCGGGCCGACCCCGCCGGTCCCTGCCACCACTCCGGCCACGATGCCGGCCGTCAGCGGTCCGGCCGTCAATCCCCTGTCCGACGGGGCGACGCCGGCCTCGGCCGTCCTCGTCCCGTCGACCGACGGCAAGCTGCGGCTGGCCATCTTGCCCATGGACTTGGACACCGGCATCACCGGGGCCGACGGGGCGGTGTTGGCCGAGAATTTGCAAGGGCAATTCAGGAACCCGGCGTATGCCCTGATCGAGCGGATGCAGATCCTGAGCTTGATCAAGGAGAAACACTTCGAGGGGACCGGGCTGTTCGACAGCAACTCCGCGGGCACGATCGGCCGGCTGGCGTCGGCCGACTGCCTGCTGGTGGGGCGGATGCGGAAGCTCCGGGTGACGTTTCAGATCTCGGCCGAGATCGTCGACCTCCACGCCAAGATCAAGGAGCACGGCGTCGTCTTCTTCCGCAATCTGGACGACACGCCGCGGCAGTTGGCCGACTTGGCCGAACAACTCGGCGGGACCGGCGAGCGGCGGCCGGCCACCGACTACCTGGGCGACGCCATGCGGGCCAACGACTTGGCCGAGTTCCGCGACCTGGTCGCTTCGACGGCCGTCGACCTAGACGCGCTGCCGGACCACCGCTGCCCACTCTACGAGCTGATCGTCAGCGGCAAGGTGGGGTCGGACATGGCCGTCGCCCTGGTCGACGGTGGGGCCAAGATGGGCAAGGTCACCGACGGCAAAACCTTACTGTACCTGGCTGCCCAGAACGGGCTGCCGGACGTGGTCCGTGCGATGGTCAAGAAGGGGGTGCCGGTCGACGTGCCGAACCCCCAGACGGGCCAGACGCCCCTGTGCGCAGCCATCTTCTATCGCAAGCCCGAGACGGTGGCGGCGCTGCTGGACTTGGGGGCCGATCTCGACCATCAGGACGAGCGGGGGGTCACGCCGCGGCAACTGGCGGCGAAGGTCGACTCGCCCCGCGTGACCGCCGCCATCGCGGCCCACGCGGCCGGGCCGGCGAAGTAGGCCGGCGGGTCACCTTTATCGTGTCGCCGTTCACCCGGGAAGGTTGGGTCCTCATGTCACCGACAACGCGCGTGCCCGGCCTCCTGGTCTGCCTGACCGTCGGGGCCTGCGCGGCGGTCCAACAACGGCCGGGCGTGACGTCGGTCAACGGGACGTTCGTGCGGATCGTCCCCGACCCGCCGGCCAAGGTCGGGGCGGCAGCCGCGGACGTGCTCAAGGACATGGGCTTCATGGTCGTCAGTTCGGCTGCCGATGGGGACGGGTGGGCCGTCGCCTCCCGCAATGGCCAGGACTCCCGCGTGACGGCCACCGCCCTGCCGACCGGCGACGGTGCAACCCAGCTGAGCGTGAACGTCGATCCCGGCAACTCCGAAGGGCTGAGTCTTCGGGTGTTGGACCAAATCCAGGCCCGGCTCGGCCACTGACGGCCGGTGCCCAATAATGGCCTTTTGCATCTTTGCCGGCGGCGTGCTACACAGTGATCGGAAAGTCCTGGGCTGACCGTCCCCACCACGGAGCGATGAATGCGATTCGGCCTCCCCCCACGTCGGCCTGCGAGTCATTTCGGCCTGACGACGGTCGCCGCTGCGGCCTTGGCCGTCGGCGGGTGCACGTCGTCGTCGTCCCCGTCGTCCCCGTCGGCCCCGCAGGCGTGGGACCGGCTCCGGACCCAGTCCCAGACCTCCGGCGCGGCGACGGCCGGGTTGCTCGTCGGCGGCTTGGCCGCCCGCAGCCAGGGGGCCGTGGCCGGCGGCGGCGCGATGGGCGTGGCCCACAACCTGTTCGAGGAGGAGGAGAAGACGGCCAACCGCGAGTGCGACAACGCCCTGTCGACGCCGCTGCCAATCAAGGCCGTCGATGCCATGGTCGACGACGTCGCCGCACGGATGGCCAAGACGTTGCCCGAGGTGCCCGAGGTGAAGAACGCTCCGACCCAACTGGTGCTGGCCTTCGAAAGCTTCGACAACGGCCGGGTCGGCGACGCGGCCCAAGTCGCCCAGCTGTCGTCGGCGATGAACACGCTCCGGACCAAGCTGAGCAAGAGCGAGAAGATGACGAACAACTTCGTGTTCGTCAGCACGACTGAGACCGACGCGGCCAAGCTGATCGAGAAGATCGACGGCAAGGACCTGAGCGCCTTCCGCGACCCGCTCCAGCGGACCCCGGACACGACCCACCCGGTCAAGTACGACTCGCAGACGCTGTTCCTGATCACCGGGTCGATGACCAGCACGCCGGACAAGCCGAACCACTCGACCGAGATGAAGATGCAGTTGACGTTCACCCACCTCCGCAGCCGGCGGGTGATTGACTCCCAGGAGTTCGACCGGAACTTCATGTGGCACCCGGTCAAGCACGCCTGGGAAATGCAACCTTGACCAGACGCGGCCCGCGGGTCCCCCGCGGCGGCCGGCCCGGTCCAGTGCGGCCTTGAAGCGGAGCCTTGCGATGGCACGGATTTCCGGGCGGCTCATGGTGGCCACCGTCGTCGTCATGCTGGCGGTCGGCGGGTGCGGACAGCAGCGGCCGCATGCCGCGTCACCGCCGCCGAACACGCCGGACGACACGTCGTCTGACACCGGCATGGGCGAGCCGGTCGCAATGGCCGCGTTGGACCCGGCCGTGGACGACGCCGCCCAGTACTTGGTCAAGACGCTGCCAACCCTGGACGCGGTCAAGGCGTCGCCCGAGCAGTTGGTGCTGGCCGTCCCGCAGGCGCTGGACCACGACACCGGCTTTCCGGACGGGCGGATGCGGTCGGCCCTGACCACCCTCCGCGGCAAGCTGACGGCCAGCGAGGCATTCACTAACAGCTTCGTCGTCATCGACGCCACGGCCGACCAGGCCGACCAAACCTTGGACCGGATGCAGTCGGACAGCAGCGCCTTCCGCGATCCGCTCCAGCGGGCACCCGACCAGACGCACGCCGCCAAGTACAACCCCGACTCGATCTACCTGCTGGCCGGCAAGTTCTACCAGGTGACCGACCGGACGACCGGCGAGCGGGAGTACAAGCTGTGCTTCACGGTCAGCAACGCCCGCCTGCACCGGGAACTGGCCCGCAAGGAGATCGACGTCCGCATGGCCTGGGACGGCCAGGCCCGCCAGTGGCGGCGGGCGACCTGACCCTCCAGCCCGCGCTACCGAGGAGCCCGAAATGCGATCCGCCATCCGCCGACTCGGCATCCCGCTCGCCCTGCTGACCGCGGCGGCCGTGGTTGGCTGTGGCTCCGGCCCCGACCTGGTCAAGGCCCCCAACACGGCCGCCGATGACCCGCTGGCCGCGGCCGCTTACCCGAACATCGTCCTGCACGACGGCCTGGAGCAGGCACTGGTGAAGGAGAAGCCGGTCGTCCATCCGGCCGTCGGCGACGACCCGATGACCGTCCGCGTGCCTCTGCGGTCGGTGATCGACGAACCGTTGAGCATCCAGTGGCAAGTGACGTTCGCCACGGCCGACGGGGAACAGCTGACCGACAACCCGGTCTGGCACCCGGAGGTGATCCTGCCGCGGACCCGCAAGTACATCGAGGCGTCGTCGATCACCCGCCGGGCGACCCGGTACGAACTGCAGGTCCGGCTGGACCGCTGACCGGCCCGAGCGCCGCCGACGCGCATCTCTCACTGGAGCCCATCCGATGCCGGTCCACTCCCGCCAACTGCACTCGTTCGTCATCGGCCTGGTGGTAACCCTGGCGATCACGTCGGTCGCTTGCGCCCAGCAGAAGCGGCCGCCTCAGACCGTCGGTGGAACGGGCGCTGCCGCCGGTGTCGCCGGTGGTCGCAAGGCGGACCCGCTGACGGACGACGAGGCGATCAGGCGGCGGCGGGCGGAACTGACGCCGGAAAAGATCGCGGCCTTCAAGGCGGCGTACAAGGCGCACGGCAAGCTTCGGATGCTGTTCCTGATCGGCCTGGATCGGCGGGCGACCGGCGGGGCCGCCGTCGAGGGGGCCGGCGGCGTCGGGAAGAACATCGCCGACTTCGACCCGACGGCCATCACCGAGGTGCTGTCGGCCGACATCCAGGCCCTGATTAGCGACGACCGGTCTGTCCGCATCGTCGACTTGGAGTCGCTGGACGAGGACCGCCGGCGGGACGCCAAGCGGCTGGCCCAGAACGACGTCAACTTCGACACCGCAGACCTGAGGCCCGTCGCCGACGAGGTGGTGTACATCAAGTTCACCCCCCTGACCGGCGAGGCCCGCGGGCAGAACAACTACAAGTACCGTTGCGTCGCCTACCTGAAGGACCTCAACAGCAACAGCCCGCAGTCGCTGGGCGGGTTCGACTGGGATGGCGAGATCACCAGCGACGTCGCCCACACGTACGCGGCCGTGCTGTCGGCCGTCCTGTGCGACTCGTACGCCAAGGCCGTGAGCAACATGGCCGGCCAGACCGACCTGACGATCAGCGTCCGGCAGCTGCCCGACGGGGCGGCCAGCCAGCTGCGGAAGGTGCTCCGGGGCCTCGACGGCGTCGGCGACTCGGTCGAGATGAACACGACGACCACCGCAGACGGCGGGACCGAGGCGACGTTCACCACCCAACTGGAAACGGGGACCGACTCGGCCGACCTGCAGGACGCCCTGATCGCCGCCGCCAAGGCCAAGCACATCAACTTGCGGTCCATCCACCAGGGGAAGAACGCCCTAACGCTGGTCGCCGGCCCGGGCGGCGACGCGGCTGCCGGCGCACCGGCCGCGCCCGACTGGTACCAACTGACCGACGCGAACGACAACCCGGTCAAGGCGCGGTTCGCCGCCGCCTACGCCAAGAACCCGGTCAAGGTGGCCGTCACCGTCAACTGGCTGGTCAGCCCAGAACAGATGGGCTCCCGCCAACAGCGCCGGCTGCCGCTGATCGTCATGCAGGATGACCCCCGGCTGGCGAACCTGCCGCTGGGGCCGCAGACCGAGGCGGTCCAACGGCTGTCGACCGACGTGGTGGCCGTATTCAAGGACCTGAACGTCCACGTCGTCAGCCCGGCCAAGGTGATGGCGATTGCCGCCGACCGGGCCGACAAGGCGACCGAGCTGACCAAGGCCCAGGACTTGGACACCGTCCTCCGGTCGGCCGGGGCGTGCGACTACCTGTGCCTCGGGCTGGTCACCCAGGTGGGCCAGTCGGACGACGCCATGCCGTTCACGTTCAACCTGACCAACTGCAACAACGGCGACCTGGACGGGGCCCTGTCTTGGCCGGTCGATCTGCGGGTGCTCAAGCAGGTTCCGCAGAACCGCCGGCTGCTGCTCAAGCCCGAGAACCGCACCCGGTACATCGCCGGCCAAATGCTACTGGCCGTCGAGCGGGCGATCGGCGGCGGGCAGGTTATGTCGGTCCAAGTGCAGCACGCCACGGGGCTGCCGCAGGTGCAACAGGTGGCCGACGCCGTTAAGACCGTCGAAGAGGTCACGACCGATGGCGTCCGGTTCGACAACGGCGTCGGCACGTTTACCATCCGGTACAGCGGTGCCTACGAGGACCTGTCGCCCCGGGTGAGTAGCGTGGTCGAGACCCTGCGGCCGGTGCACGTCACCGAGATCAACCCGTCGACACTGGTCGTGGCGGGCCAGTGACGCCGTCCCCGCCGACTTCAATGGCCAACGCCCGACCCATTCTCCGCTTGGCGACCGCTGCCGTGCTAGCGCTGACGACGACCGTCGGGGCCGCCGACCCGCCCGCGCCGGCGGCCCCGCCCCGGCCCGACCTGTCCCGGCGGGCGGCCGAGGTCGATGCCTACCGCAACTTGGCCGAGAGCGTCATGGGCGTCCACCTGACGGCCGACACCACCGTCCGCAACTACGTGGCCCGGTCGGACGCCATCGCCACCGCGTTGGACACGTGCATCAAGGGGGCCCGGTTCGGCCCGCCGCGGCAGTACGGCGACGGGTCGTGCGAGGTCGACGCCACCCTGTCGCTAACCGACGTGATCACGGCATTGAAGAAGTCGGCCACCACGGGCACCCCGCCGCCCGACCTGGCGGCGTTGGAACGGCGTGCGACCACCGAGCCGGAAGTGACGGCGACTGGCATGGGCGTGGCCGACCCGGCGGCCGAGGCCGACGCCGCCCGCGTCGTCTGGCCCGGCGGCACCCCGGTCCCGCCTTGGCAGGTGTTCCAGGCCGACCCCCAGGCCGTCGCCAACGCCCGCCGCGTCGCCCAAGTGACCGCCGCCCGCAATTTGTTCGAGCAGGTGTGCGGCCTTCGCGTGTCGGCCACCACCACGGCCCGCCAGTTCGTGACCCGGTCCGACCACCTGCGGACGGCGACGGCCGGCGTGCTCCGGGGGTACGGCGTCGCCGCCGTCGCCTACCGGCCCGACGGCACCGTTGCCGTCCGGCTGGAGATGACCGTCGCCCAGGCCGTCGCGGCCCTGAAGCAGGCCGACCCGGCCGACGCCGCCAAATTCGATGCAATTTCGCCGCAGACCGCACATCGGATCCTGCGGGCGGTCGGCACCGCCTCGGTCGCCGCCAACCGCCCCGATGCCAACGGCGACCCGCCCTCGCCCTGACCGGCCAGCCGCACCCCCAGGTGAACATGATCGACAAACGCCGCTTGTATCTCGCGCTGTTGACCGGCCCCATCGTTCTGACGGTCGGCTGCCACGACGACCCGGCCGTCGTCGAACGGCACGAGGTTCAGGACACGTCGCACGTCGAGCGATCCGACGTCGTGACGCCGTCCACGCCGACCCAGGCTCCCGCGCCGGCGGCGGCGGTGCCCGCGATGACCCCGGCCGTCGCACCGTCGCCGGCGTCCCCGCCAGCCCCTGAGCCGACGATTATCGTCCGGTGACCTGCCCGTCGGTGCCGTTTCCCGTTAGAGATGCGCGTTATGCCGTGGCGACCGACCCGACTCTCGCTGTTCCTGGCCGTGGTGCTGGCCACGAGGGCGGGGGCCCGGGCAGACGACCCGCCGCCGCCGTCGGCCACCGCCGGCACCGTCGTCTTGGACGTCACCGGCCACGCCCCGGCGACGCTGATCAACGCCAAGGAGGACGCCACCGAGGACGCCCTCCGCCACGCCGTCGAACAGGGCGGCGGCACGGCCCTGCAAAGCACCACGGCGGTCGACAACGGCGTCCTCATCCGCGACCAGATTCTGTCCGAGTGCCGGGGCTACGTCGCCCGCTACCAGCCGTTGGCCGAGGGACCCGACGGCCACGGGCAGTACGCCGTCCGCCTCCGCGCCTGGGTCAAGCAGGGCGATGTGGCCACGGCGATCGACGCGCTCAAACCGCTGATCCGCCGCAAGGGCCACCCGCGGATGCTGCTGCTGGCCGACGCCAGGGGCGGCCGGCTGGACGACGACACGCTGCTGGACATGCAGGAGCCGCTCCGCAACTGGGGGTTCGACGTCGTGTCCCACGACGTCCTGGACCAGCGGCAGCGGGCCGAGGCCGAGGAGGCGGCCCGTGGCGAGCTGGACCCGGAGAAGGCCGCCAAGGTCGCCTCGGCGGTCAAGGCCGACTACTTCGTCATCGTCAGCTCGACGGTCAAGAAGTTCCCCGACGTCACCACCTATGGCGTGACGACCCACCGGCTCAAGGTCCACTGCGGCGTGCAGGTGGTCCGGGCCGACACGAGAATGCTCCTGGCGTCGGCGGCCAAGGACGCCGACCCGAACGACGACCAGGACCCCGACCTCACCATCAGCCGGCTGACCAAGGAGTTGACCGACCTGTCCCTGCGGACGGTAATCGGGTACGTGGTCAAGGATTGGCTCGACCCGCTGTCGGAGTTGGAGATCTCGATGTACAAGGCCGACGGCCAGACGTTGGCCGATGTGGTCGGCTGGCTGCGGACCGTCCGGGCCATGCGGGACGTGAACGTCCGCCGGACCGACGACCGCGGGTTCACCGAGCTGACCGTCCGGTCGCCGTGGACGGCGGGCGACCTGGTCCTACAGCTCAAGCAGCGGCTCCCGGCCGGGGCGACCGTCGAGTCGTCGGGGGCCCGCATCTCGGTCAACTGCCCCGGGTCCGGGCGGCCCCCGCCGGCTGGGCCCGCGACCGCCGGCCGGTCCAATTGGGCCAAGCTGTCGGCGCTGGTGACCGCCGGCGTCCTGTCGCTGGCGTCGCTGGTCGTCGCGGCCGTCGCCTGGGCCAAGGGCCGGATGGAGAACGCCGGGGCGGCCCTGCACCAGTGGGCCGACCAGGCCGACCCGCCCTAAACGGCGGCGGCCGCCATGAGAATCGGCGGCCCCGCTTGCAAGTCGCCCGCCCTTGACCGTCAGACCAGTGGGATCGAGCCGGAAACGGACGCCCCGTTCGCGAAGGAGAACGCCCATGCGTGTGTCCCGAATCAACAGGTGGCTGGCCCGTGCGACCCTGGCCGTGGCGATCGGCGGGCCGTTGGCCGTTGCGGCCCTGGCCGACCCGCCCGCCCCGGTGCCGGCCGCTGGCGGGCTCGCGCCCCAGCAATTGCTGATGAGCAAGCGGGCCGCCCAGGCCGAGTGCTACCGGCTGCTGGTCGAACGGGTGTTCGGCCTGCACATCAGCGGCGACACGTCCGTAGCCGAGATGGTGACCCGCAACGACACCGTCCGCACCGACGTGGACCACATGATCCGCGGGGCCCGGTTCTCCGACCCGCGGTACCTGTCCGACGGGTCGTGCGAGATGGACGCCACCGTCACGATCGCGCAGGTGGAGGCGACGCTCAAGCGGTCGGTCGACCGAGTCGAGCACGCCAGCGGTGCCGTCACGTCGGTCACGTCCGAGACGGCCACCACGACGGCCAAGGAGTCGGACGTGACCGTCACCGGGGCCGGCGTGGCCGCGTCCGCTACCAGCCCGGTGCCCGACCCGGCCACCGCCCCGTTGCCGGCCCTGAACCCCGCCGCCCCGGCCAAGCCCGACCTGCCGCCGATCTACGCCCGGTACCCGGCCCAGAAACGGCTGCTGGCCCGGCGGGCCGCCCAGGTCGACGCCTACCGCCTGTTGTACGAGCGGATCAACGGCCTCCGCCTCACCTCCGGCACGACCATGGGAGACATGCTGAACCACAACGACGCCATCCGCGCCCAGTTCGACGGCCACCTGGCCGGGTTCAGCCAGACCCGCGAGCGGTACGGCCCCGACGGCGTCGTCGAGGTGCAAATGCAGATCACGTTGGACGAGGTCGTGACGACCGTCCACCGGTCGGTCGACGCCGTGTACCACGACGACGGCCGGTGGCAGGGCAAGGAATACGAGGACATCTCTCGGCGGAACAACCGCAAGGTGATCGTCGTGGTCGGCTGCGGCGCGCTGGACACCGGCCGCCCGGTCCCGGCGGCGGCGGCGGCGGCCCCCGACGCGGCGGTGGTGCCCGTGTCCGGACCCGGCGACGTCGAGGTCCACCACGAGTTGACCACCATCCGCGTCGGGCCGTGACCGCCCACGCCGACGCGACCGGGCGAGCATCGTGGCCCCTGCTCCACAACGCCGGCCATCTGGTGCGGCTCACTCAGGGCACCATCAAGGTGTTCTCGTGTCAGGACGACGGGTCTCCAACCTGGCGGACGCCGACGCCGACGCCGACGCGACCGCCGTCCGGGACACGCCGGTCGCCCACAAGTCGAGCCAGGACCACATCGAGCTGCTGACCAACGCGTGGGCGACCAAGGGCAGCGTCGAGGTCGCCCTGGACTCGGGGCTGACCGACGCCGGCCCCGACGACACGGTCATCCTCTGTTCTGGTCCGGCCACGGGTTCCCGACCCGGCTGACCCCCAGTGGGTCTACTTTGCCTGCTAAATAGCCGTGCGCGATCACGCGCCGGTCGCCGTGGTCACGTCGATCGGACATGCGCCGCAAAGGCGCAAAGGAGCGCAAAGACAAGCGCAACGGGGCAGTAGACGGCAATCCCAATTGTCCGAGGTCGGCGACGTGGTCGGACCGCTTTGCGTTTGTCTTTGCGCTCCTTTGTGCCTTTGCGGCGCATTCTGCCGCCGTGGCAACGGCGCGCAGTCGCGCAAGGCTATTTAGGACACCAATCCGTCGATCCCGGCCGCCGGGTACCGAATGGACCGGGCCCGCCAGTTGCTGGAGGAACGGGGGGCCGCAACGTGATCGTCCTGGCCGATACGCGCCCCGCGGGCAGGATTGTGACCCGCTGCAATACCCGGCAGGTCGGCATCGCCGCATCCGTCGAGGCGGTCCGCGAGCGGACGCAGGCGTCCAAAGGATGGGTGTTCCTGGTCGGGGCCGACAGCGGTCGCCTGGCCGTCGAGCACTCGGCTTGGTCGCACGGCGCGTTCACCGAATGCCCGCTTCAGGGGCTGGCCGGCGAGGCCGCCAAATATGACCACGGCCGGGCCGGCGGTGGTGTGACGGTGGACGACCTGCGGGCGTTCATGGCTGAGCGGAAGCCGGACATCCCCCAGCGAGTGCTCGGCGTTGCCGAGCGGCCCGCCATCGCCACGGACAGCGGCGACCCGGACTTTTGGGACCTGGTCGTGGTCAACCGACGACCGATGACCGATGACCGCCGCGACGCACGCCGGCCCGCTTGAAATTGCAAATCCGCTCGCCGGTTTTAAGATGGGCGGCCATGTCGATGGCCAACGATTTGTACGAACGGGCCGTCGAGCGGTGGCCGGACGTGGCGTGGCCACGGGCCGCGTTCGTCTCGCACCTGCGGGGGGAGTCGCCGCCGTACGGGGTCGACCTGTTCTTGGCCGGGGCGGCCGGGACGCGGGTCCCGCAGGCCTGGGCCCGGATCGAGTCCGAAATCGGCCGGCAGGCCCAGGCCGTGTTCGAGCGTCAACCCAAGGCGGACTGCACGGCCGCCGAGTTGTGGGCCGAGACGGTCGCCCGGCTGATTGACGAGCAGCCGGACGAGATGCCGCTCCCGGACGGCCGCCGGCCGGCCCGCATCGTCCGATACCGGGGGCTGGTGTCGCTGGCCAACTACATGATCCTCGTCGGCCGCCGACTGGCCATCCAGCGGCACCGTCGGCCCGGGCCGACGGCGTCGACCGACGCGACGACGGCCGGCGGCGGCGACGGCGATTCGTCTGCGTTCGACGTCCGCGACAACCGGGCGGCGGCCCCTTCGGCCGGGCTGGATGAGGCCGAGGCCGTCGCCGCCCTGGCCGACGCCGTCCAAGCGGCGTTCGCCGCCCTCTCGTCCGAGCAGAAGTTCCTGATCGTCATGGTCTACCGCCAGGGCATGCGGCAGAAGGGGGCCGGGGCCCTGCTGGGGTGGACCGAGTCCAAGACCAGCCGGACGTTGACCAGGGCGATGGAGCAGCTGCGGCGGGCGTTGTGCAAGGCGGCCGACACGCCGTGGACGCCGACCGTGGCCGCGGCGTGGGAGAAATTCGTCCAGCGGAGTTGGAACGCCGTGGAAGTCCCGGCCGCCGCCGCGTCTGTATGATCGGCCCGGACCGTCACCGGCCCCGGACGCGCGTGCCATGCCCCACCTGCCGCAAAACCCCCGCGACTTCCGCCGGTCCTTCTCCCGGGCGCTAGCCGGCCACGCGGCCGTGTCGGCCGACGAGATCGACGACGAGCACCTGGCCCTGCTGTTCGCCGGGCGGGTAGACGAGTTGCCGGCCCACGCCCGGGCCGCCCTGCTGGAGCAGGTCGCCTGTCACCCGTGGGCCGCCCAACTGCTGGCCGAGGCCAAACCCCCGATCCGGCGGTCGGACCGCTCGCAACGCGCCGCACGTCCGCGGCTCGCCGGCGGCGGCCGGCCGTCGATCCTGGTGATCGGAACGGTCGTCACCTGGGCCTTGGCCGCCTGCCTGACGCTGGCCGTCGGCGTCTGGCGGTTCGCCGACCGCAACGGGCCCACCCCCGGCACCGCGAGCCGCGGCCCGACGATCGGCACCTACTCGACCGGCACGACGGACGCGACCGACCCGCCTTCGGGCCCCGGCCAGTACTGGGATCAGCGCGACCGGTTGGCGCACCGCCCCGTCGCCGTTGTCCCGAGCCCGCCGCCGCCCGCCCGGCACGGGCTGGACCTTCGCGACGTCGCCCTGCTCGTGCTGGCCGTCACGTGGCTGCTGCTGACGATCCCGATCGTCGTCTGGGTTGTCCAGTGGCTAGTGCGGCGGGGGTAAGGATTGATCGCGATCCGCAGTCCGATCAAGTCTGTGGCGTCCGTGAGGTCTTGCCGCTTGCGGCTTCGCAGATCGAGGCCGGCTGGTCCGCGAAGCGGCAATCGGCTAACTTCCGGATCACCCTCAGAACCGCCTGCACTGGCTGGGCCGCGTCCCTGCGAACACCTTCGGATCACGCGATGTCACGCCTGGCCCCACCCAAACCTCGTAGCGACCTACCGGCGTGCTTCTTCCGCGGCCTGATTGTGGCTGCGTTGGCCTCTTCGTTGGGATGCGATCCGTCCCCCACGCCAGTGTCGGTGAACTACTCCTCGACCGATCGCCTCGGATCCGTCGACGCGTCGGGACCGGCCATCGCAATTTCGGCCCGTGACTCACGGTCCAACCGGTCCGTGTTCACGTACGCCGGTTCGTACCCCGGGCGGTTCGCCACCGAGGTCGCCCCGGTAAAGTCGGTGATCGATGCGGCCCTGGCGGCCGCTCACCTGACGGGGTGGCAAACGTCGGATTCGTCGCCCATCCGCCTGGAGTTTGAAATCACGGAGTTTTCCGCTTCCATCTCCGTTCGACTTTCGCACTTTTCGGACCGGTTCATGGATCGGCCGTTCCGATGCAAAGAGAGCCTCCTGACAATGCCGGGTTGCGAGACCGTGGCATCGAACAAGGAGGCTCCCGTGGCCCTTGTACCGTCGTTCCTCGACCTGTTGCAACCGCTGTCGGCGGCCATGACGGCCCCGACGTTCGACTCGTTCCTCACGATCCTGACCGGGTGGGTGTTCGCCCGCCGCCGGACCGTCACCGGCATGATCCTGGCCGCCGACGCGACGGCGGCCGGGGCCAAGCACCACTCGGCGTACCACCGGGTGTTCGCCGCCGCCCGGTGGTCGCTGGACGAGCTGGGGCTGGCCGTGCTCGGCCTGGCCCTGGCGCTGGCCGGGGACGGCCCCGCGATGCTGGCCGTGGACGACACGCTGGCCCGCAAGCGGGGCAAGCACGTGTTCGGCGTCGGCATGCACCACGACCCGCTGATCTCCTCCCGCGGGACGACGGTCACCAGCTGGGGCCACTGCTGGGTCGTGCTGGGCGTGGTGGTCCGCCCGCCGTGCTGCGGCGGCCGGTGGTTCTGCCTGCCGGTCCTGTTCCGCCTGTACGTGCCCAAGGGGGTGGCCACGGCCAAGCGGCTGGCCTACCGGACCAAGCCGGAGCTGGCCGTGGAGATGCTGGCGGCGGCGTGCGGCGGCCGGTTCGCCGGCCGCCGGTTCCACGCGGTCGGCGACACGGCCTACGGCGGCAAGGGCGTGCTGACCCGCCTGCCAGCCAACTGCGACCTGACCAGCCGGCTGGCCATGGACGCCAGGCTCCACGCGGCCCCGCCGGCCCGGGTCGCCGGTCGGCCCGGCCGCCCGCGAGTGCGGGGCGACCGGCTGCCCACGCCGACGGCCATGCTGGCCGGGCGGTGCCGCCGCCTGACGCTGGACGTGTACGGCCGCCGCGACCGCAGCCGGGTGGCCGAGGCCGTCGGCCGGGCCTACGCCGCGCCGGGCCGGCCGCTCAAGGTGGTCGCGGTCGAACCCCTTACGGGCGGCCGCAAGCCCCAGGCGTTCTACTCCACGCGCGTGGCCGACACGGCCGGGCAGGTCCTGACCCGGTACGCCGCCCGGTGGTCGATCGAGGTGGCGAACCACGACGCCAAGGGCCAGCTGGGGTTCGAGCAGCCGCAGGGGTGGACCCGCCCGTCCGTCGCCCGGACGGCCCCGGTGGCCATGCTGCTGTACTCGCTGGTCGTCCTCTGGTTCGCCGCCGGCGGCCACCGGCACTACGCCCCGCCGGCCCGGCCGTGGTACGCCGGCAAGGCCCAGCCGTCGTTCGCCGACATGCTGGCCACGCTCCGCTGCCAGAGCGTCCGCGCAGGGGTTTTGACGCTGGGCCTGCACGGGACCGGTAGCAGAAAGGTCGTCCGCACGCTGCTGCACGTGGTCAAGCAGGCGGCATAAGTGCGAAAGTCGAACTCCGACAACGATGACCAAAGCCACCCGTACACTGTTTGTGCACGGGTTTCCGCCGCGCCGATCGTGTTCCTCGGCGACGGGCACTACGTCAGGTGGAAAGAGGTCAAAGGGGTCGACAGCCGGAACGGTTGCAAAGTGGCTGAGGTTCCGACCGCAACTGCTAGCGGGTTGTCTGCGGCGTTGTCCGATGTCGTCGACCAAGCGTTCTCGAACGCCGAGGTGGTCGCCGCGATGAAGGCCGCACACGAGTTAGCGGTGCATGCTCAGTCTCCGGCCACGGCTCCGCCGACCGGTGTTGAGGTGCGGCCGCCGGTACCGGCCGTGTCGCCGGACGGCCCGGCACCGGACGCGGCGTCAGTCACGGACCGGACGTCCGCCCGCCGGTGGGCGGTCGTGGTCGGCATCTCCAAATACGCCCGCGCCAACCCGGCGGCCGGGTTCGCCGACCTGGCGTACGCCGACGCCGACGCGCTGGACGTCAAGTCGGCCCTGGTGGCGCACGGGTGGAGCCCGGACCATGTCGACTTGCTGGTCAACGAGCAGGCCACCAAGGGCAACGTCGAGTTGGCGTTGGACCAGTGGCTGACCAAGGCCGGGCCGGACGACACGGTCGTGCTGTTCTGGTCCGGCCACGGGTACCCGGACCCGGGCAACCCGGAGCGGGTCTACTTCGCCTGTTACGACACGGACCCGATCACCAGCCCGGCCACGGGGTTCCGCATGGACCGCGTCCGACAATCGCTGGAGGAGGTGCATGCCCGGAACGTCGTCGTGCTGGCCGACTCGTGCCACGCCGGCAAGATCGTCACCCGGGGCGCGACCAGGCAGGTGGGCATCGCCCCGTACGTGGACGACGCGAGGGAGCGGCGAACGGTACCCAAGGGGTGGGTGTACCTGGTCGGGGCCGACAGCGACCGGCTGGCCGTCGAACACTCGGCCTGGTCGCACGGGGCGTTCACCCAGTGCCTTCTCCAGGGGCTGAACGGGCAGGCCGCCGGGTTCGCCACTGGCCGGGCTGGCGGGGCCGTCACGGTGGGCGACCTGCGGGCGTTCATGAACGAGCGGATGCCCGACCTGACCCAGCGGGTGCTGGGCGTCAGCGAGCGGCCGACCGTCGCCACCAGCAGCGGCGACCCGGACATCTGGAACCTGACCCTGGTCGACCGGTAGCGCGTGGCCCGTGCGGACGGCCGGACCGCCGTCGGTCGGTCAGGGCCCGGGGTGCAACTGCTGCTTGAGGGCCGACGCCTTGGCGGCCAGCCCGTCAATGGTGCCGAGGATCCGCTGGAAGTGGTCGCGGTCCTTCTCGTCCTCGAACGCGGCGACGAACCCGCTCGGCTCGTCAGACGCCGGGTCCGCCCACGGGACGAACACCAGACTCCCGAACACCGGGCGGATGCCGTCCTCGGCCTCGAACACCGGCACGTGCGTCCGGCCGCGGAAACCCGTCCGGGTGGCCGACAAGTCGGACCAGGCGACCCGCGCGTCGACCCAGGCAAAGCTGAACACCTTGATGTGGTTCACCGCCGGATGGCCATTGACCTGCACGTTCTCGACGACCTCGTCGACGATTTTGTCCAAGTGGTAGGCGTGGAACTGGCCGGCGAACGTGTCGTCATCGATCGGCCGCAGCGCCCGCCAGTTGGTGCTGCGGCCCAGAACGGTCAACGCCTCCCGCTCGGCTTGGCGGCGCAGGCCGACGGTCAGGTCGAGCTGCTGTTCGGGCGACAAGTTCGTCGGCACCCGGTACGGGTCGGCGTCGCTCCCGCAGCCGCAGACCGCCAGCGAGAGGGTCGCGGCGAGGACAGCCACCGCGGGACGGTGTCCGACAGGGCGAGATGTGGGAGCGGTGTGTGACATGCGTCGTGCGATCCCCTGTGGTTCGGACGTCACCGCCCGGGGCCGAACGTCCAACGGCCGTCGTCCGTGATGGCCGTCCCGTCCGGCTCCGTGCCTAGGGTGGTCACGCCCGATTGCGCGATGCGGAGCGGTTGGCCGGCCGGCCACGGCGTGCCGTCGCCAAGGACGTGGCCGGTGACGACCGGCTCCTCGGTAAACGTCCGGCTGACCGGCAGCCAGGCGTGGACCTCGATGGCGACCGCCGTCCCCCGCCGCAGGCCGTCGACCAACGGGCCGTCGAGCGTGAACTGCCCGCGACCGGGCCGTGGTTCGACCCGGAATGCGTGGTCGTCGCCATCGGCGATGAACCGGAGCTGATACCGTTTGGCTAGGTCGTAGTCGACGGTGATCCGGGGCGGGCCGGTGACGGTCCCGACGGTCGCCTGTCGGCTCTGCGCACCGGCCAGCAGCTGCGGGACCGGGCCGACGCTCAACGCCGAGGGCACCGGTGTCGCCGGTGGCGGGACGGCGGCCAGGATCAGATTGCCGCTGACGATGCCGGACAGGGTAGGCGTCTGCGACCGGTGGAACCGCCGGATGGCGTCGGCCGGGACGGCCCGGGACAGGTAGTTGAACAGGCCCATAAGCGGGACAAGCCCATCCGGCCCGGCCGCCTCGCCGCCGAGGCCGCGGAGCATCCAATAGGTGAACAGCCCTCGGTGGTGTTCCGGGTCCTCCATCGACGTCTCGTCCCGCGTGCAGCTGGCCAGGGTGAGGAACCCCTCGCCCGCCGCCGCCCCGTCGGTCAGCTCACGGGCGAACCCCGGCTGCATCGGCTCGGGCCGGCCGTCCTTCTCGCCACCGCTGTGGCAGGCGTCGATCACCAGCACCTTCCACTTGGCCCGCGACCGGCCGAGAATGTCCCGGACGTCCGACAGCGCGACCATCTGCCCGGGGTCAGCCGACCGGGCGTCGACCGGCACCAGGTAGCTCTTGCCGTCGACGAAGCTGCCGTGGCCCGAGTAGTAGAACAACAGCGTGTCCCCGGCCAGCGGGAGCGCGGCGAACCGGGCCAGGTCCGTCAACAAGTTGTCACGGGTCGGGAAGTCGGCGTACGACCGCGGGTTGACGTCGACGCGGAGGGCGACGTGGTCGGCCGTGTACCCGCCGTGGTCGACCAGTTGGGCCGCCACGGCCACCGCGTCGTCGCAGCAGTAGTTTAGCCGGTTGAACGCGGTGTATGCGTTGATCCCGACGACCAGCGCGTAATTGGTCGGCAGCGTCGGCCGGCTGGACCGGGGGACGTCAACGGGTGCCGATCCCACGGCGGCGACCGTGGCGTCGCCCGCGACGTGCACCTGCTTTTCGACCGGCGTCGAGACCGCATCTGCCGGCCCCGCCGACGCAACCGGCGCGGCCGTCTCGACCGATCCGCACCCGGCGATCCCCACCGCCAGGACCGCCAACCACCGACCGATCGCCGTGTGCCGTACCGCGTATGACATCAAAGCTCCCAGCACTGTAGCAAGTTACCACCTCGGGCGGCGGCGTCAAACCGTCATTGCGGCCGGGTGCCGATCGATGCCGATGTGGACGCCGGGCCGTCGGCGGCGTCCGGCGGAGCGAGCACGTGACGCGGAGGTGGTGGTTCGCGGTTCACCCGTCCCGCGCGGAGTCGCCCGGCGGCAGGGGCGGGCGACCCCGGTCCGTCACGGCGACAAACCGGTCGGCCGGTCGGGCACCACTGGCGCGACCGTCGGGACGGCCGCCGGCGGATCATTGGCCGCCGGCTGTCGGAGCAGCACCCAGGCGACGGTGCCGATCACGGCCACCTGCACGATCGCCAACAGCAGGAGGAACAGGTTACGCATAGGCCGGCTCCTCGAAGTGTGTCACACCCGGGCCGGTGGACGCTGTCCCATTTGCGCGCCCGTCAACGGAGTCGCTTGCGCCATCCCGGGATGCGGCGAGCGACCACGATGGCGCAAGCGGCCCATCATGCCAGCGGGGCGGCGGAAAACAGGACGGCGGAATGGTTCTCGAACCCGATCGTTGGCGTGTTCATAACAGATGTTTCAGGCCGGCCCGCAGGCGGTCAGTTCAGCACCCGCTCGCCCGTTCGGCTGCCGGCGGCGGCGTCGCCGGTGGCGTCGACCGCGTCGCCGTCCGGCAGGTGGTCGAGGAACCGGTCGCCGGCCCCGCTCAGCCACAGGTGCTTGGCGTCGATCCGCCGGGCCGACAGCAGCCCGCAGTTAGCCAGCCCGACGGCCGGCCCCGACAGGCACACGACCGCCGCCACGGCGTACAGCAGCGGTAGGTCGGTCAGGTAGCCCAGCACGGCCACGCCGGCCCCGGCCCCGATCAGGGCGACGGCCACGACCACCATCAACGCCCGGCTGGTGCGGTGGGACGCGCACAGGTACACGTCCACCACCGCCGACGTCTGGACCAGGGCCGCGACGGCCATGTAGACCGCGGCCACCGGGAACAGCAGCAGCGCGTACAGGGCCGGCGGGTGGGTAAACACCGCCTGCCGCACCGGTGCCCCTTCGGCCGGCTGGTTGCACTTCAAGCACTGCCGGGGCAGCCGGGCGTTCCGACGCATCACCACCAGCGGCCCCTCCCGCCACACCGACGGTGTCGCCTTTGGCTTAACCGTCGGACCCGGATCCGGGTCCGACGGCTTAGGCGGGTCGAGGGAGACCGCCATTCCGGCCATGACGAGCTTCAGGTCCGCCAACAAGTCGGCCGCCGTCTGGTACCGGTCGGCCGGCCGGGGTGCCATCATCCGGTCGACCAGCGGCTGGAGCGACTTGCTGTGCTCCGTGTCGATCTCCTTTCGCACCTCCAACAGGGTCTTCACCCCGCGGTGGTTCATGTTCTTGACGAAGTGGACGACGTCGACCGACTCGCCCGAGAACGGCGTCCGGCCGGTGATCAGCAGGTACAGCACGGTCCCCAGGCTGTAGATGTCCGACCGGACGTCCGGCTGTTGCGTTAGCTCGATCAACTCGGGCGCGATGAACAGGGCCGTCGCCATCGTCCAGGCCGCCTCCCCTTGGCGGAACCGCAGCATGCCCAGCCCCAGGTCGCGGAGCTTGACCAGGTCGAAGCTGGCGTCGGCCGGGGCCCACGGGTGGGACGTCAGCATGATCTTCGACGGCCGGATGCATCCGTGGCACACCGGTCTCCCGGCGGCCCCGGCGGCGGCCACCAACGCCTCGGCCACCCGGTGCGTGATCCGCAGCGCCCGGGCCAACGTCTGCGCCCGCGGCAGCTCGGCCACCGACGGCGTGTCCGCCCGTCCCGGCACGAACTCGCTGACCACATAGTGGCCCCGCACCGCGTCGATCCCCACGTCCACCACGCCCGCCACGCACGGGTGGGGTGCCACCCGCCGGGCCGCCTCCCCCCCGTCCTGCAGCCGCGTGCCCACCTCCACCGCCCCCTCGGCGTCGTTGGCCACCTTCTTCACCAACACCTGCCGGACCGGCACCGCCCCCTGGGCGGCCGGGTCGTCGGTCACCCACGTTTGGACCGGGAAGGCGGCCTCGGCCACCTTCATCTGCTGGTTGAGGATCGCTGGCAATGGCATCGGACGGACCCCGCGGCCCCGCCGCAGTCAAGCTCAAGGTCGACAACAATGGATCACGATGATGTACCACCTGGCCCACCCGTTCGCCAGCCGCGGCGGGTCCCACGATGGCGAACCCGACACCCCGGCGACCTCGGAGCCGTGCCCGGGTTCGGCACGCCGCTTTGGCCGGCCCGTGGCTCGCCCCGCCGCCGACCCGACCGACTTGCTCCCGTTTGCGAAATGTGCGAAGTTACGCCTACGACAGCAATTTGGTAGTGTTACGGGTCGTCAGAGGAACGGTTCGCCGGTTCGTGACGGGACGGTACGCCTCGGGAAGTCGGGAACCCGTTTCGCACTTGAACCTTAGCGGCCCCGCTCCCGTTCGAGAGCCGACCGTGGCAATTGTCGGCTGCGGTCGCCCTCGCGATCGACATGAAACTCGACCTCAAATCCATCCTCAGCCCCGCCGTGGCCAGCCCGCCGGCGGGGCCGGCGTTGTGGGGCACGCGGGGCAACTTCCTCACGGCCCTGCAACGGCTCCAACCGGACGCCCCCGCGTACCAAGAGAAGTTGATCGGCCTGACCACCGAGTGCGTCGAGTTCCTGTCCGGCAACGGCAAGACGGGCAACGGGGCCGGCGGGTCCAAGGACCTGAACGCGGCCCTGATGCTGACGCTGGGGCTGGTGCAGGTGGACGGGCTGCCGGGCTTGCGGGCGGGACTGGCGGTGATCCGCGGGCTGTGTGGGCGGCGGTTCTGGGCCGACGTCCACCCGCCCCTGATCGCCGGCGACGCTCGGCCGGCGGAGCGGCGGGCGGCCGTCGTGCGGGGGCTGTGGCCCGAGCCGGGCGCGTTCGACGCGGTCAAGTTCAAGCAAGCGTTCTGGCGGTCGGCGGCCGACGGGATGGACCAGCCGATCGCCACAGTCCTGCAACTGAAGTCGATCCACCCCGACGCCCCGCCGCCGCGGCAGCAGCAGGAGTTTCAGGACCAGTCGCCCCCGTTGGACAATGCGACACCGAAGGAGAAGGCGGACTACGCGGCGGACAAGAAGGCGGCCGCGGCCGCCGTGACCGAGGCGGCGGCGGCGGCCCGGGAGGTGCGCGAGTCGCTGAGCCGGGTCAACGTCGACCGGTTGCGGCGGGTGCGGAAGGCGGCCGCCCGGTCGGGCCGGCACCTGGCGCGGCTGACGGCGGTGTTCGCCCGACCGACGGCCGGCCGGGAGCAGCTGGCACTTGACGACTTCGTGGCCGACCTTACGACGGTCGTCCAGGTGCTGGACAAGCTGCTGCCGCCGCCGGATGTGAAGCCGAAGAAGCCGGCCGTGCCGAACCCGACGTCGGAGGACCCGCCGAGCGGTGGTACACCTGGAGGTAACGTGACCAGCCTGACGACCCCGACGCCCGCCGTCCCCGCCATCCCCGGCGAGATCACCAGTCGACGGCAACTGGTGCAGGTGATGGAGCGGGTGTGCGCCTACTTCGACGAGCGGGAGCCGGACAGCCCGTTGCGGCTGCTGACCGCCCGGGTCCGCCACTTGCTGGATCGGCGGGATTGCCTGGGCGTGCTGCGGGTCCTCTCGGCCGACGCGGCCAAGGCCGTCGAGGCCGCCGCCGGCAACGGCCAGCCACCGCCGCCGCCGCCGGCCTGACCGCGGTGCGGGTCGGTCCGCCGCCCGCGTCGATTTTGGAAAAACGGCGATGCCTGATAAGGTGCCGCCGAGCCGGGCCCGGCCGGCCGCGTCCCCAGTTGAGGAGTCGACATGCCCCTGCCTTCCCCCGATACGATGACGCAGCTGCCCAAAGTACACATCCGGTACCAGCCCCAGACCGGGGACGCGACGCAGATCATCGACTTGCCGTTCGTGTTCGGCGCGTTCCTAGACCTGTCGGGCGACAACCCGAACCGGCCGGACGCCGACAAGCGGCCGTTCGCCCCGGTGGTGGGCGGGAACGTGAACAAGCTGATGGGCGCGATCGCCCCCGAGCTGGACCTGCGCGACCTGCCCAACCACCTCGTCGACGGCGGCGACCCGCTGAACGTGAAGCTGAAGTTCACGGCTCTACCCGACATGACGCCTAAGCAGATCGTGGCCAACGTGCCGGTGCTGAAGGAGCTGATGCAGGTCGCGGGGCAGCTGGACGACCTGGCGGGGACCACATCCCAGAACGGGATGCGGGCCGAGGACGCCCTGGGCCAGATCCTGCGGCAAGTGTTGGCCCTCCGCGAGCCGTGACCCCCGCGCGGGGCGGCCGACGCCCCGCCCGCCGCCCGTGTTCGGCCCGCATGTCCCGCACCGAGGTGAAACCGATGCCCGCGACGCAACCCCAACCTGCCCCGCAACCGACGGCGACGGCGACGGCGACGACGACCACGGCCGATGCCCCGGCGGCGCTCGGCCCCGGGGCGGCGCTGCTGGCGAAGTTCAAGCAGAGCCAGACCGCCCAGGGCGACAAGCTGCTCTCGAGCTTCCTGAACATGGCCGGCGGGGCCAAGCGGCAGCAGGCGGTCGAGGACTCGCTGGTGGCGCTGATCGACCAGATCGTCAAGGTCGGGGCCGCCGACGCGCTGTCCGGCCAGCCGATGAAGACGATCGCGGCCATCCGGGCCGGCATCGTCACGCGGGTCGAGGCGCAGGTGAACGCGATCCTGCACCACCCGAAGTTCCTGAAGCTGGAGGGGTCCTGGCGGAGCCTGGAACACCTGGCGACCACGGTCGGGCAGCGGACCGACATGCAGGTACAGGTGATGAACATCAAGAAGGAGGAGCTGGGCGCGCTCTTCGACCGTTACACTGGGGCACAGTGGACGGACAACCCGATCTTCAAGCGGGTCTACACCAACGAGTTCTCCACCTGGGGCGGCAAGCCGTTCGGGTGCCTGGTCGGCGACTACCAGTTCGACCACTCGCAGGGCGACGTGAACGTGATGCGTGGCATGATGAACATCGGGGCGGCCGCCCACTGCCCGTTCGTCGCTGCGGCCGACCCCGAGCTAGTGAACCTGCGGTCGTGGGCCGATGTCGAAAAGGTGGCCGGGCGGGTGGCGGTCACGATGAGCGGGCCCGACTACGCCGAGTGGGACAGCCTTCGGGACGACCCTAACGCGTCGTACTTAGCCCTGACCATGCCGCGGTTCGTTGCCCGCCTGCCGTACGGGCCCAAGACGCTGCCGGCCGAGGGGATGCCGACCTTCGTCGAGCAGACCGACGGGGCCAGCCCGGACAAGATCGTGTGGGCCAACTCCGCCTTCGCCATGGCCGCCAACATCGCCAAGTCGTTCAACCAGTACGGCCAGACCAACGCGATCGTCGGCATCACCACCGGCGGGCTGGTGGAGAACCAGAAGCTGCACCGGTACGACACGGCCGAGGGGGACAACGCGATCCGCATCCCGACCGAGGGGCTGTTCGACGACGTGCTGGACAACGAGTTCACCAAGAGCGGGCTGATCCCGATCGTGAACAAGAAGGGGAGCGACCAGGCGGCGTTCCTGGGCGCGGCGTCGGTCCAGCGGCCGCCCAAGTTCGAGGGCAAGGACGGGGCCTACGCCACGTCCAACGCCGCCCTGGTCGCCCAGCTGCCCTACCTGCTGTCGGTCTGCCGGATCGCCCACTACATCAAGCAGATCGGCCGCCAGAACCTGGGCCGGGCCATCAACCGCGCGGGGTTGGACCGGGAGCTGAACGCCTGGCTGAGCAACTACGTGCTGGACAACCCCAACCAGCACCCGCAGGAGGCGTGGATCCGCAAGCCGTTCGCCGCGGCCAAGGCGACGGTCGTCGACGTCGAGGGGAGCCCCGGCGTGTACGACACGACGTTCTACATCCTTCCCCACTACAAGTTCGCCGGGCTGAAGGTCAATCTGAGCCTGGTCTGCCGCGTCGGCGGGAAGTGACCGCCGGCGCGGGGGCGCGGGTCGCTGGACGAGCGGGCGAGATCCTGAGTTCCCCGCCGAGATTTCCTGCAACGCCGTCGGGCCGGCACGTCTGACCGGTCGAGTTCAAGTGGCTGGCCGGGTCCGATCGGTTCGAGTCGCGGCCGCCGCACCAGAGACGCCCCCGGGGACGGGGGTTGAGGAGCCCAGATGTCCTTTCTCGCTTTCTGCCAGGTCGACGATATCAAGGGTGAGTCTAAGGATTCGGCCCACCCCGACTGGATCGAGGTGCTCTCCTACAGCCAGGAGATCACCCACAAGGCCGGCGCCAACACCAGCGCGACCACGGCCCTGATCAACGGCCGGGCCGACATCGGCGAGTTCAAGATCACCAAGCGGCTGGACAAGTCCTCGCCGTACCTGCACCAGAACTGCGCCAGCGCCAAGCCGCTGGCCACGGTCGTGGTCCACGTGGCCATGACCAACAACAGCACGGCGGTGCTGATGAAGTACACGATGACCAACGCCGTCGTGTTCTCCATCTGCCCCGACGGGGACACCAATGACGAGGCGCACCTGCGGCCGGTCGAGACGGTCAAGTTCCGGTTCTCCCATATTGCCTGGGAGTACCAGCAGATCGGCCTAGACGGGTCCAACGTCGGCGGCCCGATCACGACCCAGTGGAACGCGTCGACGAACGCCGTTGCCGCCCCGTGACCGCAACGCGGGCCACCCGCCGCGGCCCGTGACGACCGTCACGCCCGCCGCCGTCCGAGGAGACTGGCCGACCATGCCCATCCAAACACCCGAACAGATGCTGTTTGTCGGCCGGGTCGCCGACGCGATTGCGGCCGCCAAACAGCAGGTGACTGCCCGCCCGGCCGACGCCGGGCTGCGGTTCACGTTCGCGCAGATGATGGCCGTGGTCGGCCGGTGGGACGAGGCGGCCCTGGCGGCGCGGACGGCCGGGCGGCTGGACGCGGCCCGGGCGCCGATGGCCAGTGCGGTCGGTGTCCTGGTCGCGGCCGAGCGGGTGCGGGCCGAGGTGTTCGCCGGGCGGCAACTGCCGCAATTGTTCGGCGAGCCGGCACCGTACGCCGGGTGGTACGCGGCCGCCCACCAACTCTCGGTCCAGGGGGACGCGGCCCGGGCGGCCGCCCTGCGGGCCGAGGCCGAGGCCGCCGCCCCGCTCGCGCCGGGGCGGGTGGACGGCCGGCCGTTCGACTACTGCCTGGACCGGGACGACCGGCTGGGGCCGATGCTCGAAGTGGTGGTCGGCGGACAGTACCACTGGATGCCGTTCGCCGTCCTCCGGCGGATCGACCTGCGGCCGCCAACGTCGCTGCACGCGACCATCTGGGCCCAGGCGGTGTTCACGCTGACTAACGCGGCGGCCGTGCCGGCGTTCATCCCGGTGCGGTACGCCGGGTCCGAGGCGTCGGCCGACCCGGCAGTCCAGATGTCCTGGACGACGACCTGGGAACAGCATCCCGACGGGGCCTACCGCGGGCTGGGCCAGCGGCTGCTCCGCGTCGGGTCGCAGGCGGTGGCCCTGCTCGACGTCCGCACGCTGGAGTTCACCGACGAGGACGGGCCGACCGGCGGCGGGCCGGCGGGCGATGCGGTTCCCACGCCGGTGGGGGCCGCATGAGCGACAGGACCATCCCGACAGAGCTATTACAGCCGTACCTGCTCGACCGCCTACTGCGGTCGACGGCCGGGTCCGCCGGCGGCGGGTTCGACGCCGACGCCGTCGATGGCGTGAACGCCACGGCCGTGGAGGAGTCGGTCCGCCGGGACCTGTTGTACCTACTGCAAACGCGGTCACCGGCGACGGGCGTACGGCCGGGGCTGGAGGGGTCGGTGATGAACTACGGCACGGCTGAGGTCGTCGCCCGGGGGCAGTTCGTGTCGGCCGCAGCCGAGATCAAGCACAACGTGGCCGAGGCGATCCGGCGGTTCGAGCCGCGGGTCGTGCAGGGGCCGACGCTGCGGATCGACATCGACGACGGCAGCGGCGGGCTGCCCACCCCCGAGCGGACGCCGACCCAGGTCGAGCTGCGGATCACGGCCGAGGTGTGGGCCATCCCAGTCAAGCGGCCGCTGCGGATGACGGTGGGGATGGACGTCCGCACGGGCCAGATCACGAGCGAGGCGGGCGGCACCACAGTTCCCGGTGATCTTCGTGGCGGGGCCGCGTCGTTGATGGCGGGGGCAACGGCCGATGGATGACCGGCTGGCCGACCATTACCTGACGGAGCTGAACCACGTCCGCAAGCTGTGCGATGCGTTCGCCCAGGGCAACCCCGACGCGGCCCACCTGCGGGTCAAGCCCGACGGGTGCGACGACCCGTTCGTCGAACGGCTGCTGGAGGGGTTCGCGTACCTGTCGGCCCGCGTCCACCTGAAGTTCGAGTCGCAGTTCCCGCGGTTCACCCAGCAGATCCTCGAGGTCGTCTGCCCGAACCACCTGTCGCCGACGCCGTCGATGACGATGGTCCAGTTCGTCGCCGCCGCCGAGCCGACCCTGCGGGCGGGCCAAGCGACGGTCGACCGGGGCAGCCAGGTCGTCGCCGCGTCGGCCGTCAGCCGCACGCCGTGCGTCTACACCACGGCCCACGCCGTGCCGCTCTGGCCGCTGGAGGTCGCCGACGCCCGGTACACCCGCGAGGTGACGCCGCTGGGCCTGCGGACGGGGGAGGGTCCCGGCGACGGTCCTCGGGCCGAGGCGGCCGTCGTCCTTCGCCTGCGAACTACCGACGACCAACCGCTGAACACCCTGCCGCTGGACCGGCTGGCGGTCTACCTGAACCTGCCGTCGCAGTTCCAGCTGCGGCTGTACAAGCAGCTGTTGGCCGACGCGACGGGCGTGGTCGTCGACTCGGTCGGCGGCGGCGGCGGCCGGCGAGCGGCGGGGGGGCCGGCCTCGCTGCGGCCGGTCGGGTTCGACGCCGGCCAGCAGCTGTTGCCCGACGACCCCCGCACCTTCCAGGGGTACAGGCTGCTCCAGGAGTACTTCGCCTTCCGCCCGCGGTTTCTGTCCGTCGAGTTCACTGGCCTGAGCGACCTGCTCGGCCACTGCGGCGGCACCGAGGCCGACCTGATCGTCTCCCCTGGCCACGGCCGACCGCGACCTGGAGCCGCAGGTGTCGGCCGACGCGTTCCCGGCTGTTCTGCACGCCGGCGGTCAACCTGTTCGACGTGCCCAGCGCGTGGGTCGATTTGTCCCGCCAAGAGGCCGAGCACCTCGTCAAGCTCGACACGCGGGCGGACCGACGACTACGAGATTTTCAGTATCGCGGCCGTGCAGACCCCGCGGGGGCAGGCGTTCGCCCCGTTTTACGCCGCCAAAGACGTCGGCGGGGGTGGGCGGGCGGTACTACAGCCCCAACCGCGTCCCATCGCAGCGGCGGCGGGCCGGGGCGGCCGAGGCCGACTACCGCGGGACCGACGTGTACCTCAGCCTAGTCGACGCCGCCCACGCCCCGTACCGGCACGACCTGAACCGGCTGGAGGTGTCGGCCCGGTGTACCAACCGGGATTTGCCGCTGTACCTGAGCCGGTCCGGCGGCGAGGTCGAGCTGCGGTGGGAACAGGGCGGCGTCGTCAGCCACGTCCGCTGCCTGTCCGGGGTCACGCCCCCACGCCCGTCCCCCGCCACCGGCCCGTACGCTTGGCGGCTGGTCAACTACTTGACCCTGAACTACCTGTCGATTGGGGACCGGGGCAACGGCGGGACGGGCGGCGGGACCGATGGGGCCGCCGGCCTCCGCGACTTGCTGTCGCTGTACGCCCGGGCCGGCGACCCCCGGGCGGCCGACGAGGTGAATGCGATCCTGTCGGTCCGGTCCAAGCCGTTCACCTGCCGCGTCCCGCCGACCGGGGCGAACGACTGGGAGGTCGCTTTTGCCCGGGGCGTCGAAGTCCAGGTGGAGCTGGCCGAGCGGGCGTTCGCCGACGGCTGGGCGTACCTGCTCGGGTCGGTCCTGAACCAGTTCTTCGCCCGGTACGTGTCGGTCAACTCGATGGTCCGCGTCGTCGTCGGCGGGACGTGGAACCACAAGCGGACGGAGATCCGATGGTCGGCCAACACCGGGCGGGCGAGCAGCTTCTGACCTACGCCGATCCGGCCGCCGACCCGGCGGCGCCGGCGGACCCGCTCGCCCGGCTGTCGCGTGAGCCGTGGGCGTTCGACTTCTTTCGGGCCGTCCGCCTGATCGAGGCAACCGTGCCCGACGGCGACTCGGTCGGGTACGCCCGCCGACCGGAGGACGACAAGTGCCGGTTCCGCCATCACTCGGTCATGTCCTTCGCCCCGGCCAACCTGGCCAAGTTCGACCGCGGCACGCCCGGCGGGATCGGGCCGGTCGACCCCGGGCCGGGCGACGACGGGGCCGGCCGAACTCGGCGGCCTGGTCCCCGCCCCGGGCCGGGCCGGGCCGGGCGGCGCGGCAGCCGCCGACGCTGTGGAGCCACTTCCTGGGGCTGCTGGGGGCCGACTGCCCGATGCCGCCGCACCTGTACCGGCTGGACCGGGAGGCCCGCGGCACCCGCGGGCCGGTGTTGCCGGCGTTCTTCGACGTCTTCCACCACCGCATGCTGTCGCTGTTCTACCGGGCCTGGGGCGACGGCGAGATGACCGTCAACTACCAGCACGCGGCCACGGCGGCCGCCCGCCGCGGGGGCGGTCGGGCGGCCCCGCACCAAGCGGGGGACCACGGCGCCGGCGACGCCGACCGGTTCCGCGTCTTCCTCGGCAGCCTGATCGGCCTGGGCACGCCGGCCCTGTGGGACCGCGACGCCGTGCCCGACGAGGCCAAGCTCCACTACGCCGGCCGGCTCGCCTGCCCGACCCGCAACGCCGAGGGGCTGGCCGCCATCCTGGCAGACTACTTCGCCGTCCCGGTCACGGTCGAGCCGTTCGTCCGCCAGTGGATCGACCTGCCCGCCGCCGAGCAGTGCAAGCTGGGCGGGTCCGACGCCACCTCGGCCCTGGGCACCACCGCCGTGCTGGGCGACCAGGTGCTCGACGTCCAGCAGCGGTTCCGGCTGGTCCTGGGGCCGATGACCCTGGCCGACTTCAAGCGGCTCCTGCCCGGCGGCCCGAGCCTGGGCCGACTGCGGGCGTGGGTGCTGACCTACGTCGGCGGCCACCTGGACTGGGACGCCCGCCTGGTCCTCCGCGGCCGGAACGTGCCGGCGTGCCGGCTGGGCGGCGACCGACAACTCGGCCACACGACCTGGCTCGGCGACTGGCCGGGCGACCGCGACGCCGGCGACCTGGTCGTCTCGGCCGACCTGAACTGAATGCCCTGAACTGAATGCCCTGAACGGAACCGCCCCGACCCCCGCTGACCTCTCCCGGAGGGAGTGCCCGATGCCGCAGATTGGCCTGGACGTCCTGATCGACCGGTTGGACCCGATCGCCACCGACACGCTCGGCGAGGCGATGCAGCTGTGCGTCGCCCGCGGCAGCCCGTTCGTCGAGCTGCCCCACTGGGTCGCCTGCATCCTGCTGCGGGCCGACTCCGACTGGCACCGCGTCCTGGCCCGGTACCCGGCCGTGGACGTCGCCCGCCTGTCAACCGACCTGACGGCGGCCATGGACCGGGCTGCCCCGGCGGATGACGTCGGTCCCGGCCCTGTCCGTCCACGGTCTCCGAGGCGTTGCAGCGGGCCTGGCTGCACGCGACGCTGCTGCTGGACCAGACCCGCCTGCGGACGGGCCACCTGCTGGTCGCCCTACTGACCACGCCCGGCCTGCGGGACCTGCTGACCGATCTGTCGCGCGAGTTCGCCAAGCTGCCCCCGGACGAGGTGAACGACGGGTTCGGGCCGATGGTCGCCGGCTCGCCCGAGGACCCGGCCGGCAAAACGGCCGCCGCCGTGACGGCCGTCGCCGACGCCGAGGCGCTGGACCGGTACACGGTCGACCTGACGGCCGAGGCCGAGGCCGGCGGGATGGACCCGATCCTGGGCCGGGACGACGAGATCGACGAGCTGATCCGCATCCTGATGAAGCGGAAGCAGAACAACCCGATCCTGACCGGCGAGGCCGGCGTCGGCAAAACGGCCGTGGTCGAGGGGTTCGCCCAGCGGATCGTGGCCGGCGACGTCCCGCCGCCGCTGCGGGACGTGCGGCTGCGGACGCTGGACCTGACCCTGCTCCAGGCCGGGGCCGGCCAGCGGGGCGAGTTCGAGGCCCGGCTGCGGAAGGTGATCGACGCCGTCCAGGCGTCGCCCCGGCCGATCATCCTGTTCATCGACGAGGCCCACACCCTGATCGGGGCCGGCGGCCAGGCTGGTCAGGGCGACGCGGCCAACCTGCTCAAGCCGGCCCTGGCCCGCGGCAAGCTGCGGACAATCGCCGCCACCACCTGGTCGGAGTACAAGCTGTACTTCGAGCGGGACCCGGCCCTGACCCGCCGGTTCCAGGTCGTGAAGGTGGACGAGCCGTCCGAGGCGGCGTGCGTGAAGATGCTCCGCGGCCTCAAGGCCAAGCTGGAGCGGGACCACGACGTCCACATCCTGGACGAGACGCTGACGGCCGCCGTCCGGCTGCCGACGCGGTATATCCCCGCCCGACAACTGCCGGACAAGGCCGTCGGCGTGCTCGACGCCGCCTGCGCGTCGGTCGCCGTTGGCCTGCATGCGACGCCGCCGGAGCTGGCGGCGGTCTTCCGCGAGATCGACGCGGTCGGGGCCGAGGCCGACGTGGTCCGCCGCGAACGGTCGATGGGCATCGACCATGCCGCCCGCGCTGCGGAGCTGGACGCCCGGCGGGCGACCCTGGCCGAACGGCAGGCCTCGCTGCAACAGCGGTGGGAGCACGAGGGCGACCTGGTCCGCCAGATCATCGACCTGGGCCGGCAGCTGACGGCGGCCGAAACGCCGGACCCGGCCGGGCAGGCCCGGTTCGCGGCCCTCCGGGCGGACCTGGCGACGGCGCAGGGCGAGCGGCCGCTGCTGAGCCCGTTCGTCACGCCCCAGAGCGTGGCCGAGGTTGTCGGCGGGTGGACCGGCATCCCCGTCGGGCGGATGCTCCGTGACGACGTGGCGGCCGTGCTGTCGCTGCCGAACACGCTGGGCAAGCGGGTGGTCGGCCAGCGGCACGCGATGGAGAAGATCGGCGAGACGGTCGCCAACGCCAAGGCCGGGCTGGCCAGCCCGACCCGGCCGCTGGGCGTGTTCATGCTGGTCGGCCCCAGCGGCGTCGGCAAGACCGAGACGGCGCTGGCGTTGGCCGAGGCGTTGTACGGCGGGGAGCAGAACATCATCACGATCAACATGAGCGAGTTCGGCGAGGCGCACAGCGTGTCGACGCTCAAGGGGTCGCCGCCGGGGGTACGTCGGGTACGGCGAGGGGGGCGTGCTGACCGAGGCGGTCCGCCGCCGGCCGTACGCGGTCGTGCTGCTGGACGAGATCGAGAAGGCGCACACGGCCGTCCACCAACTGTTCTTCCAGGTGTTCGACAAGGGCGTGATGGAGGACGGGTCGGGCCGGCCGATCGACTTCCGCAACACCATCTTCCTGCTGACGAGCAACGCCGGGTCGGACCTGATCGTCGACTTGTGCGAGTCGAAAGAGCTGCCGGCCGACGTGCCGGGCATTACGGCGGCGATGATGGCCAAGGGCGGCCCGCTCCGGCGGGTGTTCTCGGCCGCGTTCCTGGGCCGGCTGAACGTCGTCCCGTACCTGCCGATCGGGGACGCCATGCTGCGGGACATCGTCCGCCTGCAACTGGCCCGGCTGGCCCGGCGGGTGGCCGACGCCCAGCGGGCGGCCGTGACGTACGACGACGCCGTGGCCGAGACGATCGCCGGCCGGTGTACCGAGGCCGACAGCGGGGCGCGGGCGGTCGAGGCGATCCTGACCCACTCGGTCGCCGCCCGGCTCAGCCGGGCGTTCCTCACCGCCATGGCCGGCGGCGACCCGGTCCGCAACGTCCACGTCGGCGTGGCCGACGACGGGCAGTTCACGTACACGTTCGGCTGACGAATGGGGCTGATAAATTCGGCCGGCAACTTCCGCCGGCCCCGGCGTCTGACCCGCCGTGGTCTTGAGGGGCCGAGCCCAGGCCGGCTCTCGGGTCCCGTTCCGGCTTCGGTCCGACGCCACGTCGACACACCCATGTACACCTACACGCAGGACCACCGCCTGGCCGCCGTCACCTCGCCGCTGGGCAAGGACAAGCTGTTGTTCCACAGGCTGCGGGCAACCGACCGGTTGAGCCAGCTGTTCGAGTACGAGCTGGACCTGTTCAGCGAGGACGCGGCCATCGCGTTCGCCGACATCGTCGGCCAGCCGGTCGCCGTCCGGGTGAACCGGCACGGCGTGTCCGACCCGCGGCACTTCACCGGGTTCGTCAGCCGGTTCGTCCAGACGTCCCGCGGCGGGGCCCTGCCGCACTATTCGGCCACTGTCGTCCCCTGGATGTGGTTCCTGACCCGCTCGGCCGACTGCCGCATCTTCCAGGGCCAAACCGTCCCGCAGGTCCTGACCCAGGTGTTCACCGCCCACGGGTTCAAGGCCGGGCACGACTTTGACGCCGGCCACCTGACCGCGACCTACCCGCCGCTGGAGTACTGCGTCCAGTACCGGGAGACGGACTTCGCGTTCGTCAGCCGCCTCATGGAGGGGGCCGGCATCTACTACTACTTCACGCACGCCGACGACCACCACACGCTGATCCTGTGCGACGGCCCGTCGGCCCACGAGCCGACGGCCGGGTACGAGTCGCTGGCGTTCCGGGGCAACGCCGAGGCGTTCGACGACACACCCCACCTGAGCGAGTTGACCGCCGGCCAGCAGGTCCAGCCGGGCCAGGTCACGCTGACCGACTACGACTTCAAGGTGCCCCGCAAGTCGTTGCAGGTGCGGGCCACCCCGCCCGCCCCGCCGACCAACGCCCACGCCGACGCCGAGGTGTACGACTACCCCGGCCGGTTCACCGAGACGGCCGTCGGCAAGGTGATCGCCCAGGTCCGGGTCAACGAGCGGCAGGCCCAGTTCGAGACCTTCGCCGGCCGAACCGACTCCCGGGCCGTGGCCTGCGGGACCGTCCTGAGAGTGATCGACTACCCCCGCGACGACCGCAACCAGGACTACCTGGTCACGGCCGTCACCCACGAGGTGGACGGCGACGAGTACCAGGGCGGGTCGCCGGGCGGCGTCGGCGGCGGCGGGGCCGACGCCAAGCGGTTCGCCGCCCGGTGCACGTTCGAGGCCATCAGCCACGCCGAGCCGTACCGCCCGCCGCGGGTGACGCCCAAGCCGGTCATGCACGGGCCGCAGACGGCGTTGGTCGTCGGCCCGGCAGGGCAGGAGATCTACGTCGACGAGTTCGGCCGGGTGACGGTCCAGTTCTACTGGGACCGGGTCCACCAGAAGAACGAGAACAGTTCGTGTCGGATCCGCGTCGCTCAGCCGGTGGCCGGCAAGCGGTGGGGGGCGAGCTTTTGGCCGCGGATCGGCCAGGAGGTCGTCGTCTCGTTCCTCGAGGGCGACCCCGACCAGCCGCTGGTGATCGGGTCGGTCTACAACGGCGACAACAAGCCCCCGTACCTGGGCGGCGGCCCCGACCCCAAGCACGCCAAGGACCCCAACGTCAGCGGGTTCAAGACCAACTCCACGCCCGGTGGCAAGGGGTTCAGCGAGCTGCGGTTCGACGACACGGCCGGCAAGGAACAGGTGTTCCTCCGCAGCCAGGCGACGCTGGACGTGCAGGTGCTGGGCACGAGCAACGAGTCGGTCGGCGGCGACCACAACACGTCGATCGGGTGGGAGAAGGACGGCCGACGGGGCGGCGACCACAGGCAGCTCGTCCACCAGGACCAGCACCTGACCGTCCAGCGGGACCAGTTCGAGCACGTCGGCGGGAACGCCCAGCTGCTGGTCGGCAAGGGCCCGGCCGGCGGCGGCGGGAACCTGGACGTGTCGGTCGACAAGCACCGGACCGAGACGATCGGCCAAGGCAGCGACCTGCACGTGAAGGGCAGCCGCCGGGAGAAGGTCGATGGCAGCACGTCGTTGACCGTGGGCGGCAGCCAACAGGAGAAAATCGGCGAGAAGCACGCCGTCGACGCCGGCCAGGAGATCCACCTCAAGGCCGGGATGAACGTCACGATCGAGGCCGGCGTGGAGCTGACGATCAAGGCCGCCGGCGGCTTCATCAGCATCGGCCCGGCCGGCGTAACGATCCAGGGGACGATGGTGCTGATCAACAGCGGCGGGGCCGCCGGCTCCGGCTCGGGGTCGAGCCCGGCCGCGCCGGTCGACGCCAAGGACGCCGCCCCGGCTGCCCCGGCCGGGGCCGACGACTCGGTCACCGGCCAGCCGTGCGTGACCACGTCGCCAACGCCCACTCCGCCGGCCAAGCATTCCAACTCGTCTCGACCGCCCCACGCCTCCGCCCGGCAGCCCGGTCATTCGCCTGCCATCCCGTCCGCCGCCACCACCGTGGGCCCAGCGGCCCATCCCGGCAGCCCGGCTACGCCAGCTGCCCTAGTCGCCGCAGCCGAGCCGCCGGTCGACTGCAAGAGTGGGTGGGCGGATGCGGAACGGGGACGTAGAAAAGGTGTCCCGTGAGACCGACCCAATAAAGCGGAACAGGGTTATCAGCGCGACCTACGCCGCAGACTACCTGAAAGCCCCCCACCTCGGTTGGTTCGGCACCGCGGCGTTCGCGTCCAAGCAGGTGGGGTGCGGGATGCAGTCCGCCAAGGGCGTCGAAGACGGGTGGTTCGTCCGGCGGTTCTCGGAGAATCAGGCTCTTGCGGACCATACCTTGGCCCGCCTAGGCGACGGGAACAAGGCCGTGTTCGAGGAGCTGCAGCCCGTCTACAACTTTTACGCCGCGAACGGCATGGACGGCCTCAAGCGGTGCGGACCGGAACGACAGCCGCCAGTGCCCGACGGCGTGATGAACGGGTTTGAGCAGGCCGACCGCGCGCGGGCGACCAACGACCCCGACTTGGCACGGCAGGGCACATTATCCATGCTCCGGCACGAGCAGTTTGTGACCCTCCAAAAGTCGGCCTACGACGACCCCCTGTTCAGGAGGGCATTGGAAATCAACCAGAAGTGGAACGACCGACCGGTACCGACGTTCGGGCAGACTCAGCCGACGAAGGTGGTCTTTGACTCGGCCTGTGCGGCGGCGGACGCGCCAGCGATCGAGATGGCCGGCGGCAACTTGGGCGACAAGCCTTGGCGGTGGGGCTTCGCAGCCGCGACGGCCGAAAAGTTTGACGAGTTGTCGAGATCGCAGTCGTCCACGATCAACGCGGCCCTCGGCAAAATCGCCAGCGACGGCGGCCTCTGACCCCCGACATGCCACATTGAGTCACCTTATGCCAGACCTTCCCGTGATCGACATCATGCTCGGCGGGCACTCGGACGACCTAGTCGCCCGGCTCGACCCACGGCTGAACGCGGTTGACACCGGCACGGGCCAGATCACGGTCGACCCGCACGTCGTCCAGCTGAGGGGTCCGGGCTGGTCCCTGACCGTCGACCCGACCCGGTTCTCGAGCGTCGACTTCGATAACGGGCTCGTCATCGCAGCGCACGTGAGCCCCCAGTCAGACTATTTACTGCTCGAACCAACGTCCGAAATCGTCGACCGATTGCAGCGGCGGTTCGTCGACTTCGGCTTCCGACCCCGATTAGATCGAACGACCACGGGCGAGCAACTCAGGGCGGCCATGGGCGAGATTGACGCCGATCCCAGCTTCCACCGCGAGGTCTACCGAGCGCGCCGGGGCGACATCGGCTGCTCGCTTGTAATGAAGAAGACAGTACCCAAGGGCTCAACGCTGGGCCGCGCAGCCGGCATCGGGTCGGACCTGTACCTGCTGACGCTTACGGCCAAGCTGCTCAGTCAGGACGGTGCATTTTAGAGCGGGTTACGCCTAACCGTCGCGGCCGGCGTTCGCCTCAAAGCCCGTCACGCCGCGGCGGGAACCCACGGCAGTGCCGTGGGCGTCACCAGATTCTCGTGAGGGCAGGTGCAACCCGCCACAGACGGCCGCACCGGCCAGTGGCGACCCGAAGTGGGTAGCCGCAGTAATCAAACAGGGAAGAGCCATGCCTCCCGCCGCCCGACTGACCGACATGCACGTCTGCCCGATGGTGACCGTGCTGGTCCCGCACGTCGGCGGGCCGATCCTGGCCCCCGGGTGCCCGACCGTGCTGATCGGCGACCTGCCGGCCGCCCGGGTCGGCGACATGGTCACCTGCGTCGGCCCGCCGGACGTGATCGCCATGGGCGCGTTCGACGTCCTGATCGGCGGCCAGCCGGCCGCCCGCATGGGCGACCTGACGGCCCACGGCGGCGTCATCGTCGTCGGCTGCCCGACCGTCCAGATCGGCCTCGCCGGCCAGGGCGGGCCCCTCGGGGCCGCCGCCGGCACGGGGGCCCCGTTCGCCGAGAAGTGCGCCGGCGGCGGCTAGCGGCCGACGACCCGTCGCGCCGCCGCCGCCGCCACCCCCGGTCCGTCGGGCGGACCAGACCATCGCAGTTGACCATGTCGCGGTTGACCCTGGAAATCCTCACCGGCCTGCTGACCGGCCGCCGGATCACGCTCACGCCGGGCGGCGTCGCCACCGTCGGCCGCGGGCCGGCCAACACGCTGCCCGTCCCCGCCGACCCCGACCTGGCCGGCGTCCACTTCGGCCTGGAGTTCGGCCCCGACGCGTGCCTCGTCCGCGACCTCGGCAGCCCGGCCGGCTTGTTCGTCAACGGCGTCCGCGTGGCGGCCGCGGCCCTGAACGACAACGACCACGTCCGGGCCGGCACCACCACGTTCGGCGTCCAACTGACCGCCGGCCCCGCCGCCCCGCCGACGGTCACGCCGCGCGGCCCGGCCGGTGGCGACGCCCCGCCGGCGGCGATCGTCCACACCGCCGCGCCGGCGCCGACCGACCTCCGACGACTGCTGCTGCTGTCCGATTCGCAGCCGCTGTTCGCCATCGTCGACGCCGCTCGCGGGCCGGCCGTCCACGGCGTCCTGCACGCCGCGGCGGACGTGCAGTGCCAATCGCTGTACGACGGGGCCCGCGGCAACGAGTTGGCGCGAGTCGCGCCGCACCTGGTCCGCCTGGCGCCGGCGTCGCCGATCCTGGACGCGCTGGTCGCCCGCGGGTTCGGCCGCAGTTGGGGCGTGTACCTGACGTCGGCCGAGCCGTTCGCCGACGTCCGCCGGCACCTCCGCCGGTTCCTGCTGGTCAAAACCGAGGCGGGCAAACAACTGTACTTCCGCTACTACGACCCGCGGGTCCTGCCGCTGGTGCTGCCGGAGCTGAACGCGGCCGAGCTGGCCGACTTCTTCGGCCCGGTCGGGTCGTACCTGGCCGAGGGCGAGGACCGGTCCACGCTGCTCCGGTTCTCGCTCGCCGACGGTGCCCTGCGGCGGCAGCCGTTCGCCGTCACGATCGGCCGACCCGCGACGGAGGGCGTCACCGTCGGGTGACGTAGGCCCATGTTCGTCATCCGCGATCCGGTCCTGGGCGCGCTGCGGCGGCGGGCGATCGGCAACGGCCTGATCGGCACGTTCGACGGCACCGGCCGGACGGCGGCCTGGGACGCCGCGACCGGCGACGTGGTCGTCATCGTCGTCCGCGACGAGGCCGGCAACCCGACGCGGGTCGGCTTCGACCGGCTCGGGTTCATCTCGCGGGTCCAGAGCCCGCTGGGCCACACGACGCTGTTCGAGAACAACCGCGACGGACAGCCGACGAAGATCACCGGCCCCACCGGCGCGGCCGTCGACGTCGGATACGACGCGAACGGCCTGGCCGTCGCCGTCGCACGGGCGGGCCAGAAGCCGGTCCGGTTCGCCCGCGGCACCCGCGGCGAGATCGAGCGCGTCGACTACCCCGACGGCACGGCCACCGCGTTCGCGTACGGCGACACCGGCCAGGTCGTCGCCGTGACCGACCGGCGGGGGCACCGCCAATCGTTCGCGTTCGACGGCCAACGCCGCCTCACGGGCATCGATGACGCCAACGGCAACACGACGGCCTTCGCGTACGGCAGGGGCCCGTCGCCGGCGCGGAAGACGCACGCCGACGGGACGAGCGAGTTCTACGCCTACGCGGCCGGCCAGCGGCTCACGCGGGTCAGCGTCGGGAAGGTCGCCGACGACGCCCGGCCGATCGTGTCGTTCGAGCACGACGCCGACGGCCGGGTGATCGGGGCCGCGTACGCCGACGAGTCGCTGTCGTTCGCCTACGACGCCGCCGGCCGCGTGACCGAGGCCCGCTGCGGCGAGTCGGTCGTCGCGCTCCGATACGACGGCAGGGGGCACCTGGTTGAGGAAACGCAATCGGGCGAGACCGTCCGTTACGAGTACGGCGGCACCGGCCTGCTCGCCGCGATCGGCTACCCGACGGGCGAACGGGTCGCGTTCGACTACGACGCCGACGGCCGGCTCGCCCGCGCCACCGACTGGGCCGGCGGCCACCACGCCGTCAGCTACGCGGCCGACGGCACCACGCGCCAGACGGCCGCCAACGGCCTGGTCACGACGACCACCTTCGCCCCCAACGGCCGACCGGCGGCCATCCGTACGGCCTCGCCGGACGGCCACGAGCGGTTCGCCGCCGACTACGCCTACGACGGCGAGGACCGCCTGCGACAGTCCCGCGACACCGACGTTGGCCTGCGACAGTACCGGTACGACGCCGAGAGCCAACTGCTCGCCGTGCAGGCCGACCGCCCCGGCCGCAGCGAGGCGTTCGCGTACGACCCGGCCGGCAACCGCGTCCGCGCCAACGGCGTCCCCACGACGGCCAACAACCTCAGCCAGATCGTCACCGCCGGCGACGCCCGGTGCGGCCACGACGCCGACGGCAACCTGGCCACGCTGTCCGCCCCGACCGGCACCTGGCGGTACACCTGGAACGCGCGGGGGCTGCTCATCGCCGCCACCCGCGCCGACGGCCGCACGGTTCGGTTCGGGTACGACGCGCTGGGCCGCCGCATCTGGAAGGAGGTCGACGGCACCCGCACGCGGTACCTGTGGGCCGGCCCACGGCTGATCCGCGAGGTCGCCCTTCCCCCGGCCGGCGGGGCCGGTCCGGCCGGCGTGCAGGACTACCTGTACCACCCCGGCCTGCCGACGCCGCTGGCCACGCGCATCGGCACGGCCGTCTACTGCTACCACACCGACCACGTCGGCACGCCGCGACGGCTGACCAACGCGACCGGCACCGTCGTCTGGTCGGCCGACTACGCCGCCTTCGGCGAGGCGACCGTCCTCGTCAATCAGGTTCGCAACCCGCTGCGGTTCGCCGGCCAGCAGTTCGACGACGAAACCGGCCTGCACTACAACTTTTTCCGCTACTACTCCCCGCAGTTGGGCCGGTACCTCTCCCGCGACCCCGTCACGTACCTCGGCGGGATGCACGTCTACAGCTACTGCGACAACGACCCGGTTAATCGGATCGACGTGCTGGGCCTGTGGCCGAGCTGGAAGACGGTGGCCGCGATCGGTGCCGGCATCGCGGTGGGCGTGCTGATCGTCGCCACCTGCGGGGCGGCGGCCCCGGTCCTGATCGCCGCCGCCGCCATCGGCGGGGCCGTCGCCGGCGGCCTGGGCGAGGCGCTGAACGAGGACCACTTGTGCCCGTCGTGCATCGCCAAGGCCGCCCTCTACGGCGCGCTCGGCGGGGCCGTCGGCGCGGCCACCGCGATCGTCGCCGCCCCGGTGCTGGCCGCCGCCGGCCTGGGCGCGATGGGCACGGCCATCGGCGTCGGCATGCTGGCCGGAGCCACGTCCTACTCCGCCACGACGGCGGCGAACCCGGACGCGCACTGGAGCTGGGAAGCGTTCGGCACGTCCGTCGCCCTCGGCGGCGTCCTCGGCGGCGTGGGCGAGGCCATGACCGGCGGCGGAGCGGGCGGGGACACCGCGCCCGAGTCGACCACGCCCGAGGCGACCGCGGGTGGGGGCGACGAACCCGGGGCGGAACCCAATCCGACGACAGATGGTCCGGTCGTCAAGAACGTCCGGTTGGATCAGGTGAACTCCACCCAGGCGGACGTCAGCCCGAACACGGCCGACGGTCGGAGCATCGACGACGTGGCGGGCGACATGCGGACCAACGGCTGGGACAACTCCAAGGCTCCCCCGGACATGGTGCAGACCGACGACGGCCGCTACACCACCCTCGACCACCGCCGGCTCGTCGCGGCCGACCGGGCGGGGCTGGACGAGGTGCCGGCCAACGTGCACGACCCGGACGAGCCGCTGAGCGCGTCCGAGCAGCAGCGGTTCAGCAACACGAGTGACAACGCCCTGGTCGACGACGCTAACGGCCGCGTCTACTACCCCGGTGACAAGCCGACCACCTGGGGCGAGGCCACCCGGATACGGTCGCTCAAGCAGCAGGCGATCGACCCGACGTTCCCTGCCGACGGGCGGCCCGGCCTTCCACCGGTTCGCGGCAGTGGGCCGTCCGGCACGGCCCCGTAGATGCTCGGGACGCATCCGGGCCCGGGCGTCTCCGTCTCGGGCGAGGCGGCCGCGAGCGGCAACATCGACAACCACAACCGCCAGTGACCCATGATCTACGCCAGCGAATTGGAAGACCGTTTTTCAACCTACCTGTCGTCCGGGTGCGACCCGGCCGCAGGCGACGCCTTGGCCGCCGCGCTGAAGCGGGCCGGGTTGGGCCGCGACGCGCGGTCCCTCGCGGCGTTCGCGCGGGTGGGGCGGGCGACCGTCGACTTGTCACCCGACGACTGGGACGGTGCCCGCGCGTACGCGGGACTGACCCCTCCCCATCAGGCCGTCCCGGGCGACGTCTGGTTCGATACGGTGGAGCTGGCGGCCATGGTCTTGATTCCGTCACGGTTCACCCCGGACGCCAGCCGACAACAGTGGCTCGCGACCCGCCCGGTCGCCGTATGGCAGTTCCGCGTTTTCCTCGCCCTGGCACAGACCACGCGGGACGTGACCGAGTTTCGGGTACCGGCCGACTATTTGACCGCGGATCGATTTCAGCGCGCCGCGTCCTTGGATCCCGCGACAGACGTCTATCAAGACGAGGCCCTCGCCTACTCCGGCTGGTTCGGCAAGGTGCTCGCCGGCCGGTTCGACCTGCAATCCGCCAGGGCGTTCCTCGCCGCCGACGACTTCCGTCGGATGATGCCCGGGCTGTTGCGACTTTGGGACGGCACACCTCCGCCCGAATCCGAGTTCACGCGCGTGGCCGTCGGCGAGGGTGAGCTGGAACACCCTTACCTGGCGGACCTCGAACTTCGAGAACGAGGGGTGAACTACAAAGTCGGCAGGCGGCACAACCTGTTCGAAGAGTGGGACCGGGACCGGACCATCGGATTCTCAACCTGCGTGGGCCGCCGATCCGGCGTGCCGAAGAACCCGAGCGTCCGGACGGCGTTCGTCACCGTCCGCAACCCGATCCGTCCGGGCATCGCGACGCCGTGTTAGGCCATCACCACGCCGACCACCGACGCCGGCGGTCGTCGTCGCGGCCGCCCGGTTTGTCGTGCTTGCGGCCGACCCATCCACGGCTGAACCGACCTCCGTAGACCAATCCACGAATCATCTCAGACCCCGAGGAGCACGAAACATGGCGGCTGAACGTCCCATCCACTGGCGGCAGGGCCTGGCCCTGCAGCCGCACCACTTGCAGATCATGCAGCGGGCGACCGACGAGCGGTTCGCCCGCGAGCGGCAGCTGGCCTGGCCGTACCCGTACGGGGTGGTCGACTGCGCCGTCTCGGCCGAGCTGCTGGCCGGGCGGCGGCTGCGATTCGACCGCCTCCGCGTCGTCCTGCCCGACGGGCTCGACGTCGAGGTCAACGCCAACGCCAACCTGCCCGAGGACGCGGCCGTGGCGGCCGAGCTGGCGGCGCTGGGCCCCGGGCAGGCGTTGCTGGTGTCGCTGGCCGTGCCGCGGTGGGACGCGGCCGGGCCGAACGTGCTCGACGGGTCGGCCGAGCGAAACCGGCGGTACGCCGTCGACACGGTCCAGGTCCGGGACGAGAACACGAACGCGGCGGCCAAGGACGTTCAGGTGCGGGTCATCAACGCCCGGCTGGTCGTCGGGCCGCCCCGGGGGGAGAACGTCGAGCTGGTGCCACTGCTCCGCGTGCGGGTGGTCGACGGCCGGCCGGCGGTCGACCCGGAGTTCTACCCGCCGCTGATGGTGCTCCGCGGGTGGCCGCCGCTGCGGCGGAAGGTCGACGAGTTGGTGCTGGAGGTCGGCGAGGCCCGCGAGCGGTCGCTGGCCGAGCTGGGGCAGGGCGGCTTCGCGTTCAAGACGGCCCCGACGCCGGCCCAGTTTGAGGGGGCGCTGCGGCTGCGGACGCTGAACCGGTACCACGGCCGGCTGGCGTCGCTGGCGGCGGCGACGCACGTGTCGCCGTTCGAGGTGTACTGCGAGTTGCGGGCAATGGTCGGCGAGCTCGCCGCCCTGCAGCCGGGTGACGACCACGCCGCGGCCGTCGCCGAGTACGACCATACCGATCTGGCCCGGACGTTCGCGTCGGCCATTGCCAAGGCGCGCGAGCTGCTGGTGCCCCCCATAACGCACAACGTCGACCGAGTACGGTTCGTGCCGGCCGGACCGGTGGCCCGGGCGACGCTGACCAAGGAGCAATTCGCCCGGGCGGTTGGCTTCTACCTGCGGGTCCACACCGACGGAGACGTGAGCGCCCTGGCCGACGCGGTGCGAATGCGGACGATCCAATTGGGGCTGCCGGAGGGGGTCAATAAGGCGTTCAGCGGCATCCGCCTGGTCCCGCAGTTGGAGGCCGTGCCGAACCTGCCGCCGCCGGGCACTGGGGCGATCTACTACAAGCTCGACTGGGCCGAGGGCGTGAGCGGCCAAATCCGCCTGATGATCGAGCAGGCCGAGGAGAAGCAACTGGTCATCTGGGCCGACAAGCGCGACGTGAACGGTCAAATGACGGCCGAGCTGTTCATGCCGGCGTGAGCCGCAGCTGACCGTGTTCCGGTAGTTGCCCTACCCCCTCGCGCTTCACGCCGGAAGAGGAACGGGAGGCGGATGATGTCTCAGCAAACCATCCGGTCGTGCCCCGCTCAATCTGCGTGGCTGACGGCGGACGAAGAGAACCCCTCGGCCAGGTTCAAACATGACCCGTCAACCCGGCCGCCTGCGGGGCCAAGCGGGACGTAGCAGCCAAGGTCGCGGCCGTGTCCCGGGCGACCGCCGAGCGGTAGGTGGCCGCCTACCGCGACGGCGGGCTGGACGGCCTGCGGCGGTGGGCCGTCAAGGGGCTGGTCAGCGACCTGGCCCGCCACGCGGCGGCGATCAAGGCCGACCTGGCCGACCGGCCGGTCCGGACGGTGGCCGAGGCGGCCGACCGGATCGAGCGGCTGATCGGCATCCGGTGGGTATCGACGCAGGCGCGGCGGTTCCGGCCCGGCCTGGGGTTCTCTTGGCAGCGGACGTGTGCGGCAACCCTGCCGCTGAGGAACTGCCGGAGCAGGTAAGAGAGCAGCGTCGGTTCCGTGATGGCGAGCTGGAGACCTCGGCTCGACGTGGCTGTGGCCGACTGCGGCCACGTCCGGTTTCTCGACGCCTACCATATTCTTTACTGTCCCCACGCCACCGGTGGTCGGTCCCGCGAGTGTATGCCCAAGCCGTCTCGGTCCGCCAGCGCCTCGATGTCGGGCGCGTCCGATCCGGCCCCGGCCACCCGCCGAGCCGCTAGGATGTAGTGGCCGGCAGCCGTCACAGCTAGGCCTACCCTAATCACGCGACCCTTCGACCATTCTCTGACACCAACTCGCCCGCCGACCAAACCAAGGAGCCATACAGGCCCATGTTCCGCTCCTCGTACTCCAGCACGAACTCCAGTCGCGGGTACATGGCGGCGACCGCTGCGACCCCGCTGATCGGCGGACGCCACGGCGACCAGAAGGTTGCCCTTACGGGGTTGCTGCCACACTCGATGCTCGCCTCGCAGTCACACCAACGAGCACCCCAGTTCTCCAGCTGCCATGAGAGCCAGTCGGCATGCCCATGTTTTCCTTGTAAGCCTTCAAGGTGTGTCCGCTCCTCGCCCGTCAACAGACGAGTAGTGCCGAGCATTCGGTCGTAGATGAGCCCCGTCTCAAGTGGCGACGGCGACCTCGTGTCGGCCAGGTCCGCCGGCATGGGCAGCAGGCTCTCAAGTAGCATGGGGTAGCCGTCTTCGTCGACTCGGAGCCGGGAACACAGGTCGGTAATGTCCGTCTGCGGTCCCTCAATGAACAGGTCGCAGAAACAATGGTTCGGCATAGAAGTCTCACAGTTTTCAATTCGTGGACGATCAGTTCGCCGCACGAGGTCCCGTCCGACGGGCAGTTCCGTGGCTGCGCAGGCCGTCTTCCGTCCAGGGGCAGGCGGTCTCGCTGATCGCCCTCCGGTCTTCAGCCGCCGCATCGGGCGAACGGCCGGTGTTGTTCAAGCGGACAACAACTCGCAGGTCTGGATCGCCGTCCGCCGCCCCAAGAGTTGCCCTGTCGACCAAGTACGCCAGGAACACCTGCCCCCAGCCCCGCGAGCGTGCGAGAGCGGCCAAATGAATCATGTTGTCAGCCAGGGCGTTCAGTTGACGCTCCACCGGATCGTCGCCTCGTTCGGTGTGTATTCGGTTCCGCGCCCAGGCGTCTACCGCCTCGCATCCCTCCACGACGACGGCACCCGCACATTCAAGGTCATCAAAGTCACTCATCACACGTTCTCCTTTCAAGGTTGCACACAGGCGCAGCAGGGCGAGGCCTGACGCGCCCCTCAAATCGAGGCCGACGTCCTCACCACGCACGCCGGGCCCAGCACGTCAGAGTGGAGGTCTCGCGAACGGCACCGCCGCCTTCTGCCGCGAACGAGAAGGCAGAGATCGATGGGTGGCTGGGCCAAGGGCTCACTTACACTTCAATCGACGTTCTCGCCGGGCCGGTCGCCGCTATCAGCTTCGCGGGAGGCCGAGTCGCCAACTCGTTCCTGGTAGCGAGGTATCCACCGGGTCGGAGACCACAGCCGAGCCCCCCAACACGGGTCGCCTCGGAACGTGGCGATCGTCACCCTGCCACCGATGATTGATGTACATCTGGCGAGCGTTCCATTCGCCGATGTTCCGATCAAGGACCAGAGCGAGCCCGGGCCGCCCATTCCGGTGCCACCTCGTCCTGGTGGAACACGGACGAGAACCGCCTCTCCCACTCCGAGAGCCCGTAACTGTTGAGGCGGCGGGCCAGGGCTGCCGAAGTGCCGACACCACGAACAAGGTGGTCAAGCAACAACGACCGGGCGCTCTCCGGCATGTCGAGCCGCATACCCCCGATCGAAAGCGTCTCGCCGTCGATCCTGAGCCCGCACCTGAGCGACCGATTGATGGCCGCCGCCCGCCGAACCGCAGCGACTTGAGACTTCCCGACCCCCTTTGCACGCTTGTTTGAGATCGCCATGTTCAAACCTGTATCTCTGTAACCGTCGTGACGACCGCCATCTTGTCGGAACGCGTACCGCCCACGGATCGCGGTCGACGTCCGTCCCATGGACCGGCACCAGCTTGCGTGCCGGCCAGCTCCCTGATCGCAGACGACCTGTGTTCCACTCCTCGTACACCCGGTGCGTCGCGCTGCATGGTGTCGCCGTCAGCGGCGAGATGTCCAGCTCTACCCAGGGCCTCGACCCAGCCGGTTCGCGGACATGTCTCCCCCCGACTGCCATCACCCCGAGCCGACCTGCAGGTGTTCGTCCGACTCCTGGTCCCGCAGGCTAGCCCCGCCCTGACCGCCTGCGGCATGCTGCCCAGCCCCCTTCAGCTCGGAACGGTAGAACTTCAACTCGGAGCTGATCTGGTCCTCACACGCGCGATATGCCACGACCGCCTGGGCGGCGACGACGCAGATCCGAGCTGCCAGGGTCTCGGCATCAACGGCGGACCGGCCCGACTGCAGCGTCGTGGTCGTCTCGCGGACCAAGTCTGGGAGACGCCGTCCGAGCACCTTGAATGCGTCGACGACGCCTAGCACTACAGCGCCGCATTCGCACAACGCCAGACGCCGAAAGCGGTAACGCCTCCTGACAAGGAGGTCACATGACCGCGGAGCAAGTGACGGCCCTGGGGCCGGCGTTCGACGGGTACCTGCGGGAGTTTCGATCCGCCTTCGGCAACGTGAAGTCGTTCCGCCACTTGGGCACGTACTGCCGGGGGCTGGCCAGCGACCTGCCTCGGAAGAGCGTCGAGCCGATCGCGCTGGCGGCGGGGACGGCGGCGCGGACGCTGCAGCAGTTCCTGGCCGACCACGCGTGGGACCAGGACGCGGTGCTGGCCCGGCTGCAGCGGCGGGTCGTCGAGCGCCACCTGCCGGCCCCGGGCGAACCACCGGCGGCCGACGGGGTGGGGACGATCGGGCTGATCGACGAGACGTCGCAGGCGAAGAAGGGCGACAAGACCCCGGGCGTGCAGCGGCAGTACTGCGGGTCCATGGGCAAGGTCGAGAACTGCATCGTCACCGTTCACTTGGCGGTCCGACGCGGGACGTTCCTGGGCGTGCTCGACTCGGACCTGTACGTGCCCGACGAGTCGTGGGACCAGGACCGCGACCGGTGCGCGGCCGCCCACATCCCCGAGACGATCGCCCACCGGTCCAAGTGGGTCATGGCGCTGGAGCAGGTCAAGCGGGCGGTCGCCAACGGCGTGCGGTTCGACTGGCTGACGTTCGACGAGGGGTACGGCGGGAAGCCGGAGTTCCTGGCGCTGCTGGACGGGACGGGCCTCCACTACTGCTGCGAGGTGCCGGCCAACCTGATGTGCTGGCCGACGTACCCGGCGTACGACTCGCACCAGCGGCCGTACCAGGCCAAGCGGGCCGACAACGCGGCGGCCCTGGGCAAGCCGTTCCGCACGCAGAAGTGGCAGCGGGTCGAGCTGGCGCGGCAGACGCTCGGACCGCAGGCGTGGGACGTGAAGGCCGGGCAGGTCCACCTCCAGCGTGACGGGCAGCCGACCGATCGCACGTACCGGCTGATCGTCGCCCGGAACGTGGCGTCCGGGGAGGTGAAGTACTTCGTGTCCAACGCGCCGCCCCAC
>NZ_CBDATK010000003.1:0-48566 GCF_965200135.1 Sphingomonas sp.
CGGTCGAGAATACGACGAATGACATGATCAGGAACGTCGATCCTGGATTGACGCATGCCACTCCGGCCATTCAGATCGGGTATGGTCATCGATTTTTCCGGGTTGTCGAACCACGCGAACCACGTGCGACCCTCGCGCCCATTTGCCGTCTTTCGGCTGCCGGGCCGCCGGCAACGGCGTGAGGCACACGTCCGCAGTGTCGTGACGACAGGTCGTTTGCGCGACCCCTAAGCACGGGACGCTGCCAGACTGATGAGGTCGCTGATCTCTCGCGAATGCGAGACCGGCGATAGATGGCTCGAGCGAAGTTCGATGGTATGGGCTTTCATCCGCTTCGCCATGAAACGCTCGAAAGCGGGATCGATGGTGCGGTCCTCTGTCGATACAGCGTAATAGCTTGGCTTGGACCGCCACGCCGCAATTGTCGTTTTTTCGGCAACGAGCGCCCGGCGGAACGGTTGCTGGACTGCGTACAATATGCGCGCGCGATCGCGCGGCACGTCACCCGCGAAATCATTGAGGAAGGACGCTTCGCTGAGCCGACCCTCGTCCCCGTCGTAAACGATGCCCGCAGAAGCAGACGGAACGGGAAAGCGCTTTCCAACTAGCTAGTTGTCTGCCGCCGGCGCTCGTCACGAAGATCGCGGTCATGGACGACTGCGAACAATGGCGACGCCATCAGCGTGGTGACCACCGCCATGAGCACCAGTATCGAAAAGAGCGCCGGTCCGATGATGCCGCGCTGCAGGCCGATGTTGATGATGATGAGCTCCATCAGCCCGCGCGCGTTCATCAGCGCCCCGATGCCTAGCGCGGTCCGGTTGTCCTGGCCGGTCAGCCGGGCAGCCGCCCAGCAGGCGCCGAACTTGCCCAGCACGGACGCGGCGAGGATCGCCAGCGCGACGAGCAGCAACGACGGCTCCATCACCAGCCCGAGCTGGGTGTTGAGGCCCGAATAGGTGAAGAACATCGGCAGCAGTAGCGCGACGGTGAAGGGTTCGAGCTGTTGCCGCAGATCTTGCGACAACCGCCCCCTCGGCATCACCACGCCGAGCAGGAAGCCGCCGAACACCGCATGCATTCCGACCCAGTCCATCGCAAAGGCGGCGAGCAGGAACAGCATCAGTGCAAGACCGAGATGGGCTTGGCTCAGCCGCCCCGCGCGCTCCACCGCACGCCCGAACGGCGCCAGCAGCCTGGGGCCGAAGCCAAGCACCAGCACGGCGAACAAGATGCCGCCGCCGATCGCCTTGATCGCGACCCCGGCACCGTCGCCGAAGGTCGCGAGCACGATCGCCAGCACCGCCCACGCGCCCGCATCGTCGATCGCGCCGGCCGACAACGACAGGCCGCCGAGCGACGAACCCGTGAGACCGCGTTCGTGGATGATCCGTGCGAGCATCGGAAAGGCGGTGATGGAGATGCAGGCACCCGTGAACAGCGTCGCCTGCACGGTCGTCAGGGTCGGTGCATACAGGCCCGGCAAGCGCATCAACCAGGGCGTGATGAGCACCGCCATCAGGAAGGGCGCGGCCATGCCGGACAGCGACACCGCGGCCGCGCTGCGCCGGTGGGCACGGAAGTGCGCGGTCTCGAACCCAAGTCCCACGAGAAACATATAGAGGCCGACGCCCAGCTGCGCGCCGACGTACAGGATGCCCTTGGTGTCCTTGGGGAACAGCGCCGCCTGCCATTCGGGGAACAGCAGGCCGAACAACGACGGCCCCAGCACGACGCCCGCGATCATCTCGCCCACTACCTGCGGCTGGCCTAGAAAGCGCCGGCCGAACCAGCCGATGCTCCGCGCCGCCCCGACGATCGCGAACAGCTGAAGGAAGAAGAGCGTGCTGAGCTGGCCTGGAGTCATTCCCCGCCCACGGCTAACGGCCGGCGCGGGTAAAGGCCATAGCCCAGGATAATGGCATGGCAGGCGGCGGGGAACGCCAGCGCCGCCGCCGGGCTGCCCGTCGTATCGGCGAGCGCCGCTCGCCAGCGGCACGGCCGCGGGGATCAGGCGGCGTGAACCTGCGGCCGATCACCTCGTCGATGTTTGACGAAGGTGCATTCACCTATGCGCGGGTGAGCGGGACCGTGCCTGATCGGGTGTCGATGGCGCGAGCCGGCTTTCGCCCGGCGCGATCCCGTCCAGCGTCCAGCCACCGACGCTCCACCGCACCAGCCGCAGGGTCGGATGTCCCACGGCGGCCGTCATCCGGCGCACCTGCCGGTTCCTGCCCTCGTGCAGAGTCAGCTTGAGCCAGCAATCCGGGACCGTCTTGCGAAAGCGGACGGGCGGATCGCGCGGCCACAGGTCGGGGTCGGCGATGCGCTCGACTCCCGCGGGGCGGGTCATCCCGTCCTTCAGGCGGACGCCATGCCGGAGCGCTTCGACACCGGCCGCCGCGACTTCGCCCTCGACCTGGGCGAGATAGACCTTGGGCAGCTTGTAGCGCGGATCGGCGATCCGCGCCTGAAGCGCGCCGTCGTCCGTCAGCAGCAGCAACCCTTCGCTATCGAGATCCAGCCGCCCGGCCGGATAGACGCCCGGCGTATCGACATAGGCCGACAGCGTCGGACGGGCGCCGGTCGTCGTCCGGTCGGTGAACTGGCACAGCACGCCGTAGGGCTTGTTGAACAGGATCAGCGTCACCGGGCGTGCCGTCGGGCGAGCGCGATCCCGGCGAGGTTCTGCGTGCGCTTGATCCACCTGATCCGCGGCGGCGGCACATCGCCCACCAGCCCCCGAAACGCGGCGAGGTGCGCCGCCTCGGCGCCCCGGCATTTCAGCTCGCCTCTGGCTTTCGCGATCACGTCGGCGGCGTCCCCGATCAACACGACCTCCGTCCAGCCCGCCGCTCGCGCGACGGTGAGCGCCTGGATCAGCGCCAGCCACTCGGCATCGCTGCTGGTGCCGTGACCCAGGTCGGGCACGACCGTCGTTCGCCCACCCGCCACGACCGCGACCTCCATCACGCCCGCCTTGCCTCGGCAGCCGCCGTCGAAGAAGACCTTCACGGATGGAAATCCCGGCGTGACGCCATTCCTGCGGCGCCTGCACAAAATGGCGTGGCGACGCGCATCCGAAAAAGCAGTCGCATCGTAGCTTGCCGATATCCCCTGGCGCCGATGCCGGGTTCATGGAGCAAGTCGATGACGGACGGCAAGGCGGAACGTGGCCGTGGGTACAGCATGGGCTGCGCCACGGGGGAGGGGTACAGCGCCAATTACCTCGCCGCGAAGCATCGCATCAGCGCGCAGCAGGCACGAGACCTGCTGCAAGAAGTCGGTCCCGATCGCGAGCGCCTGAACCTGACGGCAAGTGCCGTGAGGAGGGCGATGCAGGACTGACCCTTGATGAGGGTCGCCAGGCCCCGGCGGTCGCACCGATGATCCGCGATCGTTCGACCTTGGTCGCAGACGCAATCATCTGGTAATCGGTTCAGCCGATCAGGAACGGATGCAGTCGAGCTTCCTGTTCGCGGTGGATGCGTGCCGCAGCCTGATCCGCGTCGAGATGGGCGGGTTCTTCGACGCGCCGGACGTCGCGTGCTTCAGGGCCGGGCTGGAACAGGCGTTGGCGACCTTGGACGCGGCACCCAACCAGCATGTCATGATCGTCGATATTCGCGACATGAAGGTTCAGGCGCAAGGGCGGGTGGCGGACTTCCAGGCCATCTTCGCGGAACCGGGCTACCGTTCGAGCCGCCTGGCGATCGTCGCGGGCTCCTCGCTTTCCAGGACGCAGGTGAAACGCGCCGCAGCCGGCCGGGAAGCCGCCTATTTCGACCGGCCGGACGATGCCGAAGCGTGGTTGTTCGGGGCCAGTCATCTTCTGCCGGCTGGAGTGGCATCCGGCGGGTATCGTGCCTCTTCGGATCAGATCGGCAGCGGCCGTACGGTGCCGTCCCGTCCGGTACGCGATTAGAACTGCATCATTGCCTAAGACGATGGTCGAAGTTCCGCCGTCGGCCGTGCCATCGTAACGACCCGCTCATCACATCGCGCGACTTCTCAACAGCTTCGAGGAGGATACCGTGCGAAATCGGGAAATACGTCGACGGGTGGTGCTGCCGGCCCGGATGCGTCTGGACGGCGGCTGGGTGGACGTCTCGATCCGCAACCTCTCGTCGCGCGGGCTGATGATCCAGAGCGCCCACCCGGTAGAGCGCGGCACCTATGTCGAGGTTCGTCGCGGCGCGCATGCGATGATCGGACGCGCGGTGTGGCGCAAGGGCCGAACCTTCGGGCTCCACACGCAGGATCGGCTGGACGTCGAGGCGATCATCGCGCGGCCCGACGTCGCTGACAGCGTGCGAGCGGGCGGCGAGCCGGAACGGCGACACCGGCCCCGCGTCGTACCGGACGCGGAACGCAGCGTCCGCCATGGCAGGCGCGCGCAGTTCGCCGTGTTCGGCGTCGGCGCCGTCGTGGTGGCGCTGCTGATCGGCACGACCGTGTTCGACATCCTGTCGCAGCCGTTCGCCGCGGCCAGGGCGGCAATGATTTCGCCGATGGCCGGGGAGCGGTAACCGGGCCGCGCCGTGCGACTTCGGTCTAATCGCGACCGGGATCGCCGGCGCATAAACCTCTTGCTAGGGCGGAACCGGGAACCCTGTCTGGGTGAGCCGCAAGCCGTTCTCCGTTCGCGCGTCGATCCCCCGCGTCCTTGCCTACGGGGTCGGCGTGGCCGTGTTGTCGCTCGGGTTCGCGTCGCCCGCGAGCGCCGGCTGCACCACGTCGTCGACCGCGCTGACGCTGGCACCGTCGACGTCCTACGATGTACGTGGCGGCACGGTGCCGTCGGTGGCGGGATCGGCCGGCCTGTCGTGCACTGGTACGGCCTTGAGCGTGCTCGGCGGCAGCTATGCGCGGGCGACGATTACCAGCGCCAACGATTTCCGGCTGGTCGCGCCGACGGGTGATGCGATCACCTATGCCGTGTCCGCCGACTCCGGCGCCACCCAGACTTTCACGCAGGGCGGGACCGTCGATTATATGAACGTCACCCTGGTGTCGCTGCTCGGGTTCGGCAGCGCCACCAGCTATACGGCGCCGCTGCACGCGCGGCTGACGAGCGCGCCCAACCTTCCCGCCGGCACCTACAAGGATCGGCTGACGGTCGTTTGGGACTATTCGATCTGCAACGGCGTCCAGGTGGCGGGAGTCTGTGTCCTCTATGAGCGCGGTCGCGTCACTACCACGGTCGACGTGACGCTGGTGGTCGGCAGCGACTGCCGCATCGCGGCACCGGACCTGTCGTTCGGTTCCGCGCCGTTGGTGTCGCAGTTCCAGCCGGTCACCCGATCGGTACTGGTCGATTGCACGCGGGGCACCACCTACAAGGTCGCGTTTTCCGCCGGGCGCAACGCCTCGGCGCGGCCGTGGCGGACGATGAGCGACGGGGCGGGGCACGCCCTCCAGTACAATCTCTATCGCCCTGACGGCGCGACGATCTGGGACGAGAGCAATCCGCTGGCGGCGGCTGTGGCGGGCACCGGCGGCGTCACGCCCAGCCAGGTCCAGTCCTATGTGGCCAGGATCAATCCGGCGCAGGCGACACCCGCGGCGGGCAGCTACACCGATCAGGTGCAGGTCGTCATCAGCTTCTGACGCGCCGGGCAGGTAGGCTCGTCCTGGTGGGCTGCCGTTTATCGGCAGGTCACCGTGCCGATGTCGGCGAGCGGGCCGGTATCGGCCGGCACCTCCGCCGAGCCGTGACACGCCCGGCCGTCGGCACCGCGGGCGTCGACGTCGATCCGGCCCGTCATTGCCTCGATCAGCAGCACACCGTCCCACCCGACGATCGCCTTCGCCTGCCCGTTCAGCGTCGCGACGGTGCCCGGCACCAGCGGCGCGCCCACGCCATCGACCAAGCGCGCCGTCACGCTGAGATGATAGCGTACCGGCAGGTCGATCACCGCGCCGGTTCCGGCGCGCAGCGCCGCGCGGGTTTCGGTGCGTTCCGCGATCGCGCCGACCGGCAGGCGCACCGGATCGATCGCGAAGCTGCCGGCATGATTGGCGGTGACGTTGGGCACGAACAGATGCCCGCTGCGGTCGGTGCGACCCATCGGCTGGTTCTCGTAATAGACGGGAACGCCGGCCAGCCCGGTCGACACGACCGCGAACGATCCGGGCAAGGCGTTTTTCGCATAGACGCGGCCATGCATCAGCGCGAGCGAGCCCGTCACGCTGCCCCAGACCGAGGTTGCGTCGCCGCTGGAGGCCACGCCGCCGTCGACCTGGACCATTTCTCCCCGTCCGCCGGCGCTCGCCTGCCCCAGAAATCGTCCCTGAGCGGTGCGCGCGAGGTCGGTGGCGAAACCGAACCCGCCATCGCTCGGGATCGATCGTGCGGCACTCGCCTGCACACGCACGCCGCCGTCCGGATCGCGGGCGACCCCGGCGCTCGCGATCGTGCTGCGGCCGAAGGGGATCACGATCCTCGCCTGCATGCTGAACCGGCGCCGCAGGTCGTGATCGACCGCGACGAATGCCGACGTGCGACTGCCGAGCGGGAGCGAGAGGGAGACGGAGGCCAGATCGAACCGCAGGCCGTCGCGCTGGCGTGCCGAGACATAGCCCGCGCCGAGGCTGCCGACGCCGCGCACGGGCATGCTGACGCTCACTCGATCGCTGCGGCGGCTGCCCGCATACCGGCCAAGATCGAAGCCGCCGAGATCGGTGAAGCCCCCGCTTCGTTCGACATGGTCCGCCCCGATCGAAAAGCTGCTGGACGTATAGGTATAGCCAGCGGTCACTTGCGTCCCGGTCGTCCGCGCGGTCCGGCTCACCAGCAGCGATCCGCTGACCGCGCCCCAGCGTCCCGGCGACCAGGCGGCACCCGCGCCGGCGCCGACCAGGCCCGGCGTGACCTCCGTATGCGCCGACAGCGTCAGGCTCCGGCTGAAGCCGCGCCGGATCGAGCCGGACACGACCGCGCGCCGATAGTCGAAACTGCTGCGGCCATAGCCGTGCCGCAGCACACCCGCTTCGATGCTGAAGTCGGTCAGGCCCGGTCGCAGCAGTTCGGGCGCGACATAGAACGGAATAACCGTCGCGATCTCGCGCCCGACCGCATCGGTGGTGACGATGCGCGCCTCGCCGGCGCCGTTCACGACCGGCACGGAGTCGAGCACGAAGCGGCCCGGCGCGACGGCGGCGCTCGTCTGGCGATAGCCGTTGATGAACAGGTCGACGCCGGTCGGCACCGCGGCCTCGCCGGCGAAGCTGGGCAGCGGCACGGTGATGAGGTCGGGTCTCAGGGCGAAATCGCGGGCCAGCTGGACGCCGCCGATCCTCACCGCCCCGGTCCAGGCGAGCGCGCGGGTGATGAGGTCGCCTGCGTTCACCTCGATCGCGCGGCCTTCGTCGACCCAGCCGTAGCGCGTGTCGAGTCGGGTGTAGCCGCGCCGGGAACCGGTGCTCGCGATACCGGTATTGGCGATGGTGCCGAACCGTCCGAACACGCGCTGCTCTGTCCACAGCGACGCCACCGTCCGGCGGTTCGCCCGCTGGACGTACAGATCGTAGTTAAGCAGCGCGCCGGTGTCGACGAGGGTGGCCGTCGGATCGGTGGTCGGAGCATTGATCCGCCGCGTCGGCAGCAGCGCCGGCGGAACGTCGATCAGCAGCCGCTGACCCGCGACATCATAGGTGGCGCGAACGCCGGGCCAGTGCGCGACGTCGACCGCGCCGGTCTGCGGCACTGCGATCCCGGCTTGCCGCAGTTCTTCGGTATCGACCAGCAGGCGCTCGCCGTCCTGCACCATGCCGGCCAACGCGCCACCGGCCTGACCGTTGACGACCAGCTCCACGAACAGTGTCGTGGGCAGGGCCGCCGCCGTTCGGGCCTCCGCGCGGTCGTCCGCCGCCACCGCCGGTGCCCAGGGCAGCAACAGCAGGGCGAGAAACAGAAGGGCGCGCATGCGTCCGACCCTGCCGGTGGTCAGGCCTGGTTGCCGAGCACTTGGTCGATGCCGTTTACGCGGACCCTCACCGTGCCGACCTGGCCGGCGGGCAAGGGTAGCGCCAGGGTGGCGCCCGGCAGGACGTAGCCGGCCAGCCCCGCCTTGACGACGATCTCGCGGCCGCGATCCAGCAGGCGCAGGTCCGTCAGGCGAGCGTGCGCCGCGCCCGCGTTGCGGATCAGCAGGACACGCGCCGCGCCATGGGTGACGATCCGCGTATCGAGCTGCGGCGCGCCGACCGGTCCGGTCAGCGCGAACAGCGGGACCGAGTAGCGCATCTGGACCGCAAGCCGCGCCTGCATGGCACCCGCCGCTCCGACGTCTGGCGGCTTGGGCAGCTCGTCGATCACCAGCCGATAGCTCGCCTCCGGCGCCGTACCGCGAACGCGGCGGATGATCCGGACGAGCTGACGCGCGCCCGGCGCCACCGTCGCGATCGGCGGGCTGGCGACGATCGCATCCTGGCGATCGAGCCGATCCTCGCCATCCGGCTGCGACCAGCCGAGCGTGCGGACCTGCAACGTGATCGGCTCGCCGCCCTTGTTCTCCAGCCACAGCGCCGACGCCTGCTCGCCGGCCCTGATGACCGGATCGACCGGCCAGATCACGACGGCGGAGGCATGGGCGATGCCCGGCAGACAACCGAGCAGGAAGAGCAGGCTGAAGCGGCGCATGGGAAACTCCTGCGCCCGGTCACCAGGTAAGGGTGACGCGGACGGTGTCGGTGTAGGTGCCGGCGGCGGTCGGCCCCGACAGAGTGGCGACGGCGCGGATCGGGATGGCGCGCCTGCCGCCGACGAAGGCGAGCGGCAGCGGGACGGACCACGGGATCGACGCGCCGTCGGCAAAGAGCTGATAGCGGATCGTCCCGGCACTGCCGGCGCGCTGGAGGAAACGGTCGCCCGCCGCCGGATGATCGCCGTTGTCCGCCGCCAGGGTGGCCGACATGCCGGGCGTGCACTCGACCGCGATGCCGGCGCCGGCCGTGGAAATCAGCGTCGCCGTCGCGCCCGTGCCCGCCACGCCCGCGACCGTGCCGAGATCGATCGTGCCCCAGCGGCCGCCGGTATCGGCGGCGACCAGACAGCCGGCGACGATCTGTGCCGTTACGTCGATCGACTTGCCGGTCTCCGCCGCCGCCGGGGTCGCGGCGCCCAGCACCAGCACCGCGGCCAGGGCGGCTTCGCGCGCGTGCACCGCGCTCACCAGGTCAACGTGACCTGGACGGTGTCGGTGTACCGCCCGGCCGCGATCACGGCGCCGCCGCTGTTCACGCGCGCGTAGATCGGCACGGTAAAGGGCGAGGTCGTCGCCGTGCCCAGTGAGATCCGGCTGCCGATGGTAAGCTCGCTGGTGCGCTGGGCGTCGCTGAACAGGCGATAGTCGAGCGTGTTGCCGTTGGACGCCATCCGCCGCTTGCCGGCGGCGTCGTTCGCGCCGGAGCCGACGGTGAGCTGCGGGGTGACGCCCGGCGAGCACTGCACTTGCAAGGTGCCCAGCGTGCCGACCAGCTGGCCGTCGACATTGCCGAAGATACCCGGCTGATCGGCGAAGGCGATGTCGCCCAGCGTTCCGGCGTTCGTCTGAAGCTGCGTGGCGCCGTTGACCACACAGGCGTTGGTGACGTTGAGCGACACGCCGATGGTGCCGGCGGCGCTGTCGGCCGCGGCAGGCGTGGCGGACAGCAGCGATGTGGCGACGGCGGCGCCGATGAGCGAGCGGATCAGTGTTGCGGATAGCTTGGCCATGTCGATATCCCTGTTGTCGTTCACAGGGGGGCCTCGTCGCGGGCGGTAAAGTTATCCTTACGGGCTGGTGGCAGGTTCCCGATCTTAGACCGAAGTCGCATCCCGGTCCGCGTTTCGTCGCCGATCGATCGCGGCGATCGCCCGCCGTGCTTCGCGGCGCGCGCCGCGCACGGCATCGTTCTTTCCGTGCGACAAGGCGAGCCATGCGTGACCGACGGCGGCGAAGCCAAGCGTCCCGGCGATTCCGGCGATCCGATGGGCCAGACCCGCCATATCGTCCTCACCGTCCAGGGCCACGATGCCTTTCATCAGCAGGTCGCGGAACCGCAGCGTCATCGCGCCGATCTCCGCGACGCCTAGTCCTTCTTCCAGTCGATCGAGCACGTCGACCGCGCCATCGGGCCGCCAGCGTGCCGCGGTCGCGGTCAGCTCGTCCGGCGTGCAGGGCTTGGGCAGCAGACCGTCGAATCCGTCGGCGTGGAGCAGTGCCACATCGGCGACGCGTGTGGTCGTAAAGGCGACGATCGGCACCGATGCCTCCGCACCTTCCCGCCCACGGATCGCCGCCGCCGCCTTGAAGCCGGTCATTCCGTCCATGCACAGGTCCATGAGAATAAGGGCCGGGCGCAAGGAGAGCATCGCCAGTGCCTCCTCACCGCTGGCGGCGGTGGCGATGGCCCAACCGGTCGCCGAAAGGACTTTGGCGGCGAACTCGCGATTGATCGGCTCGTCGTCGACGATCAGCGCGAGTGGCGGGATTGATCCGGACTCCACTATATTCCTGACTATTATCTATATGATCGCTGTAGACAGTCGACATCGATAGTGAAACGTGTTGGTCTGAAGCATGTAGATCATCGATAAGCGGCCGAAGGGGTGAAGACGGGCGGACGTGTCTTGATAGCGGATGACCATCCGCTCACCCGTGAGGGGCTGGCTCTGGCCGCAAGATCCGCCATGCCGGGCATTACGACGATCTGTGTCGGTTCGATCGCGGAAGCATCGGTCGAGATGGAGAACCGGGCAGGTTTCCGCATGGTACTGCTCGACTTCCAACTTCCCGATGCGCGTGGCTATTCGGGTCTGCTCGCCTTGCAGTTCCGCGATCCTCGGACCCCCATCGTGGTGGTCACCGCGCGCGAGGACCCGTCACTGGTCGAAGCGGCGAAGGCGCTCGGCGCGGCGGGGTATCTGTTCAAGAGCCTGCCGCTCGATGCGATCGCCGTGCGTCTCCGCGACGTCGACGCGGGTCGAACCAGTTTTCCCGCCGACACCGTTGCAAGTGCGACCATCGCCGCCGCCCGCGCCCGCATCGGCGACTTGTCACCAGCACAGCACGGCGTGTTGATGGCGCTGACCGACGGCCGCTCGAACAAGGAGATCGCGCGCGTTCTGGACGTGACCGAAGCGACGGTAAAGGCGCACCTGACCGCGATCTTCCGCAAGATGGGAGTCACCAACCGCATCCAGGCGCTGTTGGCGATCCAGCCGCTGATCGGGTCGGTCGGCGCATGACCCCGCCGGTCGATGGAGTCCAGGCACCGTCGCCCGCGCGCTTCCTCCTGATCGCGCTGATCGTGCCGGCGTTCCTGATCGGCCTCTTCGGCTGGCTGCGAACGGAATACGGCCGATCGGAGCAGGTCCGTGCCCAACTGGTGCGATCTTACGATCGCCGGATCGATCAGCTCCATCTCCTGTCCCGGCTGAAGGATGCCGAGACCGCTCAACGTGGCTATCTGCTAACCGGCGATCCCGCCTTTCTCGCCCCGTTCGACCCCGCGCGTCGCGATATCGAGCGACGGTTGGCCGACGCCGCCGATCGCGCCGACCCGAAGGTCCCGAGCGCGTACCCGCCGCTCGTCCGGCAGCTCGTCGCGCTGAAGTTCGCCGAACTCGACGGAACCATCAAGCTGGTACGGGCCGGCGAACGCGCGCGCGCGCTGCAGATCGTGGTCGACGGGCCCGGACAGCGAATCATGGATCGGCTGCGAACCGTGATCGGCGCGATGGCCGAGGCCGAGGAACGTCGTACGACCGAGCGACGCGCGGCCTATCTCGCTTATCGAGCCCAGTTGCAGCGGATTCTGCTGATCGTGATCGGGGTGCTGGTCGCGATCGTCCTGATAGCGCTGTCGTCGATCTGGCGTCTGCGGCAGCAACGTCATGCGTCCCTGGTCGAAGCCTTCGAAGCCGCCGAGCGCAACGCCACCATCCTGAACAGCACCACCGATGCGTTGCTGACTCTCAACCCAAGCGGCACCGTCGAAGGCACCAACGCCGCCGCCACGCGGATGCTTGGCTATGCGCCCGCCGATCTGCAGGGGCGCGATATCGGCGCGATCCTCGACCTCCCCCGCACCGAAGGAAGTTTCCACCAGCGAGTCGGACTGGTCGACGGACAGCTCCGCCAGGGGTTCCTTCCCGACCGGCTGGTCCGCCACCATGACGGGCGCGCCGTGGCGGTGGACGTGGCGATGGGCGTCATGGCTCTGCCCAGTGGCCTGCATATCGTTGTGTCGCTCCGCGACATCTCCGAGCGCAAGCGGGTCGAGCGGCTCAAGGGCGACCTGATGTCGACCGTCAGCCATGAACTCCGCACCCCATTGACCTCGGTGGTCGGATCGCTGGGATTGCTGCGCGCCGGGGCGGCGGGCAAGATACCTGTCGCCGCCGCTCGCCTGGTCGAAATCGCCGAAAACAACAGCCGCCGGTTGATCCGGTTGATCAACGACATGCTCGACATCGACCGTATCGAGTCGGGCAAGCTCGAGATCGAGCAGGTGCCCATCGACCTGCGCGCCGTGCTGGACCAAGCCTGTGTCGGGAGCGAGGGGCTGGCCCGTGCCAAGGGTGCGACGATCGATTGTCACAAGCCCGCAGCGCCCGTCGTGATCGCGGGCGACCACGACCGGCTGCTGCAGGTCGTCACCAACCTGGCCTCCAACGGCATTCGTGCCGGCGCGGTCGGTGCGACGCTCGACATGAGCGTGGTCTCCGACGGGGTAACCGCGACGGTGCTGGTCGAGGATCGGGGGGCGGGTGTGCCGCTGGCCTTCCGGGATCGGATATTCGGTCGCTTCGAGCGGGCGACGCCGGACGACGGCGCGACCGGCACCGGGCTGGGGCTCGCCATCTCGCGGGAGATCGTGATCCGTCACGGCGGCAAGATCTGGTTCGAGGATCGCGCCGGCGGCGGTACGCGGTTCGCCTTTTCCGTGCCGCTGCTAGGTCGTGCGGCGAGCGCCGACCCGGGCGCGGCCGCGGTACTGGTATGCGAGGAGGACGACGAGGTGGCGCGTCAGCTCATCGCGATCGTCGCCGCGGAAGGATGCGCCTATGATCTGGTCAGGTCCGCCGACGAGGCACGCGCGGCGATCGCGCGGCGGACCTACACCGCGATCCTGGTCGGGATCAGCCTGCCGGAGGAAGGCGGCATCGCCTTCGCCCAGGCCGCCCGAGACGGAGACCCGCCGGTCGATGTGCCGATCGTCGTCGTCGCGCGGGCGACGACCGGCGGCGACGATCTGGTGGTTCTGGACGTGGTCGACCGGGTCGACAAGCCGGCCGACCCGCGACGCCTGTCGCTCGCGATCCGGTCTGCGCTGGCGAGAGCCAATGCCCGCCAACCGATCATCCTGCACCTGGACGACGATCGCGACCTGCTGGAGGTCGTCGCCGCCGCGATGGAGCCGGAGGCGCGGATCGTCACGGCGACCGATCTCGACTCGGCCCGGTCGATCCTGCAGCGAACGTCTCCCGACGTGGCGATTTTGGACATGAAGCTCGCGAACGGATCCGGGCTCGATCTGCTGCCGTTCCTGACCGATGCCGACGGTGTGGCGATCCCGACGATCATCTACTCCGCCCAGGACGTCTCCCCCGAACTGGCGCGATCGGTGGATGCGGTGCTGGTCAAGGCGCGGGGTTCGATCCCGGACCTGAAGGCGACGATCCGCCGCGTCCTGGAATTGGGAGGGACTGGCCCATGAAGCCGCTGTCGATCCTGTTCGTCGACGACGACGACGATATCCGGGAGATCGTGGTGCTCGCGCTGTCGCTCGATCCCGCCGTCACGCTGCGCGCGATGGCGTCCGCGCGGGAAGCGCTGAACATGCTCGCCGCCGGCTATCGCCCGGACGTGGCGCTGCTGGACGTGATGATGCCGGGGATGGACGGTCCGACGTTGCTGGACCAGCTGGGGCGGCTGCCCGCGACGGCCAACATCCCGGTGATCTTCATGACCGCCAAGGCCCGGCAGGCCGACGTCGCCCTTTATCGCGCGCGCGGCGCGACCGGCGTCATGACGAAGCCGTTCGATCCGATGACGCTGGCGGCCGACATCCGGGCGGTGCTGGCCGGCGGCGATCGACCGCCCGGCGACGGGTAGACCAGCGACCGCCGCGCCGCTGGACCGGCTGATCCTGCGACGATCGTGGGCGGCGCCCCTCGATCGACGGAACGTCCCGCGTACCTCGAAGGTTGGGGCCACCGCATACCCCGATCGCACACAAGGAAACGACATGGCCGACCGTCTCGACATCGACAATGCGAGTATCTTCGACAATCTCGACGAGCAGCAAGTGGAGTTCGCGGGCGAGGTCGACGGCGACGAGTACCAGTTCGCCGTCCGCTACGACCTGCTGGAGGCGCTGACCGGCGACGCGCCGGAGGGCGACGCCGCCGAGACGTTCAACCGCTATGTCGATCCGATCAGTGATGCAGCCCTGGTCGCGCTCGCCCGCGATCGCGACCAGTCGATGATCGTGGTCAGCGAGAACGACCTCGAATAGCGGGCCGCGTCAGAACTTGGCACCGACCTCCACGCCATAGAAACGCGGCTCGCCCGCGATATAGGTCGGGTCGCCGAAGCCGCCGCCGGTGTTGCCGGCGTCGAGCAGGTAGCGCTTGTTGGTCAGGTTGCGCGCGAAGCCGCCGATCCGATAGCGCCCGTCCGCCAGCTCGATCCCGGCGCGCAGGTTGACCAGCGTATAGCCGCCCTGGCTGATCGCCTCCGAATTGGGCAGCTCGAAGAACACCTTGCTCTGATAGGTCGCCGACGGCGTCGCGTAGAAGGTGACGTTGTCGGCCACCGGCGCGCGCAGGCTGGCGCCGAGCGACGCGGTGTAGTCGGGCTGGAGGCGGAAACGGGCGCCGGCATAGGTCGGCGCCACGTTGTTGCCGCGGTCGATCCGTCCGTTGAGATAGGCGAAGCTGCCGAACAGCGACAGCACGGGCATGACGCGGTAGGTCGCCTCCAGCTCGAAACCGGGGTTCTTGGCCGACCCCGCGCTCTGCGTGGTGACCACGCCGGCGCTGTCGGTGACCGACACCTGAAAGCCGCTATAGGTCTGGTAGAATCCGGACAGCGTCGCCGACAGCGTCGGCGTGCCGATCTTCACGCCCGCTTCGTAGTTCCACACCACCTCGTTGGGCACGATCTGAAGGTTCGGGGTGACCGGTGTGCCCGCCCGCGCGGCGAGCTGGACGATCGGGCTGCGGCGGCCCTTGCTGATCGTCGCGTAGAGGTTGACGTCGTCGCTGACGCGCAACAGCGCGTTGACGCGCGGCAGCACGGCGGTGAACGAGCGTTCCGCGACGAACTTAACGCCGCCGGTGCTGGCGGTGCCGAGCAGGCTGGTCCGCACGCCCAGCGCGGCGAGGATCGTGGAGTTGGGCTGGATCGAGCTGTAGCCCGATTGGCGGTCCTCGATCAGGATGCGCGCGCCGGCGGTGACTTCCAGGCGCGGCGTCGGAATCCAGGTCGCGTCGGCGAACACCGAATAGGTGTCGTTGTTGCCGAAGTTCGAGAACACGGAGCTGTACGGGATCTGCGTGGCCGCGCCGCGCGTCAGGATGGCGGTGGCGCGGGTGGCGGGGATCGTGCCGTTCGCCGCGACGCAGGCGGTGCCGGTCGGGATGCCGGCGCCGTTCAGTGCCGTGCGGATCGCGGCGAAGGCGGGTGCGACCGAACACGCGATGTACGTGCCTTCCTCGGTCGAGAAGGGCACCCGCTGCGAGCCGTTTTCGAAAAAGGCGTTCCAGCCGAACGACGCGCGAAATTTCGGCCCGTCGAAGGCGAAGCGGCTCTCGTGGCTCCACTGGTCGCCGCGCGCGTCTTCCGCGAACTCCAGATACCAGGCCGGCCCGCCGTCCGCGTCGAACACCTCGTTGCTGTTGAAGCGGCGATAGCCGTTGACGGTGGTGAAGGTGATGCCGGGCGACAGGTCGACCTGCACCGTCAGGTTGGCGTCGTAGAGGTCGCGCGTCAGCCCGAGCCGCGCGTCGCCCAGTACGGCGGCGCTGAACGGCGAGCCCGACAGCTCGGCACGGCCATAGTCGCCGGTCTGGCCGCCGGTCGGCGCGAAGACACGCGACCTGAACGCGGTGCCGGGATTGCGCTGGCCGTCATAGGTCAGGACCAGGCTGGCCGTCACCGCCTCGTTCGGCCGCCAGCGCAGCGAGCCGCGAATGCCGCGCTGGTCCTGGCCGTTCAGGTCGTCCTGATCGATCCGACCCTGGTTCTGATTGGGAATGGTCGGATCGCCGGCGATGTTGCGGACATAGCCGTCGCGATATTTGTACGCGAACGCCAGTCGCGCGGCGAGCGTGTCGTTGCCGATGTTGATGAAACCCGACGCCTGCGTGCGGTTGAAATTGCCATAGGTCGCGGTCAAACCCGCCGATGTCCCCGCCTCGGCCGGCGCGGAGATGATGCTGACCGCACCGATCGCGGCGGCGGTGCCGAACAGTGTCGCCTGCGGCCCCTTCACCACCTCGACGCGGGCGACATCGTACAAGTCCTGATACGCACCGCGCGACCGCGAGATGTCGATGCCGTTGTAGTATAGCGTCACGCGCGCGCCTTGCTGCGCCGACCCGGAATCGGACGTGATGCCGCGGATCACGAAGCCCGGATTGTTGGCGCTCTGTTCCTGGATACGCAGGCCCGGCACGTAAAGCGCGAGATCCGACAGCGAGTTGACGCCCAGGTCCGCCATCCGCGCGCCGGTCTGCGCGGAGACGGTGACGGGCACGTCCTCGACCTTCTGCTCGCGCTTCTGCGCGGTGACGACGATGTCGTTCTCGCTCGTCTCGGGCGTCGGTACGCTCGACGAGGACTGGGCAAGCGCAGTCGTGGAGGCACAGGTCAGAAGAGCGGCCAGAAGGCCGCCGGTGAGCTTGGTCATGTCGATTATCCCCTTTGTCGGCGGCGATAGGCGACGCGTCTTGCAATTATGCGACAGTTCGACGTGACGACGATGACATCGGTGTCACGCGATGACGCGGCGATCCCGCATCACGGTCGCGCTATGGCCCACGCGCCCGCGCGGCGTCCGCTGCTTCACGGTGTCGACCATGATCCAGTCGTTGCTGACCCGGTCGGCGGCGATCGTCAGCGCCATGTAGCCGCGCCGCGACGTGTCGCACCACTTCAGCTCGGGATTGGCGCGCACCAGCGATGCGGCGACCGTCTTCGGGTCCGCCGCGATGCCACCTTCATAGCCCGGCGACGTGACGCTGTGCCCGGCGAACTCGACCGCCGCGGGGCGACCGCCCTGTGCCAGATCGTACGCCCAGGCATTGTGGCTGTCGCCGGAGATCACCACCGTGTTGCCGCCGCCCGCCTGCGCACCCTTGAGAAAGCGAGCCCGCGCCGCCGGGTAACCGCCCCAGCCGTCGAAGTTGAACGGCAGTCCCGCCTTTGCCGCGGCGATCCCGCGTTCGACGAAGCCACGCGCCCGATCGGTCGATCCACCGAGCCATGCGCCGGCGTCGGCGGGCATCTCGGTATCGCCCATGATCGTGCCGAAGCCGACCACCTGCCACGGTCGCCCGCTGCGGACCGATGTAGCCATCGCGTGCGCCAACCAGCTTTCCTGCTGCGATCCCATCATCGTCGCCGCCGGGTCCTGCCACGCGCCGTCGCGGAACCCACGCAGCGCGCTCGCCGGGTCGGTGCCCTCGAACAGCGGGGCGATGTCGGGTTGCTCGGTGCGGGCCAGCAGCCGCGTCTCGGTGCGGAACAGCGTCGCCAGCGCGCCGATGTCATACGCCTTCCACGGCTCGTCGGACACCGGCATCCACTCGCGGTACGCCTGGATGGCGGCAGCGCGACGCGCGTTCCAGTCGCCTTCCGTCGCGGGACTGTGGTTCTCGGCGCCACCCTCCCAGCTGTCGTTGGCGCTCTCATGGTCGTCCCACTGCGCGATCATCGGCAGCTTGATGTGGAGTGCCTGCAGGTCGGAGTCGGCGCGATAGCTGGCGTAGCGCAGGCGATAGTCGGCGAGGTGGATGATCTCGCCGGCGGGCAGGGGCACCCGCCCCGGCACCGCGTCCTTGGCGGGCGGGTATTTGTCGGGCGCGTATTCGTAGAAGTAGTCGCCGAGGTGGATCGTGCAGTCGAAGTCGTCGCGCGCGACCGCATGGCCATAGGCGTTGAAAAAGCCATAGCCGATGTTCGAGCACGAGAAGATCGCCGCCCGCCACGGCCGCGTGCCGTCGGCCGGCAGCGTGCGGGTGCGGCCGACCGGCGAGAAGCTGCCGTCGGGAGCGACGAACCGGAAATGATAGCTACGGCCGGGCTGCAACCCGTCGACCGTGATCTTCGCCGTATGATCGCGCCACGGGCCGGTAACCTGCGCGCCGGTCGTGACCGGGCGCGCGAAGTCGGCGGTCTCCGCGATCTCGACCTTGAGTTCCGCCGCGCCGCCGCCGGCGGGGACATAGCGCGTCCACAGCAGCACCGAGTCCGCCCCCGGCTCCCCGCTCGCCACCGCATGGGTAAAGCCGGTCAGCCCGATCACGCCCTGCGCATGCAGGAAACCGGGGATGGCCAGCGCGCCCGCCCCGAACATGCCGGTGGCGAGGACGGAACGGCGCGAGACGGGGAAGGTCATGAGACGGCTCCGATCAGCGAAAGCGACCACTCAGCTGCACGCCGATGACGCGCGGCTCGTTGTACACGGCGGCGAGGTAGTTTTCGATCACGCCCTTGAGGTTCTTCTGGTTGGTGACGTTGCGCGCGAACGCCGCGATCTCCCACGCATCGTTCGGCGCGGCATAGCCGACCCGCGCGCCCAGCTCGTAATTGCCGTCCGCGTAGAACTCGCGGGTGCGATAGAGGACGAAGTTGGTGTAGCCCTGAATCGTGAAGTCGCCCGCGACGAACAGCCGGCCCTGATTGGCGAGCGGCAGGTCGTAGCGCGCGTTCGCGTCGATGCTGTACTTGGGCGCGTTGGGCAGCGGGTTGCCGTTGATCGCTGCGAAATACGTCGTGCCGGCGCCCGAACCGCGCGTGAAGAACGGGTCGAGCACGGTGCAGACCTGCACGCCGTTCAGGCCGCAGGTCTGGGCGAAGACGTTGCGGTCCTTGATCTCCGTGTGCAGCGCGCTGGCGCCGAGGCCCAGCGTGAAGTTCGGTACCGGCCGCCACGTCACCTCGGCCTCCACGCCCCGGCCGATCGCATGGTCGGCGTTGAACAGCACGCCGTTGCCGTTGCTGTCGTTGCCGTTGAGCTGAATGTCGTTGACCGAATAGGTGAACACCGCCGCGTTGAAACGCAGCGTGTCGTTGAAGGCGCTGCTCTTGATGCCCGCCTCGAACGACAGGTTGGTTTCCGAGTTGGCGGTGGTGAAGTCGGCGTTGAACACCGCCGATCGGCCCTGGATGGTCGGGCCGCGGAAACCGCGCGCGGCGCGCACGTAGAGGCTGACGTTCGGATCGGCCTGCCACAACAGCGACGCATCCCAGCTCGGCTGCGTGTCGGTCAGCCGCACGTCGCGTCGCCCGGTGTAGGTGACGATATTCGCCTGCGTGTTCGCGGTCTTGAGCAGCACCGTACGCTTGCGGTCCTCGGTCACTCGCGCGCCGCCGGTGATCGTCAGCGTCGGCGTGAGCTTGAAGCTCGCCTGGCCGAACGCGCCCCAGCTGGTGTTGATGTCGTGGAGCAGCACCCAGTTGTTCGGGTTGCGCGCCGCCGTGGTCAGGAAGAACGCGCGCTGATCGAACTCGGTGAAGTCGCGCTGATCGAAATAGATGCCGCCGACCTGCCAGGTGAAGCGCCGGTCGCCGGGGCTGGCGAGGCGCACTTCCTGCGTCCACTGGTCGAGGTCGCGCAGCCGGCCCTGCGACTGACCGAAGCCGTTGGCGACACCGTTGAACGGATAGTTCGCCGCAGCACCACCATCGGTATCGCCGCGGCTATAGCCCGAGCTGGTCTCATAGCCCGTGATCGACGTCAGCGTCGCCGCGCCGAAGTCCCACGCCGCGCGCACGGAGCCGCCATAGGTGTTGTACGCCTGCGGGTTCTGCTGCCCCTCGTCGAGCGCGACGCGGTCCCACGGCTCCGCGTCCGACTGGTTGGAGCCCTTCCTGAGCGCCGCGCGATGGAACAGCGTCGAGGTGCCCTCGTACCAGCGCGCATGGCCCGACGCCTCGATCGACACGCCGTCGGCCGGGGTCAGCCGCAGTTGGAGGCGCAGGTTGCGGTCGTCATAGCCGCCCATCACGTCCGACTGCCCGACCGCCGTGCCGTCCGCGCTCGGGCCGGTATAGCTGTTGCTGACCCAGTTCTCGCGGTGCTGGAGCAGCGTCGAGACGCGGAAGTCGAGCACGCCGGGGATCAGCGGCCCGCCCACGCCCGCGTCCAGACTTTCGGTGAAATAGCTGCCGACCGACAGGCTGGCGCGCGACTGGAAGGTGTCGCTGGGCTTGATCGTGTCGAACTTGATGATGCCGGCGGTGGTGTTGCGCCCGAACAGCGAGCCCTGCGGGCCGCGCAGCACCTCGACCTGGCCGATGTCGTAGACCGGGTTGGACTTCAGCACGACGTGTTCGAGGACGATGTCGTCCTGGATGATCTCCACCGGCTGCGACGCGCCCAGGTAGAAGTCGACGTTGCCGAGGCCGCGAATATAGAAGCGCGGAAAGATGCGGCCGGTGGTGGTCTCGACGTACAGGCCTGGCACACGGCCCGACAGCGCCAGCAGCGTATCGTCGCCGCCACTGGCATAGGTGCGCTGGTCGTCGCCGCCGATGACGCCGACGGAGACCGGGACGTTCTGCAGGTTTTCGGCGCGGCGCTCGGCGGTCACGATGATGTCGCCGACGCCGGTCTGCCCGTCAGACGCGACGCTCGGGTCGGCAACCGGGGCGGTCTGCGCCCCGGCGGTGCCCGCCATCAGCAGCGCGGCGGGCGCCGCACCGAGCAGGAAGGCGGCGCGGCGCAATGGATCGATCGTCATGGAACCCCCTGATGTACCTCGGGTCCCCGGCCCGGCGCGTGCGATTCAGTCGCCGCCCCGTTGTGCCTGCCCGTTGCCCGGCCGCTACGGGCCGATTGTGTCACGGCCATGACATTGCGCGCTTCGACCGGCCGCATCGCGCACCCGGTCGTCGCGAGGTCATTGCACCGGGACGTGCGCTTGGGCATGGACGGTGGCGCGGTGACAGAGCGTTCGGTCTTTTACGACGTCTCCGGACGCCGACGGCGGCGATTCGGGGTGGCGGTGGCCGCCTTCGTCGCGCTGCTGCTGCTGGCGGCGGTGGCGCTTGCCGGAACGGTGCTGGACGTCACCCCGCAGTCGCAACTGCCGTTCGCGGTCGAGCACGGCACGCCCTCGGCGACCCGGTACGAAAGCTTCTTCCATCGTGGCGATCGGCGGTTACGTCGCGAGGCGCACAAGCTGCGGCGACTGTGGGACGGTGGTGCGGTCACGGCGAACCGGCCGCTCGCGATCGCTTTTCACGCGCCATGGGACGATGCCAGCGCCGCCTCGCTGCAACGCCATGTCGAGGGGCTCGACTGGCTGGTGCCGGGGTGGGTGTCGGTTACCGGCGCCGATCACCGGGTCACGCTGTTCCCCGATCCGCGCGGGCGCGCGATCCTGGCGCATGCGGTGCACCGGCCGCTGTTGCTGCCGATGATCCAGAACGCGCTGAACGGGGAGTGGGACGGTCCGGGCATGGCCGCGCTGCTGCACGACCCGAAGGCGCGGGCGGCGACGCTGAACCGGGTCGAGGCGCTGCTCGTCGCCGAAAAGGCAGACGGCGCGTTCTTCGATTTCGAAAACCTGCCCGTCAGCGCGCAACCCGACTATCGCCGTTTCCTGGCGGAGGCGCATGCCCGCTTCGCCGCGCGCAAGTGGGTGATCGCGATCGCGGTGCCCGCCGACGATCCCGACTGGGACCTCGCCGCCTATGCGCGGGTCGCCGACAAGCTGTTCCTGATGGCGTATGACGAACATTATCAGGGCGGCCCCGCCGGCCCGATCGCGTCGCAGCGCTGGTTCGAGGGCGTGGTCGCGCGCGCGCAGCGGCTGGTGCCGCCCGACCGGCTGGTGGTGGCGGTCGGCTCCTATGCCTATGACTGGCGCACCCCCGGCGACACCGACGCGAACTCCGTCGAGGAAGCGTGGCTGGCGGCGCACGATTCGGGCGTCGTGCCGACCTTCGATCCCGGCAGCGGCGACAGCAGCTTCGCCTATGACGAGGAAGGCGTCCATCATCAGGTCTGGATCGCGGACGCGGCGGCGGTGCACAACCAGATCGCCGCGCTGACGCGGGTCGGCATCCGTTCGGTCGCGTTGTGGCGGCTGGGCAGCGAAGACCCGTCGCTATGGACGATCTTCGGCCGCGATCACCGCACGTTGCCGCCCGCCGGGGTGTTGCAGTCGCTGCCCGCCGGCAACGAGGTCAACATCGACGGGGCCGGCGAAGTGCTGCGGATCGGCGCGGTCCCGGTCACCGGCCGGCGACGCATCCAGACGGACCGGGCGGGCGCGATCACCGGCATGCGCTGGGATGAACTGCCGATGCCATGGCAGGTACAGCGGACGGGCTTCAAGCCGGGGCTGGTCGCGCTGACCTTCGACGACGGCCCGGACCCGACCTGGACCCCGCGCGTGCTCGACGTGCTGAAGGCGTTCCACGTCCCCGCGACGTTCTTCGTGATCGGCGAGAACGGGCTGACCGAGCGGCGCCTGCTGCTTCGCGAGCTTGCCGAGGGGCATGAGGTCGGCAGCCACACCTATACGCATCCCAACCTTGCGCGCGCGGGCGAGAGCGAGACGCGGCTGGAGCTGAACGCGACGCAGCGGCTGTTCCAGGCGTTCACCGGCCACTCGCTGCGGCTGTTCCGGCCACCGTATTTCGGCGACGCGGAGCCGAGCACGGCGGACGAGATCGTGCCCGTCGCGCAGGCACAGGGTATGGGCTATCTGACGGTCGGGTTGCACGTCGATCCCGGCGACTGGAAACGGCCGGGCGTGCAGGCGATCGTCGACGCGACGGTGGCGGGGGTGGAGGCCGGACCCAAGGTCTGCGATCCCGACGCGGCGGCGAATTGCAGCCGTAATATCGTGCTGCTCCACGACGCCGGCGGCGACCGCGCGCAGACGGTGGCGGCGCTGCCCGCGATCATCCGGACGCTGCAGGCGAAGGGTTATCGCTTCGTGCCGGTGTCGGCGCTGGCCGGGCTGTCGGGCGGGGCGGTCAATCCGCCGCTGGCGGCCGGCGACCTGCGCGCGGCGCGCGTCGATCTGGCGGTGTTCCTGCTGCTCGGCTGGCTCAGCGAGGCGCTGCAATGGCTGTTCGCGATCGCGATCACGCTGGGCATCGCGCGCGCGGTCGCGCTGTCGGGACTGGCGCTGGTGCAGGCGCGGCGCGAGGGGCGGACGGTGTTCCCCGCGATCGATCCGGCGATGCGCGTCACGGTGCTGATCCCCTCGTACAACGAGGAGCGCGTGATCGAGCGCGCGGTGCGGCGCGTGCTCGACAGCCGCGACGTGCATGTGGCGGTGGTGGTGATCGACGACGGGTCGAAGGACCGCACCAGCGCGGTGGTCGCCGACGCCTTCGCCGACGAACCGCGCGTGACGCTGCTGACCCTGCCCAACGGCGGCAAGGCGCGCGCGCTCAACACCGCGCTCGCGAGCGTCGATACCGCCGTCGTGATCGCGCTCGACGCGGATACGCAGTTCGAGCCGACGACGATCGCGCGCCTCGCCCGCTGGTTCGGCGATCCGTCACTGGGCGCGGTCGCGGGCAATGCGAAGGTCGGCAACCGCGTCAATCTGGTCACCCGCTGGCAGGCGCTGGAATATATCACCGCGCAGAACCTGGAGCGGCGTGCGCTCGCCCGGCTGAACGCGATCACCGTCGTGCCCGGCGCGGTCGGTGCGTGGCGGACCGAGACGCTGCGCGCGGTCGGCGGCTATCCGGTCGACACGCTGGCCGAGGATCAGGACCTGACGATCGCGGTGCAGCGCGCGGGGTGGCGGGTGACCTACGACCAGCACGCCGTCGCCTGGACCGAAGCGCCCGAGAGCTTCCGCGGGCTGGCCAAGCAACGCTTCCGCTGGGCGTTCGGGACGCTGCAATGCCTGTGGAAGCACAGCGGGGCGATCGGGCGCAGCCGTCCGCGCGGACTGGGCTGGATCGGGCTGCCGCAGGCGATCCTGTTCCAGGTGCTGCTGGCGGCGATCTCGCCGATCATCGATCTGGCGCTGCTGATCAGCATGGTCGGCACCTGGCTGCGCGTCGAGGAACATGGCTGGGCGCAGACGCAGACCGATCTGGGGCGGATGCTCACCTTCTGGCTGATCTTCACCGCGATCGACCTGTTGAGCGGAATCATCGCCTTTGCCTTGGAGCGGCGCGAGCGATGGCGGCTGTTGTGGCTGCTGGTGCCGCAACGGATCGGCTATCGGCAGGTCATGTATTACGTCGTGCTCAAGGCGCTGGTGCAGGCGATCCGGGGGCCGAGCGTGGGGTGGGGCAAGCTCGATCGGACGGGGCGGATCGCGGCGGGGACCGCGTCGGGCTAGGCCGGTCGCCAGTCGGTGAGGCCATCGCCGGCGGCGACCGCAACGCCCGCCGTTCCGACCGGCTCGACCGCGCCGTCGGTGAGGAACGCGATCGTGCCGGTCTCAGCGGCGGGGACCCTCGCCAGCAGACGCGCGCCGGCCGAGCTGCGCGCGACCACGACGCCCGCATTCGGGCTGCCGTCGCGCGCGTAAAGCACGGTGTAGCTCTCGATCGCCGCCGGGCCGGTGTAACCGAGGTCGAGCGGCGGCACCGGGCCGTGCCGCGCCTCGGCCTGCCAATCGAAGCCGAAGGGCCGTGCCGCGCCCGGTTCACGGCTCAGCACGATCGCGTGGCTATAGGTCGCGAAACCGCCATTGCCGAACAGCAGCGCGCGCTCGCCGCCTTCTCGCAGCCGCTCGCACGCGGCGGCGACGGCGTGGCTCATGAAATTGCCGATCGGCCCGCCGGCGAAGGTCAGCCCGCCGGTCAGCGTCATCGCCCGGTCGACGCCCAGCCCCAGCACGCGCCGCGCCATCTTGGGCACGCACGGGAAGCACGAATACAGCTCGACCAGATCGACATCGTCGATCGCCAGCGCGTTGGCGGCGAGCGTCGCCGCCAGCGTCACGCGCATCGAGCCGCTGTCGGCGAAGCCCGGCCGCGCGAGCACGTCGTCCGCCTCGCGCGCCGCCGCGCCGCGCCCGACGAACGCGAGCCGATCGTCCGGCACGCCGTGCGCGCGGGCCAGCGCCAGGCTGGTGACGATGAACCCCGCACCCTGGTTCACTGCGCTGTTGGCGACCTGTAGCTTGGTATAGGGGAAGGCGATCGGGCGGTTGGCGGCGCTCGGCGTGACGACCGCCGCCGCCGTGACCGGCGCGCGCAGCCAGGCGTGCGGGTTCGCCGCCGCCACCGCCGCCATCCCCGACCAGATCGCGCCGCTCTCCGCCTGCGCCTCCGCCAGCGACTGTCCCCACGCGGCGCGACAGGCATTCTCATAGAGCGGGTAGACGTCGACCGGCGCCACCAGGCCATAGCGTGCGCGGTCGCCCGGTGCGCGCACGCCGTGCCGCCCGCGCATCGCGTTGTGATCGCCCGGCGCGTCGCCCGCAGCGGCGGCGGCCCGCCGCGCGGCGGTGCGGAGCGCTTCGCCGCCGACGACTGCCGCCACGTCCAGCTCGCCCGCCGCGATCGCGTTCGCCGCCTCGTCGAGCAGCCGGATCGGGCTGTCCCCCATCGGCGCCGGCGTCTGTTCGCGACGGCGCGGCGCGCTCCCGAGCGCATCGGCGATCCGATCGACCACGGGGTTGAGCATCGGGAACGACAGCTGGTCGACGACCGCCAGCGAGTCGAGCCGCGCCAGCCAGCCGCCGCCCGCGTCGCGATCCGCCGCGCGCAGCGCCGCGACCATCAGCCCGACCGAGTCCATCGCCGCGAACGGGTCCTGCTCGCGGTCGTTCGCCTGGCCGACGCCGACGATCACGGGAGTGCGGGCAGGGTCCATGCCGCCGTCCTATCGCGGCCGAGGCGCCCGCGCTATGTTGCGCTGAAACGGGAGAGGCACGGATGGAACGGTTCGAGGTGCGCAACGGCGGGGTGACGTTGAGCGTGCTCGCCGATGGTCCGGTAGGCGGCACCGATCTGCCGATCCTGTGCGTTCACGGCTGGCCCGAACTCGCCTGGTCGTGGCGCCACCAGATCGCGCATTTCGCCGCGCAGGGCCGCCGCATCGCCGCGCTCGACGTGCGCGGCTATGGCGACAGCAGCAAGCCGACCGCGATCGACGCCTACACCATGGCCGAGCTGACGAGCGACGTCGCGGCGGTGATCGACGCGCTTGCCAGCGACACGGGCGGCCGCGCGATCCTGTTCGGCCACGACTGGGGCGCGCCGATCGCGTGGCAGACCGCCGTGCGGTATCCCGACAAGGTCGCGGCGGTGGCGGGGCTGAGCGTGTCCTACACGCCGACGAGCGACACGTCCTTCATCCCGGTGATGCGGACGCTCAGCGAGGGTCGCTTCTTCTACCAGCTCTATTTCCAGACGCCGGGCGTCGCCGAAGCGGAGTTCGAGGCCGACCCCGACGCGCTCGCGAAGACCTATCACGCCATTTCGGGCGAGGGGATGCGCGCGGGCGCGATGCAGCCGAAGGGGCCGGACGCCGATTTCCTAAGCGGCCTGCCGATGCCGGACCCGCTGCCGGCCTGGCTGCCGGCGGAGGACCTCGACATCTACCAGCGGGCGTTCGCCGCCGGCGGCTGGACCGGGCCGTTCAACCGTTACCGCGCGCAGGAACTCGACCATGAGCAGCGTGCGCCTGTGGTCGGCAGGCACGTGACTCAGCCGGCGACGTTCATCGCGGGCACGCTCGATCCGGTGCGCCGCTTCCTTCCCGGTCACGACAGCTACGCCGATGCCGGCCGCGCCTGCGACGACTTTCGCGGCACCACGCTGATCGACGGTGTCGGCCATTGGGTGCAGCAGGAGGCACCGGCAGCGACCAACGCCGCGCTGGAGGCGTTCCTGGCGGGCTTGTAGCTCCCCGCGTTTGACCCTCGCGCCCGCGCCGCCTACCCCGCCGCCGTGGCCGAACCCGCTCCCACCATCGTGCTGGTCGAAGACGACCCGGCACTCCGCACGCTGACGACGCGCGCCTTGCAGGAGAACGGCTTTACCGTCCGCCCCGCGAGCGCCGCGCCGGAAATGTGGCTGGCGATGGGGCAGGGGCCGGTCGATCTGGTGCTGCTCGACATCATGCTGCCCGGCACCGACGGCATCGCCTTGTGCCGCCAGCTGCGCCGCGACAGCGACGTGCCGATCATCTTCATGAGCGCGAAGGGCAGCGAGACCGATCGCGTCGTCGGGCTGGAGCTGGGGGCCGACGATTACATCGCCAAGCCGTTCGGAACCCGCGAGCTGGTCGCGCGTGTCCGCGCGGTGCTGCGTCGCCCGCCGATGGAGCGGCGCGAGGGCGCGCGCGAGCGCGGCGAGGTGACGTTCGACGGCTGGACGATCAACCTGCCGCGCCGCGAGGTCACCTCGCCCGACGGCGCGCTGGTCGAGCTGACCGGCGCCGAGTTCGACCTGCTGGTGGTGCTGCTCGACCATCCCGGCCGCGTCATCGCGCGCGAACGGCTGATCGAGCTGTCGCGCACCCGGCTCGGCGACAGCTCCGACCGCAGTGTCGACGTGCTGGTCAGCCGGCTGCGCCGCAAGCTCGGCAGCGCTGGGGCGGAGGCGCCGATCGTGACGGTGCGCGGCGTCGGCTATATGTTCAAGGCGCCGGTGGAGCGCCGTTGAGCCGGGCACGCCCGCATCTGGGGCTGGTCGGGCGGCTGGTCGCGATCCTGCTGCTTGCGGTCACCGTCGAGTTCGGCATCTCCACCTTTCTCTATGAGCGCGCCAGTCGCTTCTCGGTGCGCGACGACGAGGCGCGGCGGCTGGCGGAGCATCTCGTCATCGTCCGTCGCCTGATCGCCGAGGCGCCGCCGCCGACGCGGGCGCGGGTCGCCGCCGAGCTGTCGACCGACCGCTATCTCGTCGCGTGGAACCCCACCACCCGCCGGCCGCCGCCGCTCGCGCCGGCGCTGGAAGGGATGCGGCGTCAGGTCGTCGCGTGGGAACCGGCGCTGGCGTCCGGCGGTCTGACCTTTTACCTGGTCTCGCCGGGACGGCAGGGCACGGTCGCGGGCACGCTGGTGCTGCCCGACGGCGGCGCGGTCGACTTTCGCACGTTGCAGCCGGTCACCGAGTTCGATCTGGCGGTCGGGCGCGTCCTGTTGGCGCTGGTGCCGGCGCTGGCGCTGATGGCGCTGGGCGGGCTGGCGGTGCGGCGCGCGCTGCTGCCGCTGCGCCAACTGGCGGCGGCGGCCGACCGGGTCGGCGACGGCAGCGCGGCGGGGCCGCCGGTGCCGGAGGCGGGGCCGGGCGAGGTCGCCAGCGTCATCGCGGCGTTCAATCGGATGCAGGGCCGGATCGGCACGCTGATCGCCGACCGGACGCAGGCGCTCGCCGCGGTGGGTCACGATCTGCGAACCCCGCTGGCGCGCCTCCGACTGCGCGCGGAGCGGGTCGTCGATCCGGAGCGCCGCGCCGCCATGGAGGGGGATGTCGGCGAGATGGAGGCGATGGTCGCCTCGCTGCTCGCCTATCTCGGCGGCGCGGAGGAGGCGGAGGCGCCGGTGGTCGCCGACCTGGCGACGATCTGCGCGACGGCGGCGGACGACGCGGTCGATCACGGCCATGACGTGGGCTATGGCGGTCCCGACCACCTGCCGATGCGGCTGCGCCGATCGGCGGTGAAGCGTGCGCTCGGCAATCTCGTCGACAATGCCGTCCGCTTCGGAAATCGCGTGACGATCACGCTGACGTCGACCGACGCGCAGGTGGTGATCGCGGTCGAGGACGACGGCCCCGGCATCGATCCGGCGCTGATGGCGCGGGTGCGCGAGCCCTTCGTCCGCGGCGCGGCCGAACGTGGGCGCGATACCGCCGGTTTCGGCCTCGGGCTGGCGATCGTCGAGCGCATGGTGACGGCGGAGGGCGGAACGCTGGGGTTGGCCAATCGCGCGGCAGGCGGGCTGCGTGTCGCGATCGTGCTGCCCCGCAACAATTCCTCACAGGCGGGTGCGACGCCGGCAAAAGGAGGACGCTAGTTCAAGCTCCCAAGTGTGCCGCGCCCCGCGCACGAGCAACAGGAGCTTTTCCATGCAGGACCTCATCGGCCGCGTTCTCGCCTTTCAGAACCGGGTATTTCCGGATCAGAGCGCGCTCTACACCCGCCTCGCGCGGCATGGGCAAAGCCCCAAGGCCCTGATGATCTCCTGCGCCGACAGCCGCGTCATCCCCGAGGAGATGATGCAGGCCGGTCCCGGCGAGCTTTTCGTCTGCCGCAACGCGGGCAACATCGTGCCGCCGTTCGCGACGCAGAACGGCGGCGTGTCGTCGACCGTCGAATATGCCGTCGCGGCGCTGGGCGTGCGTGATATCGTCGTGTGCGGCCATTCCGACTGCGGCGCCATGAAGGCGCTGATGGCCCCGGAGACACTCGCGGGCATGCCCAACGTCGCCGCCTGGCTGAAGCATAGCAGCGCCGCGCGCGAAGTGGTGTGCTCCTCCTACAAGGGCATCGAAGGCGCCGACGCGGCGCGCGCGGCCGCGCAGGAGAATGTGGTGATCCAGCTCGCGCATCTGCGTACCCATCCCTCGGTCGCGGCGGGCATCGCGCAAGGCGAGATCGCGCTGCACGGCTGGTTCTTCGACATCGAGAAGGGCGACGTGCTGGCGCTCGACGGCGTCTCCGGCCGCTTCGTCGCAGTGCGCGAGGGCATGGAGCTGCCCGTCGCACTCCCCGCGGCCACCCGCCGCGCGTACGATCAAGACTCGGTCGTAGAAGTCGCGGCGTGACGCTGAAGGACCTCCTGCCGGCAAGCATCGGGCGCGACGCGGTAGCGTCGTTCGTCGTCTTCCTCGTCGCCATGCCGCTGTGCATGGGGATTGCGGTTGCGTCGGGCGTGCCGCCGGAGAAGGGCCTCATCACCGGCATTATCGGCGGCCTGGTCGTCGGTGCGTTCTCGGGATCGCCGTTGCAGGTCAGCGGCCCCGCCGCCGGCCTGGCGGTGATCGTGTTCGAGCTGGTCCGCGACAAGGGGCTGAGCGCGCTCGGCCCGATCCTGCTCGTCGCCGGGCTGATCCAGCTCGCGGCCGGCGTGTTCCGCCTCGGCGGCTGGTTCCGCGCGATCTCGCCCGCCGTCGTCCACGGCATGCTGGCGGGGATCGGCGTGCTGATCGTCGTCGGTCAGTACCACGTCCTGTTCGACGCCAAGCCGCTGCCGAGCGGCCCGGAGAACCTGGCCGCCATGCCCGGCCGGCTGCTCGGCCTGTCGGCCTTCAACGTCGCGGCGGCCGAGATGGCCTTTGCGGTTGGGGTGGTCACCATCGCCGCGATGCTCGCCTGGGAAAAGCTGCGCCCGGCCAGGCTGAAGCTCATTCCCGGCGCGCTGATCGGGGTCGTCGTCGGCACGCTCACCTCGGTCCTCTTGGGGCTGGACGTGACCCGCGTCGACGTACCCGACTCGATCGTCGCGGCGATCGTGCCGCCGTCGGGCAGCGCGATGGCGCAGCTGCTCGATCCCGCGGTTCTCGCCGCGGCACTCGCCATCGCCTTTATCGCCTCGGCGGAGACGCTGTTGTCGGCGGCGGCGGTGGACCGGATGCACGACGGCGTCCGCACCGACTACAACAAGGAGCTGCGCGCGCAGGGCATCGGCAACATGCTGTGCGGCGCGGCCGGCGCCCTGCCGATGACCGGCGTCATCGTGCGCTCGTCCGCCAACGTCCAGGCGGGCGCGGTCAGCCGCGCCTCGACGATGCTCCACGGCGTCTGGATACTGGGCTTCGTCGCGCTGCTGCCCTGGCTGCTGGAGGCGATGCCGATGGCGGCGCTGGCGGCGATCCTGGTGGTCACCGGCTGGCGGCTGGTCAGCCTGGCGCACGTGCGCCACCTGTTCCACGGCTATGGCTACATGCCCGTGCTGATCTGGGCGGCGACGCTGGCGGTGGTGGTGATGGAGGACCTGTTGACCGGCGTGCTGGTCGGCATCGGCCTGTCGCTGCTGGAACTGGTCCCGCATCGGCGGCGGCTGGGCCTGACCGTCGCGCGCTCCGACGAGGGCACGGTCAGCGCGCTGACGCTGGACGGCACCGCGACCCTGCTGACGCTGCCCAAGCTGACGGACGCGATCGACAAGGTGCCGGCGGACGCGCATGTCCGGCTCGACGTGTCCGGCTTGCAGGGCGCGGACCACACCACGGCCGAGATGCTGCGCGACTGGATCGCGCGACGGCGGGCGGGGGGTATGCCGGTCGAGGTCACCGGCACCCATCCCCGCGTGGCCGCCCTCTTCGCTTGAGAGGGCATGCGGGCTGAACAGGAACCGGTCGCCATGCGTTACGCTGCCGAAAGGATCGTGGCCATGGAGATCATCAAATTACCCTGGGGCGAAGTGGCACCGGAAGACAGCGACTGCATTCACGTCGAGGAAGCGGACGGCGGCCGCTGGCTGCTCAACACCTCCGCCTTGCAGAGCTGCGGTCCCGACGGCGATACGGAGTCGGACGCGACCGTCGCCAGCGCCCCCTATGACAGTTACGACGCGGCGGAGGCGGCCGGGCTGGCCATCGCCGGTGAGCAATGCGCGACTACCGTCTACGTCAGCCGTGCGCGGCGCGGGCAGGAGGCGCCGGCGGGTTAGCGGCCGAGCCGGTCGCGCGCGACCACCCAGTGATGGACCTCGGTCGGCCCGTCATAAATCCGCATCGTTCGCAGCTTGGCCGCCATCAGGTGGAGCGGCAGCTCGCGGGTCATGCCCATCGCGCCCAGGCATTGCATCGCACGGTCGACGACCTCCCACGCCATCTCGGTCGCGAACGCCTTGACCATCGACACCTCGACACGCGCGTCCTGGCCCGCGTCGAGCATCCAGGCGGCATGCCAGGTCATCAGCCGCGCGGCGTGGATGCGCGTCGCCGCGTCCGCGACCCAGCCCTGCACCACGCCGCGGTCGCTCAGCCGCTGGCCGAAGGTCACCCGCTGCGTCGCATAGTCGCTCATCATGTCGAGCGCGCGGCCGGCCATGCCGATCGACCATGCCGCCATCTCCAGCCGCCGGGTGCCGAGCCGCAGCTGCATCGGCGCGAAGCCCTCGCCCTCCCGACCCAGCAGCTTCCAGCCGGGCAAGCGGCACTCGTCCAGCGCCACTTCGTAGGTGACGTGGCCGCCGATCATCGGGATCGGCCGCAGCACCGCGAACCCCGGCGTGTCGCGATCGACCAGGAACGCCGACATGCCGCCGCGTGCGCGCTTCTCGGGATCGGTCACCGCCATGACGATGGTGAAGTCCGCCTCCGCCGCGCGCGTGATCCATATCTTGCGGCCGTTCAGGACCCAGTCGTCGCCGTCCCGGATCGCGCGCGTCGTCATGCCGGCGGGGTCGGAGCCAGCGCCCGGCTCCGAGATGCCGATCGCGGAGATCGTCTCGCCGCGCACATAGGGCGCCAGATAGGCGTCGCGCTGCCGGTCGGTGACGGTGGCGGCGAGCATCCGCAGGTTGGGTGAGTCCGGCGGTAGGGTGAAGGGCGTGACGGTCCGCCCCAGCTCCTCGTTGACCCCGACCATCGCGACCGCCGGCAGATCGTGGCCACCCAGATCGGTCGGCGCGTCGAGGCTCCACAGCCCCAGCTCGCGCGATCGTTCGTCCAACCGCGCCTGCTCGGTGGCGACAAGATGCGGCCCGCCGCCGCTTACCTCCCGCGCCAGCACCGCGGCCTCCAGCGGCATCAGCTCGTCGTCGACGAAGCGCCGCACCAGGTCCTGCACCATGCGATGGTCGTCGGCGATATCGAAGTTCATGTCGGTCGACTCCAACGGACCGCGCGATCCACGCCTATTCCGCCGCTTCGTCCTGCGGCGGCATGTTGTGGCCGAGCAGTCGCAGCACTTCCTCGGCGGCGGCGATCAGGTTGGTGCCGGGGCCGAAGATCGCCTGCACGCCCGCATCGCGCAGCGTCTGGTAATCCTGCGCGGGAATGACGCCGCCCGCGATCACCTTGATGTCGGCGCGGCCCGCCTCGCGCAAATGGCCGATCAGTTCGGGGATCAGCGTCTTGTGCCCGGCCGCGAGCGACGACGCGCCCACCACGTCGACGTCGCTGTCGATCGCCAGCGCGCTGGCCTCCGCCGGTGTCTGAAACAGCGGGCCGGGCACGATGTCGAAGCCGAGATCGCCGAACATGCTAGACACCAGGTTGGCGCCGCGGTCGTGGCCGTCCTGCCCCATCTTGGCGACCAGCATCCGGGGTCGGCGGCCGAGCCGGCGCTCCGTCGAGGCGACGCCGTCGGTCAGCCGCTCCCAGCGCGCGTCGTCGGCATAGGCGCCGCCATAGATGCCGCTGACCGGGGTCGGATTGGTGCCGTAGCGACCGAACACGTCCTCCATCGCGCTGCTGATCTCACCCAGCGTCGCGCGCGCGCGCGCGGCGTCGACCGCGAGTTCCAGGAGGTTGCCGGTGCCGCGCGCGCCGTCGCGCAACGCATCCAGGGCGGCGCGGCACGCCGCCTCGTCGCGCGTCGCCCTGACGCGCTGGATGCGCCGCACCTGCGCCTCCCGCACGGCGACGTTGTCGACGTCGAGGATTTCGATCGGGTCCTCGCCGGCCTTGCGGTACTTGTTGACCCCGACGATCACGTCCTCGCCGCGATCGACGCGGGCGGCGCGGGCGGCGCTGGCCTCCTCGATCATCGCCTTGGGCCAGCCGGCGGCGACCGCCTTGGCCATCCCGCCCTCGCGCTGGATGCGTTCGATCAGTTCCCAGGCGCCGTCGACCAGGCTCTGGGTCAGGCTCTCGACATAAAATGAGCCGCCGAGCGGGTCGACGACCTTGGTCATTCCCGTCTCTTCCTGGATCACGATCTGCGTGTTGCGCGCGATCCGGGCGGAAAAGTCGGTCGGCAGTGCGATCGCCTCGTCCAGCGCGTTGGTGTGGAGCGATTGCGTGCCCCCCAGCATCGCCGCCATCGCCTCGATCGTCGTCCGCATGACGTTGTTGTACGGGTCCTGCTCGGTCAGGCTGACGCCCGAGGTCTGGCAATGGGTGCGAAGCATCTTGGAGCGCTCGTCCCGCGCGCCCAATTGCGTCATCGCGCGGTGCCAGAGCACGCGCGCGGCGCGGAGCTTGGCGATCTCCATGAAGAAGTTCATGCCGATCGCGAAGAAGAACGACAGGCGACCGGCGAACCTGTCGATGTCGAGGCCCGACGCGACGCCGTATTTCACGTACTCCATGCCGTCGGCGATCGTAAAGGCCAGCTCGTGGAGCTGCGTCGCCCCCGCCTCCTGCATGTGATAGCCGCTGATCGAGATGCTGTTGAACTTGGGCATCTCGCGCGACGTGTAGCCGAAGATGTCCGAGATGATCCGCATGCTCGGTTCGGGCGGATAGATGTAGGTATTGCGGACCATGAACTCCTTCAGGATATCGTTCTGGATGGTCCCGTCGAGCTTCGACCGGTCGACGCCCTGTTCCTCGCCCGCGACGACGAAAAAGGCGAGGATCGGGATCACCGCGCCGTTCATCGTCATGCTGACCGACATCTGGTCGAGCGGAATGCCGTCGAACAGGATCTTCATGTCCTCGACGCTGTCGATCGCGACGCCCGCCTTGCCGACGTCGCCGGTGACGCGCGGGTGGTCGCTGTCGTAACCGCGGTGCGTCGCGAGGTCGAAGGCGACGCTCAACCCCTTCTGCCCGGCGGCGAGGTTGCGGCGGTAGAAGGCGTTCGACTCCTCCGCGGTCGAAAAGCCGGCATATTGCCGGATCGTCCACGGCCTCCCGGCGTACATCGAGGCGCGCACGCCGCGCGTGAAGGGGGCGAAGCCGGGCAGGCCGGGGTCGGCGGTAACGTCGTCGGCGGTGTAGAGCGACTTGACCGCGATCCCCTCCGGCGTGCGCCAGACGAGGTCCTTGCCCTTCACCTCCTTCGCCGCCAGCGCCTGCCAGTCGGCGACCTCGGGGTGCGCGGCTGCCGGTGGGGTGGGCTCCGGCGCGCGCGGGGTGCTGCCGGCGTCCTCGCCGATATTCTGTTCGATGATCGGTCGTTCGGAGTCCGGCATCAGGCCCCTCTGAACGCCGCCTTGCGCTTCTGCAAGAATGCCATGCCGCCCTCCATGGCGTCGCCGGTCTCGACCGCCGTCCGCTGCGCGATCGCTTCTCGATTGAGCGCGTCGGCATAGCCGTCCATCCCCGCTGCGATATTGCGGCGCATCAGGCCGAGCGCGACGGTCGGCCCCGCCGCCAGCCGCGTCGCGAGCGCCAGCGCCTCCGCCATCAACCGGTCGTCGGCCACCGCCTTGTGGATCAGGCCCCATTCGGCCGCCTTGTCAGCGCCGACCTTCTCACCCAGCAGCATCATCTCGGTCGCGCGCGCCTTGCCGATCAGGCGCGGCAGCATCCACGATGCGCCGCCATCGGGCACTAGGCCGATGTTGACGAACGCCTGGAGGAAATAGCCGGACGCGCCCGCGATCACGAAGTCCGCCGCGAGCGCGATGGAACAGCCGATGCCCGCCGCCGGGCCGTTGACCGCCGCGACGGTGGGGACGTCCAGCTCGGCCAGCTTCACCATCAGCGGATTGTAGTGACGGGTCAGCGCGTCGTGGCTACCCTGCGCCCCGGTCACCGTGCGCTCGCCTCGCGCCGCCAGATCCGCGCCCGAGCAGAAAGCGCGTCCCGCCCCGGTCAACAGCACCGCGCGCGCGCCATCGATCCGGTCCAGCGCCGCCGCCAGCTCGTCCGCCATCTCCGGCGATGCGGCGTTGAGCCGGTCGGGGCGATTGAGGGTGAGCACGAGCACGTCGGCGTGGCGCTCGGCGAGGATGGTCTGATAGTTCGACATGTCGGTTCCCCTGGCTGCCGAGGGCGTGCCTTCACCACGGACGGAAGTCTAGGCCGGATCGTATCCGGGATTTTGACGTGTCGTGAGCGATGGCCGCGTCGCAGCGCACCGTGCGATCGACCGGCGGCGTGCCTGTTTCGCGATATCGCCAACGAGCGGATCGGCCGCACGCCGCTTCGCAGATAGGGCGGCGTCACGGGACCGGGCGTGGTGATGACCAAGCGCCTCGACGGCGATGCTTAAGCGGTGGCAAGCCCCAGCACCGTGGCCCACTCCGCCGCGGTCACCGGCGACACGCTGAGCCGCGACTGGCGGATCGTCGCCATTTCGGCGAGCGCCGGGTTCGCCTTCATCGCGGCCAGCGTAACGGGTGCGGGCAGCGGGCGGACCGGCTCGACCCGAACCGACACCCACCGGCCATCGTCGCCGTCGGCCTGCGCCTCCCGTGCGACCCGCGCCACGCCGACCGCCGCCTTCGCCGTGCCGCTATGATAGAACAGCAACTCGTCGCCGACCTTCATCGCGCGCAGGTTCTTCGCGGCGGTGGCGTTGCGGATGCCGTCCCACTCGGTGCCGCCGTCGCGCACCAAGTCCTCCCAGCCATAGCTGTCGGGTTCGCCCTTGATGAGCCAGTGCGCCACAGCTTTCTCCCAGTTGAACGCACCATTCCGTGCCGGTTCAGGGCGACTCGGGCAATACCGGTAACAAGGTCGCGGTGGTGTTCGTTCAGCCCGCACGACCGAGCTTTGTGTAGGAGGTCCGACATGACTGGTCTGTTCAAGAAGGCAGTGCTCGGCACGGCGATGGCCGCGAGTGCGTTTGCGGCGTCCGCTCCGGCCGACGCGCAATATCGCGGCTATCGTGGCGGCTATGGCCATCACCGCGGCGGCATCGGCGCCGGTGGCGCGGCGGTACTGGGCGGCATCATCGGTCTGGGCGTCGGCGCGGCGATCGCGTCGAACGACCGCGGGCGTTATTACGATCGCGGCTATTACAACGACGCGCCCCCGCCGCGCGCCTATTACTACGACGATTACCGGGCGAACTACGACTACCAGCCGCGCTGCTATTACCAGCGCCAGTACGACCGCTGGAGCGGACGCCCCTACGACGTGCGCGTCTGCAACTGATCCGACGAGGTCACGCGGGGAAGCGGCGCGGTGGCTCATGGCTGCCGCGCCGTTTTTTGTGGGCAAAGGACCGGTAGGGCCGTTAAGGCGCAGGCATGACCGACACGCCGCCAGACCATCTCTCGATCGATCCCCGCTCGCCGCATTTCGACCAGGCGGCGCTGGAGCGCGGCATCGGCATCCGCTTCAAGGGCGTCGAGCGCAAGGACGTCGAGGAATACAGCCGCTCGGAGGGCTGGATTCGCGTGGCGTTGGGCAAGAAGGTCGACCGTCAGGGCCGGCCTCTCACGATCAAGCTGGCCGGCGAGGTCGAGTCGTGGTTCCAGCGGCCGGCCGAGGAAGAGCCCGCCGAGGACTGACCTCGGGCCGATCCTCAGTGAACGAAGCGTGCCACCACGTCGCGATAGCTGCGGCTGACCTTCACGCTGCCGCCCGAATTGAGCACCAGGAAGCATTCGCCGTTGGTGTGCGGCTTCACCTGCTTGACCTGATCGAGATTGACGATGGTCGAGCGGTGGACGCGCTGGAACCGGCGTGGGTCCAGCCGCTTTTCCAGGTCCTTCATCGTCTCGCGCAGCACCAGAGAATTGTCGCCGGTCTTGATGACCATGTAATCGCCCGCCGCCTCGATCAGCTCGATCGTATCGACGTCGACGCGGAAGATCTGGCCCTGGTCCTTGATGTTGATGAGCTTCTCGAACCGATTGGACGAGGGGTCCCCGCCCGTACCGCCGCCGAGACCCTCGGCCTCCATGTCGGCGGCGGCCTCGGGCGCGTGCTCGGCCAGCGCGTCCTTCAGCATCGCGGCCTCGCCGACGCTCTGCTTCTCGCTCAACCGCAGGCGCACCCGGTCGAGCGTGTCGGCGAGCCTCGACTCGTCGACCGGCTTCATCAGGTAATCGACCGCCTGCGCCTCGAACGCCCGCAGCGCATGGTCGGAATAGGCGGTGACGAACACGAACAGCGGCGGCTCGACCTCCATCAGCCCCTGCACGACCGAAAATCCGTCGAAGCCCGGCATCTGTATATCGAGGAAGACGAGGTCGGGCTTGTGGGTCTTGATCGCGCGGATCGCCTCGCGTCCGTTGATGCATTTGTCGATGATCTCGACGTCGTCGAACTGCTGCAACCGCAGCTCCAGCCCCTGAATGGCGAGCGGCTCGTCGTCGACGAGGATGGTTCGAATGGTCATGCGGCCTCGTGATGAATGGCGTCGGCCCTAGGCGGATGCGCCTGAACGGGAGATTGCGCGGACATCATGCAGCCTCCTTCAGTTCCTCCAGCTGGAAGGGGAACTCGATCGTGACCGAGAAGCCGCCCGCCGGCATCGATTGGGTCGTGAGCTGCTGGTCCGGGCCATAGGCCTGCACCAGCCGCTCGCGGATATTGGGCAGTCCGACCCCGGTGGAAAGGCTGACCGGCAAGGCGCCGTCGCGCAAGCCGGGGCCGGTGTCGGACACGACGATCCGCACCCGTTCCCCGGCGAGTTGCACCTTGACGCAGATATCGGCGCCCTCTTCCTGCGGCGTGACCGCATATTTGATCGCGTTCTCGACCAGGGGCTGGAGCAGCAGCGAGGGCAGGCGGGCACGCTCCGCGGCGGGATCGATGTCGAACGCGGTCCGCAACCGGCTCTCGAACCGCATTTTCTCGATCTCCAGATACAGTTTCAGCGTATCGACCTCCTGCGCGACGGTGACGTGCGCGGTCGGCTCGTTGGCGAGCGTGTAACGGAGGAACGACGACAGCCGCGACAGCATCGCGTTGGCGCGGTCGGTCTGCTTCAACAGCACCAGCGTCGAGATGGAATTGAGCGTGTTGAACAGGAAATGCGGGTTGAGCTGATAGCGCAGCATCGCCAGCTGCGCCGACGACGCCTGCGCCTCCAGGTCGCGCATCTGGTCGATCTGCTCCTCGACCAGGATGTAGAAGTTGATTCCGAAATACAGCGCCGACCACCCGGCGAGCACCGTAAAACAGATGTAGAAGGCGGAGACGAACGACGCGAGGCTGACGCCGGGCGTCACCACCCGCACGCTGATGAACGAAAACGCGAAGGCGACCAGAAAGGCATAGAGCAGCGTCACGCCCAGCAGGGTCGCGACGGTCAGCGCCACGCCCGCGACGCGCCGCATCCGGCGGTAATATCCGTAGAGCGTCGACAGCAGCAGCGTCAGGCAATAGCCCAGGATCGCCTCGACCAGCACCGGCACGACCACGTCGAGTGACGGCCCGCCGGAGATCGACGCCGCCTCGCGCACGATCAGATACCCGCCCCACCCGATCGCCTGCAATGTCCAGAACGCGCGGCTCTTGTCCTCGAAGAACGGCCGGACGTTGAGCGGGGGGTGAGGGGGTGGGGCGAGATAGGCCAAGGCCTGCGCGCTATAGGCGGCGCGGGCCGAACGCAAAAGAGGCCGCCGCTCCGATCGGAAGCGGCAGCCCCTCCGGCTCCGACGGAGCGCCCCCTCCTTAGAAGGAGAAGCGCGCGCCGATGCGGATCAGGTACAGCGAGTTGGACACGCTCGGCAGCACCTCCGACGCCCGCGGATCGCGGAACGACGAATAGCGATACTGCGCGCAGGTCTGGGTCGGCAGCGTGTTGGCGACTGCCGGCAGGCCGGTCGGGTTGTTCGCCGCCGTGGTGCCGATCGCCACCACGCCCGTGCCCGTCGCGACCGGGGCGCTCAGGCACTGCACCTGCACCACCGCCGACTGATACGGGAAACCGAGCTGGCGCAGCCCGCCCCACTTGCTGTTGATGAGGTTGGGCAGGTTCTCGATGTCGCCGAACAGCGACACGCGCGAGCCGCCGATGAAGGTCGGCAGTTCCTGCTCCAGATGGAGGTCGATGCGGGTGAAGGCGCGGTTGCGGGCGATGTTCTTCGCCGCGATCCGGCCGCGATAGTCCTTCAGCGCGGTACGCCCGATCAGCCCCTCGACCGCCGTCTGCGTCGCCGCCGAGTCATAGCTGACCAGCGGATCGGTCGCGCTGGTCGGCACGTAGAACAGGTAGCGCGTGTTGCCGTTGGTGCCGATGTTGGTCACGGTGCCGAACACGGGCGAGCGGTTGCCGCCCGGATCCTGCATCGTGAAGCTGTAGCGGCGGCCCGACCGGGTCTCGCCGAACAGCTGGATCGAGGTGCGATAGTCGCCGAAGAAGGCGTGATCGAACCCGACATTGTACTTGAACGCCCAGGTCGTCTCGTCCGACGAGCGGCCATAGGACGCGAAGTTCGGGTCCGCCATCGCGGCGTTGGCGTAGTTCGACGTCGCGGTCGACGAGGTCGCCGGGCTGACGTCCTTCACGTCCTGACGCGCATAGCTGCCGCCGAAGGTCAGGCCGAAGTCGAAGTCCTTCTGGAACCGGACCACGCCGATATGGCTGCGGCCGCGATCGTCGTTGTAGATGATCGTGTCGAGGTTGGTGTCGCTGCCCAGCCCCGTGGTCGCGATCTGGCCGTTATACAGCGTGCGCGCATTGTAGCGGGGACGCCCGTCGGGCAGCCGGCCGATGACGATCGACCGCGCGTCGGTGAACGCCACGCCGCTGACCGTCTCGGTGTAGATATAGTCCGCGCCGACGTTGAAGCCGAACAGCGTGTAGTCGGCGGACAGCGTCGCCTTCAGCACCGACGGCAGGCGGAAGTCCTGCGCCAGCGCGTTGACCGGTGCGGTCAGCAGGCTGGCCGTGTTGGTCGACAGGAAGGTGTTGGCAGCGCCGGGAATGTTGGTGCCGGTGACGCCGTTCAGCGCCGTCGTGCACAATGCCGCATTGGCGCCCGTGAACGGGGCCGCGCAGACCGCCGTGTTCTGCGAGCCGGCCACCGCGCCCGGCGTCGTCGCGCCCGCCGTGGTGGCGCGCGTCACGGTGGTCAGGCGGTTGGAGAGCACGCCGGTGTTCGAATAGCTGTTGGACAGATAGATGTCCGGCGACCCGCCGCCGAAGATGCCCGCGCCGCCACGGATACGCAGCGAGTTCACGCCCGGCTTCCAGTTGAACGAGAAGCGCGGCTGGAAGTTGTCCAGGCCCTTGTAGGTCTGCGTGTTAAAGAAGCCGACCCGGTTGAAGAACGCCGTGTTGGGAGCGATCGGCGAGCGCTGCGCGTAGACGTCGTAGCGGAAGCCATAGGTGATGTTCAGCGCGTCCGAGATCGTCCAGTTGTCCTGGAGGCCGAACGAATATTGCTGATAGCGGAAGTCCGCCGCCACGTCGCGCGTGTTGAGCGATACCGCATTGGCATAGTCGAAGGTCGACGCCGACTTGTTGCGGAAGTCCGCGATCGAGTCGAAATAATAGGCGCCCGACGAGTATTGCAGGAAGTAGTTGAAGGTCCGGTTCGCCGTGACCTCGAACAGCGCCTTGATGTCGTGACCGCCGCCATTGTAGCGCGCCAGCAGCGAGCCGCCCCAGGTGTCGTTGAACAACTCGTTGGTCTGCCGGCTGATGTCCGGGCCGAAGGCGACGATCGGCACGCCGACGCCGCACGCCGTCACCGATCCCGCCGAGACCGCATCGGTGCAGACGCGGAACTGTGCGAAGCCGCGGCCGAGCAGCGGGTCCTGGCCCGTACGCTGCGACTTGTACTGGAACCGCGCCTCGGTCGAGAACTGGTCGGTCCAGTCGGAGTTCAGCTGCGCGATCCCCGCGCGCACCAGCACGGAGCGCTGATAGGCGTCCGATTCAAGTCCCAGGCTGGGCGCGGTCGCCGACGTGGAGTTGGTGTTCTGCAGGACGTTCGCCGATTCATAGGCGTTGACGTAGGTCACCGACAGCCGCTGGCCGGTGGTGATGTTCCAGTCGATCCGCCCGACGATCTTCTCGTCCTTCTGCGGATTGATCGCCAGCACGCTGCCCGGATTGTAGTTGTAGACGCTGTTGGAGATGCCGGTGACGGTGTCCACCGTCGCCTGCGACAGGCCGACGACCTGGTTCGCGGCGGACGGGGTGAACGGACGCGGATCGGTGTTGCGCTCGGCCGAGACCATGAAGAACAGCTTGTCGGCGATCAGCGGCCCGCGGAACGTCGCGCCATAGGTCTCCGAATTGTAGCGCGGCAGCACCAGCGTGTTGGAGCCGATGCGCTTGCCCTGCAGGCTGTCGCGGCTCTGCGAGTAGAAGCCCGTGCCGTGGAAATCGTTGTCGCCCGACAGCACGACGGTGTCGATCGCCACGCCCTGGAAGTTGCCCTGGCGGATGTCGTACGGCGCGAACGAGGTCGAGACCTGCGCGATCGCGTCGAACGGGATCGGCCCGCGCCCGGTCGGGTTGGCGTCGGAGTTGAGCCCGAACTGATCGCCGACCTGAACGCCGTTGATCGTGAACCGGTTGAAGCGTGGGTTGACGCCGCCGAAGCTGACCGCGCGGGTGTTGGACAGGTCGAGGCTGGCGAGCGGATCGCGACGCTCGATGTCGCGGATGTCGCGGTTGACCGAAGCGACGCGGCGGATGTCCGCCTGCGTCAGCACCGTCTGCGGCCCGTCGGACCGGGTGCCCGCGCCGCGGATGGAGGCGGCGGTCACGACGATGTCGGGGCCGGCGGTTTCGGCGCCGTTCGCCGCCGCGCCATCCGTCGCGGCCAGCTCCACCGGCAACTCGAACGGCTGCTGCACCACCGTGAAGATGTCGGTGACGGTCTTGTTGCCCGACGCGCTGGTGATCGCCACCGTATAGGGCCCACCCGGACGCAGGCCGGTGAACGTGAAGGTGCCCGACCCATCGGTCGTGGTCTGCGACGTCGTGCCCGACGCGGTCTCGGTGGCGACGACCGTGGCGCCCGCGACGGGGGCACCGGCGTTCATCACCGAACCGCGAATCGAGGACGTGGTCTCCTGCGCCGACGCGGCGGCCGGAATCACGAGCGCGACGGCGGCCGCGCCCAGAAGGAACTGATGTCGCATGATTTTTCCCAACCCCTTGGAATTCTTGTGCGGCCCATTCTGCCGATGCGGCCGCCCTGGCAGGGTAATAAGTCGCTTCCGTGACTCGGGCTAGGGTAGTGGCGGGCGCACGCACGAGTCTTCATGCTGCGTTGCAAAATAGCCACGGTCGGGAGCCGGCGGCCGGCTGTTTCCGTCGCGGCGACGCTACCCCGTCGCCGCCGCCACCAGCGTCGCCCAGTCCGCCTCCGCGATCACCCGCACGCCCAGCTCCGCCGCCTTTTTCAGCTTCGAGCCCGCATTGGCGCCGGCGACGACCAGATCGGTCTTCGCCGACACCGACCCCGCCACCCGCGCGCCCAACGCCTCCGCCTGCGCCTTCGCCTCGTCGCGCGACAGCGTCTCCAGCGTGCCGGTGAAGACCACGATCTTGCCGCTGACCTCCGATGCGCGGGTCTCCACGACGAAGGGTGGCGGCGACACCTGTGCGAGCAGGTCGTCCCACAGCGCCTGATTGTGCGGTTCGTGAAAGAAGTCGCCCAGCGCCGCGACGACGCTGGGGCCGACGCCGTCGATCAGTTGAAACCGGTGCAGCGCGTCGGGATCGCCGCCGCGCACCGCCGCCGCCGCGTCCCGCAACGCAGGCAGCGTCGCAAACGCCTTCATCAGGTCGCGCGCGGTGATGCTGCCGATATGGCGGATGCCGAGTCCGAACAGCAGCCGCGCGGCGTCGGGCGTGCGCTTCGCCTCGATCGCCGCGAGCAGCGCGTCGACCGACTTCGCCTGCCACCCTTCGCGCGCCAGCAACGCCTCGCGGTGCGGTGCCAGCCCGAACAGATCGGCCGGCTCCTTCACCCAGCCGAGTTCGATCAGCTCGACCAGCGTCTTTTCCCCCAGCCCGTCGATGTCGAGCGCCCCCCGGCTGACGAAATGCCGTAGCCGTTCCAGCCGTTGCGCCGGGCAGATCAACCCGCCGGTGCAGCGGATGTCGACCTCGCCCGCCTCCGCCACCGCCTCGCTGCCGCAGGCGGGGCAGTGATCGGGAAAGACGAAGGCGGGGCGATCGTCGGCGGCCGACAGGTTCTCGACGATCTGCGGGATCACGTCGCCCGCGCGCTGGAGCACGACGCGGTCGCCGGGCCGCACTCCCAACCGGGCGATCTCGTCGGCATTGTGCAGCGTCGCGTTGGTGACGACGACGCCGCCGACGGTGACCGGCGCCAGCCGCGCGACCGGCGTCAGCTTGCCGGTGCGCCCGACCTGGATGTCGATCGCGTTGAGCGTGGTCTGCGCGCGCTGCGCCGGAAACTTGTGCGCGACGGCCCAGCGCGGGGCGCGGCCGACGCTGCCCAGCCGCGCCTGCCAGTCGAGCCGGTCGATCTTGTAGACCACGCCGTCGATGTCGAACGGCAGGTCGGCGCGTGCCGCCTCGATCGTGCGGTATTGCGCCAGTGCCTCGTCGAGATCGGCGCAGCGGCACAAGCCCTCGGCGATCGGAAAGCCCCAGCCGCGCAGGCGATCGACCACCCCCGCCTGCGTGTCCGCCGGCACCACGCTCGCCTCGCCCCAGCCATGCGCCAGGAAGCGCAGCGGTCGGCTGGCGGTAACGGCCGCATCCTTCTGCCGGAGCGACCCGGCGGCGGCGTTGCGCGGGTTGGCGAACTGCCGCGCGCCCTCGCCGCCGTCTGCGAGCAGCCGCGCGTTGAGCGCCGCGAACGCGGCCTTCTCCATATACACCTCGCCGCGCACCTCGAAGACTGTCGGCGCGTCGGCGGGGAGCTGTTTCGGGATGTCGTCGATCGTCGCGACGTTCGCGGTGACGTCCTCGCCGACCGCGCCGTCGCCCCGCGTCAGCGCCTGCACCAGCCGCCCGTCCTCATAGCGCAGCGAACAGGACAGCCCGTCGATCTTCGGTTCGGCGGTCAGCGCGACCGGCTCGTCCTCGGCAAGCTTCAGGAAGCGCCGAACCCGCCCCACGAAGTCGCGCACCTCTTCGTCGGAAAAGCCGTTGTCGAGGCTCATCATCGGACGCGCATGCGCGACCTTGGCGAGGTGCCCGGCGGGCGCGGCGCCGACCTGTCGGCCGGGCGAGTCGGCGCGGACCGCCTGCGGAAACGCCGCCTCGATCGCCGCGTTACGCCGCACCAGCGCGTCGAAGTCGGCGTCGTCGATCTCCGGCGCATCGTCGGTATGATACAGCCGGTTGTGCCGCGCGATTTCGGCGGCGAGTGCCTCCAGCGCGGCGGCGGCCTCGGCGTCGGTCGTGGGCAGGTCCGTCATCGGCGAACGGTAGGGGAGGGCGCCGCCGCCCCGCAAGCGTTCAGGACCACCACCCCGGCCACCCCGCCACGATCGCCCCGCTTCGCGCCAGCACCAGCGGCGCGGGCCGCCAGTCGAACCCCGCCATGATCGCGATCCCGGCGAGCATGTTCCGCACCGCGACGATTGCGGCGAGCAGCGCCCATAGCAGGAACCATACGCCACCCCGAAACGGTGCCGCGATCGCCAGCGATACGACGGCCGGCAGCGCCAGTGCCGACACCACCAGGGTCACTGCGCCGAACGGCAACGTCGCCAGGCCGATACGGACCTCGCGCCGCTGCGACCTGCTTAGCGATGTCGATGGCACCAACGGCCCGCTTGCGCTCACTTACACGAGCTCATCGCGCTTCGCCTGGGGTCTGATGCGCCCGATGCGTCGTGCGCCGGCGTGTGGTCGCCGCAGTTCGAACCGCCGGAACGGCAGGGCGGCATCGGTTTCACCTGCTCTGGCCGCGCGACGGAGCCAGAAGTGGTAACGCGCCATGTCCCGCCTGGCGAAGAACGACATGGCCAGATTGTAGGCGGCGTTCCCGTTGCCCTGTCGATACGCCCGCCGATACAGGCCGAACGCGCTGAACGGGTCGGCAAAGTAGCCTAGTTTTGTCGCAAACGGCTGCGCGTAGTGGTCCGCCAGCGCCACCATCGCCTCCGTCTCGCCGCGTAGGGCAAGATGCTGCGCGATCAGCATCCAGACCCCGCGCGCCTTGCCAGCGCGGATGCGCGACGCCCGCCACAGGAGCCGTTCGTTGCGCGCCGAACTCACGCCGCCTCCAGCAACCGTTCCGCCTGCGCGCGCGCCTCGTCCGTCACCTGCGCGCCCGACAGCATCCGCGCGATCTCCTCGCGGCGTTCGGCCTCGTCCAGCGCGCGGACGCCGGTGCGGGTGACGGTGCCGTCGTGGCTCTTGGCGATCAACAGGTGCTGGCGCCCGCGTGCCGCGACCTGGGGGCTGTGGGTCACGACCAGCAGCTGCGTGCCCTCGCTCAGCCGTTGCAGCCGCTCGCCGATCGCGCTCGCCACCGCGCCGCCGACGCCGCGATCGACCTCGTCGAACACCATCGTCCGGACCGCACCGCGTTCCGCCAGCGCCACCTTGAGCGCGAGGATGAAGCGCGACAGCTCGCCGCCCGACGCGATCTTGACCAACGGTGCGAACGGCGCGCCGGGGTTGGTCGCGATCTCGAACTCGACGCGGTCCGCGCCTGCCGCCGACCATTGCTCCGGGCCGAGCGGCGCCACCGCGGTGCGGAACTTCGCCGCGTCCAGCTTGAGCGGCGCCAGCTCGCGCGCCACCGCCGTGTCGAGCCGTGCGCCGGCCTCGGTGCGCGCCGCCGTCAGCGTGTCGGCGGCGGCGCGATAGCCGTCGCGCGTCCGCGTCACCGCCGCCGCCAACGCGCCCAGCCCCTCTTCGCCCGCGTCCAGCCGGTCGAGCCGCCCGCGCAGCTCGCCCGCCAGCGCCGCAAGATCGTCGGGCTGCACCCGATGCTTGCGCGCCATCGCCCGCAGCTCGAACAGCCGCGCTTCGTCTTCCTCCTGCGCGCGCGCGTCGAACTGCAGCTCGCGCGCGGCATCGCGTAGCCGCTCCTCGGCGACGGCGCCCTCGATCACCGCGCGGTCCACCGCCGCCAGCGCATCGGCCAGCGCGGGGTGATCGCCCGCGATCCGTTCCAGCACCCGCGCCGCCTGGCGCAGCTTCGACAAGCCGCCCTCGGCTCCTTCCAGATGGCCCTCGACGACGTTCAGGTCGTCCGCGATCTTCTCCGCGCGCTGCATCATGCGGCGGCGGTCGGCGAGCGTCTCCTCCTCGCCCGGTTCCGGCGAGAGCGCCTCCAGCTCGGCGACGGCATGGTCCAGCCAGTCGCGGTCCGCCTGCGCGGTCGCGATCTCGCCCTGCGCCGCCGCCAGCGCGGCCGTCGCTTCCCGTAGCTGCTCCCACGCCCGCGCGACCGGCGCGGCGTCGACCCGACCGAAGCCGTCGAGCAGCGCGCGATGCCCGGCGGGGGCCAGCAACCCGCGATCGTCGTGCTGGCCGTGGATCTCGACCAGATGCTCGGCCAGCTGGCGCAGCAGCGCCGCCGAGGCGGGCTGGTCGTTGACGAAGCCGCGACTGCCGCCGTCCGCCTTCACCAGCCGTCGTACGATCAGCGGCTCGCCCGGCTCGATCGCCAGCCCGCTGTCGGCGAGCATCGCCAGTGCGCCGACCGGCGGGTCGAAGCTGGCGGTCACCACCGCCTGGCTCGCGCCGTGCCGGACCAGCGCGCTGTCGCCGCGCGCGCCCAGCGCCAACCCCAGCGCGTCGAGCAGGATCGACTTGCCCGCGCCGGTCTCTCCCGTCAGCACGCCCAGCCCCGCATCGAAGCGCAGGTCGAGCGCCTCGATCAGCACCACGTCGCGGATGGAAAGCGCGGTCAGCATCGGTGCGATATAAGGCCCAGCGCTACAGACGGAATAGCGTTGCCACCTTGGGTCGGCGTCGCCGCCCCGTCGTCATGTCGACCTCGTCTCAGCATCCCTGAAGTGAATTCAGGGCGACGAGGGCCGCCGTGTCGCGCTTATGGCGTCGTCGTGCCGCTCGCGGGCGTGCCCGCCGTGCCGCTGTTGGTCGTCGCCGGTCCCGAGGTCGCGGGCGTCGGCGCGGCGGCGGCGTCGGTCGGTGCGGCCGTCGTCGCGCCCGGCCGCGTCGTACCCGAATCGCCCGGCAGCGACAGCGCCTTCGCGCCCGGCGTGCCCGGCGGCACCGCCTGCGCGCCGCGCCCGACCGCCGCCAGCTGCGTCGCCGGATGGTCCTGCATCAGCTTGTAGGCCTGCTTGTACCAGATCGAGCCGGTGTAGTTCCGCCCCAACACCGCCGCCGACCGTTGCGCCTCCTCAGGCACGCCCAGATTGAGGTAGCATTCGGTCAGTCGCATCAGCGCCTCGGGTGTGTGCGTCGTCGTCTGATAGGTGTCGATCACCGTCCGGAACCGCATGGACGCCGCCAGCCACTGCCCGCGCGTCTCGTAGAAGCGGCCGACCTCCATCTCCTTGCCCGCGAGATGGTCGTTGACCAGGTCGATCTTCAGCCGCGCGTCGGCGGCATAGCGGCTGGTAGGATAGCGCCGCGTCAGCTCGCCCAGCGCGTCCAGCGCCTGACGCGTGATCTTCTGGTCGCGCGTCACGTCCTGGATCTGCTCGTAATAGCCGAGCGCGACCAGATAATAGCCATAGGCCGCGTCGCGATTGCCCGGATGGATCGAGATGAAGCGCTGCGCCGACTGG
>NZ_CBDATK010000004.1:0-369785 GCF_965200135.1 Sphingomonas sp.
GACGCAGCAGCCGCCCGGCGATGCGCGGCGTGCCTCGCGCGCGGCGCGCGATCTCCGCCGCGCCGTCGGGCGAGACCGGCAGCCCGAGCAGCCCCGCGGCGCGGACGACGACGCGGGTCAGTTCCTCGACCGAATAGAATTGCAGCCGGACCGGGATGCCGAAGCGATCGCGCAGCGGCGTCGTCAGCAGGCCCTGCCGCGTCGTCGCGCCGACCAGCGTGAAACGTGGCAGGTCGATGCGGACCGAGCGCGCCGACGGCCCCTCGCCGATCATCAGATCGAGCGCGCGGTCCTCCATCGCCGGATAGAGCACCTCCTCGACGGCGGGCTGGAGCCGGTGAATCTCGTCGATGAACAGGACGTCGCCGTCTTCCAGATTGGTCAGCAGCGCCGCGAGATCGCCCGACTTGGCGATGACCGGCCCGGAGGTGGCACGGAATCCGACCCCCATTTCGCGCGCGACGATCTGCGCCAGCGTCGTCTTGCCGAGGCCGGGCGGGCCGAAGAACAGGACGTGGTCGAGCGCGTCGCCGCGCGCCTTGGCGGCGGCGATGAAGACGCGCAGATTGTCGCGTGCCGCCCGCTGACCGACGAAATCGTCGAGCGTGCGCGGGCCGCAGCGCCGCATCGGCGTCGTCGGGGTGGCGGGTGGGGGTGACGAGGCGTTCGTCGGTCATCGTTGCGGGCGCCTCACCGGCTGAGCGCCGACGGCGACTCCCTGAAATTGACCCGGCCGCGCGGCGGGCAGACCGCGACCGGCTGCGGCATGTCGGCGGCGAGATGCGACGTCCAGCATTCGCCCAGCACCGAACAGAAGCAGGCGGTGACCTTGATCCGCTCGCGCGCGGAATCGAACGCGTTCCATTTCGCTCGGCTGGCCGGCCCGGTCGGATATCGCCACAGCATGAACTGCCGCGTCTCGCCGGCCGGGAAATAGGTGCCGCCGACCGGGCGCGTCGGCAGATAATCCTGTTCTTCGGCGCGCGGCGTATAGTCGATCAGGTCGTTGGGATCGTTCTGGACGACGCCGTCCTTGGTCACCTCGAACCAGATCACCCGCGCCGTACCGGTGCCGACATTGGCGACGCTGAGCGTGATCGCGCGCGCGCCGTCCTCGACGTTGCCGGTCAGGAACTGAAGGATCGGCGTGGCATTCGCGCGGACCAGCCGGCTGTTCTCCTCGACCAGCTTCTCCATGGTGTGCCCGGTATGCTGCGCGGTCAGCAACGACGCCGCCGAGAGCACCAGCACCGCGATCGCGAGCGACAGGTCCAGCCAGGCGATCCCGGACTTGTGATGTGCGTGCGGCGCTTCGGGTTCGTCGATCATGGCGGTGTCCTCTGGCGCGGGTGCGCCGGCGGGGGGCGGCTCTTCAGTCATCTGTGACCTATAGATAGTCGAGGTCGATCGTCAGTCATGGTGTTCGATATCGCCGGTGATCGCGACCCAGCTTTGCCGGCGCCCCTCGTAGTTCGACGACTGAGGCGAGGGAAATGTCGGGTCCGCAAAGGCGCCCAGCGCGACGGCAACGAGATCGGGCTGCGAATCGGCGCGATAATAGACCGTCGAACCACAATCCGGGCAGAAGTGGAACGTTGCGCCACCGCCCTCATCCCCCGTCCGCCGCCACGTCCGCGCTTCGCGGTTCATCGTCACGCAATCCGCCGGGAAGCGTGCCTGCGCGGCAAACGCCGACCCGCTGCGCCGCTGGCACGCTAGACAGTGGCAGACCGACACGCGCACCGGCTCAACGCTGCACGTCACCGACAGCTTGCCGCACTGGCAGGCGGCGCGGCGTTCCGCACCCGATGCAATGTGCGCTTCGTCCTCGTCGGGTCGCCCGACAACCGCGACACCACCACCACAGCGCGCGTCGTTGATCGCCAGGAGATCGCGTGCCCACCGTTGGATCAGCACTGCCGGCGGCTGGACGATCCACCCCTGCGCGTCACCCACGGCGACATAGTCTTGCGCCGCGACGCCGAGCGCGGTCAGCGAACAGACCAGCGCGGCACGCTCGTCGTGATCGGTCACCGACGCGAAGTCTCGATGGGATCGACCGGGAAGCAGATGCGCGATCGCCGCCGGGAGGATGCCCCGATCGGCCGCGTGCCGATAGAACCGGTCGGAGCGGTCCTTCCGGGTCGCGTCCAACGTCTCGGGATCGGCGATCAGCATGCCCAGCCATGCCGACGGAAACGCCTCAACGATCGCACGGTCGTCGATCGCGTGCGGATGGCGGGCCGATCGCACGGTGCCGGTCGCGAGTACGGCACGAGCGCAGGCGTTCGCGTGGCGGTTGAGCAACCGACCGACGGGTGAGTTCGACTGGCCGGGCTTGCCGATCCGAGGCTGGAAGCCGAGCGTCAGCAGGCGCTCGGCGCGACGATAGGCGCCGATCTCGTCCAGACCGCGCCGCAACGGCCCATCGAAGGCGGCGGCGAGCAGCGGTCGATCGGCCAGTGCCGTGATCGCCGCGACGCGCTCGTCCTCGGTCGCGCGGAAGCGACGCACGACCCAGTCGACCGTCGTCGCGGTCCAATCGAGCCGGCAGATCGCGCTCGATCGTTTTGTCTCCGAGCAGCCGACATCGATGCCGAGCACGGACCCTTCGGACGGAAGCATGACCTCCATCATCACCGGCGCGCGCCGTGCCGTCGCCAGACGCGGACATAGTCCACCTCCATCCGCTGCGGCAGCGCAGCCTCGTCGATGCCTCGGGCGCCGCCCCAGTCGCCGCCGATCGCGAGGTTGAGGATCAGGCGAAACGGCGCGTCGAAGGGCCAGGCGCCGTGTCCGCCGGGCCGGTCGTTGGCGACGCGCATGTAGCTGCGACCGTCGACGCCGATGCGGATCGCCGCCGGCGTCCATTCCAGCTGATAGCGGTGGAAGGCGGAACAGCTGGTCGGCACGGTGATCTGGGCGCCGCGCTGGGTGCCGCGAACGTGATTGAACAGGCCGGTGTGGAGGGTGGCGTGGACGACGGTCGGGTCCCAACCGACCATCTCCATCAGGTCGATCTCGCCCGCCTCGGGCCAGGACTGCCCGCGCGCGACCGGCAGCAGCCAGACCGCGGGCCAGGTGCCGCGCGCGCAGGGCAGCTTCGCGCGGACCTCGTAGAAGCCATAGGTCCAGCCGCGGCGGCTGGTGATGCGGCCCGACGTGAACCGCTGCCCGCCCAGGTCGGGATGGGTGGCGGCGGCAGGTGCGCCGGCGCGGGCCTCGATGACCAGTCGGCCGTTCGCGACGCGGACGTTGGCGGGGTCCACCGAGTAATATTGCGCCTCGTGGTTGAACCAGCCCTGGCGGTTGCGCTCGGTCTCGAAGGCCCAGCGGGCAGGGTCGAGGCGGCGGCCGGCGAACTCGTCGGCAAAGACCAGCTGCGCGTCGGCGGGGCGGACGAGCGGCGTGTCGTCGCGGGCGTCGGTCGCGGACAGCGTCTGTCCCGACGCGGCGCTGGTCAGGGTCGGGGTCAGAGTCAGCAGCAGCAGCAGGGCGGCGAGGCGGCTCATACCGGCTTGGCAGCCTTGCGAAGCGCGAGGCGGACCAGTGCGTCGAGCGTCGCGTCCGGGCCCAATGCCTCGGCGGCGGCGGCGACCGCGCTCGCCGCTTCGGCGGGACGGAAGCCGAGGTTGAGGAGGGCGGAGACGGCGTCGGCGCCCGCCCCCGCGGGATGAGCCTGCGCCGCGGCGGCAGGGCCGAGGACGATGCCGCCGGTCCTGTCCTTCAGCTCGCGGACGATGCGCTCGGCGAGCTTGGGGCCGACGCCGTTGGCGCGCGCCACCGTCGCCTTGTCCTGCGCGGCGATGGCGCGAACGAGGTCGGCGGGTTCCAGCGCCGACAGGATCGCCAGCGCGACGCGCGCGCCGACGCCCTGGACGCCGGTGAGCAGTCGGAACCAGTCGCGCTCGGCAGCAGCCGCGAAACCGACCAGGCGGATGAAGTCCTCCCCCACCAGCATCTCGGTATGCAGCATCGCCGCCTCGCCGACCGGACCGAGGGCGGCGAGCGTGCGGCTGGAGCAGCCGACCAGATAGCCGATACCGCCGACGTCGATCACGGCCGTGTCGATACCGATCGACTCGAGACGACCCTTCAGGTGCGCGATCATCGGGCCACGCTCGTACGGGCGCTCACGCGCCTCACGCTACGGCGGTGCCTCAAGCGCACCGATACGAGGGCGCGGCGGCAGCGAAAGGGCAGAGTCGTGAGGATCGGATCGGACACCGAAGACGGCGTAGCGGGCAGGTCGCTTTCAGGGAAGGCGATCAGCCGCGCGTCCGCGCGTTCGCCAGATGATGCGCGTGGCAAATCGCCACCGCCAAGGCGTCAGCCGCGTCCGAGCCGGCGATCGTGCAGCCCGGCAGCAGCCGTGACACCATCGCGTGGACCTGCGCCTTTTCCGCGCGGCCGGTGCCGACGACCGCTTGTTTCACCCGCGCGGGAGCATATTCGCCCGGCTCGATCCCGACACGGGCGAGCGCCAGCAGCGCCACGCCGCGAGCATGGGCCAGCTTGAGCGTCGATTGCGGGTTGGTGTTGACGAACACCTCCTCGACCGCGGCGGCGGTGGGCGCATGGTCGGCGAGGAGGGCGGCGAGCATGGTGTCGAGATGCGCGAGGCGGCGGGCGAGGCTGTCGCTCGTGACGGTCTTGAGGCGACCGTTGGCGAGGTGGGAGAGCCGGTTGCCCTCCGCGCGGATGACGCCCCAGCCGGTGGTGCCGAGACCGGGGTCGAGGCCGAGGACGATCATGGATCAATCCTCCCCGGCACGGGGAGGGGGACCAGCCGCAGGCTGGTGGAGGGGGGTTGCCGCGAGCGCATCGCCTGTGGCCCGCCCCCTCCACCAAGCCGCTGCGCGGCTCGGTCCCCCTCCCCGTGAACGGGGAGGAAAAAATTCACCCCAACCGCTCCATCACCTCGTCCGAGACCTCGTAATTGCCCCACACGGTCTGAACATCGTCGTCGTCGTCGAGCGTGTCGATCAGCTTGAACAGCGTCGCCGCATCGTCCTCGCCGAGCGCGATCATCGTCTGCGGCCGCCACGCGAGCTTCGCCCCCTCCGCCTCGCCCAGCGCCGGCACCAGCGCCTTGGCGACCTCGTGCAGGTCACCGATCGCGGTCCAGACCTCGTGGCCGTCCTCGGCCGAGGTGACGTCCTCCGCGCCCGCCTCCAGCGCCGCCTCGAACACCTTTTCCGCGTCGCCCGCGCTCACGGGATAGCTGATAAGGCCGAGCCGGTCGAAGCCGTGGCTGACCGAGCCGCTCGCGCCCAGATTGCCGCCGTTCTTGCTCACCGCGGTGCGGACGTTGGTCGCGGTGCGGTTGCGGTTGTCGGTCAGCGCCTCGATGATGAGCGACACGCCGGCGGGGCCGAAGCCCTCGTAGCGGATCTCCTCATAGGTCTCGGCGTCGCCGCGCGTCGCCTTGTCGATCGAGCGCTGGATGTTGTCCTTGGGCATCGACTGCGCCTTGGCGGCGTTGACCGCGGCGCGCAGACGCGGGTTCATGTCCGGGTCGGGCAGCCCCATCTTGGCCGCGACGGTGATCTCGCGCGACAGCTTGGAGAACATGCCGGAGCGCTTCTTGTCCTGCGCGCCCTTGCGATGCATGATGTTCTTGAACTTGGAATGGCCTGCCATTTTCTTTCCTCGTCATCCCGGACCTGATCCGGGATCCCGCTCCTTTCGTCCGCTTAAGTAAAGCGGGACCCCGGCTCAAGGCCGGGGTGACGAAGCCTCAGTGCAGACCCAGCGCCTGGCGGTACGTCTCCATCAGCGCGTCCGCCTCGTCGCGATGGTGCTTCTCCATCTTACGCAGCGCGACGATCTTTCGCATCGTCTTGGCGTCGAAGCCGGTCGACTTGGCCTCGCTGTAGACGTCCTTGATGTCGTCGGCGAAGCTGCGCTTCTCTTCCTCCAGCCGCTCGATGCGCTCGATGAACTGGCGGAGCTGCTCGGCGGAGACATTGTCGGTCATGATGGTCCCTGGGTGAATCGAAAGCTGGCGGCCGTGTAGCGGCGCGCGGGCGCAGCTGTCACCCCTGCGGGTTCTTCTCGAGGCTTTCCGCCATCCGCGCCAGTTGATCCGGCGTCGCGGCGGGCTGGCGGGCCTTCCACTCGGCATAGGGTTCGCCGTGGATCAGGTCGCGCGCCGCGCCGCGCGGCTGGCCGGCGGCGTCCTCGACCCATTCGGACAGGCAGTTGCGGCAAAAGCCCGCCAGCCCCATCAGGTCGATGTTCGCCGCATCGTCGCGGTGACGCAGATGGCGGACGAGGCGGCGGAACGCGGCGGCGGCGTGCGCGTCGTCGAGCTGGTCGAGCGGGTCCATTCACATTCTCCACGTTGCTTGAACAGGGTTAACGGCTACAGCGGAGAACCGGCCGCACCGAGGTTTCCCAAGATGACCAAAGCCATCACGCCGCGATCGCGCAAGGTCCGCGTGCTCGCGACGTTGGGCCCCGCGTCCAACACGCCCGAGATGATCGAGGCACTGTACAATGCCGGGGCGGATGCGTTCCGGCTCAACATGAGTCATGGCGACCAGGCAGGAAAGCTGCCGGTGATCGCCGCGATCCGCGCGCTGGAGAAGAAATACGGCCGGCCGACGACGATCCTGGCCGACTTGCAGGGCCCCAAACTGCGCGTCGGGCGCTTTGCGGGCGGGCGCGCGATGCTGGCGACGGGAAGCCGGTTCGTGTTCGATCGCTCCGACGTGCCGGGCGACGCGACGCGCGTGCAGCTGCCGCATCGCGAGATCTTCGCCGCGATCGAGGTCGGGGCCAGGCTGTTGCTGGACGACGGCAAGCTGGTGCTCCGCGTGGTCGAGCACGACACGGACCGGATTGTCACCAGGGTCGAGGTCGGCGGCGCGTTGTCGGACAACAAGGGGCTGAACGTCCCCGACGTCGTCGTGCCGGTCCCGGCGCTGACCGAAAAGGACCGCAGCGACCTCGCCTTCGCGGTGCAGGCCGGGGTCGACTGGATCGCGCTGTCGTTCGTGCAGCGGCCCGAGGACCTGATGGAGGCGCGCACGCTGATCGAGGGCAAGGCGGCGCTGCTGGCCAAGATCGAGAAGCCCGCCGCGATCGACCGGCTGGAGGAGATCGTCGAACAGTGCGACGGCGTGATGGTGGCGCGCGGCGATCTGGGCGTCGAGCTGCCGCCGCAGAACCTGCCGCCGTTGCAGAAACGCATCGTCGAGGTATCGCGGCGGCTCGGCCGACCGGTGGTGGTCGCGACTCAGATGCTCGAATCGATGATCACCTCGCCCTCGCCGACCCGCGCGGAGGTCAGCGACGTCGCGACCGCGATCTATGACGGCGCGGACGCGATCATGCTGTCGGCGGAGTCGGCGGCGGGCGACTGGCCGGTCGAGTCGGTGGCGATGATGAACGCGATCGGCGACGCGGTGGAGCGCGACCCCGCGCACGGCGACCGCATCCACTTCACGGTGATGCGGCCCGACCCGACCACCGCCGACGCGCTGGCCGAAGCCGCCAAGACGATCGCCGCGACAACGGGGGCGACCGCGATCGTCTGCTACACCACGTCGGGATCGACCGCGCGGCGGATCGCGCGCGAGCGGCCGTCGGTGCCGATCCTGGTGCTGACGCCGTCGACGGTCACCGCGCGACGACTGGGGCTGCTGTGGGGCACGCACGCCGTCCACACCCGCGACGTCGAGTCGTTCGAGGAGATGGTCGCCAAGGCGAAACGCATGGCGCTGCGCCACAAGATCGCGCGCGCGGGCGAGACCGTGATCGTGCTGGCGGGCGTCCCCTTCAAGACGCCCGGCTCCACCAACGTGCTCCACGTCGTCCGGCTGACGGGCGAGGAGCTGAAGGACTTCGGCTGAGGCGAGTGCGAAGCCCCTCCCCCGACGGGGAGGGGAGCCCGGATCAGTCGATGTTGTTCGCGCTGTCGATCGCCCGGTTGAACTCCTCGATCACGTCGTTGAGATCGTCCGGGTCCTTGCTCTGCCGCAGGTCGCGATAGTCGCCGATCATCGAGGTCAGGTTGTCCACCACCGACGAATGGCCGCTGTCGGGCTGGTCGGTCGGCGCGGCCTTCGCCTTGGCGGCGTCATAGGCGGTGCGCTGTTCGGCGAGCAGCTTTTCCAGCGAGGCGACGATCGCGTCGGCGCGGCCATAGGTGGCCGGGTTCTTCACCGCCGCCGGGTCGGGAAACAGCGCCAGCAGATCCTCGGCCTGCTTCAGCTCCAGCTTGGTGTTGTAGCCGAGCGTATTCCCCGCCGCCTTGAGCCGCGACAGCTCGCCGTCGAGCCGCGCCCGCCGCGCCGCCGACAGCGCGGTATCGAACCGGTCCGCCTCCGCCAGCGCGGCGCGGAACTCCGCCACCATCAGCGGGTCCTCGCGCTTGCCGCGCGCGAGCGCATCGTCCTTGTACGCCTTGCTGTCGTAATAGGTATTGAGCGGCCCCAGTCGTGCCATGACCTTGTCCAGCGCCGCGATCAGCGCGTCGGCGGAACGGTCGAGCGCGGGCGTGGCACCGGGCATCGCGCGCGCCGCCTTCAGCTTGGCGAGCGCCTGATCGACCCAGCCGTCGGTGATCGAGATGCTGTCCGTCGGCGACTTGCCGGCGATCTTCTCATCCATGTAGCGGCGCGCGGTTTCGGTCAGCCCGAACGTCTCGATCAGCTTGTTGTAGCCCTCGGTATAGGCGCTGATCTTGGTGCCGACCTGCCGGTCCGCGTCCGCGCCCGCCGGGGTAGCCTCGCCCGCCGCGGCGGTGCTGCTGTTACCGGTGGTCGTGCCCTTCCCGCAGCCCGCTAACAGCAGCGCCATCGCCGACAATGCGGCGATCGATCGAGTCGTGGTGTGCATCTATGTCCCTCCTGCCCAGCCGCCCGAACGCGTCAGCGCCGATCAGGGTCCGAGCAATCCGAGCGCCGTCAACTCGCCGCGCAGCCGGGGTTGGTCGGTGAAGTGCAGCGCATGCAGCCCCACCGCCGCCGCGCCCGCGACATTGGCTTCGTTGTCGTCGACGAACACCGCGTCCTCGGCGCGCAGGCCGAAGCGGTCGAGCGCGAGGCGGTAGATCGCGGCATCGGGCTTCACCAGCTTCTCGTCGCCTGACACGACGATATCGCGGAAGCGGTCGAACATCGCCGCCTCGCGCGCGCGGAAGGGCGGGAAGAACTCGTGGGAGAAGTTGGTGATCGCGTACAGCGGCACGCCGGCGGCGTGGAGGTCGTCGACCAGCGCGGGCATGCCCTCGACCGGGCCGGGGATCGTGTTAAGGAAGTTCGGTGCCCAGGCCGCGATCAGGTCGGCATGGTGCGGATGCGCGGCGATCAGTTCGGCCGACGTCGCGGCGAAATCGCGGCCGGCGTCGTGCTGGAAATGCCAGTCGGAGGTGACGACGTCGCGCAGAAATACGCTGCGCGCCTCGTCGTCGGGGATGAGGCGCTCGTAGAGGAGCCGCGGCTCCCATCGGTAGAGCACACGGCCGATGTCGAAGATGACGGCGTGCGGCTTGGTCATTCGATCACCGGCAGGGGCGCGACACGGAAGTAGAATCCGTGTCGTCGGTCGGACGCTGCGCCGCCGGCCGTCGCCTCGGTCGAGACGCGGATTAGCCTAGCTAATCCGCTACCTCGGCTCAGCCCTGGCGCGCCTTGAAGCGGCGATTCGTCTTGTTGATGACATAGGTGCGGCCGCGACGACGGATCACGCGGTTGTCGCGATGACGGTCCTTCAGCGACTTCAGCGAGTTGCGGATCTTCATGGTCAATCTACTTTGCGCGAGCGTTCGTACGGAAAGCGCGCCGCCTATGGAGACGGGCCGCGAAAGTCAACCGCGCGGATACCCGCGACGGGCGGTGCGTTCCCCACGACGAAGCTATCAACCAAGGTAAATACCCATGCGCGCCAAGGTCGCCCTTCTCGCCGTCCCCTTCCTGCTCGCCGCGCCCCTGCTCGCCTCGTGCGCCACGACCGGCGGCGGCTCGGCGCCGACCGACGTGATCCGCTATCATCTCGGTCAGCCGCTGGAGCGCGGCACGGTGGTGGTGCAGTCGGCGGCGGGCGGCGACGGGCTGTCCGGCCAGCCTTACGAAGAGGCCGTGGCGCGCGCGCTCGGCACGGCCGGCTACACGCCCGCGGCACCCGGCGGCGAGGTGCAGTTCATCGCGCTGGTCGAGGTACGGCAGATCAGCCGCGAGGAGCGGCGGCCCTCGCCCTTCTCGATCGGGCTGGGCGGTGGCGGCTTCAGCGGCGGCCGGAGCGGCGGCGTCGGGCTGGGCGGCGGGATCGGCTTTCCGATCGGTCGGGGTCGGCGCACCACGATCGACGCGACCGAGCTGACCGTGCTCATCAAGCGCCGCGTCGACCAGTCGCCGGTCTGGGAAGGTCACGCCCGCACCGTCGCCCCGCGCGCGGCCGACATGCGGATCACGGCGGACAAGCTCGCCACGGCGGTGTTCACGGGGTTCCCCGGCGAGTCCGGGCGCACTATCACGGTCCGATGATCTACATCATCGCCCACACCGCATGACCGTCACCATCAACGCCGCCTTCGACAGCGGCAATGTCAGGGTCGTCTCGATCAGCGGAGATCGCGTCGATCTGGAGATCGTCACCGACAAGGACTCCGAATTCTTCCAGTGGTTCTACTTCCGCGCGGCGGGCGTGACGGGACAGTCGGTGACGTTTCGGCTGCTCAACGCGGGCAAGTCGGCCTATCCGTTCGGCTGGCCAGGCTATCGGACGCGGGCGAGCAGCGATCGCACCGTCTGGCGGCAGGCCGACACGACCTATGCGGACGGCGTGCTGGAATGGCGGTGGACGTTCGACGGCGATCTCGCCTGGTTCGCCTATTTCGCGCCGTACACGATGGAGCAGCACGCGGCGCTGGTCGCGCGGATCGCGGCGACGCCCGGCACGACGCATCGCGAGCTGGGGCAGAGCCTGGACGGACAGGCGATCGACTATCTGCGCTTCGGAACGGGGGCCAAGCAGGTGTGGCTGTACGCGCGCCAGCATCCCGGCGAATCGATGGTCGAATGGTGGATGGAAGGCGCGCTCGACTGGCTGACGAGCGATGCCGCCGCGCCGCTGCTGGCGGCGGCGACGGTGCATGTCGTCCCCAACATGAATCCCGACGGCACGCGGCGCGGGCATCTCCGCACAAATGCGGCAGGCGCCAACCTCAACCGCGAATGGCACGCACCGACGCCCGAGCGCTCGCCCGAAGTGTTGTGCGTGCGCGACGCGATGGACGCGACCGGGGTCGACTTCGCGATCGACGTCCATGGCGACGAGGCGATCCCGGCCAACTTCATCGCGGGCTTTGAGGGCATCCCGTCCTGGACCGAGGATCACGGCGCGAAATTCTATGCGTTCGGCGACCGGCTGGCGGCGCACACGCCCGACTTCCAGGTCGGCAAGGGCTATGAAAAGGCGAGTGCCGGCAACGCCAACCTGTCGATGTCGACCAACCAGCTCGCCGAGCGGTTCGGCGCGGTCTCGGTGACGCTGGAGATGCCGTTCAAGGACCACGACCCCAATCCAGACCCCGAGCAGGGCTGGTCGCCCGACCGGTCGAAGGCGCTGGGCGTCGCGTGCCTGGAGGTGCTGGCGGGGATGATCGGGGAGATCTGATGCGGATCGCGGTCGACGATCCGCTCCGCGAGGATGTCGCGGCGCTGATCGCGTTCCACGCGAAGACCGCGCGCGGGTTGATCCCGCAGGGTTACGCGCATGCGCTCGACGCGGCGGCGCTGGTCGATCCGGCGATCACCTTCTTCACTGCGCGCGACGGCGAGACGCTGCTCGGCATGGCGGCGCTGCGGGCGATGTCGGCCGAGCATGTCGAACTGAAGTCGATGCGGACCACCCCGGCGGCGTTGCGGCGCGGCGTCGGCCGGGCGCTGCTCGCGCATGTCATCGCGGCGGCGCGCGCCCGCGGGTTCGCGCGACTGAGCCTGGAGACGGGCACGGGGCCGATGTTCGTGCCCGCCAACGCGCTTTACGAGGCGGCGGGGTTCACCGATTGCGCGGCGTTCGGTGGGTATCCGGCGAGCCCGCACAATCGCTTCATGACGATGGGGTTGTAGCGGCGGCTATCGCCCAATAGCGGACATTCGCGTCACGTCCGTCTTCGATACCTTGCGGACATCGGCAACGACCTTTAAACTCGCTTAATGAGCCACGAGAGGCACGAGTTGGGTGACACTGACTCGATGCTCGGATCGATCGAAGACTACGATCAGGAGCTCCGGGCGTATCTAGCAATAGAACAGGGTGACTACGAAGAAGCGCGCCGCCTCTTGGAGCCTGTAGCCTCTAGAGGTTCCATATATTCGCTGGTTTCTCTCGGCGCCCTCTATGAACGGGGCGATCTAGAATCATCTGATCTGAGAAACGCCATCTTCTACTATGACTGTGCTGCAAGCCACGGCAGTGATGAAGCGCAACGCCGCTTAGGGCAGATATGGATGGATCTAGGCGAAGATGAAAAGGCGCGGACCGCATTTCAGTATGGTGCGGAAGCAGGTAATGTTTCCTGCATGTATTGGCTCGGTAAGCAAATGCTGGAAGGTCGGGGCGGAGCTGTTGATGTCTGTCGCGGCATCGAATGGCTGGACACGGCAGCAGCAAAAGGACACCTTTTCGCGAAAAGCTATCTGCTCCGACGTGAAAGCCGGTACTCCCCGTCACTCTTCAGACGACTACTTCTTTGGATACGCATCTTCAAGATTGCACTCCAGGCCGGCAAGGCTGCAGCGGCAGATCCTGACGTCGACATCCTACGCTAGGGGAGGCGCAAGGTCCGCTTTCCACCACAACCGGACGTTAGCTAAACGAACAGCTCCGCCAGAAAGTCCTTCATCGCCTGCCAGCTGCGGCGGTCGGCGCTCTCTTCATAGCCGAAGCCGGGGCGGCCCGACCCCTTCGTGCCCACATCGGTGAAGGCGTGGCCGGCATGGCCATAGGCGTGGAGCTGCCAGTCGGCGGCGGCTTCGGTCAGCTCGGCGGCGAGGCCGACCACCGCGTCGGGCGGCCCAAGCGGGTCGTCCCAGCCGTGCGCGACCAGCACCCTGGCGCGGATCGGCTGGACGTTGGCATAGTCGGGACGGCCATAGACGCCGTGAAAGCTGACGACGCCCAGCACGTCCTGCCCGCTGCGCGCCAGGTCGAGCACGCATAGTCCGCCGAAACAGTAACCGATCGCCGCCACCTTGCCCGGCGCGACGCGGCTCATTCCCGTCAGCACCGCGAGGCCGGCGGCGAGGCGGTCGCGGAGCTGCGCGCGGTCGGCGAGCATCTCGTTCATGTACTCGGCCATGTCGGCGGACTCGCGCGTCTTACGCCGCCCCTGGCCGAACACGTCGCAGGCGAAGGCGACATAGCCGAGCGCCGCGAGCCGCTCCGCCACGACGTTGTCGGATTCCTTCTGCCCCAGCACGTTGGGGACGACCAGCACGCCCGGCCGCGCGGTCTCGACCTCGTCGTCATAGGCGACGACGCCCTCGAACGGGCCGCCGGGGCCGTCATACACCATCGTCTCGCGCACGATCGCCATGTCCGCTCTCCTTGTTCTGGTTCCCCGGTCCGCTAGAGGTCCGCCCGATCCCGAGCAACCCGTCTCCGCGCAAGGAACCACGATGCCGACCCTCGTCCTGATCCGCCACGGCCAGTCCGCCTGGAACCTGGAAAATCGCTTCACCGGCTGGTGGGACGTCGACCTGACCGAGCAGGGCGTCGCGGAGGCGGCGGCGGCGGGCGCGTTGATGCAGGCGAAGGGGCTGGACTTCGACCTGACCTTCACGAGCTTTCAGACGCGCGCGATCAAGACGCTCAATCTGGCGCTGGAGGCGATGGGGCGGCTGTGGCTGCCGACAGAGAAGTCGTGGAAGTTGAACGAGCGGCATTATGGCGGGCTGACCGGGCTCGACAAGGCGGAGACGATGGCGAAGCACGGCGAGGCACAGGTCAAGCTGTGGCGGCGCAGCTTCGACATCCCGCCGCCGCTGCCGGAGGAGGGCAGCGCCTGGGACCTGTCGCGCGACGAGCGTTATCGGGGCGTGCCGATCCCGCAGACCGAGAGCCTGAAGGACACGATCGCGCGCGTGCTGCCCTATTGGGACGAGCGGATCGCGCCGGCGCTGCGCGACGGCCGGCGGGTGCTGATCTCCGCGCACGGCAACTCGCTGCGCGCGCTGGTCAAGCATCTGTCGGGGATTTCGGACGACGAAATCAGCGGGCTGGAAATCCCGACCGGGCAGCCGATCGTCTACCAGCTGGACGACGGGTTGCGGGCGCTGGATCGGTATTATCTGAACGAGCGGTAGGGGCGGTTCACTAAGTCGCGCAGAGAAGATGCGAAGCTTCTCCTCGTCATCCCGGCCTTGAGCCGGGATCCCGCTTCTTCGACGGTCAGGAGGCAGCGGGACCCCGGCTCAAGGCCGGGGTGACGAGTGCCGTATCGAACCATGATGAACCTGGCCGACCAGCACGTGATGGGTCCTCGCTTTCGCGGGAATGACGTCGGTGTGACGCGCCCGACGAATGTCGTCCCGCAGGCGGCCGTCGCACATGGATGCTGAAACGAGTTCAGCATGACGGATGGCGTTATTGCTCCTCGTCGGGCCGCCGCTCGTCGCGTGACGGCGGCGGCGCGCCGTCGCGGCGGTCGCCGCGGTCGTCGCCCCTGGTCTCTCTGGGCCCGATCGAGATGCCGTCGCGGCCGATGTTGAGGTTGATGCCCAGCCCGTCCAGCGCACCGTTGATGTTCAGCCCGGCGTCGCCGTCGTCGCCTTCGGCTTCCGTATCGTCGCTGGCCGCCGCAGCCGCCGCCTGTGCCGAAGCGCGGGTCTGGACGTTGAGCGCCTGCGCCATGAACGACCGCCACAGCCGCGCGGGGATGCCGCCGCCGTGGAGGCCCGGATTGGGCGTGTTGTCGTCGTTGCCGACCCAGACGCCGACCACCAGATCCTTCGACCAGCCGACGAACAGCGCGTCGCGGCCGTCCTGCGTCGTGCCGGTCTTGCCCCAGGCGGGCACCGACAGCGCCGCCTCGACGCCGGTGCCGCGATTGAGCGACGAGTCGAGCAGCGCCTTCATCCCGTCCTCGACATCGCCGGGGATGGTCGAAGGCCGGCCGGTGAACTGCTCCAGCCAGCCCTTGGTCCGCGACTCCGCGATGCCGCGCGGGTGGACCGGATAACGGCCGTCGGCGATCGCGGCATAGGCGGCGGTCAGCTCCAGCAGTGAAACGGTCGAGGTGCCGAGCGAGATCGTCGCCTCGCTGGGGATCGGCGTCGAAATGCCCAGGTCGCGCGCCGCCTTGATGACCGAGCGCACGCCGACCTGCTGCGTCAGCCGCGCCGCGCAGACGTTGCAGGAACGCGCAAAGGCGCGGCGCAGGTTGATCGGGCCGAGATAGCGGCCGTCGTCGTTACGCGGCTTCCACCCGGCCCAGTCGAGCGGGCTGTCGTCGACCATCGAATCGGGTGTCATCCCCGACCGCAGCGCCGCGAGATAGACGAACAGCTTGAACGCCGACCCCGGCTGACGCCGCGCCTGCGTTGCGCGGTTGAAGGTTGAGAGCTTGTAGTCCTTGCCGCCGACCATCGCGACGACGCGGCCGTCGGGGTGCATCGCGACCAGCGCCATCTGCGCCTGACGCAGCCCGGCGGTCTTGACGACGCGTTCGGCGATGCGCTGCATCCGGCGGTCCAGCGTGGTGCGGACGGTGGCGTCGCCGCCGAAGCCCTCCACCCCCTCGCCCGCCGCCTCGCGCGCTTCGGGCAGCACCCAGTCGGCGAAATAGGTGCCGGTCGGCAGCGCGTCGCGGCGGATCGGCAGCACGCGCTGCGGCTGCACGCTGTCGGCCTGCGCGTGGGTGATGAACCCCGCTTCCTCCATCGCGCCGACCACCACCGCCTGCCGCGCCCGCGCGCCGGCCAGGTTGCCGGTGGGCGCGAGCCGCGACGGTGCCTTGACCAGCCCCGCCAGCATCGCCGCCTGGCCGACGTTGAGCCGATCGGGCGTGCGGCCGAAATAATGCTGCGCGGCCGCCGTCAGTCCATAGACGTTGTCGCCGAAATAGACGTTGCTGAGATAGCGCGACAGGATGTCGTTCTTCGACAGCCGCGCTTCCAGCCAGAAGGCGATCAACACCTCGCGCAGCTTGCGCCCGATCGTGCGGTCCGAATCGAGGAAGGCATTCTTCGCCAGCTGCTGCGTGATCGTACTCGCGCCCTGGCTGCGCTCGTCGCTGGTCGCGTTGTGGAACAGCGCGCGCGCGATGCCGCGCGGGTCGACGCCCCAGTGCGAATAGAAGCGCCGGTCCTCGATCGCGACGAAGGCGTCGGTGACGTGCTTGGGCAGCTTCGACGCGTCCACCCGCGCGCCGACGATCGCGCCGCGCCGCGCGATCGGGTTGCCGTCCGCATCGGTGATGGTGATCGACGGCGGCGCGGGCGGCTCCAGCGAGCGCGACAGCGGCGCGGTGATCGCCAGCCAGACGATCGCGAGCACCAGCAGGATGATGCCGACGCCCAGCCCGCGCATGATCCAGCGCAGCCAGCGCCGCCGGCGGCTGGGCGGGCGATCGACGTCGGGGTAATCGGCGCGACGATAGGGCGCGTCCTCGCCCGCGAAGAAGCCCGACGCGGGTGCCGGGTCGTCGCCGAGCACGCGGTCATAGGCATAGCGGACGCGGGCGGGGGTCCGGTCGTTGGGATCGGACGGCGGTGGATCGTTCCGGCGGTCGGTCACGCGTGTCCTATTGCCCTAACACAGCCGGCAGGCAACCCTCTTAGTCCTCGCGGCACGACCACGGAAGGCCTGTTCTTTTGCCGCCGCCCGCGCGATGAGCCGGTCATGGCAGCCAACCAACCCCTCGTCGTCGGCATCGGCGGCACGATCGGCGCGACCTCCTCGACCGAGCGCGCGCTCAAGATCGCGCTGGACGCGGCGGGCGCGGAGGGCTTCGCGACGCGGATGTTCGGCGGTGCCGACATGGCGCGGCTGCCGCTCTACGACCCGCGCGGCACGACCCGCACCGAGCACGAGCAGGCGTTCGTCGATGCGGTGCGTCAGGCGTCGGCGGTCATCATCGCCAGCCCCGGCTATCACGGCAGCATCTCCGGCGTGGTCAAGAACGCGCTGGACCTGCTGGAGGAGACCGCGCGCGACGAGCGGCCGTATCTGGCCGACATGCCGGTGGGGCTGATCGCGACCGCCTATGGCTGGCAGGCGACCGGCTCGACGATCGCGGCGCTGCGCTCGATCGTCCACGCGCTGCGCGGCTGGCCGACGCCGTTCGCGGCGGCGATCAACACGCAGGAGACGAAGTTCGACGCGGACGGCGGGGCGAACGACCCAGCCGTGGTCGAGCAGCTGCGCCGGGTGGGGCAGCAGGTGGCCCGCTTCGCGCCGCTGGCCGCACACGGATAGCGAAGCTAGCCGAGAGACGGCCAAGGCCGGCCGCTGACATCCTCCCCGGCACGGGGAGGGGGACCACGCCGCTGCGCGGCCGCCACCTCCCCGTGCCGGGGAGGATGTCAGCGGCCGACGCGCAGCCAGCCCGCCAGCAGGTCCAGTTCCGCCTCCAGCTCGCGCATCGTCTCCCCCGGCGCGTCCGGTTCAGGATGCACCGCGTGGACCAGCAACCGCCCGGCCTGCCGATCCGCCTTGAGGTCGACGCGCGCGACCAGGCGCTCGCCGAGCAGGAAGGGCAGGACGTAATAGCCATGCACGCGCCGGTCGGCCGGCGTGTAGATCTCCAGCCGATAGCGGAACCCGAACAGCCGCTCGGTGCGCGTGCGTTCCCACACCAGCGGATCGAACGGCGCCAGCAGCGCGCGTGCCGCCGCGCGACGCGGCCGGCGCGCGTCGCGGTGGAGCCAGGCGCGCTCGGTCCAGCCGGGCACTGTCGCGGGCAGCAGCACGCCCTCGGCCGCGAGCGCCGCCACCGCCGCCATGCTCTGGGCGGGCTTGAGGCGGAAATAGTCGCGCAGGCACGGCTCGGTCGCGATCCCGTGTGCGCGCGCCGCCCGCTCGATCAGCGCCCGGTGCGCGGTCGCTGGATCGGGGGTCGGCAGCGCCAGCACGGCGGGCGGAACGACGCGCTCGGTCAGGTCGTAGACGCGCTCGAAGCTGCCGCGCCGCGTGGCGGTGGTGACGTGCCCCGCCCAGAACAGCCATTCCAGCGTGCGCTTCGCATCGCTCCACGTCCACCAGCCGCCGCCCGTGCGGCGCTCGACGTCCGACGCGGCGAGCGGCCCCTCCGCGCCGACCCGGTCGCGCAGCGCCAGCGCCTCCGCGCGTCGCTCGCCGGCATAGGCGCGCAGGGCGCCCCAGCCGATCTCGCCCCGATCCGCCGCCGCCATCCGCCAGCGCAGCAGCGGGTGCAGGTCCAGCGGCAGCAGCGACGCCTCGTGCGCCCAATATTCGAAGAACCGCCGCTCGCGTGGCGGCCCCCATGCCATGCGGTCGAGCAGCGTCGTGTCATAGGGTCCCAGCCGCGAAAAGGCGGGCAGGTAATGCGCGCGCGTGACGACGTTGACGCTGTCGATCTGGAACAGGGCAAGCCGCTCGGCGGTGCGGCGGATCGCGCCGGTGGTGACTTGGTCGGGACGCGGCCGGTCGAGCCCCTGCGCGGCGATGGTGACACGGCGGGCCTGCGCGAGGGTCAATCTTTCCATGCCGCCCCGCCGTAGCAGGGTGACACCCGCGCCGCGCCTCCCCTAAAGCGACCCGCATGCGCTTCTTCTCCGACAACGCCGCCGCGGTACATCCGCGCGTGCTCGACGCGCTCGGGCAGGCGAACACGCTCGATACCGCCTATGACGGCGACCGCTGGTCGGCGCGGCTGGACGACGCCTTCGGTGCGCTGTTCGGGACCGAGGTGGCGGTGCTGTGGGTGCCGACGGGGACGGCGGCGAACTGCCTGGCGCTGGGCGCGCTGTGCCCGCCCTGGGGCGGCGTGATCTGCCACCGCGACGCACACATCCAGAACGACGAGGCGGGGGCGCCGGAGTTCTACACGCACGGCGCGAAGCTGATGCTCGCCGACGGCACCGGCGCGAAGCTGACGCCCGAGGGCATCGCCGCGGTCGCCGACGCGGTCGTCGACGACGTCCACCGGGTGCAGCCGCACGCGGTGTCGATCACCAACGCGACCGAATACGGGTTGAGCTATCGCGCGGACGAGGTCGCCGCGATCGGCGCGCTGTGTCGGGATCGCGGCTGGGGGCTGCACATGGACGGCGCGCGCTTCACCAACGCCGTCGCGTTTACCGGTGCCGATCCCGCCGACCTGACCTGGCGCGCGGGCGTCGACGCGCTGTCGTTCGGCTTCGTCAAGAACGGCGGCATGTCGGCGGAGGCGCTGGTGTTGTTCCGCCCCGACCTCGCCCGCGAGACGAAGCGGCGGCGCAAGCGCGCGGGGTTGCTGTTGTCGAAGGGGCGCTATCTGGCGGCGCAGTTGCTGGCGATGCTGGAGGACGGCCTGTGGCTGCAACTCGGCCACGACGCCAACGCGCGCGCGCGGGTGCTGGCGGCGGCGGCCGGGGGACGGCTGGTGCATCCGGTCGAGGCGAACGAGCTGTTCCTGCGCGCCACCCCCGCCGAAGCGGCGGCGCTCCGCGCGCAAGGATTCGACTTCTACGATTGGGCACCCGGCGAGGTGCGGCTGGTGACCGCGTGGGACACGGACGAGGCGGCGGTCGCCAAGCTGGCCGACGCGATCGGGGCATTGTGACGCGGGTCTCGTGCTCCTGCGGAGGCAGGAGCCCAGAGTCGCGGAGGACACCGCCCAGTATCCTCGGCTCCTGCTTCGGCAGGAGCACGGCGGACGGATCGGCATGACCGACGCCCGCCCGCAATCGACGCGCCTTGCGGTCCTGATCCCGTTCACGATCGTGACGCTGATCTGGGGATCGACCTGGATCGTCATCCGCGACGGGCTGGGCGTGGTGCCGGCGGGGTGGTCGGTGAGCTATCGCTTCACGCTCGCCGGGCTGGCGCTCGCCGCCTTCGCGCTCGTGCGGCGGGAGAGTTTCCGGCTCGACGCGCGCGGCTGGCTGTTCGCCGCGGCGGTCGGGCTGACGCAGTTCTGCCTCAACTTCAACTTCGTCTATCAGGCGGAGCACTTCATCACCTCGGGGCTGGTCGCGGTCACCTTTGCGTTGCTGCTGGTGCCCAACGCGCTGCTCGCGCGCGTCTTTCTGGGTCAGCGGCTCGGCCGACAGCTGCTGGTCGGGTCGGTGGTGGCGATGGCGGGCGTGTCGCTGCTGTTCCTGCACGAGGCGCGCGCCGATCCGCGTGGGCCGGCGGCGTCGCTGACCGGCATCGGGCTGACGCTATGCGCGGTGCTCGCCGCCTCCACCTCGAACGTGATGCAGGCGAGCGCGACCGCGAAGCGCTATCCGATGATCGCCACCGTCGCGATCGCGATGCTGATCGGCGCGGCGCTGGACGCAAGCCTCGCCTGGGCGATGACCGGCCCGCCGGTGGTGGAGTGGCGCGCGGGTTATCTGCTGGGCGTCGCCTATCTGGCGCTGGCGGCATCGGCGCTGGCGTTCCCGCTCTATTTTCAGGTGCTGCGGACGATCGGCCCGGCCAAGGGCGCCTATTCCAGCGTCATCGTCCCCGTCATCGCGATGACGCTGTCGACGCTGTTCGAGGGCTATCGCTGGACGGCGCTGACCGTCGGGGGGGCGGCGCTGGCGGGCGTCGGGCTGGCGATCGCGCTGACCGCGCGCAGGCCGTCGCGATAGGTCGGATAAAGCGGCCTCCAGCCGAGCACGCGCTTCGCCTTGCCGTTGGCGACCCGGCGGTTCTCCGCATGAAAGCCGCGCGCCATCGGCGACAGCGACGCGAGCGGCACCACCGGCGGCGGTGCCATACCCAACAGCCGCGCGGCGAACTCGATCACGCGGTCGTGCGGCACCGGCAGGTCGTCGGCGAGATTGTACGCCCCCGCCGGCGCATCGAACCCCGCGACGACGCCCGCCGCCAGGTCGTCGAGATGGATGCGGCTGAACACGCCCGCTCCGCCGACACGATGCGCCTCGCCGCCCTGCACGCGATCCAGCGCGGAGCGGCCGGGACCATAGATGCCGGGCAGCCGGAACACGCGCGCGCCGAGATCGAGCCAGGCGCGATCCGCCGCGGTCCGCGCCGGCCGTCGCCCGCCGGTCGCGGCGCTCTCGTCCACCCACGCGCCGCCGGTATCGCCATAGACGCCGGTCGAGGAGAGATAGCCGAGCCACCTGCCCGCGAGCGCATCGCCATACGCGGCGAGCACCGGGTCGGCGTCGCCGTCTGGCGGCACGGAGGAGAGAAGGTGCGTCGCCGCCGCGATCGCGGGCAGCACGGCGGCGCGGTCGTCGAACCGCAGCGTCGCGTCACGGCCGTCGCGCGTGGTGGCGGTGACGACCGCGCCTCGCGCCTCCGCCAGCGCGGCGATGCGCGTGGCGCTGTAGCCGAGGCCAAAGATCAGCAGGCGCACTCAAATCCTCCCCGGCACGGGGAGGGGGACCGCCGCTCGCAGAGCGGTGGTGGAGGGGGCGGGCCGCACGCGGTGCGCTCGGGGCGATCCCCCTCCTCACGCGGCTGCGCCGCGCACCACCTCCCCGTCCCGGCGAGCATTCGCGTCACCGCGCCATCCGGCCCTTGTAAAGCATCCCGAAATAATCCCCCCGGTTCCACACCGGCCGCGCCGCGCCGTCCGCCACCTCGCGTGCGATGCGGTAGTTGACGTCGACGAAGCGCACGCCCTGGTCCCACATGATCGGCTGTTGCGCCAGTTCGTCGCAGGGGCGGTGATAGCAGCGGCCCATGAACGCGGCGACGGCGGCGGCGCCCGGCCCCTTCTGTCCGGGCCACAGGAACACCGCCGGGATACCTTTCTGCACGAAGCGGAAATGGTCGGAGCGGACGAAGATGCCCTGTTCCGGCATCGGATCGGGCGACATGCCGACGCCCGCCGACTCGACCGCGCGCCGCACCACCGGCCCGAGCGTGGTGCGGTCGGCGCCGTACACGATCATATCCTCGAACCGATAGGTCAGGATCGGCATGTCGAGATTCACGTCGGCGACGATGTCGGCCAGCGGCACGGTCGGGTGGTTGGCGAACCAGTCGGACCCGACCAGCCCCTTTTCCTCGCCCGTCACCGCCAGAAACATGATCGTGCGTTTCGGCGGCGTGCCGGAAGCGGTGAAGCGCTTCGCCTCCTCGATCAGGCTGGCGATGCCGAGCGCGTTGTCGAGCGCGCCGTTGTTGATCCGGTCGCCCTCGCCGGTGGCGTTGACGCCGATATGGTCAAGGTGCGCGGAAAGGACGACGACCTCGTGCTTCAGCGCCGGATCGGTGCCGGGAATGACGCCGATGACGTTGCTGCTCGCGCCCGGCGTAAAGGCGGTGCGGGTCGCGACCGTCAGCGTCCCCGCCGAACGCAGCGTCGGATAGCGCGGGTTGTCGCCGGTCACCGCCATCACCTTCGCCCAGTCCGCCCCGAACAGCTTGGCGGCCCCCGCGGCGGTCAGCGACCCCAGCGACGGCGCACCGGGCGCGTCGCTGCGGCCGGCGCCGTCGGGTTTGGCCCAGGTCATCCGCTCGGCGCGATTGCGCGGCGGGCGCGGGACGGCACCGGGCGGGGTCGCGGCGGCGGGCCGGGTCGAGACGGTGACGATCCCGATCGCGCCGTGCCGCTCGGCGATCGCCGCCTTGGTGCCGACCGACGCGAAGAACGCGCGCTCCTCGCCGCCGAACCGCGCCGGCGCGCCCTGCACCACCGCGACGATCCTGCCGCGCACGTCGACGCCCTTGTAATCGTCCTGTCCGAACTGCGCGGCGTCGATGCCATAGCCGACGAAGACGACCGGCGCGGTCACCGTCGTCTCGGTTCGACCGGGGTTGGCGCTCGGCTGCCAGTCGGTGCCCACGACCAGCGGTTGCGCCGTCCCGCCGCGCGGCGTCCAGCCGGCGGTGGCGTCGCCGTCGAGCTTGTAGGTGACCAGCGGCACGCGCTGAAGGTAGCCGCTGTCGTCGCCACCGGGCCGCAGCCCCGCCGCATAGAATTGCGCCGCCACATATTGCGCGGCGATGTCGAACTCGGGGCTCCCCGCCTCGCGCCCGCGCATCGCATCCGACGCGAGGAACAGCACATGCGCCTTCATCGCCGCCTGATCGGGCGGCAGGACGGCGTTGACGCGCGCGTTGATCTCGGCGGGCGTCGGGGCCGGGGGCGGCCCCGGCGGCGGGACGGAATCGGCGACCCGCGCGCCGGCGGGCGGCGGCGTCGCGGGCCGGTCCTGCGCCGTCGCGACGCCGGCGATCAGCACCAGCGACAGCGCGGTGGCGGAACGGAACATTCGGGCAATCCTCTCAACGATTTACGCCGCGGTTAGCGGGTGCGGGCAGGAACACAATCCTCGGCGGCACGGGGCGGATTCCGGATGCCTTTACCGCCCCCATGCGTATAGCTGCCTCATGGACATGCAGCAGAGCCTCGCCGCGCCCGCCGTCACCCGCCGCGAGGATTACACCCCGCCGGCGTGGCTCGTCCCCGATCTGTCGCTCGACTTCCGGCTCGATCCCGCCGCGACCCGCGTCCGTGCGACGCTCAGCGTCACGCGCAACGGCGGCGACGAACCGCTGCGCCTCGACGGCGAGGGGCTGATCCCGCTCTCGGTCAGCGTCGACGGCGTCGCGATCAACGACTGGCACCTCGATGGCGAGCAACTGGTGATCCCGCTCGCCGGGACCACCCACACAATCGCGACCGAGGTCGAGATCGCGCCCGAGGCCAATACCCAGCTGATGGGCCTCTATGCCTCCAGCGGCATCCTGTGCACCCAGTGCGAGGCGGAGGGTTTCCGTCGCATCACCTTCTTCCCCGATCGACCCGACGTGCTCTCGCGCTATCGCGTGCGGATGAGCGCGGACAAGGCACGCTATCCCGTGCTGCTCGCCAACGGCGATCCGGTCGCGGCGGGTGACGGGGACGGCGGCACGCACTGGGCCGAATGGCACGACCCGTTCCCCAAGCCCTCCTACCTGTTCGCGCTGGTCGCCGGCGACCTGCAGGCCAATCGCACCACCTTCACCACCGCGTCGGGGCGCGAGGTGGCGCTCGGCATCTGGGTGCGCGCCGCCGACCTCGAACGCACCGATCACGCGCTCGACGCGCTCCGTCAGGCGATGGCGTGGGACGAGCGGACCTATGGCCGCGAATACGACCTCGACGTCTTCAACATCGTCGCGGTCGACGACTTCAACTTCGGCGCGATGGAGAACAAGGGGCTGAACATCTTCAACAGCCGCTACGTGCTTGCCGACCCGGATACCGCCACCGATTACGATTACGACGGCGTCGCCACCGTCGTCGCGCACGAATATTTCCATAACTGGTCGGGCAACCGGGTCACCTGCCGCGATTGGTTCCAGCTCTCGTTGAAGGAGGGCTTCACCGTCTATCGCGACCAGGGCTTCTCCGCCGATCAGGGGTCGGCGGCGGTCAAGCGGATCGAGGACGTGCGCGGCCTGCGCGCCGCGCAGTTCCCGGAGGACGCCGGCCCGCTCGCGCATCCGGTCCGCCCCGACAGCTATCAGGAGATCAGCAACTTCTACACCGCGACCATCTACAACAAGGGTGCCGAGCTGATCCGCATGATGGCGACGATGCTCGGGCCGGAGCGCTTCCGCGCCGCGACCGACCTGTACTTCGATCGCTATGACGGGACGGCGGCGACGTGCGAGGACTTCGTGCGGTGCATGGAAGTCGGCGGCGGCATCGACCTGACGCAGTTCCGCCTGTGGTACGGTCAGGCCGGCACCCCGCGCGTGGCCGCCGCGCTGGAGCAGGAAGGCGGACGGGCGACGCTGCGCCTCGCGCAGCGGCTGCCGGCGACGCCGGGCCAGCCGGTCAAGCAGCCGATGGTGCTGCCGCTGCGCCTCAAGCTGTTCGGCGCGGAGAGCGGCCGCGCGCTGACGCCCGAGCGGCTGCACCTGCTCGACGATGCCAGCCAGACGATCGTGTTTGAGGGACTGACCGAACGGCCGGTGCTGTCGATCAACCGCGGCTTTTCGGCCCCCGTCGTCATCGAGAGCGACCGGTCCGCCGCCGACCTCGCCTTTCTGTCGGCGCACGACGACGATCCCTTCGCGCGCTACGAGGCGATGCAGCAGCTGATGCTGGACGCGCTGGTGGCGTTGACGGTCGAGGGGCGGGCGGACACCGACGCGGTGGTGCGCGCGATCGGCGCGACGCTCGCCGATCCGGCGCTCGACCCGGCGTTCGTGGCGGAGGCGGTGCTGCTGCCGTCGGAGAGCTTCGTCGGCGATCAGCTGACGACCGTCGACCCGGAAGCGGTATTCCGCGCGCGCGAGGGGTTGCGGCGAGAGATCGGGCGGCGGCTCGACGCGCAGTGGCGCGAGAAATACGACGGCGCCCGCGCGCCCTATGCCTACAATTCGGCGGAGAAGGGGCTGAGGCGGCTCCGCAACGTCGCGCTCGGCTATATCGCGGCATCCGGCGCGGAGGATGCGGCCAAGCTGGCGTTCACGCAGTTCGAGGCGGCGGACAACATGACCGACCGCCAGGGCGCGCTGACCGCGCTGGCGAGCGACGATTCGAACGAGCGCGTCGCGGCGCTCGATATCTTCTACAACCGCTACGCCGACAATCCGCTGGTGCTCGACAAATGGTTCCAGACGCAGGCGCTGTCGACGCGCGTCGATACGCCGGACGTGGTGGCGGAGCTGCTCGGGCATCGCGACTTCTCGCTCGCCAATCCCAACCGCGCACGCGCGCTGATCGGTGCGTTCGCGGTTAACCAGCGCGCGTTCAACGTCGCCGACGGGCGCGGCTATCGCCTGCTCGCCAATCAGCTGCTGGCGCTCGACCGCCTCAACCCTCAGACCGCCGCCAACCTCCTGCCGCCGCTCGGCCGCTGGCGCCGCTATGACGACTCCCGCGCTACGCAGATGCGCGCCGCGCTGGAGCGGATCGTCGCGACGTCCGGCGTGTCGAAGGATCTATTCGAACAGGCGAGCAAAAGCTTGGCGGGGTGACGCGCCGCTACATCTTGCGCAGACGGCGAGAATAGGTCAGTCTCCTTCGCTCATTTTCGGAGTTCAGCGTCTCGTGCCGACCCTAATTCTACTCCTGCTCGCCGTTCAGATGGCGTCCCCCGCCGCGCAGCCGACCCCTGCGCCCGCGCCGGCCGACCGCAAGGTCTGTCGGTCGGAAACGACCACCGGGTCGATTATGCCGGGCAAGCGCACCTGCCATCTCAGGAGCGAGTGGGCCGCGATCGACGCCGCCAACGGCCGTAGTGTCGACACCTTTCGCGATCGCCCACAGAACGGCCTGCGTCCCGGCGGCGTCAACTGACCTCGCATTGACCGCGCGCCGGCTTTCGCCTAAGCGCCCGCACTTCGCAATCGGCCCCGCATTCCGGTGAAGCGGTGGCCCTGTCCGATAGTTGGTCGGATGGAGCGATACCGGAAAAAACGTCGTTCGTAGATCGAAGGAATTACCATGTCGAAGCGCGCCAGCGCCAAGTACAAGCTCGACCGCCGGATGGGCGAGAACATCTGGGGTCGTCCGAAAAGCCCGGTTAACAAGCGTGAATACGGCCCCGGTCAACATGGCCAGCGTCGCAAGGGCAAGGTCAGTGACTTCGGCATCCAGCTGCGCGCCAAGCAGAAGCTGAAGGGCTATTACGGCGATGTCACCGAGAAGCAGTTCCGCGCCTGCTACATCGAGGCCGCCCGGATGAAGGGCGACACCGGCCAGAATCTGATCGGCCTGCTCGAGCAGCGGCTGGACATGATCGTCTATCGCGCGAAGTTCGCGCCGACCGTCTGGTCCGCGCGCCAGTTGGTCAGCCACGGCCACATCCGCGTCAACGGCACCAAGTGCAACATCGCCTCGCGCCGCTGCTTCGTCGGCGACGAGATCACGCTGGGGACGAAGGCGCAGGAGATGGCGCTGGTGCTGGAAGCACAGAGCCTCGCAGAACGTGAAATCCCCGACTATGTCGTGCCGGAGGGTGCCACGAAGGCTACCTTCAACCGCGTGCCGACGCTGGACGAGGTGCCCTATCCGGTGAAGATGGAGCCGAATCTGGTCGTCGAGTTCTACTCGCGTTGAGGATTAGGTTTACGTCAGCATCCGCACAGCGCTAGCGGCCGGTTCGCCAAGACGAAAAGCGGGTGCGACCCGGCGCGAAACAGAGGGGCGGTTCTGCGGGACCGCCCTTTCTGCGTCCCGATCCGGCGAAGGCGTGCTGCGCCCAATGATCGGCCAAGCGAATTGAGCGCTATCGATTTGAGCAGCACCGCGTCAGTCGCTGTCGCGATCCGCATACGCAGCACGTTCAATCTAAAAGCGATATGCGGTCCACGCGTCCGGCGCCATATGCCCGAAGCGGGCGGATACCGTTACCGGACTCGAACGGCGCATTCGGCATCCGTAGATTGCCGATCGGACGAAAGCGGCGTCGCAGCGATCGATAGCGACGGCAGGCCACGCATGAATAGCCGGTGAAACGATGGCCGAACGCTTGTCCGGAGCTGGTCGAGACGTTCGTAGTGGAACATACCTCGCCCATTTCATGGCCGCCGAGGACTTCGCCCGGCGCCTCAAAACGCTCGGCGGCCTCACGCCTTACGGATACATCGCCAAATTATGAACGTCAGAGCCGTACAGGTTCATCGTTAATCCGATCCACCAGATGACGGCACTGAACATATGGGATGAGCCGCTCCAGCCTCTCACCCACAACACGGTTCGGCCACGGCAAGACGATATCGTCGGTTGCAAGCGGTTCCAGCGGCGAAACCGGTCGACAGTGTGGTTACGAATTTCCACCTGCCATAACTATGCCCCCAGTTCGTAGCCGGGTCGCGGATTCAGTCTGTGCCCCGCCCGCGCCGCCCCAACAGCCGCAGCCGCAGCGCGTTGAGCTTGATGAACCCTTCCGCGTCGCGCTGGTCATAGGCGCCCTGGTCGTCCTCGAAGGTGACGATATCGGGCGAATAAAGGTTGAACTGCGTCGCCGCACGGCGGCCGACGACGGTGGCGCTGCCCTTGTAGAGCTTGACGCGCACCTGTCCGGTCACCTGCCGCTGGCTGGCGTCGATCGCCGCCTGCAGCATCTCGCGCTCGGGCGAGAACCAGAAGCCGTTATAGACCAGCTCGGCATAGCGCGGCGCCAGCTCGTCCTTGAGGTGTGCGGCGCCGCGATCCAGCGTCAGCTGCTCGACGCCGCGATGCGCGATGTGGAGGATGGTGCCGCCCGGCGTCTCGTACATGCCGCGCGACTTCATGCCGACGAAGCGGTTCTCGACCAGGTCGAGCCGGCCGATGCCGTGATCGCGGCCGAGATCGTTGAGGTGCGCCAGCAGCGTCGCCGGGCTCATGCCCGCGCCGTCGACCGCCACCGCGTCGCCGCGCTCGAAGTCGATCACCACATATTGCGGCGTGTCGGGCGCGTCCTCCGGCGCGACGGTGCGCGAAAAGACGTAGTCGGGCACCTCTGCCCACGGGTCCTCCAGCACCTTGCCCTCGCTGGAGGTGTGCAGCAGGTTGGCGTCGGTCGAGAACGGCGCCTCGCCGCGCTTGTCCTTGGCCACCGGGATCTGGTGCGCCTCGGCATATTCGATCAGCTTGGAGCGGCTGGTCAGGTCCCATTCGCGCCACGGCGCGATCACCTTGATGTCGGGATTGAGCGCGTAATAGCCGAGTTCGAAGCGGACCTGGTCGTTGCCCTTGCCGGTCGCCCCGTGGCTGACCGCGTCGGCGCCGACCTGTCTGGCGATCTCGATCTGGCGCTTGGCGATCAGCGGCCGCGCGATCGACGTGCCGAGCAGGTACAACCCCTCGTACAGCGCGTTGGCGCGCATCATCGGGAAGACGTAATCGCGGACGAACTCTTCCTTCAGGTCGTCGATGAAGATGTGCTCGGGGCGCACGCCCGCCATCTCCGCCTTGCGCCGCGCCGGTTCCAGCTCCTCGCCCTGGCCCAGATCGGCGGTGAAGGTGACGACCTCGCACCCCTTCTCCGCCTGCAGCCATTTCAGGATGACGCTGGTGTCGAGGCCGCCGGAATAGGCGAGGACGACGCGCTGGGGAGTATCGCTCATGGCGGCGCGCTTAGGCCGGAGCGACCGTCTCGCGCAAGGCACGCTCGCCCTCGATCATATAGTCGCGCGTCACCGGCAACGCGGTGCGGCCGCGCGAAAGCTGCAACTGATAGTTGCACAGCCCGCCATGCTCGAACCCCATCGCCGCGCCCGCGAGATAGAAGGTCCACATCCGATAGAAGCGCGCATCGTACAACGCCTCGATCGCGGCGCGGTTGGCGACGACGCGGGCGTACCACTGCTTCAGCGTCCACGCATAATGGAGGCGCAGTACCTCGATATCGGTCGGGAACAGCCGCAGCCCCTCGTACGCGCGCGCGATCTCCGACAGCGCGGGGTTGTAGCCGCCGGGAAAGATGTACTTCGCGGTCCACGCATCGGTGACGCCGGGCGCGCCCATCCGGCCGATGGTGTGGAGCAGCATCACGCCGTCTGGTGTCATGACGTCGCGGCACTTTCGCATGAAGGTGCGGTAGTGGCCGGGGCCGACATGCTCGAACATGCCGACCGAGACGACGCGGTCGTACGTACCGGCGATGTCGCGATAGTCGGTCAGCTCGAACCGCACCTTGTCGGCGACGCCCGCATCGGCGGCGCGGCGGCGCGCGACCTTGAGCTGCTCCTCCGACAGCGTGATCCCGGTCACGTCCGCCCCCAGCGTGCGATTGAGGTACAGCGCCATCCCGCCCCAGCCGCAACCGATGTCGAGCACCCGCATCCCGGGCTCGATCGCAAGCTTCGCCGCGATGTGCGCCAGCTTGTCCGCCTGCGCCTGCTCCAGGCCGTTCGCCGGGTCGGTGAAATAGGCGCAGCTATATTGCCGGTCGCGGTCGAGGAAGAGCGCGTAGAGCCGGTCGTCGAGGTCGTAGTGATGCGCGACGTTCCGCTTCGACGCGCGCGCCATGTTGCGCCGGTCGAGCCGGTACTTGACCGCGCCGATCGCGCGCGCGGCGAAGGACGGTTCCAGCTTGTTCTGCCCCGCCTCCCACCGGTCGTTGGCGGTCACCAGCGTCACCAGGTCAAGCGCGTCGCCCGCCTCGATCAGTAGGCGGCCGTCCATGTACATCTCGCCGGTGCCCAGCGCCGCGTCGCGGACGATCGCGCGGCCGACGCCCGCGTCGGCGAAGCGCAGCGTCACCGGCGTCAGCGTCGGATCGGGCGTGCCGAAGACGACGCGGCTGCCGTCGGGATGGATGACGGTCAGTTCGCCGCGCCGGACCAGGCGGCGGAGGAAATGGTCGATCAGGGCCATGGGCAGCGCCGTTTAAGCATATGCACGCAGGAAGAAAATACCCGTGGTCGCGCCCGTGACCAGCAGCGTCCAGACGCGGACCGCGCGCGGCGGCAGGCGCTTGCCCAGCTTCGCCCCCGCCCAGCCGCCGATCACCGCCCCGACCAGCATCGGCACGCCCGCCGTCCAGCGCACCAGCCCGAAGCCGATGAACACCACCGCCGCCGCCAGGTTGGCGATCGCCAGCATCGTCGTGCGCGGCGCGAACAGCGCGCGCGGGCTGACGTTGGCGAGCAGGCCGTAGACCGCCGTCGTCATCAACCCGACGCCGCCACCGAAATAGCCGCCATAGACGCCCAGCAGCGTCTGCGCCGCGATCAGCGTCCGCCGCCCGATCGTGACGCGCGCGTGCAGCCAGTCGGCCGCGCGCCGCCCGAACGCCATCACGACGAACGCGAACAGCAGCAGCCACGGGATGATGAGGTCGAACGCACGGCTCGGCGTCGCCACCAGCAACAGGCTGCCGACCAGCGCGCTCACGAACGTGACGCCCGCCAGCAACCGCCAGTCGACGCCGCCGACCGGCCCCAGTTCGTCGCGGAACGCCCAGGCGCTGGTCGCCGCCCCCGGCAGCAGCGCGACGTTGGAGGTCGCGTTGGCGGTATTGGCGGGCAACCCCAGCGCGATCAGCGCCGGCAGCGTCGCAAAGGTGCCGCCGCCGGCCAGCGCGTTCATCGCGCCACCGACGACACCGGCGGCGAAGGGGAGGAGCAGCGTCGGGATCACCCGCACGGCTAAAGCGCGCGGCGGCGGCGCTGTCCATGGGGGACGCGGCGGTTTGCCGATGCCCGCAAGCTACATCCTCCGTCACCCCGGCCTTGAGCCGGGGTCCCGCTTTTCCTGTAGGTCGCCGGGTTGGGACACACCCACGTCATCCCCTCACCCTGGCTCTCCCCCGCAGGGAGAGGGTCCGCTACGGCCGCCGTCGCGCCTCCGCGCGGTCGCCGACCAGGTCGAGGCGCACCAGCCGCGCGGTCACCGCGCCTTCCGTCCGCCCCAGCCGCCCCGCCAGCGCCGCGAGGCCGTTGCCCGCATACCAGCCGTCGCACAGCGCCGCGTCGTCGTCGGGCGACCAGGCGCGCCGGTTGCTCGTCGCCTCGCCGGGGAATTGCGGCTCACGCGCGCGCAACGGCTCCAGCGAGGCGAGCGCGGCGGCCACCCCCTGCCACTCGTGCCGCGACAGCGTCAGCCGCCCGTCGCTGGTGTCGAGCGTCAGCCGGTCGCCCGCGACGGTAAAGCGGAACTGGCGTCCGATGACGCCCCAGATGATCGAACGGCTGAGCGGGACACCGGGGATGAACATGGCGGGTATTTTCGCCAGCGGGCATCAGGGCGTCAAGGCTGGTGCGACGAGGGGGTCTACGGAGAGGCCGTCACGGGAGTAAATCCCGTGACGTCGAAGCTCGGCTGCGCCGAGCCCGGCCGGGGTTTGCGCGTCTCGCGAGCAGCGACGCTGCCCGCGTGCGCGCTACACCCGCATCGGCATCAGCACGTACAGCGCCGCTGCCTTGTCGTTCTCGCGGATCAGCGTCGGCGCGGCGGCGTCGGCGAGGTGGACCTCCACCATGTCGCCGTCGATCTGGCCGAGGATGTCCATCAGGTAGCGCGAGTTGAAGCCGATCTCGAACCCCTGCGCCGCATATTCGCCGGGGACTTCCTCGGCGGCGGTGCCGTTTTCGGGGCTGGTCACCGACAGCGTGATCTTGTCGCGGTCGAGCGCCATCTTGACCGCCTTGGTCTTCTCCGCGGCGATGGTGGAGACGCGGTCCACACCCTCCATGAAGCTGGACGGATCGATCTTCAGAATCTTGTCGTTGCCGGTCGGGATAACCCGCGAATAGTCGGGAAAGGTGCCGTCGATCAGCTTCGAGGTCAGGATCGCCTGGCCCAGGTCGAAGCGGATCTTCGACGCCGACAGCGACACCCCGACCGAGCCGTCGACCTCGTCCAGCAGCTTGCGGAGTTCCGCCACGCATTTGCGTGGCACGATCACGTCGGGCATCCCCGCCGCGCCCTCTGGCAGCGGGACGGTGACGCGCGCCAGCCGGTGACCGTCGGTCGCCGCCGCCTTCAGCACCGGCCCGCCGCCGTCCTCGCTGGAATGGAGGAAGATGCCGTTGAGATAATAGCGCGTCTCTTCGGTCGAGATCGCGAACCGCGTCTTGTCGACGATCTGCTTCAGCGTCTCCGCCGGCAGCTCGAACCGCGTCGGCAGCTCACCCTCGGCGATAACCGGAAAGTCGTCGCGCGGCAGGGTGGAGAGGCTGAACCGCGCGCGGCCGGCGACGATCGTCATCCGCCCCTCGGCGGCGCTGAGCGAGACCTGCGCGCCCTCGGGCAGCTTGCGCGCGATGTCGAACAGCGTGTGCGCGGAGACGGTGATCGCGCCCGGCTGATCCACCGCGGCGGCGACCTGCTCGTTGATCTGGAGGTCGAGGTCGGTCGCCATCAGCCGCAGCGCGCCCTCGGCCGTCGCCTCCAGCAGGACGTTGGACAGGATCGGAATCGTGTTGCGGCGCTCCACCACGGACTGGACGTGGGAAAGCCCCTTCAACAGCGTCGCGCGTTCGATCGTCGCCTTCATGGACTTCTATCCCCTGCCCCGGCCGCGGGGACACCTCGGCGATGTACTAGCCGGGCGGGAGGGCGAGGGGCAAGCGGGGTGGCGGTGGTTTGATGTGGATAGGTGGGGCCCGATCCTCCCCGGCACGGGGAGGTGGCAGCGCGTAAGCGCTGACAGAGGGGGTGGGCCGCAAATGGATCGCTCGCGGCCCGCCCCCTCCACCACCGCTAAGCGGCGGTCCCCCTCCCCGCGATGCGGGGAGGATTACAGGTCAGAAGCGGAACCCGTAGCTCGCCACCACCTGATGCCGGTCGGTATCGACGTCGAACCGCCCGCTGGTCGCGCCCGAGCCGTACAGCACGTCCGCGCGGCCGTAGTTGGAGTAGCGATACTCGACCTTGGCATAGCTGTGCGGCCCCACCGCATGCTCGACGCCGGCGCCGACGCGATAGCCGTCCAGCTCGAACCGGTTGTTCGTCGAGAAGTTGGTCGACCCCGCCAGCACGCGCAGCTGCGAGTTGGTGTAGCCGCCCTTGGCGTAGATCATCGTCGTCGGGCTGGCGAGGATGCCGACCCGCCCGCCGACATACAGGTCGCGCAGCTGACGCACGCGGCCATAGCCGAAGGTGGTGCTGGTATACGGGTTGCGGCTGGAGCTGGCGGTCGACGCCGTCACCTCGCCCTCCGCGCCGACCAGCAGCCGGCCGACCGCCAGATCATAGCCGACATCGCCGCCGTACAGCAGCCCGTCGATCTTCTGATCGTCGCGACCGTTGTTGTTCGACACGTCCGATCCGGCGCCGACATGGTCGTAGCCGACGATCGCGCCGACGCGCGGGCCGGTGAAGACCGGATCGACCGGGGGGCCGTCCTGCGCCAGGGCGGGGGTGGCGGCAAAGGCGGCGGCGGCCGACGCGGCCAGAACGAACTTACGCATGGTACTTCCTCTTCACAGCTCCCCCAGGACGCGGGAGAGGCGGTGGAAAGCCCCGACAGGGCGGTCAGGTTGCATGAACCTCACCTAAACGGCGAAAACCGTTGCATTCCCGCCACAGGGGGTTGAACGATACGGCATGCAGACCAAGCGCAAGGGCCGGGATCTCATCGCCCGTCATGGCGAGACCGTGTTCAACGCCGCGCGCCGGTTGCAGGGCGATCACCCGCACACGCCGCTGACCCGCGCCGGCTTCGCGCAGGCGGACGAGATGGGGCGGGCGCTGCGCGACCTGCTCGGCGCGAAACCCGCGCTGACGTTGTGGTCCTCCACCTCGGGCCGCGCGCTACAGACGCTGGCGGTGATCGCCGAGCATCTGGAGCTCGACTGGCACGCCGCGCGCACCGACGACCGGTTGGTCGAGATCGGCATGGGCGCGTGGGGCGGGCGCTATTACGCGGACGTGGTCGGCGAAGTCGGGCCGGTCGTCACCGCCGAGGGACTGCTCCGCCCCGCCCCCGACGGCGAAGACTATACCGCGATCGCCGCGCGGGTCGGCGGCTGGCTCGCCGACACCGACGACGACGCGGGCGACCGGCTGGTCATCATGCACGGCATCTCCAGCCGCGTGCTGCGCGGGGTGATGACGGGGGCGGCCGTGCATCACGACTATGCGACGCCGATCGCGCCGGGGCTGCCGCAGGGATCGGTGGTGCTGATCGAGAGCGGGCGCGAGAGCGTGCCCCATCTCGGCACCGGCCACGCGCCGGCGTGAGCATGGTGGCGCTGCTGCTGTTGCTCGCCACCGCGCCGCCCGGACGCGAGGCGATCGGGGTGTGGCAGGGCTGGGGCACGTTCCGCGACCGGACGCCGGCGCGGTGCTACGCGATCGCTCGCCCGGTGCCGACCGGCCAGCGGCGCGACGGCTGGGCCAGCGTCGCGCGCTGGCCGGACCGGGGCGTGCGTGCCTCGCTCCACGTCCGGCTCAGCCGCGCGCGCGACCGCTCCGCGCCGGTGACGCTGACGGTCGGCGGCGGTGTGGACGGGGCGGGCGGCGAGCGTCGGTTCACGCTCGCCGCCAACACCGCCGACGCCTGGGCCGCCGACGCGCCGAGCGACCGCGCGATCGTCACCGCCCTGCGCGGCGCCCGCTCGATGAGCGTCGAGGCGGTCGGCGAGGGCGGCCGCCCCTTCGCCGACACCTATGCGCTGGCCGGCGCCGCCACCGCGATCGACGCGGCGGTGCTGGCGTGCGCGGGGTGAGGCCGGTGACCGGGCCGGGGCGGCGCGGCGTGCTCGGCGGGCTGCTCGCGCTGGCCGCGCCCGTGCGGGCGGCGCGGCGCACCGACTGGCACCCGCTCGCCGCCGACGTGCGTGCGGAGATGGCGTGGGCATGGGACCAGTATCGCGCCCGCGCCTGGGGCAAGGACGAGATCAAGCCCGTCAGCGGCGGCAGCTCCACCTTTCCGCTCAAGGGGCAGCATCTCGGCCTGACGCTGATCGAGGCGCTCGATACCTTGTGGGTGATGGGCCTCGACGACCGGTTCGCGGACGGCGTCGCCTGGGTCCGCGACCATGCCGATTTCGCGCTCGACGGCGAGGTGTCTGTGTTCGAGACCTCGATCCGGCTGGTCGGCGGGCTGCTGTCGGCGCACCATGCGTGCGGCGACCCGATGCTGCTGGCGCGCGCCAGGGATCTTGCCGACCGGCTGCTGCCCGCGTTCGCGACGCCGACCGGCATGCCGTATCGCTTCGTCAACCTGCTGACCGGCGCGGTGCGCGATCCCGCCACCAACCCGGCGGAGGTGGGCACCTTCCTGCCCGAATGGGGCACGCTCAGCCGGCTGACCGGCGACCCACGCTACCACGACGCGGCGATGAAGGCGGTCCGCGCCTGCTACGCACGCCGGTCGCGGCTCGACCTGCTGGCGGTGAAGATCGACTGCCGCACCGGCGAATGGCTCGATCGCCGCGCGACGATCGGCTCCTATGCCGACAGCTTCTACGAATATCTGTGGGACGGCTGGCAGCTGTACGGCGACCGCGAATGCAAGGCGATGTTCGACACCTGCATCGCCGCGATCCTGCGACACCAGCGCGACCGGCGCGACGGGCGGCTATGGTTCGCCGACGTCGACTTCGAGACGGGCGCGATCCTCAACACGCGGCAGGACGAGCTCGCCTCCTTCTTCGGCGGCCTGCTCGCGCAGGGCGGGCACGCGCGCGACGGCATCGCCTATACCGACAGCTGGGCGGCGGTGCAGGCGCGCTACGGCGTGCTGCCCGAGGAATGGGACTATGCGGCGGCCGCACCGACGCAGCTCGGGAACGCGCTGCGGCCGGAACTCGCCGATGCCGCCTTCACCCTCTGGCTGCTCGACCGCGACGAACGCTGGCGCCACCTCGCCGCCGACCATTTCCGCGCGATGCGTCGCTGGCACCGCGCCGCCTATGGCTATACCGACCTCGCCGACGTGACGACGAAGCGGCAGGCGGACCACTGCCCCGGCTATTGGTGGTCGGAGCAGATGAAATATTACTGGCTGATCTTCAGCGATACGCCACGCTTCGACTACCGCCGCAACTACCTGTCGACCGAGGGCAACGTGCTGCTCGGGCTGGTCCGGTAGCAATTTCGTCCTAATTGCCCTATGTGGGCCCCATGCTGACAGAGCCGGCGCTATCCATGCCCATTCCGGGGCAGTTCGATCCCGTGCCCGTGCCGCGGACGATGGCGCCGCGTAGCGACGGGCGCATCGACCTGCTCGGGCTGTCGAAGATGGACCTGCGGATGGCGCTGGAGACGTCGCAGCTGGAGCCGAAGCAGGCGAAGCTGCGCGGCAAGCAGCTGTGGCACTGGATCTACAATCGCGGCGTCACCGACTTCGCGGCGATGACCGACATCAGCAAGACGATGCACCCGTGGCTGGAGCAGCGGTTCGTCATCAGCCGGCCGGAGGTGGTGGAGGCGCAGGTCTCGACCGACGGCACGCGCAAGTGGCTGCTGCGGAGCGACGACGCGCAGGATTACGAGATGGTGTTCATCCCCGACGCCGATCGCGGCACCTTGTGCGTCTCGTCGCAGGTCGGCTGCACGCTCAACTGCCGGTTCTGCCACACCGGCACCATGAAGCTGGTCCGCAACCTGACCGCCGGCGAGATCGTCGGCCAGGTGATGCTGGCGCGCGACGCGCTCGGCGAGTGGCCGTCCAGCCCGGAGGGGCGGATGCTCACCAACATCGTGATGATGGGGATGGGCGAGCCGCTCTATAATTTCGACAGCGTCCGCGACGCGCTGCGCCTCGTGATGGACGGCGACGGGCTGGCCTTGTCGAAGCGGCGGATCACGCTGTCGACCAGCGGCGTGGTGCCGATGATGGCACGCGCGGGGGAGGAGATCGGCGTCAACCTCGCCGTGTCGCTGCACGCGGTGACCAAGGAGGTGCGCGACGAGATCGTGCCGCTCAACCGCAAATACGGCATCGACGAGCTGCTGCAGGCGTGCGCGGACTATCCCGGCGCCAACAATGCGCGGCGGATCACGTTCGAATACGTCATGCTGCGCGACAAGAACGACTCGGACGCCGATGCGCGCGAGCTGGTGCGGCTGCTCCGGCACTACAAGCTGCCGGCCAAGGTCAATTTGATCCCGTTCAATCCCTGGCCCGGCGCGCCCTACGAATGCTCCACGCCCGAGCGTATCCGTGCGTTCTCCAACATCATCTTCGAGGCCGGCATCAGCGCCCCCACCCGGACCCCGCGCGGCCGCGACATCGACGCCGCGTGCGGCCAGCTGAAGACCGCGTCCGAGCGGAAGAGCCGCGCGGAAATGGACCGCGAGGCGGAGGCGAAAATGGTGGCGCTGGGGTGATCGGCTTGTCAGCGACGCGGTTGCCGATGCGTCCTGGGCGTGTCGGCGACGCGGAACCGATCGCACCCCGTCTTGTCCCGCAGGGCGTCGGGCGCGCTACGGGCGACGGCGGACTGGAACGGACGTAGCGCCGGATAGGCGTAGATGGTGCAACTGGTCGTATCTACGGCCAAGCCACTGTGATCGTCGATCGCGATCGTCGAGACGAGCGAGCCGTTCCACTGGAACTCGAACGTCGTGAAACCGGCAATCAGCGGCTTGCCCTCACGATCCCTAACAAGATCGAAAAAATAACGGCGTCGGTCGTCAAGGTCATAGCCTTGCGCCCGCGCGATAATCTCAGCCATGCGGATCGCGTCCGAGGTCGGGACGAACGTCCGCCGGCTCTGTGCTGATGCTGCCTGCGACAGGCCGAAGACAACCAGTGCAGCCAGCCACCACCGCATCAGCAAGCCTTTCGCCTCTCGACCATTGCAATAGCTGTGACAGTATTGCTCGCAAAGTTGTCGTTGCCGCCGGTCTTGGCACTGCCGCTGTTGAAATGAGAACGGATCAGCCCCTGTGCGAAAGCCTGCGGGGATCCGGCCCCGCGCAAATACTGCCCATATTGTGCGATGAACGACTGCCCGGAGGCGAGATAGCTCGGAAAAGTCGAAAGCGACACGCGCGCGCCGGCCGCCTGCATGCTTCCGTTCGCATAAGGTGCCGCTCGCGATCGGTGCAGCGAGAAAAAATTGTTACCTCTCGCGCGCAAACCAATTGTTTCCCCAAGTCGTCTCCCAGCCAGACAGACCTAGGATGTAGCTGGCCGACACCTGCAACTGCGCTCCCAGCGTCGTCGCATCAGCCAAATGATCGTGAATGAAGCGCACGACGTTCACAGTCGAACAACCATCACTCATCAGCGATCTCCCTATCTTCCGCGTCGCAGCTTACAGTCGGGACCGCAATAGGCAGTCCCGACCCTAAGGATCTTGATCGGCACCGGCGGCAGAACGACAACGCTTGCAATCGCCGTCGTAACACCTTATTGACATCAGTGTCAGTAAGGAGCCCGTCATGGCCAAGATGCCCCCCTTCCCCGGCACGACCGGACACCGCGACTGGCGGACCGCGTTCGAGGCGATCCGCAAGCTGCTCGCCAATGGCGACGATACGACGCAGGTATTCCGCATCATGCGCGCGCTCAACGTCGGCTCCGCGCCCAACGGCTATGCCCGCATGATCGCGACGCCCGAGGGCGGCCGGATGGCGACCGAACAGGTAGAGCTGGCGCAGCGGCTGGGCGATCGCGCCTGGATCGACACCTTCGCGCCCGGCACCGTCGGCGCGGCGTATCGCCATTTCCTCGAGTCCACCGGCTACTCCGCCGACGGGCTGGTCGAGGTCAGCCGCCTCAACGCCGAGGAGGACATGCGCCACCCCTATGCCTGGTATGGTCGTCGCACCCGCGACGTCCATGACCTGTGGCATGTGCTGACCGGCTATCAGGCGGACGAGAGCCTGGGCGAGGCGGCGCTGGTCGCGTTCTCCTACGCGCAGCTGGGCGGGTTGGGCTGGGCGTTCATCGGCGGTGCGGCGTCGCTCAAGAGCCTGAAGGTCACCAAGGGCGCCAAGTTCGCGCGCGCGGTGTGGGAGGGCTATCGCCACGGCCGCAAGGCGAAGTGGCTGGCGGGCGAGGATTACGAGAAGCTGATGGCGGAGCCGCTGGAAGCGGCGCGCACCCGGCTCGATATCCGCGAGCCGCTGCTCTACAAAAAGGCGCAGCGCGAGCTGGGGCCGGAGCTGGCCTCGTATCTCAGCGAGCGCCGTGCGGCCAACACGCCGATGCCGGAGAAGCTGGCGGCGTGACCCGTCACCGACTTCGCGCCGGGCATGACGGCTTTTGCGACAGGCCGCTGGCTTAAGCGCCGGCATGACGCAAGGCGGCTGACGCTGTAAGCCGGGTCGCGATGCTGTCGCGCCTGGTGCTCACCGATTACCGCAACCACGCCGCGCTGACGCTCGCGCCGGGGCCGGGCTTCGTGGTGCTGGTCGGCGAGAATGGGACGGGCAAGACCAACGTCCTCGAAGCGGTCTCGCTGCTCGCCCCCGGACGCGGCCTGCGCCGCGCGGCGCTGTCGCAGATCGCGCGAGGCGATGGGCCGGGGGGGTTCGGCGTCGCGGCCACCCTCGCCACCGATGACGCTCGATCGTCGGCGTCCCCGCAGTCATCGGACGATGCACTCGAACGCCCCTCCCCGGGGCGGGAGGGGTCGGGGGATAGCGTGTCCGCGCACCCTACGCCTGCACCCGCATCGGATGCGGTAACGATCGCGACCGGCACCCGCGCGAACGCGCCCGAGCGTCGGCTCGTCCGCGTTCAGGGTGCTCCGGCCGCCGCGACCGCGCTCGCCGAGTGGCTGACCGTGCTATGGCTCACGCCCGCGATGGACCGGTTGTTCGTCGAGGCGGCGGGCGGGCGGCGGCGCTTCCTCGACCGGCTCGCGCTGGCACTCACCCCCGGCCACGCCCACAACACGCAGCGCTACGAAGCGGCGATGCGCGCGCGCAACCGGCTGCTCGCCGACGCCGCGGCTCCGGACCCCGCCTGGCTCACCGCGCTGGAGGCGCAGATGGCGGAACACGGCGCGGCGATCGACGCCGCCCGGCATGGGACCGTCACGTTGCTGGGCGAGCAGCTCGCCGCGCAGCCCCCCGGCCCGTTCGCGCGGGGTGCGCTGACGCTGGAGGGCTGGTCGGGCGACGCGCAGGCGCTGGCCGATGCGCTACGTCAGGGTCGCGCGCGCGACGCCGCCGCCGGCCGCGCGCTCGCCGGGCCGCACCGCACCGACCTCGCCGTGACGCATGTCGACAAAGCGCAGGCGGCCGGGCTCGCCTCGACCGGCGAGCAAAAGGCGCTGCTGCTGGGGATCGTACTCGCGCATGCCGAACTGGTCCGCGCGCGCACCGGCGCGGCACCCGTGCTGCTGCTGGACGAGGTTGCCGCGCATCTGGACCCGCGCCGGCGCGCGGCGTTGTTCGCACGGCTGACGGGGATGGGTCAGGTGTGGATGACGGGGACCGAAGCGGCGCTGTTCGCCGACGCCGGTCCCGCGACACAGGTCAGACTCGGCGGCTGACCTTCTGCCTTGCAAGAACGAAATGGGGCGACGCTCTCGCGAGCGCCGCCCCATTGTCAGATCACGACCAAACCCTTCAGGCGAAGGCGACGCTCGTAGCGCGACGGCGGCGCATCGCGCCACCGGTCAGGCCGAAGCCCAGGATCATCAGCGCCCAGGTCGCCGGCTCCGGCACCGCGGAAAGCGACACGGAAACCGAGTCGAGCGCTGCGCCATACGACCCGGTGTCGCCCGACGCGAAAGAGAGCGTCGTGCTGCCGCCGCTGGCGAGGAAGCTGTAGGTATAGGGAAGCCAGCCCATGTTGCTACGCGTGCTGCCGCTCGAGTCGAACGTATAGATCTGGCTGGCACCGCCGTCGGAGGCAATCGTTGAGACCGTCTTGGTCGCCGGCGCGCCGTCGGGGTTACCCGCGAGACTGAATCCGACGGTGTAGCTGCGGCCGGCGATCGTCGAGAAGGTCTGCTGGATCCCGCCCTGACCGTTGCCGTTCAGATCGATGCTGCGGCTGCCGGTATCGGCATTCCAATAGTCGCCGATGTAATCGACGCTGTTGCCCGTTACCGTCCAGCCGGTGATGACCGTGCTGCCGCCGTTGAGCGTCGTAAACGAGCCCGGCGCTGCACCATCCTCGAAGCTGCCGTTGGCAAAGCTCTGCGCGTCGGCGGCAGAGCCGAACGACACGGCCGCGGCGGCCGCGAGAAGAAGCTTCAGACGCATGATGACCCCCAAAAAGATAAAATACTGTGAAAGCCGCATAGCGGCTCCACTATCAAAGGTAAATACAGTGTTGACGGTATCGGCAGGTGTGCAGCCGGGTAGATCGGAGTTTTGGACTCGTCTGACGAACGCCTGACCAAGGTATCCAACGCCGCGTTACCGCCGGGTCGGGATCGTTGCCGCCGCATGGGCCGCTTGCTTTCGACGCGAGGTCAGCGGGCAAGCAGAAAGGGCGACGCTCTCGCGAGCGCCGCCCCCCTTTTTCGGTCAGAACCTGAAGGTTCAGGCAGTCGCGAGCGACGGCGCACGACGACGGCGCATCGCACCACCGACCGCACCGAACCCGACGATCATCAGCGCCCAGGTCGTCGGCTCCGGCACGCCACCGGCGATGGCGAAGTTGTCGAGCTCGAACGAGTTGGAACCCGAAGCGAACATCACCGAGCTGACCCGGTCGTCACCCAGCTTCAGCGTGAACACGCCGTTGGTGCCGGGCAGGACCTGGTTACCGTCAGTGCCGGCCGGGAAGTTCGTGCCGGGGACGTAGACGTAGCTCTTGCCGCCAGCAGTCTTGACGGTCAGGCTGTTGTAGCCGTCGGTCGAACCCCAGTCGAACTGGATGTTGCGCGGGTTGAACGCACCAAGGTCATAGGTCGCCGAGCCGCCACCGAGGACCGAGAGATAGCTCGACCCGTCCGACGTCGCGGGCGGCGCGCCTTCGCTGTCCGACGGCGGCATCTTGATCTGCGCATTGGTGACACTGGTCAGCCCGGCGAGGCTGGTGAACTCGTTAATGACCGTGAAGCCGGCGGTCGGGGTCGACGCGCCCCCGGTGAACGTAGCCGTCTGAGCGCTCGCGCCCGACGCGATGAGCGATGCGGCAGCGGCCGCTACAAGGAGCGAAAGACGCATGATATTACCCTTTAGAACGAATGAACCGACATTCGATTGACTCGTATTTACCCGAGTCGCTCCAAAAAGTAAACGCAATGTTGACTGTTTTTGTTGCGTGGAGTCCCGAATCGGTACCAGGCGGTACAGCGCAAGCTCGCGCTTTCGATCCGGCCGCGACGCCCTTATATCGCAAGTATGACAGATCAGCCGCAAGACTCCGCCGAAAACCCCAACGCCAACGAATATGGCGCCTCGTCGATCAAGGTGCTCAAGGGCCTGGATGCCGTTCGCAAGCGGCCCGGCATGTATATCGGCGACACCGACGACGGCTCGGGCCTCCATCACATGGTGTTCGAGGTCAGCGACAACGCGATCGACGAGGCGCTGGCGGGGCATTGCGACCGGATCGACATCCAGCTCAACCCGGACGGCTCGGTCAGCGTCACCGACAACGGCCGCGGCATCCCGACCGGCATCCACCCCGAGGAAGGCGTCTCGGCGGCCGAGGTCATCATGACGCAGCTCCACGCGGGCGGGAAGTTCGAGAACACGTCGGACGACAATGCCTACAAGGTCTCCGGCGGCCTCCACGGCGTCGGCGTGTCGGTGGTCAACGCGCTGTCCGAATGGCTCGACCTGACGATCTGGCGCGACGGCCAGGAGCACAACATGCGCTTCGCGTTCGGCGACGCGGTGGCGCCGCTGAAGATCGTCGGCGACGCACCGGGCCGCAAGGGCACGCGCGTCACCTTCCTGCCCTCGCCCGCCACCTTCAAGATCGTCGAGTTCGACTTCGACAAGCTGGAGCATCGCTATCGCGAGCTGGCGTTCCTCAATTCCGGCGTCCGGCTGTTCATCACCGACGCGCGCCACGACGAGCCCAAGACGGTGGAACTGTATTACGAAGGCGGGATCGCCGCGTTCGTGAAATATCTCGATCGTTCCAAGCTGCCGCTGTTCCCGGAGCCGATCGCGATCACCGGCCAGCGCGACGATATCGGCATCGACGTCGCGCTGGAGTGGAACGACAGCTATTACGAGAACGTCCTCGCCTTCACCAACAACATCCCGCAGCGCGACGGCGGCACCCATATCGCGGCGTTCCGCGCGGCGCTGACGCGCACGCTCAACAACTATGCCGACCGGTCGGGACTCCTCAAGAAGGAGAAGGTGACGCTGACCGGCGACGATATGCGCGAGGGGCTGACCGCGATCGTCTCGGTCAAGCTGCCCGATCCCAAATTCTCGTCGCAGACCAAGGACAAGCTGGTGTCGTCCGAGGTGCGCCAGCCGCTCGAGTCGCTGCTCGCCGACAAGATGGCGGAGTGGCTGGAGGAAAACCCGGCGCATGCGCGGATGATCGTCGGCAAGATCATCGACGCCGCCGCCGCGCGCGAGGCCGCGAAGAAGGCGCGCGAGCTGACCCGGCGCAAGGGCGCGATGGACATCGCGTCGCTGCCCGGCAAGCTCGCCGATTGCCAGGAGCGCGATCCGTCCAAGTGCGAGCTGTATCTGGTCGAGGGCGACTCCGCCGGCGGCTCCGCCAAGCAGGGCCGCGACCGGCATTTTCAGGCGATCCTGCCGTTGCGCGGCAAGATCCTCAACACCGAGCGCGCGCGGTTCGACCGGATGATCTCGTCGAAGGAGATCGGCACGCTGATCCAGGCGATGGGCACCGGCATCGGCCGCGACGACTTCAACGCCGACAAGCTGCGCTACCACAAGATCGTCATCATGACCGACGCCGACGTCGACGGCGCGCATATCCGCACGCTGCTGCTGACCTTCTTCTACCGCCAGATGCCCGAGCTGATCACGCGCGGCCACCTCTTCATCGCGCAGCCGCCGCTCTACAAGGCCGCCAAGGGCCGGTCGGAGGTGTACCTCAAGGACGACGCGGCGCTCGACGAATATCTGGTCGATGCCGGCGTCGCGAACACCGTGCTGGAGGCGGTCGGCGGCCCGCGCTCGGGCGCCGACCTGCGCGATCTGGTCGAACATGCGCGCCGGATGCGGACGCTGATGCGCTACGTGCCCCGCCGCTACGACGCCGGGATCATCGAGGCGCTGGCGCTGGGCGGCGCGCTCGAACCCGACCTCGCCCGCGACGCGCGCGACGGCCGCGTCCAGTCCGTGACGCGGCAGCTCGACGCGGGCGACGAGGACGCGCGCTGGACCGCACGGCTGACCGAGGACGGCGGCATCCATTTCGAACGGCTGTGGCGCGGCGTCACCGACCATCACATCGTCGAGGCGAGCTTCCTCGTCTCCGCCGAGGCGCGCAAGCTCCACGGCCTCGCCGGCGAGCAGGGGGACGCCTACGCGCATCCCGGCAAGCTGGTCCCCAGCCGCGCCGCCGCCGCCGCGCGCCCCGACCCCGACGCGAGCGCGCCCACGGCGGAGGGCGACGAACCGACCGACGAGGAGGGCCGTACGACCGTGCCGGAGAGCCGGGGCGTCGGGCGCGGCGAATCGCTGGTCTCGCGTCCGTCGCAGCTCCTCGACGCGATCCTGGCGGCTGGCCGCAAGGGCCTGTCGATCCAGCGCTACAAGGGGCTGGGCGAGATGAACGCGGAGCAGCTGTGGGAAACGACGCTCGACCCGTCGAACCGGTCGATGCTGCGCGTCACCAGCGACGATCTCGCCGCCGCCGACGAAACCTTCTCGCGCCTGATGGGCGAGGTGGTCGAGCCGCGACGCGAGTTCATCCAGGACAATGCGCTGAACGTGGCGAACCTGGACGTTTGAGCGCGGTGCCGACCTCGTCATCCCGGCCTTGAGCCGGAATCCCGCTTCTTCTTCGACGTCTTAAGGCAGCGGGACCCCGGCCCAAGGTCGGGGTGACGGGTTGTATCGACCTCAATCCACGAACGCGCGCTCGATCACATAGCTGCCCGGCGTCGCGTTCGACCCCTCGGCGAACCCCGCCGCCTCCAGCATCGCCGCCGTATCGCGGATCATCGCGGTCGACCCGCACAGCATCGCCCGGTCGGTGGCCGGGTCGAGCCGACGCGGCCCCTCCAGCCCCAGCGGGAACAGCGCGCCGCTCTCCAGCAACGCGCCGATCCGGCCGGTGGTGTGGAACGGCTCGCGCGTCACGGTCGGGACATAGTGGAAGCGATACACCGCCTCGTCGCCGACCAGCGGATCGTCCGCCCACAACGCGGTCTGTTCGCGGTGAAAGGCGAGGTCGCCGACGCGCCGCACCGAATGGACGACCACCACCTGCTCGAACCGCACATAGATTTCCGGATCGCGCGCGATGCTGAGGAACGGCGCCAGCCCGGTGCCGGTCGAGAACAGGAACAGCCGCCGCCCGCCGAGCAGCGCGTCGGCGACCAGCGTGCCGGTCGGCTTGCGCCCCAGATACAGCTGGTCGCCCGCCCGGATCGTTTGCAGCCTCGCGGTCAGCGGCCCGTCCGCGACCTTGATTGACAGGAACTCCAGCTCGTCCGACCAGGCGGGGCTGGCGATCGAATAGGCGCGCATCACCGGACGGGCGGGCGGCTCGCCCGATCCCGGCAACCCGATCATCACGAACTCGCCCGAGCGGAAGCGGAACGACGCCGGCCGCTCGACCGCGAAGCTGAACAGATGCTCGTTCCAGTGACGCACGGACCTGACCGCGACGGTCTGGAACGCGGGCAGGTCGGCGATCAGGCGCGGCAGCCGCGTCATCATGTTCACGCCGCGTCCCCCGTCAGCGCGGTGCTCACCGTGTCGATCGCGACCAGCATGCGCGGCACCGACGGCGCGGCGATGGTGCCCGCCGCGGCGATCGCTACGCCCTCGCGGTCGCCCGCCCGCCCGAGCGCGAACAGCGACAGCAGCCGCGCCTCGTCGTCGGTGACCCGGACGCAGGCGATCGCGCCGAAGCGGAACTGCGCCCGGCCGAAGCGATCGACCAGCGCCATCGCGGTCGCGAACTCCATCAGCGCCTCGAGCACCCCGCGCTGCTCAAAACCCCGCGCGAGCGCATGGCAGACACAGCGCCCGCCCCGCGCGGCGGCGACCCAGCCGCGCATCGCCGACAGGACGAACAGGTCGGCCTCGGCAAGCTCGCTCGTGCGGCGATCCAGATAGGTGTACATCGCTAACGTCCTTCGTTCGGTGTCGACAGCGCGATGGTGTCGAACGGGCAGGTCGCTCCCGTCGCGCGGGGCGGGGCCGGGCGCGCGCCCGGCCACAGCCGCCGCGCGCTGCGGATCGCCCAGATCAGCACGCCCGGCAGACCGTGCGGCACCGCCGCGCTGCCGCTCGCCGGGTCGGCCATGTCGGCGCAATCGAGCAGCCGCAGCATCGCGCGTTCGTCGCGGGACAGCCGACCGGGTCCCCCCGTCGCCAGGCTGCGCCCGAGACACCCTTCGGTCAGCTCGAAGACGCTGCCCAGCGCGACCATCGCGGGGGCCGCAAGGCCGCTGCGCCCGGCGATGGCGACCAGATCGGGCAGAACGGGCCGCCGCTCGCGCCGCGCCGTGGCGTAACAGCGCAGCGCCTCGACGACGGTGCTCTGCCGGTCGCCCGCAACGGTGATGCTTTCCATGTACGACATGCCGGGCCTCCGCTCAGGCCCGCGATTCTACTACCTCGATAATGATAGTCAATCGCAATAGGCTAGGATCGCGGTCCCTTCGCGCCACCGAGCGCGGACAGCACGCCACGCACCGTCCGCACCTCCTGCGTCGTCCAGCCCGGCTTGGTCAGCAGCGTCCTGAGCGTGCGGCGCGTCGTCGGGGTGCGGTCGGGCGGGTGATAGAAGCCGCCCGTCACCAGCATCGCGTCCAGCTGCGCGATCATTCCGTCCAGCTCGCCCTGCGGTGCCGGCGGGTCGATCGGCACCTCGGGCGGCTGCGCCAGCGCCTCGCCCTTCGACCACTCATACGCGACCAGGATCACCGCCTGCGCCAGGTTGAGGCTACCGAACTGCGGATTGATCGGCACCGTCAGGATCGTGCGCGCGAGGGCGACGTCGTCGGTCTCCAGCCCCGACCGCTCCGGCCCGAACAGCACCGCCGACCGCCCGGTCGCGCCCCGCATCGCCAGCGCCGCCTCGGCCGGATCGACGACGGGCTTGGTCACCCCGCGCTTCCGCACCGTCGTCGCATAGACATGCGCGCAATCGGCGACGGCTTCGCCAACATCGGTGTACGTAACCGCATGGCGCAGCACCTCGTCCGCCCCGCTCGCCGCTGGCCCCGCCGCCGGATTCGGCCACCCGTCGCGCGGACTGACCAGCCGCAATTCGGTCAGCCCGAAATTGAGCATGGCGCGCGCGGCCTTGCCAATATTCTCGGCGAGCTGCGGGCGGACGAGCACGATCACGGGGGGGAGGATTGTGCTTCGACTTCGCTCAGCACGAACGGGAGGATTGGCCGGCTCGTCATTTTCACTGGGAAGCGTGACACCGTCATTTCGATCGGCGTGAACGAAATCGAGGGCCTCGCCTCCGACTTCCGTTCGCCCTGAGCGAAGTCGAAGGGCACGCTCGGACGGCGGGATCGCCAATTCGTGCAGCAACGCCCAATCCCCCGCGATCAACGCCTCCTTCTTGGCCCGCACCCAGCCCTTGATCTGCCGCTCCGCACCGAGCGCCTCCAGCCGCGACGGAAAGTCCTGCGCCCATGCCAGCGTCACCGGCCGCCGCCGCTGAGTACAGCCGGGCACCTCGCCCATCTGATGCGCGCCGACCCGGCGCTCCAGATCGTCGGTATGGCCGGTGTAGAAGCTGCCGTCCGAGCAGCGGAGGATGTACGCCCAGAATGCCATCGATCGCCCTCGCTCAGGACGAACGGGTAAGCGGCGTCGCCTGCCCGCCGACTTCCTCGACCGCGCCCGCGAACGCCTCGAAATCGCGCGCCTCGCTGAAGTCGCGATAGACGCTGGCGAAGCGGATATAGGCGACGCTGTCGAGCGCCTTCAGCCCATCCATCACCAGCTCGCCGATCCGCTTGGACGTGATCTCCGTCTCGCCCAGCGTCTCCAGCCGGCGCTGGATGCCGGACACCAGCTTCTCCAGCCGGGGCGCCTCGATCGGCCGCTTGCGCGCCGCGATCGCGATCGAGCGGAGCAGCTTGTCGCGGTCGAACGGCTCGCGCCGATCCTCCGATTTCAACACCGTTAGCTCGCGCAGCTGGATGCGCTCGAACGTCGTGAACCTGGCCGCGCAGCCCTCGCACTGCCGTCGCCGCCGGATCGCCGCCCCGTCTTCGGTGGGGCGGCTGTCCTTCACCTGGCTGTCCTCATGCGCGCAGAATGGGCAGCGCATGTCAGCCCTTGTCGCGCCTCGAATAGGCGACCGCGGCACCGACCGCCGCACCGATGATCGGACCGACGAACGGCAACGGGATCGCCAGCACGGCGCCCACCGCGCCGTATTTGGCCATGCGGCGACCGAGCGTCGGATCGCTCCTGATCTCGTCGCGCATTTCGTCCAGCTTCGACATGTCAGCCTCCATAGATCGGGAAGCGCGCGCACAGCGCCCGGACGCGCTCGCGCACCGCATGTTCGACCTGCGCATCCCCGGCCTCGCCGTTCTTCGCCAGCCCGTCGAGCACGTCGGCGACCATGTGGCCGATCTCGCGGAACTCCGCCGGGCCGAAGCCGCGCGTCGTCCCCGCCGGCGAGCCGACGCGGATGCCGCTGGTCTTGACCGGGGGCAGCGGATCGTTGGGGATGCCGTTCTTGTTGCAGGTGATGCCCGCACGCTCCAGCGCCTCGTCCGCGTCCCGGCCGGTGACGTTGAGCGGCGTCAGGTCGACCAGCGCCAGATGCGTGTCGGTGCCGCCCGAGACCAGGTCGGCGCCGCGCTCCTTCAGCGTCGCGGCGAGCACCTTCGCGTTCTCGACTACCGCGGCGATATAGTCCTTGAAGTCGGGGCGCAGCGCCTCGCCGAACGCCACCGCCTTGGCCGCGATGACGTGCATCAGCGGGCCGCCCTGGAGCCCCGGAAACACCGCCGAATTGATCTTCTTGGCGATCGCGTCGTCGTCGGTCAGCACCATGCCGCCACGCGGACCGCGCAGCGTCTTGTGCGTGGTGGTGGTGACGACGTGCGCATGGCCGAACGGCGTCGGGTGCAGCCCCGCCGCGACGATGCCCGCGAAATGCGCCATGTCGACCATGAAATACGCCCCCACCGCGTCGGCGATCGCGCGGAACCGGGCGAAGTCGATGTGGCGCGGATAGGCGGAGCCGCCGGCGATGATGAGCTTGGGCTGGCGCTCGCGGGCGAGTGCCTCGACCTGGTCGTAGTCGATCAGGTGCGTGGTCGCATCGACGCCGTACTGGACCGCGTCGAACCACTTGCCGCTCATCGCCGCGCGTGCGCCATGCGTCAGGTGCCCGCCCGCATCCAGGCTCATGCCCAGGATCGTGTCGCCGGGCTTGACCAGCGCCAGCATCACCGCGCCGTTCGCCTGCGCGCCCGAATGCGGCTGGACATTGGCGTGCGCGCAGCCGAACAGCTGCTTCGCGCGATCGATCGCGAGCCGCTCGACCTCGTCGGACGGCGCGCAGCCCTGGTAATAGCGCTTGCCCGGATAGCCTTCCGCATATTTGTTGGTGAAGACCGAGCCTTGCGCCTCCAGCACCGCCTTCGACACGATGTTCTCGGACGCGATCAGCTCGATCTGCGTCTGCTCGCGGGTGAGTTCGTGCTCGACACCCGCGAACACGGCGGGATCGGCATCGGCCAGCGTGCGGGTGAAGAAGGCGCCGTCCGGCGCAGGGGCGGACCGGACGTCGGCGATGGCGGCGGGCTGGGTGCTCATGCGAGCTCCTTCGGGGCTGGCGGGATCGCCCGCGCCATAGCCGCTGTGTCCGCGCGACGCTACCGGCGACTCGCTTCCGGGCGGGTGAAACGGTAAGGCATCGCCCATGAACCAGATGACCCGCATCGTCGCGGCCCCGGTCGACGGCTTCAAGGCTCGCTTCACGACGGCCGAGTTCCTGAAGATGATCGAGCTGGGCGCCTTTGGCGACATCAAGGTCGACCTGGTGGACGGAGAGCTGGAACGGATGCCACCACCGGGGAATGCGCACGGGCTGTTGCAGATCGCGCTGCTGTCGCAGCTGATCGCGCTCGCCGGCGTAGCACGGGTCCGTGCCGAACAGGGGATCGATCTCGGCGACGACACGCTGGTCGCGTGCGATGGCGCCCTGCTGCGCGCGCCGGTGACGGACAAGCGCATGCTGACGGCGGCGGACCTGCTGCTGGTGATCGAGGTGGCGGAAACCACGTTCCGCCGCGATTCGGAAATGAAGCGGACCAAATATGCCGGCGCCGGCGTGCCGCTTTACTGGGTCGTCGACAGCCGGCGCTCGGTCGTCCACGTCTATCAGGAGCCAACCGACGGCGATTACATCCAGGTCCACACCGTTCGCTTCGGCGAACCGCTGAGTGTGCCGGGGACGAGCGAGACGATCACCCTCTCGTGACCCCGCCCGCCCCGGTCGATCGCACCGCGTTCCTGCTCGGTGTCGCGGGCCTGTTGCCGCAGCTCGCCGCCGTCGCGCTGATCGTGATCGGCCGGCGAGATCCGACCGACATGGCGTGGGTGCCGCTGATGGTCGGGTACGGCACGGCACTGGTCTATGGCGCGGTCATCCTCAGCTTTCTGGGCGGCATCTGGTGGGGTGTCGCGATCCGGCGTGAGCAGGGGCAGGCGCGGCTGGTGGCGGTGGCGGTGCTGCCGTCGCTGGTCGGCGTCGCGTGCGTCGCGGCGGCGGGGCTGACGATGCCTTCGGGTGGGCCGTGGCCGGCGATCGCGCTCGGGTCCGCGCTCATGCTGACGCTGCCCGTGGACCGGCATCTGGTCGCGACCGGCGAGGTGCCGGCGAACTGGATGCGGCTGCGCGTGCCGCTGTCGCTCGGCCTCGGCCTGCTGACGATCGCGGCCGGATTGCTGCTGATCCACATGGGAGAGATGCGATGAAGAAGACCCGTTTCGGCCTGATGCTCTCCGGCCTCGTCTCCGCCTGTGGCCCGGCGCCCGCCGGTAACGAGGCGCGGCAAACGGAACCGGCGGCCCTGCCCTCGCCCACGCCGCCACCCGTCGTACCGGCCGCCGCGCCAGGCCCGGCCGCGACGCCCGCGCTCGACTACGCCGGCCGCTGGATCGGCGTCGAAGGCATGGTCCTCGACGTCGCGCCCGCTGCCGCCGCCGATCGCTACCGCCTCACCATGCAATACGACCTCGACCATCGCGCCACGGTCGACGCCACGCGCGAGGGCACGACGCTGGTGTTCACCCGCGACGGCAAGCGCCTGACACTGCGGCCGACGGACGGCGCGGCCACCGGGCTGAAATACCTCGCGGACAAAAAGGATTGCCTCACCGTCGTATCCGGCGAGGGTTATTGCCGCGATTAGGCGGCCTGTCGCAGCTCCAGCCGGCCCCAGATCTCGACCAGCGCCTCCGTCAGCTCGCGCATCATCGCCTCGTCATGCGCCGGGCCGGGCGTGAAGCGCAGCCGCTCGGTGCCGCGCGGCACGGTCGGGTAATTGATCGGCTGGACGTAGATGCCGTATTCGGCGAGCAGGATATCGCTGATCCGCTTCGCCTTGACCGGATCGCCGACCATCAGCGGCACGATGTGCGTCTCGCCCGGCATCACCGGCAGTCCGGCGTCGCCCAGCATCGTCTTGAGCCGCGCCGCCGCCGCCTGCTGCCCGTCGCGCTCGACGCTGGACGCCTTGAGGTGGCGCACGCTCGCCAGCACGCCCGCGACCAGCACCGGCGACAGCGAGGTCGTGAAGATGAAGCCCGGCGCATAGGAGCGGATCACGTCGACGATCTGGCGGTCGGCGGCGATATAGCCACCCATCACCCCGAACGCCTTGCCCAGCGTACCCTCGATCACCGTCACCCGGTCCGCGACGGCCTCGCGCTCGGTGATGCCGCCGCCGCGCGGGCCGTACATCCCGACCGCATGGACCTCGTCGCAATAGGTCAGCGCGTTGTAGCGATCGGCGAGGTCGCAGATCGCCGTCACCGGCGCGATGTCGCCCTCCATCGAATAGACGCTCTCGAACGCGATCAGCTTGGGCGCGTCCGGGTTTTCGGCGGCGAGCAGTTCTTCCAGATGCGCGAGGTCGTTGTGGCGAAAGATGCGCTTCTCGCAGCCGGCGGCGCGGATGCCCGCGATCATCGACGCATGGTTCAGCTCGTCGGAGAAGATGACGATGCCCGGCAACACCTTGGCCAGCGTCGACAGCGTCGCCTCGTTGGAGACATAGCCGCTGGTGAACAGCAGCGCCGCTTCCTTGCCGTGCAGGTCGGCCAGCTCGCCCTCAAGGTCGACATGGTAGTGCGTGTTGCCGCCGATGTTGCGCGTGCCGCCGGAACCCGCGCCGACATCGTGCAGCGCCTCCTCCATCGCCGCGATCACCTTGGGATGCTGGCCCATCGCGAGATAGTCGTTCGAACACCACACGGTGATCGGCTTCGGCCCGTTATGCCCGGCGAAGCAGCGCGCGTTGGGGAACGCGCCCCTGGTCCGCAGGATGTCGATAAAGACGCGATACCGCCCCTCGGCATGCAGCCGGTCGATCGCGGACGCGAAGACGCGGCCATAATCGAGCTTCTGGTCGACTCGGGGCGCGGTGACGTCGGTAATCATGACGCGCGAGCGCCTAGCGGCTTTCGCGATGGATTTCCAGCGGCCTAGAGCGCTTCGGGCGGGGCGAAGCCGCGGGCGGCCAGCGTCGCGCCGATCGCCGCCTCCCGCGCGCCCAACCGGGTGAAGACCAGCCGCGGCGGCGGTGGCACGTCGGGCCAGTCCTGATCCTGCGTCAGGTGCGCGACGCGCCGCGCGATTCCCGGCCCGCCGTCGACGAACGTCATCCCCGCCGGCGCCACCGCGAGCAGGTCGGGCGCCAGCAGCGGAAAGTGCGTGCAGGCGTTGACGATCACGTCGATCCGGTCGCCGCCGGGCTGGCCGAACAGACCGTCCAGCTCGGCCGCGATCCGCTCGGGCGGCGGTATCGCCCCCGCCAGCGCATCCTCCGCCAGTTCCACCAGCGCCGCCGACCCATGCCGCAGCACCACGCAGTCGGCCGCGAACCGCGCCGCCAGATCGTCGACGTAAGGCTGGCGCACCGTCGCCTCGGTGCCCAACACCCCGATCGTCCGCGTCCGGCTCAGCGCGGCCGCCGGCCTGATCGCCGGCACCGTGCCGACCACCGGCAGGTCCAGCGCCGCGCGCACCGCCGCCAGCGCGATCGTCGACGCGGTGTTGCACGCGATCACCACCAGCCGCGGGCGATAGCGCTCGACCAGCCGCCCAAGCAGCGCCGGCACGCGCCCCGCGATCTCCGCCTCGGTCCGGGTGCCATAGGGGAAGCCGGCGCTGTCCGCTGCGTACACGACGGGCATGTGCGGCAGCAGCGCGCGCGCCGGTGCCACCACCGACAAACCGCCGACGCCGGAATCGAAGAACAGGATCGGCGCGTCTTCCAGCATCGCACCGCGATGGCGAGCGCGGTGGGTGGGGTCAACGCCGCGGGTGCCAGTCGGCGGGCACGCCCTGCCAGAGGAGCCAGGGCAGCATGTAGGCGACATACTCCGCCCGACCGATCCGCCCGTCGCGATCGGTGTCCATCTTTCGCAGCCACTTTTCCTGGGCCGCCGTGTCCGGCCGGCCGGCCGGGGGCGGCGGGGGCAACGTGGTGTCGCGCAGGGCGACATCGCGCGGTTCAAGCCGGTCGATCTCCGCGTCCGTCAGGAACCCCGATCGATCGAGGTCCATCGTGTCGAAGCCGTTGCCCAGGAATGCGGCGGCCTCGTTCATGTCGACAGCGCGGACCGCGACGCGCCGCCCGCCCGCGTCGGTGAGTCCCCCGCCCGATCGGGACGCGGGCAGCGGGGCGGACGCTTGCGGCAGGGCGGCGAGAAGGGCGATCAACAGCATCGGCATGGCTCCGGTCAGCGCCGGTTGATGGGCGCGCACCGTCGATGCGCCGACCGCACCGATCGCGACCAGCCCTTCCGCATGGGGTACCAGCCGACCCGCCTCGAACTGGTCCAGCAGCCGTGCGGCCGCCAGCGACGACGACAGGCCGAGCCTCGCTCGCGCCATCTTGAGCCGCTTCTCGACCGCATGCGGCGAGATGCCCATCGCCAGCGCGCTTTCCTTGGCCGTCTCCCCCGCCAGGCGACGGCGCAGGCACGTCTTTTCGCCTTCCGACAGTCGGGCGAGCGCCTGAGACATCCGGTCCATCGGCATCCGCTAGCGGACCGTGGCCCCCTAACCCAAGCCCGCACCGCTGGTACCCCAACCGACCGGGCGGGATCGTGGCGCCCGCGATGCGCTGGCCGGGAGTCGATTTCCGTCACGCAGCCGATATGATCGAGGTTGGTTGGCGAGTCCGATCGATCTCGCTATGCTGCGGAACGAAAGGGGCGGGGTTGCCGACGGAGATGCTCTGGGTCGCGCCGACGTGCGCGTTGCTGATCGGTTATCTGCTGGGATCGATTCCGTTCGGCGTGCTGCTGACGCGGTGGAGCGGGGCGGGCGACGTGCGCCTGATCGGCTCGGGCAACATCGGCGCCACCAACGTGCTGCGTACCGGCCGCAAGGGATTGGCCGCCGCGACGCTGATCCTCGACGCGCTGAAGGGCGTGGCGGCGGTGCTGCTGGCGCATCGGTTCGCGCCGGGGAACGAGGCGGTCGCGGCGGCGGGTGCGTTCCTGGGCCATTGCTTCCCCGTCTGGCTGCGCTTTCGCGGCGGCAAGGGCGTGGCGACGATGCTCGGCATCGCGCTGGCGCTGCACTGGCCGGTGGGGCTGGTCTATGCGGCGGTTTGGCTGCTGCTGCTCGCCACGCTGCGGATGTCGTCACTGGCCGGGATCGTCGCGGCGCTGTCGGCACCGGTCTCCGCGGCGCTGTCCGGCCGGTTCGACCTGGTGCTGCTGTTCCTGTCGCTGGCGCTGATCCTGGTGTGGAAGCATGGCGACAACATTGAGCGGCTGCTCGCGGGCACCGAGCCGCGGGTCGGCGCTCGCGCGGCGGACGCGCAATCGGACGATTTGCCCATGAACGAGACACCCCTGAACGACTCAGGCGTGTGACACACGACCTGCTCGATCGGCTGCGGCTGATCCGCACGTCGGGGGTAGGCCCCGTCACCTTTCGCCAGTTGCTCGGCCGCTTCGGCGGCGCGACGGCGGCGATCGAAGCGCTGCCGCAACTAGCACGGCGAGGTGGCGGCGCGGCGCCGCGCGTTCCGGACGCCGCGCTTGCCGAACGCGAAGCCGCGACCGTCGCCCGGCTCGGCGCACGCTATCTGTGGGAGGACGACGCCGATTATCCGCCGCTGCTGCGTGAGCTCGACAACGCGCCCGCCGCGCTGATCGTGCGCGGTGACGTGGCGCTGGCGCGGCGCACCGCCGTCGCGATCGTCGGCGCGCGCAACGCCAGCGCCGCCGCCTGCCGCTTCGCGCGCCAGCTCGCGCACGACCTCGCCGGGCCGGAGGAGGGAGGAGTGACGGTGGTCTCCGGCCTCGCGCGCGGCATCGACACCGCCGCGCATGTCGGCAGCCTGTCGGGCGGCACGATCGCGGTGATCGCCGGCGGCATTGACGTGGTGTTCCCGCCCGAAAACGCCGCGCTGCAGGAGCGCGTCGCGGCCGAGGGGCTGCTCGTCGCGGAGATGCCGCCCGGCACCGAGCCGCGCGCGCGCCACTTCCCCTATCGCAACCGCATCATCGCCGGCATCGCGGGCGGGACGGTGGTGGTGGAGGCCGCGCCGAAGTCCGGCTCGCTCATCACCGCGCGGCTGGCGAACGAGGCGGGGCGCGAGGTGATGGCGGTGCCGGGCTCGCCGCTCGATCCGCGCGCGCAGGGGTGCAACCTGCTGATCCGCGAGGGCGCGACGCTGATCCAGTCCGCCGCCGACGTGCTGGAACAGCTCCGCCCGATCGACCCGCGCGCTGTGCGCTCGCCCGCGCCTCCGTTCGACCACACCCCGCCCGAAGACGCCAGCGACACCGACCGCACCCGGCTGACGGCGCTGCTCGGTCCCGTCCCGGTCGCGGTCGACGAGCTGATCCGCCAGTCGGGGCTGTCACCGGCGGTGGTACAGACGGTGCTGCTGGAACTGGAGCTGGGCGGCCGGCTGGAGCGGCACGCGGGGGGCCGGGCGAGCCTGGTCTAACGCGCGCGACGGCCGCGACCGGGAAGGTCCGTGTCCACCGCGCGGAGAGCGACGATGGCCTGATCCGCAGCCGTTTGCCGCTCCGACTTACGATCGGCGGCGTACAGCGCGTATTGCCGCTCGGCATGCCGCTTCGCGTCAGTGGCCGCGACCTGCCCGCCATGGCCGAGCACAGTCCGTCCGAGCATCCCCAGCTGCCGGTCCAGCAGCTGCCGCACGTCGTCCATCATGACCAGCCTGCCAAGGTCCGCCTGATCCTCGAAAATATCGAGGAGGATGGTCGTGAGGCGGTTCAGCTCCCTGACTTCGGCATCCGCCAGATAGTTTTCGAACCCGTCACGTCGCCCTTGCGGATGTTGTCGTGCGACCAGCTGGTCAGCCCCATATCGGCCTGTGCCGCATCCGCTCGGGTCTTGATGATCTCCGCCGGCGTGTTCGAGGTCACCGCGTAGACGAGCTTGGCTTGCGTCTTGGTATAGAAGTCGCGCCATGCCGCGGACTCACCGTCATAGTCTTGGCACATCGAACAGATGCGACGCAGCTCGCGATAGACGTTGGCTTCGTCCGACCGGATGTCGCGAATGATCTCGCGAAGTTCGACGAGGCGATCGGCGCTCTCCGGCTGCTTCAACCTGACGGGGTCGATCACGAAGCCCTTGGTCGCGAACTGTACGAGCTTCTGCGTGGCCCACCGGCGGAACAGCGTCGCCTGTGACGACGAAACGCGATAGCCGACGGAGATGACCATATCGAGGCTGTAGAGAGTCGCCGGGCGACCAGTCGATGTTTGCGCTTTTTGCAAAGAAGTGGCTTCGTCGAGCTCTCCCTCCTGCAGGATATTACCGATGTGGCGGGAGATTGCCGACACATCCCGGCCAAACAGCTCGGCAATCTGTGCCTGCGTCATCCAGAGCGCTTCGCCGAGGTAGCGGATGTCGAGTTGCGCCCCCCGATCGGTGCCGTAAACGAGAAAACGATCGCCGGTACGCTCATCCTCCTGAAGAATGACGGGGTCGTGTTCTCGCATGAGTTTCCATCCAAGGGGGTCGGTTCGGGTACTTGGAACAATCGTGGAACACGGCCGCGAGATCAAGCGTCTCGCGCAACGCCGCTTGACGCCACCCCGTCCCGCTCGCCACCCTCGCGCGTACACGTAAGGGACCGCGTCACACCCCCATGCAACTCGTCATCGTCGAATCTCCCGCCAAGGCAAAGACCATCGAGAAGTATCTCGGTGGCGACTACCGCGTCCTCGCGTCGTACGGCCATGTCCGCGATCTGCCGCCCAAGGACGGCTCGGTCGATCCGGACAACGGCTTCGCGATGGAATGGGAGAACTACGCCGACAAGGCGAAGCAGCTCCGCGCCATCACCGACGAGGCGAAGACCGCCACCCGCCTGATCCTCGCCACCGATCCCGACCGCGAGGGCGAGGCGATCAGCTGGCATGTCCAGGAGGTGCTGCGTAACCGCAAGGCGCTGCCCAAGGACGTCCAGCGCGTCACCTTCAACGCGATCACCAAACCTGCGATCCTGAAGGCGATGGGCGAGCCGCGCGCGCTCGATACGGACCTGATCGACGCGTATCGCGCACGCCGGGCGCTCGACTATCTCGTCGGCTTCACGCTCTCGCCGGTGCTGTGGCGCAAGCTGCCCGGCGCCAAGTCGGCGGGGCGTGTCCAGTCGGTGTCGCTCCGCCTGATCGTGGAGCGCGAACGCGAGATCGAAGCGTTCCGTGCGCAGGAATACTGGTCGGTCACCGCCACGCTGGAACAGGACGGCACCGCGTTCACCGCGCGGCTGATCCAGTGGGAGGGGCGCAAGCTCGACCGGCTCGCGATCGGCGACGGCGACACCGCCGCGCGGGCGAAGGCGGACGTCGAGGCCGGACAGTTCAAGGTCGAGTCGGTCGAGACGCGCCCGCTCACCCGCAACCCGCCGCCGCCCTTCACCACCTCGACGCTGCAGCAGGAGGCCTCGCGCAAGCTCGGCTTCTCCGCCGACCACACGATGCGGATCGCGCAGCAGCTCTACGAGGATGGAGCCATCACCTATATGCGCACCGACGGCGTGCAGATGGACGGCAGCGCGATCTCGGCCGCGCGCAAGGCGGTCGCGGACCGCTATGACGCGGGCTACGTCCCCGACAAGCCACGCCAGTACCAGACCAAGGCGAAGAACGCGCAGGAAGCGCATGAGGCGATCCGGCCCACGGATTTCGGCCGCGACAGGATCGGCAGCGGCGACCACGCTCGCCTCTACGACCTCGTCTGGAAACGCGCGCTCGCGTCGCAGATGGCATCGGCGCGGCTGGAGCGGACCACCGTCGACCTCGCCGAAGGCACCGGCCGCCACGTGATCCGCGCGACGGGGCAGGTCGTGCTCTTCCCCGGCTATCTCGCGCTCTACGAGGAATCGACCGACGACGAGGCGGAGGACGCCCGCCGCCTGCCGCGCCTCAAGGAAGGCGACGCGCCGGCGAAGAAGGACGTGGCCGCCGAACAGCATTTCACCCAGCCGCCGCCGCGCTTTTCGGAGGCGTCGCTGGTCAAGCGGATGGAGGAACTCGGCATCGGCCGCCCCTCCACCTATGCGTCGATCATCAAGACGCTGAAGGACCGCGCCTATGTCCGCGTCGAGAAGAACCGCTTCCACGCCGAGGAATCCGGCCGGCTGGTGACCGCGTTCCTGGAGCGCTTCTTCCCGCGCTACGTCGGCTACGACTATACCGCCGAGCTGGAGGAGGAGCTGGACGACGTGTCCGGCGGTCGCGCCGCGTGGCAGTCGGTGCTCGACGCCTTCTGGCGCGACTTCAAGCCCAAGACATCGGAGGTGATGGAGCAGCAGCCGTCGGCGATCACCGCCGAGCTGGACCTGTTCCTCGCCGACTATTTGTTCCCCGAACGCGCCGACGGCGCCGATCCCCGGCTCTGCCCCAATTGCGGCGCGGGCAAGCTGGCCCTGCGCGGCGGCAAGTTCGGCGCGTTCGTCGCCTGCTCCAATTACCCCGACTGCAAGTTCACCCGCCGCTTCGGCCAGGGCGGCGAGGACGCGGGCGGGGCCGACGCGACCCCCGAACAGCTCGGTCACGACCCCGAGACCGGGCTGCCGGTCGAGCGCAAGGCGGGGCGGTTCGGCCCGTATATCCAGCTCGGCGAGGGCAAGGAGGCGAAGCGCGCGTCGATCCCGACCGACGCGGGCGAGCTGACGCTGGAACTCGCGCTGAAGCTGCTGAGCCTGCCGCGCACGGTCGGCACGCATCCCGAGTCAGGCGAGCCGATCACCGCCGCGATCGGGCGCTATGGCCCCTATCTGCTCCACGCCGGCAAATACGCGCGGCTGCAATCGACCGCGGAGGTGTTCGAAACCGGCATGAACGCCGCCGTCGTCAAGCTGGCCGAAGCGGCGGCGGGCGGCGGCCGCCCGCAACGCGGCGCCGCACGCGCGCCGCTCAAGGAACTGGGCGACCACCCGCGCACCGGCGAGCCGGTCAAGCTGATGGAGGGTCGCTACGGCCCTTACGTCACCGACGGCAACACCAACGCGACCCTGCCGAAGACGATCGCGCCGGAGGCGCTGACGCTGGAGGAAGCCGCCCAGCTCCTCGACGCCCGCGCCGCCGCCGCGCCGGTGAAGAAGAAGCCGGTCAGGAAGGCTGCCGCCAAGAAGCCGGCGGCAGCGAAGGGCGCCTCCGCAAAGGCCCCGGCGAAAAGGGCGGCGCCGAAGAAAACCGCGGTAAAGAAGGCTGGCACCTGAGCGGCACCCTTTACGCTCAGGTACCGATGAACTGCGCCAGCAACCATTGCGGCACGAAGCCGACCGTGGTCATCTGGTCCACCAGTGGTCGCCCATAGGCGCTGACCGCGTCGTTCTGCGGCGTCATGAAGCGCCAGCCTAGGCCGCCCTGCTCGAACACGCCGGTGACGCCCGGCAGCTGCCCCCAGATCTCCGGCCGCATCCGCCGCCACGTCTGGTATGCCTCGATATAGTCGCTGGTCTGCGGCCCATAGCCGCCATCGACCTCCAGCACGCCGCCGTCGGGGCTCTTCAGCGTGGTGCCGGTATTGTACGGATCGGGCTTGTCGTTGGCGCGATAGATCTGGCGCAGCGCGAACTGGAGCGTGCCGACGTCGCTGCGGCCGTTGGCCCCGCCCTTGCCGACCGATGCGTCCAGATTGATCCGATAGCCGAACGGCGTCTTCAACAGGCGTGCCATGATTCTCCCCTCGCGTACGTTCCCCGCCGCATCGGTGCCAGCGGCGACGAGCGGCGCGAAAGCGCGGCGCGACGAAAGAGCGGCGATCCGTCGACGATCGCGCATTGCGGGCGCGGATCAGCGATCGGGCATGGCCATCGACTTCGCCGCCATGAACGCCCGCAGATCGCGAGCCGGATCGTCGCCGAACCGATCGCCCGTCGCCGTCACCGACGCGATCCGATCCAGGCGAAAGGCGCGGAAGTCCTCGCGCAGCTCGCACCAGGCGGCGACCAGCCAGCCGTCGGTCACCGCCCAGATCGCCAGCGGCCGGACGCGGCGGTCGGACACGCCGCCCGCCCCGTCCGCGTAGCTCAGCCGCAGTACGACCGACGCGCGGATCGCGCTGCGGACGACAGCCGCCGCCTGCGCCGCGCGACCGTCGCGACGCGCGGCGAAGAACGGCGCCGCCGTCAGGCTGTGAGCCGCCGGATCGGGCAGCGCCGGCTGCAGCTTCGCGCGCGCCTCCCGCGCGGCGTCCGCCAGCGCCGCGTCGCCCGCCGCTTCGACGAACGCAAGCCCCATCGCCAACGCGTCGAGCTGTTCGAACGTGAAGGTCATCGCCGGCAGGTCGAACCCCGGCCGCAGCAGATAGCCGACGCCCGCCTCACCCTCGATCGGCAACCCCGACGCCTGCAGATGCGCGATGTCGCGATAGACCGTCCGCACGCTGACCTCGAGATGCGCGGCGAGATCGCCCGCGCGGCTGACATGGCGCGCGCGCAGCCGGTTGACCAACCTGAACAGGCGTTCGGCGCGCCGCATCGTTCCCTCCCGACGTCAAGGTGTCAGACCGGCGGCGGCACCGCTAGCCCGGCCCCGCTAGTCCCGCACCGCGCGCAACGCCGTGAAGTCGGGCGCCGCCGCCAGGAAGGACGTCAACCGCGCCACATCGCCCGCCTGCGCCCGCCAGGCCATATAGGCCTGCTGCACCTCGACCGAGTCCCATATCTCGTAGAACAGCACGCGACCGGGCCGCGCTTCGTCGACCAGCATGTCGAAGCGGCTGTTGCCGGGCCAGGCGCGGCTCACCGCCAGATTGGGGATGGTGTATGCCAGAAAGGCATCCATCCGCCCCGCCGCGATCGTAAGCTCGGCGAGCATCACATGGGTGGTGTCGTAGTGATCGGTCATGAATCCTCCATTTGTCGATGGCGGAGGATTAGCGCGACCCTGCTGACAGCGTGGTGTCAGCAGATGAGCGGGCTACGCCGCGCGGCGCTGCGTCTGCTGGAGCCACGACCGCGCCGCTGCCTGCGCGGTCGCGATCTCACGCGCAGTCATGTCCTCGGCGATCTCGGCGCGGCACATCTGCGCGGTTTCAAGCCCCGCGATCGACGCCAGGTTGAACCATTTGTGCGCCTCGACCAGGTCGATGTCGACGCCGTTGGTCCCCGTCGAATAGCACAGGCCGAGGTCGTAGAGCGCGTCGCCGTCCCCGCGCGCCGCCTCCGCGAGCCGGCTGTCGATCAGAAATTGCGCGCTCTTCGCACTGGTGCCCATGGTCGATCCCCGTTCCTCTGTTGAACGGGTTGTGACGCGATTCGTGTTGCCGAATGGTTAATGGCGCAGCAGGCATGTTCGCGGCGAAGCAGCGACCACGACCGGCCAGTGCGGCAGGCGGGTCGGCGCAGCCGAATCCGTTCGACGGCGCGGCTTTGCCGCGGCGCATCCCGCGCCACGACCCGTCACTCCACCGCGATGTTGTCGATCAGCCGCGTCGTCCCCAGCCGCGCGGCCACTAGCAACCGGCGCGGCCGTCCTGCCGCGGGGTCGGGCGCCAGCGTCTCCGCATCCGCCACCGCGACGTAGTCGACGTCGAACCCGGCCGCCGTCAGGCTCGCCCGTGCCGCCGCCAGTGCGTCCGCCGCCTCGTCGCCGCGCCCGATCGCCCGCGCCGCCACGCCCATCGCGCGGGGCAGCGCCACCGCTGCCGCACGCTCGTCGGGCGACAGATAGATGTTGCGGGACGACAGCGCGAGACCGTCGTCCTCGCGCTGCGTCGGCACCGCGACGATCTCTATCGGCAGGTCCAGGTCCGCGACCAGCCGCCGCACCACCTGCAATTGCTGCCAGTCCTTTTCACCGAAACAGGTGACGTCCGGCGCGACCTGATTGAACAGCTTCGTCACCACCGTAGTGACCCCGTCGAAATGACTGGGCCGCACCGCACCGTCGAAGTGCTCGCTCACCCCCGCCACCGCGACCGCCGTCGCGAAGCCGTCGGGGTACATCACCTCCGCTGCCGGCGCCCACAACAGGTCGCAGCCGGCGTCCGTCAGCATCCGCGCGTCGCCCGCCTCGCGCCGGGGATAGCGCGCCAGGTCCTCACCCGCGCCGAACTGCTTGGGATTGACGAAGATCGACGTGACGACGCGAGTGCCCGGCCTTCTGGCCGCCTCGACCAGCGCCATGTGACCGGCATGGAGCGCCCCCATCGTCGGCACCAGCGCGACGCGCTCGCCCGCCGCGCGCCATTCGGCGACGGCGGCGCGCAACTCGGTCAGCTCCCGGACGGTTCGCAACGCAGCACCCCCAATACCCCTCTCGCAACCGAGAGCGGCGGCTTCTATGGAGCATGGGTAAACCGTCAACCCACCTTCACCGGAGGAACGCGCCTTGCCCAGCGGGCCGGACCAGACCCACGTCATCGTCTTCGCCAACGAAAAGGGCGGCACCGGCAAGTCGACCACCGCGGTCCATGTCGCGATCGCGCTGGCCGCGAAAGGGGCGCGCGTCGCGTGCCTCGACCTCGATCATCGCCAGCGAACCGTCGGCCGTTACCTCGACAACCGCGCCGCGACGATCAAGCGCACCGGCGCCGACCTGCCGATGCCTGCCTATGCCACGCATGACGGCCACACGCCGGAGCGGTTCGAGGAGCTCTACGTGCAGCTGCTCGACGGCACCGATTACCTCGTCATCGACACGCCGGGGCGCGACGACCCGTTCGCGCGGCTGGCGGCACAGCGCGCCGACACGCTGGTGACGCCGATGAACGACAGCTTCGTCGACTTCGACCTGATCGGTCAGGTCGATCCGGAGACCTACAAGGTCACGCGCCCCTCCTTCTACGCCGAGCTGATCTGGGATGCACGCAAGGCGCGGGCGCGCGAGGACGGCGCGACGATCGACTGGGTGGTGCTGCGTAATCGCCTCCAGCACATCGAGGCACGCAACATGCGCCGCGTCCAGGAAGCGCTGACGCAGCTAGCCAAGCGCGTCGGATTCCGTCTCATTCCGGGACTCGGCGAGCGCGTTATCTATCGCGAACTGTTCCCCGCTGGCCTCACCATGATCGACTCGAGCGCCTTCGGGCAGATGGGGATCGGCCACGTCGCCGCGCGGCAGGAACTGCGCGAGATGATGGCGGGGCTGTCGCTGCCCGAGCGTCAGCTCCCGATGGTCGGCGATCCGGTGCCCGAAGCCGCCTCGGCATGAAGCTGCTGCTGCTCGTCGCCGCGCTGTTGGCGCTGTGGTACTATTTCCGTCCCAAGCCCAAGGCCGCGCCGGCCGATCGCGAGCTGACCGATGCCCGCGCGGTGCTGGGCCTCGGTCCCGATGCGGATGCCGACGCGATCCGTGGCGCGCATCGGCGGCTGGTCGCGGGCGTCCATCCCGACCGGGGCGGTTCGTCCGAGCTGACCCGCCGGGTCAACGCCGCGCGCGACACGCTGCTGCGCCGCCTCGACTGAAGGACTGTTCCACGACCGCCGATCCGTGCCAACAGTTCGGCATGACCACGCCTAGCCTTGCCCGCCGATCGCCCGTCGGTCACGTCGCAGGCACTGTTTTCGCGGCGACGTACCGTGCGGTTCGTGAGGCGTCGCGCGTCCGGACCCCGGCATGACCCACCGCTTCGATCCCGTCGTCCTGCGCGAATATGACGTGCGCGGCGTCGTCGGCCGCTCGCTCGGCCCCGCCGATGCGCGGGCGCTCGGCCGCAGCTTCGCCACCCGCGTGCGGCGCGCGGGCGGCACCCGCGTCGTGGTCGGCTACGATGGCCGCCTCTCCTCGCCCGCGCTCGAAGCGGCGCTGGTCGAGGGGCTGACCGCCGGCGGCGTCGACGTAGTCCGCACCGGGCTCGGACCGACGCCGCAGCTCTACTATGCGGAGGCCGAGCTGGAGGTGGACGCCGGCGTGCAGGTGACGGGCAGCCACAACCCGACCGATTATAACGGCTTCAAGATGGTGCTCGGCCACGCCGCCTTCTTCGGCGAGGACATCCAGGATCTGGCCCGGCTCGCGGCGGCGGGCGACTGGACAGAAGGCAGCGGCACCGTCACCACCGCCGATGTCGCGGAGGACTATGTCCAGCGCCTCGTCCGCGATGTCGAAGGCGCCGGCTATCGCATCGGCTGGGACCCCGGCAACGGCGCCGCCGGACCGGCGATCGAACGGCTCGTCCAGCTGCTGCCCGGCGAGCACCACGTCATCAACGCCGAGGTCGACGGCACTTTTCCGAACCATCATCCCGACCCGACCGTCGAGGCCAATCTGGATCAGCTGAAACGCCTGGTCAGCGAACGGCGACTCGATTTCGGCGTCGCGTTCGACGGCGACGGCGACCGGCTGGGCGCGATCGACGGCGACGGGCGGGTGATCTGGGGCGACCAGCTGCTCGCCCTGCTCGCCGCACCGGTCCTCGCCCGCCATCCCGGCGCGACGATCATCGGCGACGTCAAGTCGAGCGCGATGCTGTTCGACCGCATCGCCGAGCTCGGCGGGCGGCCGGTAATGGGCAAGTCGGGCCACAGTCTGATCCGCACCGCGATGTATGAGGCCAACGCGCCGCTGGCCGGCGAGCTGAGCGGCCACATCTTCTTCGGCGACCGCTGGTACGGCTTCGACGACGCGCAATATGCCGCCGTTCGCCTTATCGAGGCGATCGCCGCGTCGGGCCACAGCCTGACCGAGCTGCGCGGCGCCATGCCCGCGCTCTGCACCTCGCCAGAGCTGCGCGTGCCGGTCGACGAGGCGCGCAAGTTCGCGATCGCGGCCGAGATCGTCGCGCGGTTGCTGGCCGACGGCGCGACCGTGAACACCACCGACGGCGCGCGGGTGACCACGCCGGACGGCTGGTGGCTGCTACGCGCGTCCAACACCGAGGCCGTCGTCACCGTCCGCGCCGAGGCGCAGGACGAAGCCGCGCTCGACCGGCTGCTCGCGGCGATCGACGACCAGCTCGCGCGCTCCGGGGTGCGGTGGTGAATCTTGACGCGCCCGCCGCCACGGCTAGTCTCGCGCCGATGCCCGAGCAGCAAGTCGACCGCTTCCGCACCAGCACGCTCCGCTGGCTCTACGGCAGTCTGGCGGGACTGGGCACGCTGGCGCTCGTCGCGGCCGGGGTGATCGCCACCGTGGCACTCGGCACCGCCTGGCCGCTGGCGGCGAGCGCGCTGGGGGTCGTCCTCATCCTCGTCCACTGGCTGCGCGCGCTGTCGTCGCTGTACGAAGTCACCGATCAGCGGCTGATCGTCTGCCACGGGCTGGTGATGAAGACCGTCGACGAGATCGAGCTGTATCGGGTCAAGGACATCCGCCTCGATTTCTCGGTGCTCGGGCAGATGGCGGGGATCGGCACCATTACCTTGACCTCGACCGACCGCACCACCGGCGACACGCAGTTCGTGCTCCCCGACGTGCCGCAGGCGCGCGACCGGCGCGAAGGGCTGCGCGGCCTGATCGAGCGCGCGCGGCAGCGGCGCGGCGTCCGCGAGCTGGACCTCGATCACGAGGGCTTCCAGCCGAACGGTTGAACGCCCATCTAGGTTGAGCATGCCTCCACCCCCGCCCCAGATCGTCCGCGTCATCGACCTAGAGACCACGGGCAACGCCCCGCCCGCGCACGGGGTGCTGGAGATCGGCTGGCAGGACGTCGCGCTCGGCAGCGACGGTCGGTGGGAGATCCAGGGCGAGGGCGGTGCCCGCTGGGTCAATCCCGGCCGCGCCATCCCGCCGGTCACGCAGGCGGTCCACCACATCCTCGACGAGGAAGTAGCCGACGCGCCGTTCTGGCACGACGTCGCCCGGCCCGTGCTCGACCCCTGGCCCCGCCGGGTCGCGCTCGCCGCGCATCGCGCCGACTTCGAACAGCAATTCTGCACCCCCGCTTTGACCCGTGGCGCCGACTGGATCTGCACCTGGAAATGCGCGCTGCGGCTCTGGCCCGACAGTCCCGCCTTCTCCAACCAGGTGCTGCGCTATTGGCGCAAGCCGCACGGGCTGGAACACGAACGCGGCCTGCCCGCCCACCGCGCCTTTCCCGACGCCTATGTCACTGCCTTTCACCTCCGCGACATGCTTAACGAGGCGAGCGTCGCGCAGCTGATCGAATGGTCCCGCACCCCCGGCCTGCTGCCCCGCGTCCGCTACGGTCCCGATCGTGGCAAGGACTGGCGAGAGATCGCGCACGAATCGCTGATGGGCTTCCTGACCGACCGCGACCCCGACGTCCGCTTCACCGCCCAGGCCGAGTTCGACCGCCGCAGCGGCGGCGGCAGCGTCGGCCGGGCAACCGCGCAGGAACTGTTGCTCTGAAGCGCAACAGAGGCACGCAGGAACTGTTGCTCTGAAGCGCAACAAAGGCGCGCAGGAGCTGTTGCTCTGAAGCGCGACCCTGCTGCTCTAGCGTTCTGAAATCGTTACGCTATAGCCACGACCATGTTCGGCGCGCTCGCGCGGCGGATGGGGGCGAACGACCAGTCCATCGGCCGATATCTCATCGCCTCGCTGGCGCTCGGCTTCCTGCTGCTGCTGGCGGCCGGAGTCGCCGCGATCTGGGTGCAGCGCGAGAACCAGCGTCATGCGGCGTGGGTGGCGCATACCTATCGGGTCGAGATCGCGATCGAACGGACGCAGAAGCTGGTCGAGCAGGCGGAGACGACGCGGCGCGGCTACCTCCTGGCGCACCAGGACGTCTATCTCGACGCCTATGCCGGCTTCGAACGCGCGGTAGAGCCCGCCATCGCCGCACTCGCCGACCTGACCCGCGACAATCCGGTGCAGCAGCGCGAACTCGTCACCTACCGTCGCGCCAACGCCGCGCTGACCGCCGCGCGGGCGCGCACGATCGCGCTGGTCGGCGCCGGCCGGCTGGACGAGGCACAGCGCGTCTTCATCGCCGAAGCCGATTTCAGGCGGCCTCGCGTCGTCCGCGAGAGTGCAGGGCGACTGGGCGCGGAGGAGCGGCGCCTGCTCGCCATCCGCGACCGCGACCTGCAGCGCTCGACCGGCATCTTCTATGTCGTCACCGGCCTGGCCGGCGCGATGCTGGCGCTGCTGGTCGGGCTGACCGCGCTGACGATGCTCCGCTTCACCCGCGATCTGGCCGCCTCGCGTGACCGGCTGCGCGGGTTCAACGAACGGCTGGAGGATCAGGTCGCCGAGCGCACCGCCGACCTCACCCGCGCCAACGAGGAAATCCAGCGCTTCGCCTATATCGTCAGCCACGACCTGCGCTCGCCGTTGGTCAACGTGATGGGTTTCACCGCCGAGCTGGAGGCGGCCGGCGCGACGCTCGCGGCGCTGGTAGATCGCGCCGAAAAGAATGCGCCGGACCTGGTCACCGCCGATGACCGGATCGCGGCGCGCGAGGATCTGCCGGAGGCGATCGGGTTCATCCGCACCTCGACCCAGAAGATGGACCGGCTCATCAACGCCATCCTCAAGCTGTCGCGCGAGGGCCGCCGCGTGCTGAGCCCCGAGCCACTCGACCTGGGCATGATCGCCGACAACACGGTGGCAGCACTCGCCCACACGATCGACGAGCGCGGCGCCGCCGTCACGGTCCACCGCCCGATGCCGGCGCTCGCCAGCGACCGGCTGGCGGTCGAGCAGATCCTCTCGAACCTGATCGAGAACGCGACCAAATACCTGCAGCCCGGCCGACCCGGCCGGATCGACATCACCGGCACGGTCGAAGGCGGCCGGGTGGCGGTGTCGGTCGGCGACAACGGCCGCGGCATCGCCCCTGCCGATCACCAGCGCGTGTTCGACCTGTTCCGCCGCTCGGGCGCACAGGATCAGCCGGGCGAAGGCATCGGGCTGGCGCATGTCCGCGCGCTCGCCTATCGCCTGGGCGGTACCATCGACCTCGTCTCGACGCTCGGCGAAGGGTCGACCTTCCGCCTCGTCCTGCCCCCCGTCTTTCAAGCAGAGGCACCCCGGCCATGACCGATCATCGCTCCGTCAGCATCGTGATGATCGAGGACGACGAAGGCCATGCGCGACTGATCGAGAAGAATATCCGGCGGGCCGGAATCATGAACCAGATCAGGCACTTCCTCGACGGGACGAGTGCGCTGGAGTTCATGTTCGATTCGCCCGAAGGCCCGGCGCTGAACGGCCCGGCGCTGGTCCTGCTCGACCTCAACCTACCCGACATGAGCGGCACCGACATCCTCGCCAAGATCAAGGCGGAGGGCAGCCCGCTGCGGCGTACGCCGGTGGTGGTCCTCACCACCACCGACGACAAGGTCGAGATCCAGCGCTGCTACGATCTGGGCTGCAACGTCTACATCACCAAGCCGGTCAACTACGAAAGCTTCGCCCAGGCCATCCGCCAGCTCGGGCTGTTCCTGTCGGTGATCCAGGTGCCGGACCCCGAAGTTTGATCTTGGCCGGCGTTCGCGTCCTATATGTCGACGACGACGACGGAATCCGGCGGCTGGCGACGCGTGCGCTGACGCGGCTGGGCTATGATGTTGCGGATGCCGAAAGTGGCGTGGCTGGCTTGGAAAAGGCGGCCAACGACCGCTTCGACCTGATCGCGATCGACCATTACATGCCCGGCATGGACGGGCTCGCCACGCTGGCGGCATTGCGCGCGCGGGGCGACACCACGCCCGTGGTCTACGTCACCGGGTCCGACGAGGGCCGCATCGCGGTCGCGGCGCTGAAGGCGGGGGCGGCGGACTATGTCGTCAAGACGGTCGGCGGCGACTTCTTCGACCTGCTCGCGGCCAGCTTCGCCGCCGTGCTCGACCGCGCCCGGCTGGAGCGGGACAAGGCGACCGCCGACGCCGACCTGATCGCCAGCAATGCGCGGCTGGAGGCGCTGCTGGGCGAGGTCAATCACCGCGTCGCCAACTCGCTCCAGATCGTGTCGGCGATGATCCGGCTGCAGGCCACCGCGCTATCGGACCCGGCCGCACGCGGCGCGCTGGAAGATACGCAGCGGCGGATCGACGCGATCGCGCAGGTCCACCGGCGGCTCTACACCTCCAGCGACGTCGAGAGCGTCGACATGCGCGAATACCTGCGCGCGCTGATCGACGAACTGGGGGAGACGCTGTCGAGCGAGGCCGCGCCGCGCCGCTTGCAGCTGCTCGCCGAATCGGTGCGCCTGCCGACCGATCGCGCCGTGTCGCTGGGCGTGATCGTGACCGAACTGGTGACCAACGCATGCAAATACGCCTATCCCGCCGGCGGTGGCGAGGTGCGGGTGCGCCTGCGGGAAACCGACGACGACTTCGAACTGGTGGTCGAGGACGACGGTTGCGGCATGGTGCCCGATGCGGGCCCGCGCGGGACGGGACTGGGCCAGAAACTGATCCGCGCGATGGCGCAGAGCCTGCGGGCGAGCGTCACCTACGACTCCGCTCACGCCGGCGTCCGCGCGACGCTGCGTGCCGCGTTAGTCTAGCGCGTCGAGGACCAGCCGCCGCCCGCCTTCCAGCACCGCGCCGAACACCGCGTGAGTGGTAAGGCCGTAGGCATGCGTCGCCGCGCCGGTTTCTGCCGGCCAGTCGCCCCAGCCGAACGCCGGCACCAGCAGATCGTCGAGCACCAACGCCACGCCTAGTCCGAACGGCACGCCGAGCCCCTTCGTCACCGCCGGTGCGCGGGTCGCCGCGACGGCATAGCCGATGCCCAGCGCCATGCCGGTCGCATAGTGAACCGCGCTACCGGCCGCCTGCCGCCCCGGCTTGGGCACCGGCCGGCCGGCGACAAGCTCGCTCGCCGAGTCGGCGGCCTGGACATTGGCCGGATCGCCGTCGCCGCCGTCCTGCCCGAAGGCGGGCGCGGCGAGCGCCTGATACAGGCTGGTCGCGGCCGTCGCGGCGATGCCGCCGACCACCCCCGCCGCAAGGACCTTCCACCAAGCCATTCCTGATCTCCCGTTGTCAGGACAGAACGGCACAGCAGGAGCGGCGTTCCGGTCAGAAGCCGCTGAGGAAGCCCACGACGTTGTCGCCGAGCGCGTCGACGGCATAGCCGCCCTCCATCACGATCACCGTCGGCCAGCCGCGCGCAGCGATGCCGCGCGCGAGCACCGCGTAATCGGCGGTCCTGAGCGCGAAGTGGCTGATCGGGTCGCCTTCCCAGGTGTCCGCACCGAAACTGACGACCAGCAGGTCGGGTGCGAACCGGGCGATCGCGTCGAGCGCCTCGGCCTGCGCGCGGCGGAACGGGTCCAGCGTCGTGCCGTGCGGCAGCGGCAGGTTGAGCGTCGCGCCCTCTCCGTCGCCGACGCCGACCTCATCGGCATGGCCCCAGTAGAAGGGGTAGTCGGTGGCGGGATCGGCATGGACGCTGGCGTAGAACACGTCGCCGCGTTCCCAGAAGATGTCCTGCGTGCCGTTGCCGTGGTGATAGTCGATGTCGAGGATCGCGACCCGCGCGATGCCGGCATCGCGAGCGGCCTGGGCGGCGATCGCGGCGACGTTGAGGTGGCAATAGCCACCGCAGTAATCGGCCCCGGCATGGTGACCCGGCGGGCGGCAAAGCGCAAAGGCGGCAGGCTCGCCGTCGAGCACCGCGTGCGTCGCGGCGAGCGCGGTCTGCGCGCCCCAATAGGCGGCATTCCAGGTGTCGGGCGTGATCGGCGTCGTGGCGTCATAGGCGTATTGACCCAGCAGCGCATCGATCCGGTCGAGCCGCAGCGGTCGCCGCCCGACCACCGGGAAGACATAGGGGATGGCATCGCCCGAGCGCCCCTCCGAGCGCCACATCGCGGGCGCGTCCCGCAGAAAGGAGAGATACGCGGCCGGGTGCACCGCCTCGATCGCGGCGAGGCCATGGTCGGCCGGCTCCTCGGCACCGCCGATCGCGCGCAGGATGGTTTCGGCGCGCGCAGGCACCTCGGCATAAGGGACGAAGGCCCCGTTGTGCAGCTCGATCGCGGGCGCGTGGGCGAGCTGGCGTGGCGAGAAAAAATGTCTCATGCTGATATCCCTCCGTCGCGGAACCGTCGCTCGGCGGCGGCGGGATGATCCTTCAGCGCCTTGCCCGTGCGCGTCGGCCGGTCGAGCAGCTCGCCGCCGCAGTTCGGGCAGCGCTCGTCGAGCGCATCGGCGCATTCGGCGCAGAAGGTGCACTCGAACGAACAGATGAACGCACCGCCCGATTGCGGTGGCAGGTCGGCGCCGCAGCGCTGGCAGTCGGGGTGCATGGCGAGCATGGACGTGGAATAGGCGCGGCCGACGCGAACCGGAAGGCTCAAGCACTCAGGTCCGACAATCGACCGTGCGCCGGCTTGCTCACACAGCGACCGCCACATGCTGCCCCCGGAACCGAGCCGGCCGCTACCTTTCCGTCGTATCGCAGGCGGTCAGCCGATAGAAGAGCAAGAGCCCTGTGCCGCCGCGCAGGACGAGCAGACTGGAGGGGAGCGGAATGGCGGCACGCCGGGTCATCGTCGTCGGCGGCGGCATCGCGGGTGCGGCCGCTGCATGGCATCTCGTCCGATCGGGCGCGGCGGTGACGCTGTTCCGCGACGGCCGTCCGGGTGCCACCGCCGCGTCGTACGGCTGGCTCGGCACGCTCGCGACGGAGCCGCCGCTGCCGGCGGTGATCGCCCGACGGCTGGAGGCATTGGCCGAATATACGCGGCTGGCGAGCGATCTAGGGCCGCTGCCGGTCGCGGCGCGCGGCACAATCGCCTGGGGCGAGAACGACGACGCGACCGCGGCGCGGATCGACGCGCTACGGGCGGCGGGCGTGCGGATCGAATCGCTGTCGCGTAGGGCGGTGCTCGCGCGCGTGCCGCGGCTTGCCGCGCCTGCGCTGGCGGCCTGGGCACCCGACGAGATGGCCGTCGAGTCCGGCCGCTTGGCGGCGCAGCTGATGGCGGCGGCGACGGCGGCAGGGGCGACGCTGATCGACGGACGGGTGGAGGCGGTGCTGACGGCGAGCGGGCGCACGACCGGTGTGCGGGCCGATGGCCGCGACGTGACGGCCGACCAGGTGCTGCTCGCCAACGGGGTCGGCGGGGTGACGCTGGCGCGGTCGGCAGGCGTCACGTTGCGGGTGAACGCCTCGCCGGCGATGCTGCTCCGGTTCGACGCGCCGCCCGACAGGCTGCGCCACCTGGTTTACGCCGGCGAACTGGAGGTGCGTCCCGGCCTCGACGGCGGGCTCGTCTCGGCGGCGGACGTGCCGCCGGGCGGCACCGCGGGCGTGGCCGCGATGGCGGCCGACTATGCGCGCGCCATCGCCGATCTGCTGCGGCTGCCGGCACCGCCCGTCTGCCGATCCGCCGCGACGGCCGAGCGGCCGATGCCGGTGGACGGACCGATCTGCGGCGCGCTGGAAGGGTGCGCGGGGCTGTTCGGTCTGGTGGCGCATCCCGGCGTGCTGCTCGCGCCGCTGCTCGGGCGAGAGGTCGCCGCGGCGATCGCGGGCGACTGAGGCCGGCTGCTACGCCGCCGCCCGCACCGCCGCGCAGATGCGGTCGACCACCGCCTCCACCGTACCCCGATCCTCGCCCTCGGCCATGACGCGGATCACGGGTTCGGTGCCCGACGGGCGGATCAGGATGCGGCCGGTGCCGTGCAGCGTCTGCTCGCCCGCCGCGATCGCGGTCTTGACGGACTCGACCTCCAGCGGTGTCGCGCCCTTGTCGAAACGGACGTTCTTCAACACCTGCGGCAGCGGCTCGAAGCGGTGGAGGACCTCGCTGGCCGGCGCACCGGCGCGCTTCAGTTCGGCGAGGATCTGCAACGCCGCGACCAGGCCGTCGCCGGTGGTCGCATAGTCCGACAGGATGATATGCCCCGACTGCTCGCCGCCGACGTTGAAGCCGCGCGCGCGCATCGCCTCCAGCACGTGGCGGTCGCCGACCTTGGTGCGGTGGAGCGCCAGCCCCTGCGCCGCCAGATGCCGCTCCAGCCCCAGGTTCGACATCACCGTCGCGACCAGCCCGCCGCCCTTGAGCGTCCCCGCCCGCGCGCGGCCGCCGGCGATCGTCGCCATCAACTGGTCGCCGTCGACCTCCCGCCCCGTCTCGTCGACGACGATCAGCCGGTCGGCATCACCGTCCAGCGCGATGCCGATATCGGCGCCCGACGCGACCACCGTCTCCGCGCAGGTCTGCGGCGCGGTCGAGCCGACGCGATGGTTGATGTTGGTGCCGTCCGGCGTCACGCCGATCGCGATCACGTCGGCGCCGAGCTCCCACAGCGCGGACGGCGCGACCTTGTAGGCGGCCCCGTTGGCGCAATCGATCACGACCTTCAGCCCGTCGAGCGTCAGGTCGGAGGGGAAGGTCGACTTGGCGAAGTGGATGTAGCGGCCCTGCGCGTCGTCGACGCGGCGCGCGCGGCCGATCTGGCCCGACGCGGCGAGCGGCACGTCGCCATCGATCAGTTCCTCGATCGCCGCTTCGGCGTCGTCCGAGAGCTTGAAGCCGTCGGGGCCGAACAGCTTGATGCCGTTGTCCGCATAGGGATTATGGCTGGCGGAGATCATCACGCCGATGTCGGCACGCATCGACTGGGTCAGCATCGCCACCGCCGGCGTCGGCATCGGCCCGACCATCACCACGTCCATCCCGACCGACGTGAACCCCGCCACCAGCGCCGATTCGAGCATGTAGCCCGACAGGCGGGTGTCCTTGCCGATCAGCACGCGGTGCTTGTGCTCGCCGCGCAGGAAGTACGCGCCGGCCGCCATGCCGACCTTCATCGCCATCGCAGCCGTCATCGGCGCGGTGTTGGTCGCCCCCCGGATGCCGTCGGTGCCGAAATATTTGCGCGCCATCGCATTTTCCATCGTCATGCCGGGCTTGTCCCGGCATCCAGGGTCGTCCAGGCTGGATCGTCCAGGTTCCCGCTCACAGCCTGTGCTCCCCAGCGGACTCGGGCACAAGGCCGGGGTGACGAAAGAACCACCGTGTCGCGACCCACCCGCATCCTCCTCGCCCTGCTCGCCGGCCTGCTCGGCGGCATCCTGATCGCGCGCTGGGGAGAGGCGGCGCGGGTGGGTATCCTGATCGCGCAGCCGGTCGGCACCGCCTGGCTCAACGCATTGCAGATGACGGTCATCCCGCTGGTGGTGTCGCTGCTGGTGACCGGCGTCGCATCGACCGCGGAAGCCGCCAGCGCCGGCAAGCTGGCGGCGCGGACGATCGTCGGCACGCTGGTGTTGCTGGTGTTGAACGGCACGGTCGCGGCGCTGTTGACCCCGTTGATACTGAATGCCGTGCCGATCCCGGTCGACGCGGCGCGGGCATTGCGCGGGGCGCTCGGCGGGTCGCCAGAGGTTGCCGCCGCGCCACCGATCGGCGAGCTGTTCGCCGCCATCATCCCTACCAACGTCTTCGCCGCCGCCAGCAACGGCGCGTTGCTGTCGCTGATCGTCTTCACGCTGGTGTTCGCGTTCGCGCTCGCCCGGATCGACGCGGAAGGACGCGCGCTGCTGATCCGGCTGTCCGCCGCGATCCGCGACACGATGCTGGTGGTGGTCGGGTGGGTGCTGCTGCTGGCGCCGATCGGGGTGTTCGCGCTCGCGTTCCTGGTCGGCGCGCGGGCGGGCAGCGCCGCGTTCGGGGCGCTGGTCCATTATCTGCTGGTGATCTCCGCGGTCGGCGTGGTGGTGACGATCGTCGCCTATCTCGTCGTCGTCGCCGGCGCGCGGGTGCCGGTCGCACAGTTCGCGAAGCAGGCGCTGCCGGCGCAGATCTTCGCCGTGTCCACGCAGTCGTCGCTCGCCACCCTGCCCGCGATGCTCAAGGCGGTGGGCGCGATGGGGGTGCCGCGCGGGGCATCGGGCGTGACCCTGCCGCTCGGCGTCGCGATGTTCCGCGCGACGCAGCCGGCGATGAACGTCGCGATCGCGATGTATATCGGGCGCTGGTTCGGGGTGGAGGTATCGGCCGGGGCGGTGGCGGCGGCGGTGCTGGTCGGCACCGTCACGTCGCTCGGCTCGATCAGCCTGCCGAGCCAGATCACCTTCTTCGCCTCCGTCGTCCCGATCGCGTCGGCCATGGGCGTGCCGCTGGCGCCGCTGGGGCTGTTGATCGCGGTGGAGACGATCCCCGACATCTTCCGCACGCTGGGCAACGTCACGAGCAACCTGGCGCTGACCGCGATCGTTACCCGTGACCAGGCCGCCGATGCGGTGGCCGAGGAGACTCTAGCATGATGAAGCGGTGGCTGGGACAGCGATTCGAGGTGTCCGCGATCGGCATCGGCTGCATGCCGATGATCGCCGGCGGCAACATCAGCTACGGCGCGGCGGACGAGGGCGAGTCGATCGCGACCATCCACGAGGCGATCGATCTCGGCGTCACTTTCTTCGACACCGCCGAGATGTACGGCCCGTTTTCTAACGAGGAGCTGGTCGGCCGCGCGATCGACGGCAAGCGCGACGGCCTGGTGATCGCGACCAAGTTCGCGATGAAGTGGAACGGCGACCAGATGGCCGGGCTGGACGGCTCGCCCGCCAACGCCAGGCGCGCGGTCGAAGGGTCGCTCCAGCGGCTGGGCATCGACACGATCGACCTGTTCTATCAGCACCGCGTCGACCCCAACGTGCCGATCGAGGAGACGGTGGGCGGAATGGCCGAGCTGGTGAAGGAGGGCAAGGTCCGTCACCTGGGCCTGTCCGAAGCCGGGCCGGACACGCTGCGCCGTGCGGTGGCGACGCATCCGATCGCGGCGTTGCAGAGTGAATATTCGCTGTGGGAGCGCGACGTCGAGGACGAGATCCTGGAGATCTGTCGCGCCAACGATATCGGCTTCGTGCCCTATTCGCCGCTCGGGCGCGGCTTTCTGGCGGGCGGGATCAGGAGCCTCGACGATCTCGGCGCCGACGACTGGCGGCGCAACGACCCGCGCTATTCGGCGGAGAACCTGCCCAAGAATCTGGGCGTCGTCGATGCGGTGAGCGCGGTGGCGGCGCGGCACGAGGTGTCGAACGCGCAGATCGCGCTCGCCTGGCTGCTGGCGCAGGGGCCGAACATCGTGCCGATCCCCGGCGTCAAGCGACGCGAGACGATGCGCGATTCGGCGGGCGCGTGGAAGGTGGCGCTGACCGAGCAGGACCTGCGCGAGCTGGACGAGGCGGCACCGAAAGGCGGCACGGCGGGGCCGCGCTATGCCGAGCGGGGCATGAAGATGGTGCGGATCTAGAGCACGACCGCGACGCGGCGGTTGCGCTGTCGTCCCGCCGGGTCGTCGCGTCCGGCGGCATCGCTGTTGGGCGCGACCGGCCGCGTCGCGCCGAAGCCGACGCTGGTGATCCGCGCCCGCTCGATGCCCGCCGCGACCAGCCGGTCGGCGACGGCGCGCGCACGTGCCTCCGACAGCGGCCGATTATGCGAGGGGCCGCCGCGCGCATCGGTATGGCCTTCGACCGTGATCGGACGTCCGCTCCGCGCGGCGGCATCTGCGACCTTCGCCAATGTCGGGATCGCGTCGGGCCGGATCGTCGCCTTGTCGAAGTCGAACAGCACGTCGCCGGGCAGGCTGACCTCCAGCCGCCCGCCCACCAGCCGCGTCGCCAACCCGTCGCCGGCGAGCGATCGCTGTAGCGAGGCGATCGGCACGACGGCGCCGCTGATCGTCCGCGCATCACCACCGATGCCGCCGCCCAGCCCCTGGATCGTCCGCACCTCGGGCAGGAGCGTGCGGATCTCCGCGCGGGGCAGCGCGGCGCGGGCGGCGGCGTCGGCGGTCGCCTCCTCGCTCGCGGTCTGCGCGGCCGCGGCGGTCGCGAGCAGCGTCGCGACCAGCGGCGCGCCTCTCCACAACGGGATCACGTCAGCGGTCCGTGATCGCGACGTTTCCTACGGGCGTGAAGTCGTTGAAATAGAAGTCGATCGCCTTCACTTCCGGTGGCGGCGCGGGGAACTTGGCCCACCAGGTCGACGACGCGCCGATCTGATCGAAGCTGGGATAATAGTTGTTGGACATCAGCGCCTTGCCGGCGTCGTCCTTCAGCACGAGGTACTTCTTGTCCGCCGCCGAGACATAGATGCCGTCACTGACCGAGCCGGGCACCGGACGACTGCCCGATTTGCCGCCGACCAGCGTGATGCGGGTCCGCAGCGTCAGGATGCCGCCCGCGCGGGTCGCCTCGATCACGTCGAGCCGCAGCTCCTCCTTGGCATCCATCGACTGGCCGAGCGATGGACCCGCCGCGACGGGGGCGGGCGTGGACGCGGCCGGAGCGGGCAGGCCGGGCGTGGTCGCGGCGGGCGCGGCCACATCGGCGACATTGTCGGCGCCGCGCTGCTGACAGGCGGCGAGCGACACGATCGCAACGGCCAGAACCGGATATGCCTTCATCGCCTTCTCTCCCGATCGTTTGCCACAGTAGCCGCGACGGGCGGCTTTGTTCCCTCACTCGCGACGTCGCCGGTAGCCGCCGCGTAGAGTCGCCCGAGCTTGCCGCTTGCCCACGCTGTCGCGCGGCGCCGGTGCCGCTTGGGCTAGATCCACCGCCACACCCCCGCCGCCCAGCCGGCGAGCGGAAGGTGCGCCCAGGTCGCGGCCAGCCAGATCACGACGCCGCCGGCGATGTCGTGCGGACGAAACCCGGCAAAGCTCGCGCGGCCGCTCGCGATGGCGGCGAACGGCCAATAGCCGGTGCGCGACTCCCACGCCCGCCACTCGACAGGCTGGAGCTGTTCCTTCTTGCGGTCCTGCATCGCCGCGCCGACCAGCGCCAGCACCGCGATCGCGGCGCAGAGCACCGCGTTGGCGGCGATCGGATAGACCGCGACATGGACCCCCGCCCACAGCGCGAACGACCACATCATCGGGTGGCGGGTGACCGCGAAGACACCGCGCGCCCGGTCAGGCACCTTGCCCGGCGCGCCGCCGGTCGGCAGCGCCGGGTTGCCGAGCAGCGACCCCATCAGCAGGATGCTCGCAATCAGCATGACGACGGTCGCCACCGCCCACAACGCGTCGCCGGGCGTCCACCACGGCGCCTCCGGCGGCGCGGCGCGATAGGCGACGACCAGCCAGGCCAGCGTCGCGAACGACACCAGCGAATACAGGATCAGGAACCCGCGCTCCCCGGTGACCCCGACGAGCGGCCGGCGTAACGGGTGCGACATCGCGAAATGGGTGCCGACGAACGCGACGGCGGCCGCGACGACGGCGCCCAGACCGGTCACCGCGTCTCGCCCGCGACGCGAAAGCCCGCGGCCTCCGGCTCGGCGAGCTGCGCCTGTCCGGCGAGTTCGTCGTCGTCACGCAGCGTGTCCAGATGCATCCAGCGCTTCACCACCGGCGACACCAGCAGCACGACGACGCTGGCGCCGATGCTGACCCAGCCGATCGTCTGATAGATCGACAGCGTCCCGCCCTGCGTCATCACGCCGCCCTCGCCGCCGGTCGCCTCACCGATCTTGCCGGCGATGAAGTTGCCGACCGCCGTCATGTAGAACCACGCGCCCATGATGAAGCTGGCGAGGTGACGCGGCGTCAGCCGGTTCATCGCCGACAGCCCGACCGGCGACAGGCACAGCTCGGCCATGGTGTGGAGGAGGTAGATCAGGAACACGAACAGCACCGGCGTCGCGACGCCCGGCCCGGCCGCCTTCGCGCCCCAGACGAAGACCAGGAAGCCGAGCCCGACCTGAAACAGCGCCAGCCCGAACTTGACCGGCGCCGACGGGTCGCGGCCCCGCTTGCCGAGCATCAGCCACAGGCCGGCGAAGATCGGGCCGAGCAGCACGATGTAGATCGGGTTGATCGACTGGAACAGGCTGGTCGGCACGCCGCCGCGATCGACGAACTTGTCGGTATAGAGGCTGAGGCTGCCGCCCGCCTGCTCGAACAGACCCCAGAAGATCGGGTTGAGCGCGATCAGGAACAGGATCGCGAACATCCGCTCGCGCGGTTCCTTGGGCAGCTTCAACGCCTCGTACAGCGTGTAGCCGAGCATCGCGACGCCCGCGACGGCGAGCAGGTTGCCGACGACGTCCTGATACTGGACCAGCAGCCAGATCACGGCGACGGCGGCGAGGCCGATGGCGTAGAGCGTGTACTCGCGCGCCTTCGCCAACGGCCCCGGCGCCTCGCCCTGCCCGCGCAGCGCGGGGCGGCCGATCGCGAAGATGATGAGGCCGACGACCATGCCGATCCCGGCCAAGCCGAAGCCGTAGGACCAGCCCACCGTCTCGCCCAGATAGCCGACCAGGATGGTGCCCAGCGCCGCACCCGTGTTCACCCCCATGTAGAAGATCGTATAGGCGCTGTCGCGGCGGCCGTCGGTCAGGCGATAGAGCTGGCCGACGATGACGGAGATGTTGGCCTTCAGGAAGCCGGAGCCGACGATGATGAGCGCCAGCGCGAACCAGAAGACGTTGAGCGCCGGATCGCCCTGTTTGACGACCGGATCGGTGACCCCCTGCAGTCCTTCATACGCCATGAAGCCGTGGCCGATCGCGAGCAGGATGCCGCCGAACACCACCGCCTTGCGCTGCCCCAAATAGCGGTCGGCCAGATAGCCGCCGAGCACGGGGGTGATGTAGACCAGACTGGTATAGGCGCCGTAGATCAGGTTCGCCTTGCCGTCCCCGAACAGCCAGAACTTGGTGAGATACAAGATCAGCAGCGCGCGCATGCCGTAATAGGAAAAGCGCTCCCACATCTCGGCATAGAAGAGCACGAACAGGCCCTTGGGATGGCCGACGACCTCGTCCGACTTGCGGCCGCCGAGCGACAGCCCGAAGGCGAGCACCGCGAACAGCGCGATCGCGCCCAGCGCCGCGATCCAGTCGCCCTCGTTCCACGACGCCACGTTCTTGAAGCCCACGCCACTCTCCACTTGCCGCGCCCGAGCCTAGCGACTGTCCGCCCCGTGTAAATCCTCCCCATCGTCGCGCGCGGCGGGTAAGGGCGCGGCCATGTTCAACGATGCCACCACCCCGCTCTCGCTGCTCGCCACCCGCCGCTCGGGCAAGCCGCGCGATCTCGGCGCCCCCGGACCGACCGGCGAGGAGATCGACCGCATGATCGCGATCGCGGCGCGGACGCCCGATCACGGCAAGCTGGCGCCGTGGCGGTTCGTCGTCGTCGAGGATCGCGCCCGGCTGGCCGATCTGCTCGCGCGGGTCTGGGCGGACGATCATCCCGGCGCGCCGGCGCACGAGCTGACGACGGCGCGGCAGTTCGCGACGCAGGCGCCGGCGCTGGTGGTCGTGCTGTCGGCGCCGGTGCGAGACCACAAGGTGCCGGTATGGGAGCAGAAGCTGTCGGCGGGCGCGGCGGCGATGAACCTGCTCCATGCGGCGCACGCGATGGGCTATGCGGCCGGGTGGCTGACGGGCTGGCCCGCCTTTTCCGACGCGGTGCGCGATGCGTTGGTGGAGGCGTCGGGGGACGCGGACCAGCGCATCGTCGGCTTCGTCTTCATCGGCACGCCCGGCCGCGCGCTGGAGGAGCGGCCCCGGCCCGACCTGACAGCGATCGTGTCGCGATGGTGACGGTGGCGCAACTGGACTCGCGACCCCCGTTGCTGTATTAAGGCAGCATGACAGCATGGGGCGGCACGGGACTGGGTGACGGCGACTCGCCGGTCTACCTGCGCCTGCGTGCCACCGTGGCGGCGGCGATCCTGCGCGGGCAATATCGCGCGGGCGATCAGCTGCCCTCGGTGCGCGCGCTGGCGGCCGAGCACGGCGCCAATCCGCTGACCGTCGCCAAGGCGTATCAGAGCTTCCAGGACGACGGCTATGTCGAGGTGCGGCGCGGTGTCGGCATGTTTGTGCTACCGGGCGCGGCGGAGCGGCTGCGCGTGGCGGAGCGTGAGCGCTTCGTGACCGGGCACTGGCCGCGCATCCGGGACTATATCGAACTGCTCGGGCTGGATGCCGCGGACCTGCTGGAGGCCGAGCGCGCGTGATCGGCCTGCTGCTGCTCGCCGGCGGCCTCCCCGCCGCCCAGACCACGCCTGCGGCGGCGCGCGCGGTCGTGCAGCGCTACTACGCGGCGATCGAGCGGGGTCGCTATCGGACCGCATATCAGCTCTGGAACGGCGCTAGCGGCAAGAGGTGCGCGGCGTTTGCGAGCGGCTTCGCGCGCACCGCGCATACCCGCGTCGTCGCAGGCACGCCGACGGACGGCGAGGGTGCGGCGGGATCGGTGTTCGTCACGGTGCCGGTGACGGTCACGGCGACACTGAGGAACGGCACCCGCCAGCGCTTCCGCGGCAGTTACGTGCTTCGCCGGGTCAACGGCGTCGACGGCGCCACCACGGCGCAGCTGCGCTGGCACATCGCGTCGGCGCGGTTGCGGGCCGTCTAGAACAGGCCCAGCGCGGCCACTTCCTCGCGTGTCAGGTCGATCCCGAACATCAGGCTCAGCCGCAGGCGATAGACGCGCGGGTCGGTGATCTCGCCCTCGCTGACGGCGTCGCCGACCTGGCGGTGGTAGTCGCGGTCGGTGAGGCGGGCGAAGCCGCTCGGGAGGACGATCGAGACGATACGGTGCGCGACGAAGCGGCTGTCGGCGTGGGTCGCCGCCCAGTCGTTGCCCGCTGCGATCGCCGCATCGTCGACTTCGGCGAGCGTGAAGCGGTATTGCGGGCGCCAGCCGGGACCGCCGCCGCGTCCGTCGGTGGTGCAGGGGTCGCCGTCGCGCAGCAGCGTCCAGCCGTCGCCGTCAGCCTGAAGGCGGAAACGGGCGCCGTCCGGGGCGCTCGCCTCGGCCCCATCGGTGAGCGGCATCGGCGGGGCGTAGCTGCCCCCGAAGCCGGCGTCGGCGATCCAGTTCTGCCCGGCGATCGTCACCAGGCTGAGCGCATGAGTGCCTGGCGGGCTGGGGGTGCCGCTCAGCAGCACCTGGCCGAGCAGCGGCCGCGCGACGAAGCTGAGGGCGGCGAGCGCGTCGCCGAACAGCCGGTTCTGCTCGAAGCAATAGCCGCCGCGCCGGGCGACGACGAGCTTGGCGAAGACGGCGGCCGAATCGATCGCGATCGGGCGACCGAGCGCGATGTCGAGGTTCTCGAACGGGATCGCCAGCCGGTGCGCGCGCTGGAGCCGGTGCAGCCCCTCCGCGTCGGTGGTGACGCGCGCGGGCAGGCCGATGCGGGAGAGATAGGCGGGGAGGTCGAACATGGGTCTTCTCTCTGATCCTCCTGGAAGGGGGTAGGGGTGGAGGGAGGCCGCCACAGGCGGTATGCTCGCGGTAAGCCCCCTCCGTCACGTGCTTCGCACGCGCCACCTCCCGTGCCGGGGAGGATTAGGCGGCGAACGCCTCGGCGGGGAGGCTGTAGAGGACGTCGGCGCTGGCGGTCGCGGCGGCGCGGAGGCCGAGCGCCTCGGGGACGATCTGTGCGACGTAGAAGCGCGCCGCGACGCGGGTCATCTCGCCCGCATCCGCCGCGCGGCCGAGCCGCTCCATCAGCCAACCGCACACCGCCACCGACAACATCGTCAGGAACGGATAGCTCGCCGCCAGCCGATCATCGTGCCCGACGTTCGCGAGCCGCCCACCGATGACGTCGCAGGCGTCGATCAGCGCCAGCAGTTCCTCCGATTCGGCATCCTGTCGCAGGTCGGCGATCAGGCTCGCGAACGCCGCGCCGCCGTCGAGGCCCAGCTTACGCCCGACCAGATCGGCGGCCTGGATGCCGTTGGTGCCTTCGTAGATCGGCGTGATGCGGGCATCGCGGAAGAACTGCGCGGCGCCGGTCTCCTCGATATAGCCCATGCCGCCATGGACCTGGATACCGATGCTGGCGACCTCGTTGCCCAGATCGGTGCCGTGCGCCTTGGCTAGTGGGGTGACGATCTCCAGCCGGTTGCGCGCGGCGGCATCGCCGAGCCCGGCGCGGTCGACCTGACCGGCGGCGTAATAGACCAGCGCGCGCGCGGCCAGCGTCTGCGCCTTCATGCGGAGCAGCATCCGCCGGACGTCGGGGTGCTCGACGATCGGGACCGAATCACGGCTTGCCGCGCCGGCGCGGGCGGACTGGACGCGATCGAGCGCATAGGCGACCGCCGCCTGCGTCGCGCCCTCCGCCACCTGCACTCCCTGGAGCCCGACGTTCAACCGCGCGTTGTTCATCATGGTGAACATCGCGCGCATCCCGCCATGTTCCGGGCCGATCAGCTCGCCGACGCACGCGTCATGGTCGCCGAACGACAGCACGCAGGTCGGCGAGGCGTGGAGCCCCATCTTGTGTTCGATCGACACGACGCGGACGTCATTGGGGGTGCCGTCGAGCCGCATTTTGGGCACCAGGAACAGCGAGATGCCGCGCGTTCCCGCCGGGGCGTCGGGGGTGCGGGCGAGGACGAGGTGGACGATGTTGTCGGCCATGTCGTGGTCGCCGAACGAGATGAAGATCTTGGTGCCCTTGACCGACCATTTGTCGTCGCCGAGCGGGACGGCGCTCGACCGCAGCGCCCCGACGTCGCTGCCCGCCTGCGGCTCGGTGAGGTTCATCGTGCCCGTCCACTCGCCGGTCGCGAGCTTGGGCAGATAAGCCGCCTGCTGCGCGGGCGAGCCGTGATGCGCGAGCGCCTCGATCGCGCCGACCGTCAGCGTCGGGCACAGCGCAAAGCCCATGTTCGCCCCGCCCAGCATCTCCAGCACCGCCGTCTGCACAGCGAAGGGCATACCCTGTCCGCCCCATTCCTCGGCGACGCCGATCGTGCCCCAGCCCCCCTCGACATAATCGCGATAGGCGCGCGCATAGCCGTCGGGCATCACCACGCCATCGGGTGTCCAGGTCGCGCCGACGGTATCGCCGACCTTGGCGAGCGGCGCCCATTCGCCCGCGGCGAACTCGCCCGCGCCGTCCAGCACCGCGTCGATCACGTCGGGAGTGGCGGCGGCGAACCGCTCGGTGGCGGCGAGCTCGGGCAGGCGGACGATCTCGTTCAGGACCAGCCGCTGGTCGGCGACGGGGGGCGTGAAGGGCATGGCTCTCGAAACTCCTCGGCGCCGGGCTATAGCGGCGTGGCATGGCGACACCAACCATCCTGCCCTTCGACGACGCCGCGATCGCGCGCGCCGCCGCGCTGATCGCGGCGGGCGAGGTCGTCGGCGTCCCGACCGAGACCGTCTACGGCCTCGCCGCCGACGCGCGCCGGGCGGACGCGGTGGCGCGGATCTATGCGGCGAAGGGTCGGCCGAGCTTCAATCCGCTGATCGTGCATGTGTCGGATGTCGCGGCGGCGCGGGCGCTGGCGGTGTTCGATGCGGATGCGGAGACGCTGGCGGCGGCGTTCTGGCCGGGGCCGCTGACGCTGGTGCTGCCGGTGCGCGAAGGGGCGGGGCTGGCGCGCGCGGTGACGGCGGGGCTGCCGACCGTCGCGATCCGGGTGCCGGCGGGCCGCGCGATGCGGGCCCTGCTGGCGGCGAGCGGCGCACCGCTGGCGGCCCCGTCCGCGAATCGGAGCGGCGGGATCAGCCCGACCACGTCGGCGCATGTCGCGGCGAGTCTGGGCGCGGCGGTGCCGTTGATCCTCGACGACGGCGCCTGCCCGGCGGGGGTCGAATCGACGATCGTGGCGGGACGCGCGGTGCTGCGGCCGGGACCGGTGACGGCGGCGATGGTCGCGAACGCACTCCACACCAGCGAAGGCGAGAGTCCGGTTGCGAACACCGCCGAAGAGACCGCAGCCCCGACTTCCGATACACTTCCCTCGAAAGGACGGCCGTCGGAGGGGTGGAAGCCGACCGCGCCGGGCCAACTACCATCGCATTACGCGCCCGATAAGCCGCTACGACTGAACGCCACGGTCGCCGAGTCAGGCGAGTGGCTGATCGGCTTCGGCGCACTCGCCGGCGACGACACTCTGTCCGCTACGGGCGACCTGACCGCAGCCGCCGCGCAGCTGTTCGCCGCGCTTCACCGCGCCGATGCTTCGGACAAACCTCGTATCGCGGTCGCGCCGGTGCCGATGGAAGGGATCGGTGCGGCGATCAACGACCGCCTCCACCGCGCGGCGCACCGAGGCTGACCCCTGTTCGCAGCTGTTCGTCATCCCCGCGAAAGCGGGGACCCATCACCTGAACTCGGGAGCTGGGTCCCCGCTTGCGCGGGGATGACGGAAGGGCGAACCGCTCGTCCGGTGGATCAGGCGGTCGCCATCGACTTCGCGCGTGCCGCGAAGCTCTTCCGCAGTTTCTGCAGCTTGGGCGGGATCACCGCCATGCAATAGGGGTTCGACCGCCCCGAACTCTCCCAGTAATCCTGGTGATAACCCTCCGCCGGATACCATTCGGCGCCAACGCCTTCCGGCGTCTCGATCGTCGTGACGATCGGCTTCGACTGGTCCGTCTGCGCACGCGCGATCGCCTGGTTCGCCTGTTCTTCCTGCATCACCGTCTCGGGAAAGATCGCCGAGCGATATTGCGTGCCGACGTCGTTGCCCTGGCGATTGAGCTGGGTCGGATCGTGGGTCGCGAAGAAGATGTCGAGCAGGTCGCCATAGTGCAGCTGCGCGGGATCGAAGCCGATCCGGATCGCCTCGGCATGCCCGGTCGAGCCATTGCAGACCGCCTGATAGGTCGGGTTCTCGACATGGCCGCCGATATAGCCCGACTCGACGCTCTCCACCCCGATCACATCCTTGAACACCGCCTCCGTGCACCAGAAACAGCCGCCCGCCAGCGTCGCATATTCGGTCATCAGTGATCTCCTTTCTCCAGATGTAGGAAGCGGCTAACGCGCGGCAATGGATGGCAAAGTAATGGTCACCGGCGGCGCCGGGTATATCGGCAGCCATGCGGTGCTGGCGCTGCTCGATGCGGGGCATGAGGTCGTCGTCGTCGACAACCTCGTCACCGGCTTCGCCTGGGCGGTGGATGCGCGCGCGACGCTGGTCGAGATGAACGTCGCCGATCCGCGTATCGCCGACGTGCTGCGCGAGCACCGGGTGCGCGCGATCATGCATTTCGCCGGCTCGGTGGTGGTGCCCGAATCGGTCAACGATCCGCTCAAATATTACGGCAACAACACCGTCGCGACGCGCGCGCTGATCGAGAGCGCGGTGGCGGCGGGCGTGCCGCATTTCATCTTCTCCTCGACCGCCGCGACCTATGGCACGCCCGCGCGCGTGCCCGTGGCGGAGGGCGATCCGACGGTGCCGATCAACCCCTACGGCACCTCGAAGCTGATGACGGAGGCGATGCTGCGCGACGTCGCGGCGGCGCATCCGATCAACTATGCGGCGCTCCGCTATTTCAACGTCGCCGGCGCCGATCCGAAGGGGCGGTCGGGTCAGTCGACCGTGGGCGCCACCCACCTCATCAAGATCGCGGTGGAGGCGGCGATCGGCAAGCGCGACGCGGTCGGCATCTACGGCACCGATTTCCCGACCCGCGACGGCACCGGGGTGCGCGATTACATCCATGTGTCCGACCTGGCGGCGGCGCACGTCGCGGCATTGCAGCTATTGGTCGAACGACCGGGCGAGAGCCACACGCTCAACTGCGGCTATGGCCGTGGCTTCTCGGTGATGGAGGTGCTCGACGCGGTCGACCGCGTCACCAACCGCACGATCGAGCGCCGCCTGGAGCCGCGCCGCGCCGGCGATCCGGCGGAGCTGATCGCGGACAACCGCGCGATCCTGGCGGCGCTGCCGTGGCGGCCGCAGCACGACGATCTCGACGGCATCGTCGGCGATGCGCTGGCATGGGAACGGACGCTCGCGGAGCGGCAGGCATGAGGCTGCGGTCGCTGCTGTTCGTGCCAGGCGACCGACCGGAGCGCTTCGCCAACGCGGCGGCGAGCGGCGCGGACGCGCTGATCCTCGACCTGGAGGACTCGGTGGTGCCCGACCGCAAGGCGGCGGCGCGCGCGGCGGTGGCGGCGTACCTGGCGGAGCAGCGTGGCATCACCGCGTTCGTCAGGATCAACCCGCTCGACTCGGCCTTCGTCGACCACGATCTCGCCGCCCTCGCCGACGCGGCGCCCGACGGACTGGTCCTGCCAAAGGCGGAAGGTGCGGCGGACATCCGGCGGCTGGGCGAGCGGACGGCGCTGCCGATCCTGCCCGTCGCCACCGAGACCCCCGCCGCGATCTTCGGGCTCGGCTCCTATCGTGAGGCCGCCGCGCAGCTTGCGGGTCTCACCTGGGGCGCGGAGGACCTGCCCGCCGCGATCGGGGCCGGCACCGCGCGCGAGGCGGACGGCGGCTATACCGCGCCCTACCAGCTCGCCCGCAGCCTCACGCTGTTCGCCGCGCACGCCGCCGCCGTGCCCGCGATCGAGACCGTCTACCCCGACTTCCGCGACCTGGACGGCCTCGCCGCCTATGCCGCGCGGGGACGGCGCGACGGCTTCACCGGCATGATGGCGATCCACCCGACGCAGGTGCCGGTCATCAACGCCGCCTTCACGCCGTCGGCGGCGGAACTGGACCACGCCCGCCGCGTCGTCTACCTCTTCGCCGCTAATCCGGGCGCGGGCGCGTTGCAGCTCGACGGCCGGATGGTCGACGCGCCGCACCTGAAGGCAGCGCAGCGGCTACTCGCCGCGGCCCAGTGAAGCCCCAAGCGACTGCCGGAACCGCGCCGTTGCCAGCCACCAGCCGAGCGCCCAGAATGTCCCGAGGCTCCACCCCGCCAGCACGTCCGACGGCCAGTGGACGCCCAGATACACGCGGCTGACCCCGATCGCCCCGACCAGCACGATCGCGGTGGCCATGACGTAGCGCTTGCCGGTCGTGCTCCGCATCGTCCGCGTCGCCAGCGCGGCGAGCGTCAGATAGACGATCGCGCTGGACGCCGAATGGCCGCTGGGGAAGCTCAGGTCGTGGATCGTCGTCCAGTGCTCGACCAGCGTCGGGCGCGGGCGGTGGACGAGATGCTTGATGAGCGTCACCGCCTGACCGCCGGTGATCGTCGCCAGCAGCGCGACGCCCGCGGTCAGGTAATGCCGCTCCGCGATCAGCAGCCCGGCGGCGGCGATCACCACCAGCGTCAGCACCGTGACGCTGCCCAGCGCCGTCACGTCGACCGCCGCGCCGCGCAGCCACGACGGCCCGCCCCACGCGCGCAGGCCGAGCAGGATCGCGCGGTCGAGAGCGAGCGGCCAGCGTCCCAACGCGAACCCGGCGGCGAGCACCAGCGCCAGCCCGAGCGCGACCACACCCGCCCCGACGAGTAGCGGCGGTGGACGACGGGTGGGACGGGGATCGAGCATCGCCGGGTCATAGCCGTTCCGTAAACGCTTGCTAGGGCGCGGAGGCGCTGCTAGGGGCCGCCCCTCACCCGCCCGAGCCGTAGGCCGGGCATGGCGCCAGAGCGGGCGTAGCTCAGGGGTAGAGCACAACCTTGCCAAGGTTGGGGTCGAGGGTTCGAATCCCTTCGCCCGCTCCAGTCGCGAAAGAAGCACGGTAAAACAGTGGGTTGCGCCGTCGAGTAGGCTGTTTTTGCGCGACTGCTACACAAACACGCCCCACAATCGCGCCTTAGTCGTCGTTCTGCGCAACGGCCTTTTCTACGTCAGGCGACGGCTTCCTGACGCTCTCCGCCCGGTAATGGACGGTCTGAAATCTGGCGCTCGCTCCGCACCGACAGCTTGAGAGTGGCTGCTCGACGGTCACACCTTGTTGCCGCCGAGATTGATGCCCGTTTCGTGTCAGCCCGGTTGCTACCGGTCGGCGTTTCTGAAGCGGGATCGCTGTCCATCGCGAGCGCACGGGCGATCATCCTGACCGAGAAGGCGAAAAGCGATCCTCAGCAAATCGATCCTCCTGCTCGCGTCGCGACACTTGGTCGCGCCAGATGCGCTTCGACATCATCTGTGAGGCGAACGACATCGAGCACCGGCTCACCAAGCCGAACCACCCGTGGACCAACGGGTAGGTCGAGCGGATGAACCGAACAATCAAGGAGGCGACCGTCAAACGCTTCGACCATGAGAGCCACGACCAGCTCCGGACGCACCTCGCCGACTTCATGGCTGCCTACAACTTCGCTCGCCGGCTCAAGACGCTCAGCGGCCTCACACCCTACGAATACATCGCCAAGATATGGACGTCAGAGGCAGGTCGGTTCATTGTCACTCCGATCCATCAGATGCCGGGACTAAACACCTAGGTCAAGAACCGTGCCTTTTTTTGGAGATTGCGTGTCACGCATGATGTCGAATGTTGCCGTTGGGCGGCAGCTTCCACTTGGTTCGAAAGTCATCCCTTTCGGGCTGCATTCTCCACGTGTCGGTCACTTCGGGCGGCTTGGCGCTTTCTGATTGCCGGTAGAGGGGGGCGTGGTCCAATTTCGGGAAATGGACATGGACATCCTGGTCGACCCGACCCGCCCATCAACTCATTTTGACTTCGGGCGAAACTGGGCCGCTTATGCTGCTGATCTGCCAAATGACGCGATTGATCGGGCATCTGAGGGTCTAGAGCGGTTGGGACTCAGCGATCTGAACGATCGTACTTTCCTCGACATCGGGTGCGGGTCCGGCGTCCATGCCCTTGCCGCCATGAAGAAAGGCGCCTCGGTCATCTGCATCGATGTGGACAATGACTCGGTCGCCACAGCCAACGCGTTGTTCGTCAGCGGTGGTTTTCCTCCAGTGGCGCGACAACAGTCGATACTTGATGGCGATGTTAAGAATTTAGGAAAGTTCGACATTGTTTACTCGTGGGGCGTACTTCACCACACGGGTGACGTGTGGCGTGCCATTGAATCCGCCGCGGAGCTCGTAGCATTAGGTGGGGTCTTTGCGATCGCTCTATACGAGAAGGCCCCGCTCTGCGGCTTATGGGAGAAGGAGAAGCACTTCTACGCGAAGGCCGGCCCGCTCGTCCGACGACTGATTCGTTATCCTTTCGGTGCTGCTCGCCTACTGGCCTCCTGCCTTCTCCGACGTGTCAGTCCTCTTTCCATGATCCGACACTACAATGCTGACCGCGGCATGGATTTTTGGCGTGACGCTGACGACTGGCTGGGAGGCTACCCCTACCAATCGACACGTGCAGACGAGGTGATTGGGTTTGTTGAGGCACTTGGCTTGCGCTTGAGGCACAAGAGTGTGGTGCGCCCGAGCCTCGGTGTCTTTGGAACGGGGTGTAGCGAGTTCGTGTTCAACGCTCGCGCCTGACCGCGTAGGCTTGACTGGAATGCGTACCGGTCTGCTCTAACGCGCCCTCGGTCGCATGAAGCAGACATGTTGCTTCGGGGACAGGGGCGGCCCGGCGGACGGGCCGCTAACCGTATGAGCCCTCTGCGCAAACTTCGCTCGCGCCCGATCTCGCCCCTGCGCAAGGCCAATCAGGTGGGCACGCTGCGACTGATGTCGCCGGCGGATCCAGCCCGGCGCAATCGCAGGGACTGGCTGACGCGGCGATCGAGACGCCTTCATCCAGCCCAACCTCGTGGGCACCATCACGATGCTGTCGGCCACGCGCGCCTATTGGCAGGGGCTGGAGGGCGAGGCGAAGGCGGCGTTCCGCTTCCACCATAACTCGGCCGACGAGGTCTACGGCTCGTTGGGAAACGGGGGTCTTCAGCGAGGACACGTCCTACGATCCGCGCTAGCCCTAATGGGCGTCGAAGGCAGGGTCGGACCACCTCTGACCTGCTCCCCGTTTTCAGGCCGCTGATAACTTAGCTTCAGTGTCCATATGCCCCTGGCGGGGGCAGTTGGTGAACTCGGCGGGTGCCAACCCGCCAAGGCTGCTGTGCGGACGCACGGTGTTGTAGTCCGTCCGCCATGCCTCGATGATCCGTCTTGCCGCGGCCAGCGATGGGAACAGGTGCTCGTTCAGGCACTCGTCGCGCAAGCGACCATTAAAGCTTTCGACGAAGCCGTTCTGCTGCGGCTTGCCCGGCGCGATGTAATGCCAGTCGACCCCGGTATCCTGGCACCAGGCAAGAACGGCGTGACTGGTCAGCTCGGTGCCATTGTCGCTGACCACCATGCACGGCAGCCCGCGACGTTCGGCGATAGCGCTCAGCTCACGAACGACCCGCCGACCGGACAGCGACGTATCGACGATGCAGGCCAGGCATTCCCGGCTGTAATCGTCGATGACGTTGAGCAAGCGGAACCGCCGGCCGCAGGCCAATGCATCCGATACGAAGTCGAGCGACCAGCGCTGGTTGGGCTCCTGCGGGATTGCCATCGGCGCCCGCGTGCCCAGCGCGCGCTTGCGCCCGCCACGCTTGCGTATCGTCAGCCGCTCCTCGCGATACAGCCGATACACCTTCTTCAGGTTCATGCCCTTGCCCTCACGCTGCAGCAGGATCGCCAGCCGCCGGTAGCCGAACCGACGACGCTCGTTCGCGATCTCACGCATCCGCTCGCGGACAGCATCGTCCTTCCCGCGAAGCGGCTCATATTGCCATGCCGACCGATTGACCCCGATCAGCCTGCAGGCGCGACGCTCGGAGAAGCCGTGATCGGCCATCAGCTTCTCCACCGCAGCATAGCGCTCTGCAGACCGGGTCAGTTTTTTCCCAGCAGATCCTTAAGCGCCGACACGTCCAGCATCGACTCCGCCAGCAGCTTCTTCAGGCGTCGGTTCTCATCCTCGAGCGCCCGCAACCGCGCCGCGTCGGACACCGTCAGCCCGCCGTACTTCGACTTCCAATTGTAGAACGTCGCATCGCTGATCCCGTGCTTGCGGCACAGGTCCGCCGTCTTCACGCCAGCCTCGTGCTCGCGCAGCACGCCAATGATCTGATCCTCGGTAAATCGGCTTCGCCGCATCGCTCGTCTCCATCTGACGAGCTAACTTACCAATGGCATGATTCCCGGGGAGCAGGTCACCTCGTATCGGCCTGGGGATACCTATGGCCTCCCGGTGCTCATCACAAATTGCTCGAACAATTACCGGCGCGGACCGGGTCAGGCGGGTACATCACGTCATCAGAGTGCCGTTCGCACTCTTGGTCCAGCGCGACGCAGGGTTCGTGCACGCCGCGTGGTGGATAGAGAAAGAGGCGGAGGTGGTGTCCTAATGAGGATCGAGAAATCCGGCGGTTAAGGATATGGGCTTACCAGCGACGACCCGCGGTTCGCCACAATGCCTATGACAAGGCTAGCTTCAGCTGCCTATGAGTTCCAAAGCATGGAAACGCTCAATCTTAGATGCCAAAAAAACGCTATCGTGCTTAAAGCTGCAATAGCAGTCCCTATGAAACCCGCAGTTGCCGAATAATCACGCCCCAGGTACGACACTCTTATGTCGACCGTCGCGATCACCGGCATCACGGGCCTTGCCGGCGGTAGGGTCGGAAACGCCTTACGCGACGCCGGGCATGTGGTCATCGGCATCAGCCGACGCTCTGATGCGCCATCGACCGGCCATACCTTACGTATCGTGACCGATCTGACCGACGCAGCGATGCTGGCGGAAGCCGTGGCAGGATGCGACACGATCTTTCATTTCGCTGATCGTGCCGATCGCCGACGCTATCGTGTCAACAATGTCGGCGACGCCGCGACCGTCATGGCCGCGCTGCGTACCGCTGCGGCGAGACAGGGCATCAAGCGGGTTGTTGCTGCAAGTTCTGTATATGCCGATCGTGACGGCCGGTGCAATGATCTCTACGGGCAGTCGAAGCGCGCGATGGAAGCCGTCGGCCTAGCGCCAGAGCCGGGAGCGCCCGCCGTGATCCTGCGTCTGCCACCGCTTCATGGCCCAGGAGCGCGCGGTGCCATCCGCCACATCGCACGCGCCGTGGAAAAGGGCTGGATTCTGCCATTGGGGCTGGCGCGGGCACCGCGTCGGTTCTTGGCGCTGGATTCCCTCGCAAACCTCTGCGTTCGCCTAGTTGAGATCGATGAAGATACTTTCGCACGCGCGCGCGGACTAACTTTCGTACCCGTTGACGGGCAATCGGCAAGCCTTGCGGCCCTTGCGCGCGCCTTGGGAGGAGGTCGAACTCGGCTGCTGCCGGTTCCCGGGGTCGATAGACTGATTGGCGGTCGCGTCACGTCCGGGCAGTTAGAACGCGATCGGGCCGGCCTGCGCGACGCGATCGGCTGGCAGGCTTCCCGCTAAAGCTTTGCCGCGTCGCCACGCCCGCCGCCTAGGGCGGTCCGCACGAGAAGCCGCATGTCACGAATTAACGACCAACTCCCCGCGTAGGTCGCGTCCATTTCGGCAAGACGCTCGGGTGTCGACATATCGAGCCCGGCGACTTGGGACACGCCGGTAATGCCCGGCAACAGCCTGTCTACCCCATGGCGACGCCGGCTTTCGGCAAGCTCGCGCTGACTTGGCAATCCCGGACGCGGGCCGACGAAGCTCATCTCTCCGCGAATAACATTCCAGAGCTGCGGCAGCTCATCGAGCTTCGTACGCCGCATCATTGCGCCGCTGGAGGTGATGTTGCTGCGTGCGGCCTCATGGGAGGGCAAGTCGCCGGTCCCCACGCGCATAGTGCGCAGCTTTACCAGTCTGAACGGACGACCGTCGCGGCCGAGCCGGGTCTGCACGAACAACGGACTTGCACGGTCATCGCGCCAGATCAGTATCGCCGCGACCGCACAGGCCACCGCAGCCGGCACCGCGAGCAGCAACGCCAGCGCAAGATCAAACGCGCGCTTCTTGCCGCTTCGTATCCCAATCTCATGCATATCGCGCCCTAGGAAGGAAGACATTGGCTGGTCAAGCGGCGCTCCACTCGATAAACAGCGCACGCAATCACGTTGATAGATCCGCGAGTTTTATTTCGATGCGCTTAGTGAACGCGGCCCAACTGGTCATCTTGCTGCCGCGCTGGACCAAGCGCCTACTGCTCATCTCACTTGACGTGGTCCTGTGCCTGTTGGCGGTATGGATCGCCTTTTTCCTGCGCCTGAACGCCTGGGCTCCTCTCTACGGTCCGCCCGCGCCGGCGGCGCTGGGATCCTTGCTGCTGGCATTCCCGTCTTTCTTTGCGCTGGGGGTGTACCGACCCGTATTTCGGCATGCCGACACCACCGGCGTCAGTCAGATCCTAACCGCCTCTCTCGCTTATACGTCCGCCTATTTTGCCGTTTTCTCGTTATGGGGCGTCCCCGGCGTGCCCCGCACGGTCGGCATCATTCAGCCGGTGCTGCTGTTCGTCTTCATGGTCATGACGCGGATTGTGGCGCGGCATTTACTGGCCGAGTTGCTCGACCGCGGAGCGGGCTCGCACCCAAGGGTGCGCGTCCTGATCTACGGCGCCGGCGAGTCGGGCCGCCAGGTCGCCAGCGTGCTTGCCGGCCGACGCGAGATGAAGGTGGTCGGTTTCATCGACGACGCCCGCGGGTTGCAGGGCGCCTCGTTGAACGGGGTCCGAGTTCATGCGCCCGCACATATTTCCACGCTGATCGCCAAACTTGGCGTCACCGAAATCCTGCTCGCCGTTCCAAATGCCACGCAGCACCGCCGCAACGAAATTCTCGCTGCCCTGCGCCCGCTTCAGGTTCGCGTCAGAACGCTTCCCGACTTCGTCGAACTGGCGCTGGGCAACCGACTGAACGATGACATCACCAACCTCGACATCAACGACCTGCTGGGCCGCGAGGTCGTGGCCCCCGACGCTGACGTGATCGCGCGGCATCTCAACGGGAACACGATCCTCGTGACCGGGGCGGGCGGCTCGATCGGCTCCGAGCTTTGCCGGCAGATCATCGCGGCCAACCCGGCCCGCCTGCTCCTCTTCGACAGCAGCGAATACGCGCTCTATACCGTTCATCGCGAGCTGGAATTAACCTTGGCGGCCAGGCGCGCGGCGGACGAGCGGGCGGCGCCGGTCGAACTCGTGGCGCTCCTGGGATCGATCCAGGACGAGCTGCGGATGGACGGCATCCTGGCTTGCTGGCAGCCCAGTCATGTCTATCACGCCGCGGCCTACAAGCACGTCCCCCTCGTCGAGCACAATCCCGTGCAGGGCGTCGCCAACAACGTGTTCGGCACTCTGACGGTCGCCCGCCAGTGCATCCGCCACCGCGTCCGCTATTTCGTGCTCGTCAGCACCGACAAGGCGGTGCGCCCTACCAACGTCATGGGGGCCACCAAGCGGATGGCGGAAATGGTGCTGCAGGCGCTGGCGGACGAGAAGAGCGACACCTGTCTTTCGATGGTCCGATTCGGCAACGTCTTGGGGTCCTCCGGTTCGGTCGTGCCGCTGTTCAGACAGCAGATTCGCAATGGAGGTCCCGTCACCATCACCGACGAGCGCATCACGCGATTCTTCATGACGATTCCTGAGGCAGCACAACTCGTTCTTCAGGCCGGGGCAATGGCGCGGGGGGGCGAGATGTTCGTGCTCGACATGGGCGAGCCAGTGCGGATCGTCGATCTGGCGCGCAACCTGATCGAATTGTCGGGCCTGTCGGTGCGTGACGCCTGCAACCCTCAAGGAGACATAGAACTTCAGTTCGTCGGCCTGCGGCCGGGTGAGAAGCTGTACGAAGAACTGCTGATCGAGGACGCGCCGCTTGCGACCGACCACCCGCGCATTCGTAAGGCATCGGAAGTCTTCCTTGCGATACGCGATCTGGAGCCGCACCTGGCGCGCCTCCACTCCGCAATCACGCGACAGGACTCGATGGATACCCGCAATCTGCTGCGCGCCATCGTGACGGAATACGACCCCAGCTCCGCTTTGGTCGACAGCATCTATCTCGAAACGACAAAGCACCGCGGAATTGGCATCTCCAGTTGTGAAGACATCGTTAACAAGGTCTTATCTCCCATGGATGCCTACTAAGTTCGACGCCGTTCCACGACGGCACGCAGCTTGATCTTGATTCAAATTACCCCCTCGCTTTTTTCCAAGGCTTGCCGTTCGTGACCCCGATTTATCCGCCTAATGAAAAGACCGCGATCTTCGTGGGTGCTCACGCACAATATATGTTCCTCTTTCGCCTTCCGGTAATGCGGAGGCTTAGAGACTTTGGTTATAGAGTCGTCGTTGTCGCCACCCCGTCGAAGGGTTTCAACATCAATGATTTCGACCGTACAGGTATAGAGTTCGTTCCCTGGACGCTCCAACCGGCAGGAATGAATCCGTTGGCGGATCTTTCCCACATACGAGCCCTGTGGCGTATATTGAAAGCGTACCAGCCGGATATCCTTTTCGTCCACACCATCAAATCCGTTATCTATGCCTTGCCCCTAGCGCGCCTGATCGGCGTGAAACGACGGGTGTGCATGATTCCTGGCCTCGGGTTTGCCTTCATTGATGGGCGCGGCTTTTCGCGCCGACTGGCGCGCGTGTTCGCCAGGGTAAGCTATCGCTTCGCCCTCTCGTGGGCCGACCTGGCCATTCTCCAGAACCCCGACGACCTCGAAGCGCTGCGCCGGAGCGGATCCATCCCGGCCGGCACGCGAACGGCACTGGTCAACGGTTCGGGTGTGGATATGAAGAAGTTCCGCGCCATGCCGATCCCAGGCGGCCCCCCTGTGTTCCTGATGGTTTCCCGCCTGCTTCGTGACAAAGGCGTCCTCGAATATGTCGCCGCAGCGCGCGCAGTCAAAGCGGTCAGGCCTGACGTTCGTTTCGTGCTTGTCGGTGGAACCGACTACAATTACGCCTCAATCACCGACGAGGATGTCGCCAAATGGGTGAGCGAGGGCGTCGTGGAAGCGCGTGGTCACGTTGCCGATCCCTTTGCCGAATTCGCGGCATGCCACGTCTTCGTGCTGCCCTCGTATCGCGAGGGAACGCCACGTACCAATCTTGAAGCCATGGCCGTCGGCCGGGCAATCATCACGACGGATGCCCCTGGCTGTCGCAGCACCGTTGTTGACAGGCAGAACGGGCTGCTGGTGCCCGTCGCTGATGCCGACGCGCTGGCGGCAGCGATGCTCGATTTGGCCGATGATCCGGTTTGCGTCCGGAAGATGGGTGCGGCAGGACACGCCCGTTGCGCCCGACTCTACGAGCTGGACATCGTTGCCGATGCGACAACGGCGTTGATCCTGGGGTATGATGGCCTAACCGAACCGGCTTCCCGCCTGGCCGAGGCACGATGATCCCGGTGCCCAAGCGTTCGGATAGGCAGGCTCGTGCCGGCCCGGCGACAGGACGAGCGATACCTCCCTTGGATGAACGCATGCCATCAGCGGCCGGCGGCGTCGTTCCCGGCAACAGGCAGCCGTGAGAGAACCTTTGTATCTGCAGCAGTCCGAGACGCCCGCCGTCGGCAAAATCGCGATGTTCCTTCCCTCGCTGGGCGGTGGGGGGGCCGAAAAATCTATCGTGCGGCTGGCCGTTGCCTTGAGCCGACAGGGAATCGACGTCGACCTCGTCCTGGCTTCCGCCACAGGTAGTGTTCTGAACGACGTTTCGGGCAAGGTACGTATCGTCGACCTGGGCCGGCGCCGGGTCGCTGCGGCCCTGCCTGGGCTGGTGCGCTATCTGATGAGAGAACGTCCCGCCGCCCTTCTTTCCGCCATGCATCACGCCAATCTGATCGCGATTGTCGCCCATGCGATTGCACGGTCGACGTCGCGCTTGGTCATCAGCGAACGGCAGAGTTTCGCAGCGCTGCAGCGGACTCAACGCAGCCTGAAGGAACGATCGTTGCGCGGCGCGATGCGCCTTCTCTATCGTCGTGCCGATGCGATCGTCACCGTCTCGAAAGCGCTCTCGGTCGAGCTCGTCGCCGGCCTCGGCCTTTCGCGGCAGCGGGTGTTTGCGATCTACAATCCGGTCGTATCCGACGGCCTCCTGGCTAAAGCTGGGGAACCGGTCGATCACCCCTGGCTGCACCAGGACGTACCGGTCGTGCTGGCGGTCGGCCGGCTGGTGCCCGAAAAAGGGTTCGACACGCTGCTCGAAGCCATGTTCCTGATCCGCCGTCACCGGGCGATTCGGCTTGTGATCCTCGGTGACGGTCCCCTGCGCCGGACGTTGTCAGACCTGGCGCACCGTCTCGGGATTGACGGCGATGTCGACTTGGCCGGATACCAGTCTAATCCCTTCTCCTACATGAAGCACGCGTCGGTGTTCGTCCTGTCGTCCACCTCCGAGGGTTTGCCGAGCGTCCTCGTCGAGGCGCTCGCCGTGGGAACATGCGTCGTCAGCACCGATTGTCCGACCGGGCCACGGGAAATCCTTGGCGAAGGATCGCCCGCACTTGTTCCCGTCGGAGATCCCGCCAGGATGGCGTCCGCGATCATGGCGACATTGGACGGAAGTCATTTTGCTCCAGCACCTTCGCTTCATGCCTTCTCCGAGGAGGCCGCAACAGCCGCCTACAAGAACGTCCTCCTCGACGGAGTACTCCCACAATTACCGACAGAGATCGGTGTGGTTGCATGATATATATTTTCTACATAGTTTCGCTTTTAGGTGTTTGGTTTTTTGTTTTTAAGCGCTCGACATTCGACTTCGTTTCAGCTGGTTACTTTGGCTGTATTGTCTATTTTATGCCAGGGTTTCATGGATTGCTATTTAATCCTTATTATCCTGACGACTTTCCTATTGAGCCAATATCCACCGCGACCTATCTTGTGTGGATCGGGGCGCTGGGGGGCGCCGTTCTTACCGGCATCCTGTATAATCCGTTACCCGCTCTGTCGGTACAACAAAAGCAAACGACGCGCCCGTTCACTACGCCAGCGGCCAACGCCGTTATTGTCGCGCTCTTGCTGATTTCGTTCGTAGTAGCCCTTTTGGTGGGAGGCGAGGACTTGTTCAGCCCCGACAAGAACGATGTTCTGAACGTCCAGGACCGCTCCATTATTCTTTTTGCCACGCTGAGTCAGGTTACCCTAGTCCTGTTCATCGTGCAGAAACAGTATATAATGGCTATGCCGTCGATTCTGTGTGTCGCGTTCTTGGTCTTCATCGGATTTCGCTCTGAGTTGGCGATTGCCGCCTTCTGTATCTTTGTTTGGATTGCCTATCGTGACGGAGTACGATCATTCTTCAAGGTTAGAAACATTTTTACGCTTGTCTCCATTGTTATGTTTCTTTTTGCCTATAAATTTGTTTACGCTAACGTTAAGCTCGGCAGATGGGACCTTGTCTTTCAGACTTTAGGCGATCGCGACTTCCTCGCCAATATATTTCTTAAGTCTGAGCCATTTATCACTCAATCTATTCTCAAGGAAGTGATTGAACGTGACTTTTCTATACCCATTGAGAGCTTTCTTAGCTCATTGATATCAGTAATCCCTTTATCAAACGTTCTGACGACTATTTCTATCGATCAGGTTAAGTTTGACTTTCAGGATCAGCTTTTTCCAAATCTGAGATATGGCGTCGCGTCCAATATCTACGCGAACTTTTATGCCGCTATGGGATATATCGGTATACTTATATACATTGTCATCCAGAATGCTGCCCTGGTATCGATCAGCCGCTATATGCGGAAAACTGATAGCTTCGCGAAACTGGCGCTTGCCTTGGTTGGCTCCTTTATCGCCTTTTATATTCATCGCAATGATGTCGCGAACAGTATTACGCTGATCAACAGGATTCTCTATTCCTGCCTGGCGTTGTGGATCGTTACACGCACGGTAGCTGCCCTGGAACCTAGCGACGAGCCGCAGCCGTGACGGATCGCCCTCCTCGCGTCCTCCACGTCATCACAAGCCTCAATCGCGGCGGTGCGGAGGTTTCTCTCGCCCGTCTCGTCGAGACATCGGCGCCGATCGAGCATGTCGCGGTCGCGACGCTCTCCGGCGGAGATACGCTGCTTGCTCGGCGCATTGCAGCGGCCGGAGTACCGGTCCATCATCTTGGGGGCGGGGGGCTCCGCCTCGCGTGGTCACGCTGGCGCAAGCTCGTCGCCGCCTCCCGCCCCGATCTGGTCCATGCATGGTTGATCCACCCTGCAGCGCTGCTCGCAGTCTTGCCGCATCGCCTGCCCTTGGTAATCGGCATCCGCCACTCGCTGGATGATCTTACCGGCGAGAAACGCCGCAGCGTGGCGATCATTCGCGCACTGGCCGTGCTCGGGCGACGAGCCACGCGCATCTGCTACGTGTCCCACGCCAGCCAACTTCAGCACGAGGCAATCGGCTACCCCGCCGCAAAGGGCGTCGTCATAGCCAACGGCTATGGGGTCCAAGCGGCTCCGGTTGCGCCAGCCGGTGCGGAGGATCTGCGCGACAAGCTCGGTCTACCGCAAGACGTCGTGCTGATCGGCCAGCTCGCGCGCGTCCACCCGATCAAGGGCCATGATCTGTTGCTTCGCGCGTTCGCTGCCATCGCGCCTGACCGACCCCGTGCCCATCTGGTTTTGATCGGTGCCGGAACGGAGGTCATCGACGGACCGGTTGCGGCCCTCGCAGCCGAGTTGGGCATCGCTAACCGCATCCACGCGCTCGGGGAGCGCGACGACGCACCGGCTTTGCTGAGTGGCCTCGATGCCCTGATCAATCCTTCCCGGAGCGAGGCGTTTCCTAATGCAGTGGCGGAGGGAATGCTGGCGGGACTGCCCTGCATCGCTACGGCTGTCGGCGATACCGCCCGACTGATGGATGGTCACGGTGTGCTCGTCCCTCCCGGCGACATCGACGCGCTGGCACAGGCAATACTCGATCTCACTTCCAGATCGCCGGGAGAACGCCTTGTTGTCGGCCGAAAAGCCCGCAATCACATCGTGCGTGGCTTCAGTCTGGAAGCTATGGCCGCTTGTTATGGCGCGCTCTATACGGACGTACGGAAACGGCGACCAGAGAGCCGCACTTTGCGCTCTCCCGACCACTCGGCTATAAACCCTGGCACCCCCCTCTAAAGCTAGGACCTTCAGCGATGTGCGGCATTGCCGGCTTCATCTCTGCCAACGCGTCTGGTGACCCCAAGGCAATTCTTCGTCGCATGACGACCGGCATCCGACATCGCGGTCCCGACGATGCCGGATTGTGGCTCGAACCCCACCACGGCGTCGCCCTCGGCCACCGGCGGCTTTCGATCCTCGATCTTTCGACGGCCGGCCATCAACCGATGGCGTCGGCGCAAGATCGTTACCAGCTCGTTTACAACGGCGAGATCTACAACCATCGCCTGCTGCGCCGCGAACTGGACGAAGCCGGACGGGCGCCAAACTGGCGCGGACATTCGGACACCGAGGTAATACTCGCCGCTTTCGAGGCTTGGGGAATCGAAACGGCCCTGCAACGTTTCAACGGTATGTTCGCGCTGGCGGTATGGGACCGCAAACGCGAGGTTCTCACGCTCGCCTGCGACCGGTTCGGCGAAAAGCCCCTCTATTTCGGATGGCAGCAAGGAAAGCTGCTCTTCGCTTCGGAGATGAAGGCGCTGTATGCGCATCCCGATTTCTCCGGCACGATCAATCGCGATGCGCTCACCCTATATCTGCGCCACAACTACATCCCCGCGCCGCATAGCATCTGGGAAGGCATATCAAAGCTCGAACCCGGGCACTATGTCGAAATTCGTCCGCTCGTTACCAGCGCCAGCCCGAAAGCCTATTGGTCGCTGCTGGAAACAATCACACACGCCAAAGCCAATCCCCTGCCCGATACGACTGAAGTCGTGGATCAACTCGATGCGCTGCTGCTCGATGCGGTGGGTCTACGCATGGACGCAGACGTACCGGTGGGGGCATTTCTCTCCGGTGGGATCGATTCATCGCTCATCACTGCACTGATGCAGGCGCAATCAACGCGCCCGGTCAAGACGTTTACAATCGGGTTCGACGATCCGCGCTTCAACGAAGCCGATCATGCCAAGGCGATAGCAACCCACCTCGGCACCGAACATACTGAACTGATCGCCCGTCCGCAGGACGCATTAGATACACTCCCGCGGCTTCCGGCTATTTGGGACGAGCCATTCTCCGATTCCTCGCAGATTCCGACCCTGCTGGTGTCCGCGCTGACGCGGCAGCATGTCACCGTCAGCCTTTCGGGCGACGCAGGCGACGAAATCTTCGGCGGCTACAATCGATACGTCCATGCCGATCGTCTTCGATCTCTGACTCAGCCGATCCCGCTGCCGCTACGCCGCGCCGTCGCGGCGGGCCTTGAATCGCCTGTCACCGAGAAGGCGTTGCACGCGATCCGGCCGCTCCTGCCCGAGCGCTATCGCCGCATCCATCTGTATGGCCGCTTGGGCAAAGTGGCCGAGGTTCTGCGCTGCAGCACGCCAGAGGAATTATATCGTCGTCTCGTCTCGCACGACATCGAACCAGAAGCCATGGCGCTGGGGGGCCGCGAACCGGCAGGTATCACCGGGATACCTCGCCCGGCGTTTACGGACTTCCGTGAAACGATGATGTATCTCGATACCTTGTCCTATCTTCCCGGCGATATTCTGACGAAAGTGGATCGTGCGTCGATGGCGGTCAGCCTTGAATCACGAATTCCCTTCCTCGATCCGCGTGTCGTAGAGTTCGCATGGCGTTTGCCGCTCTCGACCAAGCTGAAGGACGGAGTCGGCAAGCATATCCTTCGACAGGTCCTATACCGCTACGTCCCGCAATCCCTCATCGATCGACCGAAAATGGGCTTCGGCGTGCCGCTCGGCGCCTGGCTGACCGGTCCCCTGCGTGAATGGCGGCATACGTTGCTCGACCCCACCCGTATCGCTGCCGAGGGGTATTTCGCACCTGCACGGGTCGAAGACCTACAGCGCGAAATCGATCATGGGGCAAGCAGCACTACGAGCTATCGTGTCTGGGACATCATGATGTTTCAGGCCTGGCTCGACGAGCACCGCGCCGCGATCGCAATCACAAAGCGAGCATCCTAGCACTTCGCTTGCGCCAAAATAATTCGGCACTTAAGGGCGGTGCCAAGCGGATCCGACGCAAACAATGCGGCGAGCCCGCTGCCTAGTGGGCAGCAACGCGAAGATTCACGGCAGGATTGCGAAAGATCATGGTTGTTGACGAGAAAATCGGCGTAATCGGACTCGGATACGTAGGTTTGCCCGTCGCAGTCGCGCTTGCAGAGAAGATGACCGACGTGGTCGGCTTCGACATTTCGCAAAGACGCGTTGCCGAACTGCGGAACGGCAACGATCGTACCGGCGAGATCGAGAACGCGCGCCTGCATGCCTGCCCCTTGCGTATTTCCGCCGATGTGAGGGATCTCGCGAATCGGACCTTTTTCATCGTCACCGTGCCGACCCCGATCGACGCCTCCCGGCAACCCGACCTTGGGCCGATCCGCAGCGCTTGCCAGCTTATCGGCGAAAAGCTGAAGCGCGGCGCCATCGTCGTCTTCGAATCCACTGTCTACCCCGGTGTGACTGAAGACATCTGCGGCCCGCTTCTCGAGAAGATTTCGGGCCTGAAACACGGCATCGATTTCGCGCTGGGATATTCGCCGGAGCGGATCAATCCGGGCGACAAGGAACACCGCCTGGAAACCATCACTAAGATCGTTGCAGCCGACAGTCCCGAAGCGCTAGAGCGCGTGAAGGCCGTCTACGGCGCCATCATCGATGCGGGACTCCACGTCGCACCGACCATCAAGGTGGCGGAGGCGGCCAAGGTCATCGAGAATACCCAGCGCGACCTCAACGTGGCGCTGATGAACGAACTGTCGGTCATTCTCGACCGCATGGGAGTCAGCACCAAAGCCGTTCTTGATGCGGCGGGCACCAAGTGGAACTTCCTGCGTTTTTCACCGGGTCTGGTGGGCGGTCATTGCATCGGCGTCGACCCCTATTACCTCACTCATGCCAGCGAGCAGCTTGGCTATCGTCCCGAGGTGATCCTGGCGGGTCGCCGGATCAACGACGACATGGGTCGTCATGTCGCCCGCAAGGCGATAAAGATGCTCATCAAGCGCGGCCGTAACGTCCAGGCAGCGAGGGTGGCGGTGTTGGGTTTGACGTTCAAGGAAGATGTTCCCGATTTGCGCAACTCGAAGGTTCCGGACATCCTGGAAGAGCTCGCCGATTACGGCATCGCGACCAGCATCCACGACCCTCTTGCCGACCCGGCGGAGGCCAAGCACGAATATGGCGTCACGCTAACTGCGCCCGAAGAACTGGCCGATGTCGATGTCTTGATTCTCGCGGTCAATCACCGCAATTACCTGGATAATATCGATGCGTTGGTGGGATGCCTGCGCCCGGACGGTGTCTTCATCGACCTCAAGGCCGCCGTCGATCCGGCTCGAGTGCCCGAGGGTATCGCATACTGGAGCCTTTAGCATCGGGGACGTCTTCGCGACCGGCACTGCCACGAAGCGCTTGGCCTACCGGATCAGTCGGCGACGGATCATAACCGGCATGATCGCACTGCCGATTGGTGGCACGGGCGCTGGTTGCGCAGCAGGTTCGAATGCCGTCGTCGTGGATACGTTCGCCGCGATCGCCTCCACAATAACGTATGGAGCCCCCTTTATCGTGACGCGGGGCTGGAGCTTGGTCGGCATCGGTGCCGCACGCTATCGTCGCACAGCATCGCCCGCACCGTCCGACGTGCAATGGGCTTCCCGCGGAGCCGCACGCAGCCGCGATGGGCATCATTATCGTCTCGAGCCCAGCGCCGCGATTGAGGTCGATCAATTCGGTGCGATCGGCGACGACGAAGCCAACGATTATGTCGCGATACAATCGGCGATCGCATTCTGGCAGACGGCAGGCGGAACCGTCGCCTTTTCTGCGGGCCGTCGATACTTCGTCGGCGCGTGGTCGGGCAGGATCAATCGCATTTTCATGATCGACCATCTGCGCGATGCTGTTATCGATGGCCGCGGCGCGACGATTCGGTCGCATTCCGCGACGCCGCACTGTCAAACCTTTCTCTTCACCCTTCGCGACTTTAGTAACGTCACGATCCGATCAATGCGGGCGACGGATAGCGGCACCGATATCAATGCCGAATGGCGCGGGCTGTATTTTATATCTCCCGATGCCAACCTGGGGGACTGCGACAATCTCACCCTGGACCGGATTGTCGTGTACGATGCGGTCGCGTTCCTCTTTGCCGCCGGCACATTGCCGCAGCGGGTCAGAGGCATTCGCGTCACCAGATCGTCAGCGGTTCGATGCTATTACGGCATGGTCTTCGCGGAAAACGGCGATAAGGTCCGTGCGGACCTGTCCACCCGGAACTGTCGGCGAAGCTATTTCGCCTATGGTGTCAGCGATCATGAGATCAACCTAACCGTCGATCATGATAGCGATGCGCTCGGTGCGGATGCCTGCTTTCTCATCAAGCGGTATGTTTTCGATACTAGGGACATCCGATTGAACGCGACCTTTCGCGGCTCCGTGGCCCGGTTCTCCAACCTAGTGAAACTGGAACACCAGCCTGATCCCTCGACGGGCACGGCCCGGATCAGTGACATCCGGATTGTGTTCGACCTTCTTCAGGTATCCGCCGGCCTCGACCGCGTCACCGGCATCGGCTTCTCCAGCTACTCAGGCATGCGGCTCGAGACCGTTCGCACTGCGAACACGTGGAGCGCGATCACGATTTCGGGCGATCTAAACCTCGTTCAACACCCCATTACCGCCTACAGCGGGCCGTCAATCGCGGTGCGCGTAAATCTGGAAGGCCCAGCCGCTAGAATCGCACCGGCGTTGCCGTCCGGCTTTACGCTTATTCGCCGCAGCCAGACGGCCCGCTGACGACCAAGGAGCATCGCATGACGAACTGGATCGCCGACGATTTCGCAGCCGCACTGCGCCAGAAACAGCGGAACTGGCTGGTAACCGGGGCCGCCGGCTTCATCGGATCAAACTTGGTCGAAACATTGCTGCGTCACGGTCAGCGCGTCACGGGGATGGACAATTTTGCGACAGGCCATCAACGCAACCTTGACGAGGTGGCCGAGGTCGTCGGCGACGCCTGGGCGAATTTTACCTTCGTCGAAGCGGACATTCGCGACCCGGACGCATGTCGCCGTTGCACGCAGGACGTCGACCATGTCCTGCATCAGGCTGCGCTGGGATCGGTACCCCGGTCGATCGCCGATCCGATCACGTCGACCCAGACCAACGTGATGGGGTTCGTGAATATGCTCGACGCAGCGCGCGTCTCAGGCGTATTGAGCTTCGTCTACGCCGCGTCTAGTTCAACCTATGGGGATCACCCCGCCCTGCCCAAGGTCGAGGATGTCATAGGTAATCCGCTTTCCCCCTATGCCGTGACCAAACTCGTCAACGAACTCTATGGCGCCGTTTATCGCCGCAGCTACGGTTTCGCGGCGACCGGCCTCCGCTATTTCAACGTCTTCGGTCCGCGTCAGGATCCCAACGGAGCCTATGCCGCAGTGATTCCCAAGTGGGTGGCTGCGATGATCCGGGACCAGGAGGTTGTGATTAACGGCGATGGCGAGACGAGCCGGGATTTCTGCTACATCGCCAATGCCGTACAAGCCAATTTGCGCGCGGCACTGACGCCTGCGGATGGACAGGGCGAAGTGTTCAACGTCGCTCTCGGCCATCGAATGTCACTCAATGAGTTGTTCGGCAAGATCCGCGAAATCCTGAGCGAACATCAGCATTTCTATCGCCTCGATCCCATACATGCCAATTTTCGCGCTGGAGACGTCCGTCACTCGCAAGCCGCCATTTCGAAGGCTGAGAATCGAATAGGTTATGCACCGAGCCATACTGTTGACAAGGGATTGCGCGAGGCAATGACCTGGTATCTGGAAGCGGATCGAAAAGGCCTTTTATCTTGAACAGAACTACTCGGCACATCCAATGTCGCGGCAGATGAAGCCCTTTCGTAAACTGGCTGCGGCATCGATGGCTGCGATCCATCCAAGCAGTCGAGCGATCGTGGCCAGCGGCGCGCGGGTGACTGCGCTTGCCATCGCGGCCAAGCTATTCACGATCGTACGCGAGGTGACGCTCGCCTACCGATACGGGACCGGGATTTCGATCGACGCCTTCAACATGGCGTTTACAATCGCCAGCTGGCTGCCAGTCTTGTTGGTGAGCACCGCTGCAACCGGTCTTGTTCCCCTGCTGGTTTCCAGCGTCCGCGACCAGCGAAGCCACCAGCATATGGTTGCGGAACTCAATGCCGTCATCGCCATGCTCGCTATCGGCCTATGCGCCCTAGCCGCGGTCACGGCGCCATGGGCCAGCGCACTTATGACAGGCGCGACCACGTCTACGACCCATTCGCTGACGCAGGCAATGATCGTACGCCTGGCTCCCGTCGCCGGCCTGGGTCTCGTCGCCGGCTACCTAGCCACGCGACTGCAGGCACAGCAGCGTTACCTCTACACCATAGGCGAGGCCTTCCCGCCGATCGGCATATCGCTGGGTGCGATCGCTCCTCTTGCGTGGAGCGACGAGAACGCGCTCATCACCGGCCTGTTAACAGGAACGATCGTTCAGATAGCCTTTCTGGCTTTCCTCCTTCTTCGAACGGATGAGGGTATAGGGGGCTTCTCGCTCGACTTCTCATCCCCGCACTGGCCGCGCATCCGCAAGGCGATCGGAACTCTGGCTATCGGCGCCGGTATCCTGTGGATCACCGTACCCGTGGAACAGGCCTATGCCGCACGGCTGGGCGCTGGCGCGGTGGCGTCCCTCAATTACGCCAATCGTTTGATCGGCATGGGCACCAGCATCGCGATTGTCATTATCGCCCGTGCCCTGTTGCCGACCTTCTCACGCGCGATCGCCGATGGCGACGTCGCCCTTGCTCGTCAGCAGGCATGGCAATGGGCGGTCGTCTGCGGAGTGCTAGGTGTTGTTTGCGCCGCCTTGGGATGGGTGGCATCGGGGCCTGCCATCCGGCTCCTGCTGCAACGCGGAGCCTTCGGCGGCCATGACGCCGACGTGGTTGCCGATCTGGTCCGTCTCGGTATCATGCAGTTACCGTTCTTCTTCGCGAGCACCGCCATCGTCCAGTGGCTAGCGGCGAGTGGGCGTTACAAGTCGGTATCGATCATCGCGGGAATGGCAGTTATCGTGAAGATCACCTTATTGCAGCTTCTGATCCCGGTTTTGGGGCTCTATGCCCTTATGCTGTCCACTGTGGGGATGTATGCCTTTTCGCTAGTTGCCCAAGTTAGCCAAATCCGCTCTAAATAGTCGGGTTGTTCCGAGAAAACGTACTCTCCGTGGGCGTCTTGCCATGCTTCCTGGGGACGTCGTGTGAAGGCTCTACCGTCAGCGCCTCAAGGCTCCTGCCCTGCCCTGCGGGCGCGCGAGCATGTGCGTGGTGACGTTGAGGGTGCCCCGGTTTCCGGCGTTCAATCGGCCGCTTTGATGGCAGCGGCAGCAGCATATTCGATCGGCGCCAGCCAAGTGATGTGTGAGAGCGGCTTTCGTTGTAGTCGCGCCGCCAAGCCTCGATCTTGGCCCGGGCGTCCTCCAGCGAAAGGAACTAGTGGGTGTTGTAAATAGGCGTCCAACCGGGACCCCTCATCGGCGCCGAACAAGGCCCCCCTTTCGAGTGGCGGCAGATCGATGCCGGGCGCACCTTTCGCGCTGGTTGCGGAGTAGGGCGCGCGTAGCTTAACCGGAGTTGCAACCAGCGCGGAGCGTCCTTCCGTCCGCTGGGACATCAGCTGCGGTGCTTGAGGCGCCAGCTGTCGTTACCGGTGTCGACAATGGCGCAGTGGTGCGTGAGCCGGTCTAGCATGTGACCTGCTCCCCGGGAATCATGCCATTGGTAAGTTAGCTCGTCAGATGGAGACGAGCGATGCGGCGAAGCCGATTTACCGAGGATCAGATCATTGGCGTGCTGCGCGAGCACGAGGCTGGCGTGAAGACGGCGGACCTGTGCCGCAAGCACGGGATCAGCGATGCGACGTTCTACAATTGGAAGTCGAAGTACGGCGGGCTGACGGTGTCCGACGCGGCGCGGTTGCGGGCGCTCGAGGATGAGAACCGACGCCTGAAGAAGCTGCTGGCGGAGTCGATGCTGGACGTGTCGGCGCTTAAGGATCTGCTGGGAAAAAACTGACCCGGTCTGCAGAGCGCTATGCTGCGGTGGAGAAGCTGATGGCCGATCACGGCTTCTCCGAGCGTCGCGCCTGCAGGCTGATCGGGGTCAATCGGTCGGCATGGCAATATGAGCCGCTTCGCGGGAAGGACGATGCTGTCCGCGAGCGGATGCGTGAGATCGCGAACGAGCGTCGTCGGTTCGGCTACCGGCGGCTGGCGATCCTGCTGCAGCGTGAGGGCAAGGGCATGAACCTGAAGAAGGTGTATCGGCTGTATCGCGAGGAGCGGCTGACGATACGCAAGCGTGGCGGGCGCAAGCGCGCGCTGGGCACGCGGGCGCCGATGGCAATCCCGCAGGAGCCCAACCAGCGCTGGTCGCTCGACTTCGTATCGGATGCATTGGCCTGCGGCCGGCGGTTCCGCTTGCTCAACGTCATCGACGATTACAGCCGGGAATGCCTGGCCTGCATCGTCGATACGTCGCTGTCCGGTCGGCGGGTCGTTCGTGAGCTGAGCGCTATCGCCGAACGTCGCGGGCTGCCGTGCATGGTGGTCAGCGACAATGGCACCGAGCTGACCAGTCACGCCGTTCTTGCCTGGTGCCAGGATACCGGGGTCGACTGGCATTACATCGCGCCGGGCAAGCCGCAGCAGAACGGCTTCGTCGAAAGCTTTAATGGTCGCTTGCGCGACGAGTGCCTGAACGAGCACCTGTTCCCATCGCTGGCCGCGGCAAGACGGATCATCGAGGCATGGCGGACGGACTACAACACCGTGCGTCCGCACAGCAGCCTTGGCGGGTTGGCACCCGCCGAGTTCACCAACTGCCCCCGCCAGGGGCATATGGACACTGAAGCTAAGTTATCAGCGGCCTGAAAACGGGGAGCAGGTCACATGGCGGTCGTCATCTTGAGATCACCGAACACGCTAGGCCGCTCGCCGAACGCCAGGTTGGTGGTGATGATCACCGAGGTGCGCTCGTAGAACCTGTTGACGAGGTGGGACAGCAGCTGCCCGCCGGACCGCGCGAACGGCAGGTAGCCAAGCTCGTCCAGCACAACGACGTCGAGCCGAGATAGCTGAGCCGCCAGGATCCCGGCCTTGCCGATCCGGGCCTCTTCCTCGAGCCTGTTCAAAGCTATGATCAGGAAGCGGCGGTTGGACACCCGTTCCTTGCCGGTGAACACGCTCGTCACCGCGGTCTTCATGTTGTCGTAGATGCCGCGGGTCGGAACCCCACCGAAGAAGGCGAACGCACGCGCATGCGCGTCGAACACCATCTCCTGCGTCTCTCGCGGATAAGCCCGGACGTACGCCGCCCGCGACGCACGCAGCCGCATGTGCGCGACCTTCACCCGCACCGGCATGCCGGCGATCTCCACGTCCTCGTGGCTCCAGTCGAACTCGTACGCCTCGCCGGGCCTGAACATCAGCGGGATGAACGCTGCCGTCGCCAACCCCGCGTCCTTGCGTCGCTCGATCTTCCAGCGTGCCGCATAGCGGCGAACTGCATCGTAGGACCCCTCAAACCCCTCGCGCAGCAGCAGATCGTGCAGCCGGATCATCCGCACCCGCTCGCGCCGCGGTCGCGCATCGTTCTCCACTAGCAACGCATCGAGCCGCTCCTGGAACGGTCCGATTCGCGGCAGCGGCTGCACCGCTCGCCGGTAGGTGAACTCCGCCTCCGGCGCCCGGATCACCTTCCGCACCACCTTGCGCGACAGCCTCAGATCCCGCGCGATCGCCTTGATCGACTTGCCCTCGGCGTGCTCGCGCTGGACCCGAACCACCGTCTCCAATACCAACATCCCGATCTCGCCGCCCTGGTCACCACCAAAGCGAACCTGCCTAGAACATCAGGATGTGGAGTCCCTTTTAGACGCCGATCACACCGCTGCCGGGGTCCTCATTGCACGCCGATCCTCACGCGGACGTCGTCGCCCTCCTCCTGCCGTCCTCCATCCGGCAGTTCCAGTGTCGAGAACAGGCTGCAACAGCAGTTCCACCTCGTCCACAAGCAGGACGTGCCACATTATGCGTTTCTCACGAACGGCATCGCGCATGACGTGCCGACTGTCTTTCAGATATGGGAGCGTAGGGCGACGTTACGCGATCTCAAGCCCACGCGACGACGCATCCGGATTTCCAGTTCTCGACGCGGCACACGACCGATTTCGACACCCGACGCATCGGCGCGAACGCGGGGCGGATGTACGACACGGCCGATGGGGCGACCGATTCTATCACTTCATCGAGGGCCGGTGAGGGCGATCATGGAGCAGGTCAACTTCTCGCTCATCGCCAACAATGTGACGGGGGGCCGGAGCGCGCCGAAGGTTTCCAGCATTACGAAGGCGGAAACCGTCTTCCTGTTCAACGTATATCTGTCTGCGAGCTTGCGTCTGAACCGTCAATTCCACGCCATCGTCATTGATAAGGGCGGTTTCCCCGCCGATACTTGGTATTCACCCTGCGGGCGCCAACACGGCGCGGTCGATCTGCCCGGACGTCCCGCCGATCGCGTCGGAGGCCGGTGCGAAGAGCGTCAATGTCTGAACCGGGCAGTTCGCTGGCACCGTTAACCTGCCTGCAAACATACCGCCCGCCTGCGACGAATTGGCTAGGGCCACGCGGCCGAGCTCGCGCCCGTCGCTGCGGCAAGTGAGCGCCCAATAAGGAAGCGCGCGCTCATCCTGTGCGATGCCGTCGCTGTGGCCCGAAAGCCGGTATGTTCCTCCAGGAAGCAGCTGGACCTGCTGGAGCACGGGGCCGCCGACGCTCGCGGGTGCGGAGAATTCAACCACACCGCCTTCCCAAGTGCGCTGAATCGAGGCGGCGACACCGTTGTCGCTCAGCGCCGTCCAGTCGAGTAGCGAGGGGGCGTCGATCATCGCGGCGAAGCGCGGGTCGCGCGAACGGTCGCGAGCCGCACCGTGACGAATTGCGGCATAGAAACGCCACGCCTGGTCGACAGTGCCGGCATTGAGCAGGATGTTGACGACCGACGCCTGCGCTACCGCCGGCATGGCGACGCCGCGCGCGCGTAGAGCGACGAACAGGACCGCCGTGCTCTGCGAATCACCCTTCTGCCCCGAGGCGTAGGTGACAAAGCTGTCCGACCAGGGTGGCTTGCCCACGAGCGTGCGTACCAATGCGGTGCGGATGGCGGGATCCCGCGATGCCTGCGCCAGCACGGGGTAGAGCACGTCGCCCAACGCCGGTTTGGTGCGCAGCGCGATGTCGTACCAGCGCAGCGCGCCCGCGATATCGCCCCGTCCGACCGCGTCCTCAATCGACCACAATTGCGTCTGGACGTTCCGGCGCGACAACATCTGCGCGTAGGCGAGCAGTCGGCGTGCGTTCGCCACGTCGTTTGGGACCAGGGTGACGACACCGAGCGTCGCGGCCGCCGAGACGGCGGTTGGATCGCGACGAAGCGCCGCGCGAGCCAGTGTTCCCGCCTCGGCACGCTCGGCCGCGGTGGTATCGGCTGTGATGAGCGCGGCGGCATGTGCCGCGCTCAGGCGGCCGTCATAGGCGATGCGCCCATCGGCGGCTCGTGGCTGCGACTTGGCCACGACCTGTGCGATCGAGAAGGCGACACCGTGGTATCCCAGCACGGAGACGCAACACGCCAGCGCAATCCGTCCCGCCCATTCGTACGGCGATTGCCTCCGACGGCTGGTGCGATACGGCGTTCGCGACGACATGCGGGCGCTCAGCCTCAACCCCTGACATCGTCCTTTGCGCGCCCATAGCTGTAGCCATACTCGTAGCCGTAGCCGTAACCGGCGCGACGCGTCTCGAACTTGGTCAGCACGCCGCCGAAGATACGCACGTTGGCGGACGCCAAGCGGCCCAGCGCCGTCTTCACTTGGCTCGCGCGAATGCCGTGCGATTCGACCGCATAGACGACGCCCTCGACCCGCGCAGCGATCAGCGGCGCGTCGGCAAGCCCCATCACCGGCGGACCGTCAATGACGACATGGTCGTACTGCTCGAGTAGTCGGTCGATCAGCGTAGACAGACGATTACCCGTCAGCAGTTCCGCCGCGTTGGGCGGTATCGGCCCGGCCGACATAGCGGTGACGCCGAGGTCAGGCATCTGGAAGGTCAGCGGCTCGATCGCCTCCTCGCCGGCGAGGAAGTTGCTGAGCCCACGCTCATGCCCGACATTGCCGAGGTGATGGATTGACGGGGAGCGCATGTCGCCGTCGACGATGATGACGCGTTTGTCCGCGCGCGCCAGCATCGTCGCCAGCGCGAGCGCGGTTGTCGACTTACCCTCCGCAGGGCGTGTTGAGGTGACTGAGAAAGATCGCGGAGCACCATGCTCGGTCGTGAAGCCGAGGTTGGTGCTGATCGCGAGATAGGCATCGACGAGGTCTGATTTGCGGTCGAGCAGTTCGTCACGCGGCGAGCGCTTGTCGTCGACCTTGGGGACCGAGCCAAGCAACGGGAGGCCGAGCCTGCGCTCGACCTCACCGGGATCGCCGAACGCCTCGTCCATCTGCTCGAGCGCCAACGCTGCGGCCGCACCCAGGGCGACGCCTGCGAGCAGCGAGACGAGGAAGTTGAGAAGCAGACGGGGGCTCGACGGCTTGCGCGGCTCGTTGGCCGTGTCGACGACCGAGATGTTGTTGACCCCGACGCCGTTCGCGACGCCGATCTCCTTGTAACGCTGCAGCAGCCCGTCGTAGAGTGCGCGGTTGGTGTCCACCTCCTGCTGGTAGATGTTGTACTGGATCGACCGTCGGCGATCGTCGAGGTAATCGGACTTGAGCTGGTCGACCCGCGCTTGGAGCGCGGTCTCGCGTGCAGTCGCCGAGCGATAGGCGCCTTTGATCGATCCGCTGACGCGCGACTCCTCTTGGCCGATCGCGCGATCGAGCTGGTCGATCTGCGATTTCAACGCCCGTGCAGCCGGATAGCCGGGCTCGAATTGGACCATCATCTGCTGGTATTGCGCAGCAAGCTCGGCGCGCCGCTGGCGCAGGTTATTGATCGCGATGTTGCTGAGCGCCTCGATCGTAGAGCCGCCGCCACTACCGGAGCGAAAGCGCGCCTCGGCTTCGATCCGGTCAGCGGTCGCCCGCGTCAGGGCGGCATTGAGGGCGGCCAGATCGTCCGCGACGATCGATCGTTCCGACGTGGCGGAGCCGTTGCTGCCGCCGTTCTGGGCGGGAAGGTTGATGATCTCCTGCTGCGAGGCGTAACCGACGAGCTGGCGCTGGCTCTCGTCGAGCCGCTGCTTCTGGAGTTGCAGCTGTCGCTCCAGCAGATTGCGGCCGTACGAAGTCGCCTGCACCTTCCGCTCTAGGTTGATCTGAATGAAGTTCTCCGCCCAGGCGTTGGCGACTCGTGCCGAGAAGGCCGCCTGTGGGCTGGTGAAGGCGATATCGACCAGGCGCGACAGACGTGTCGGATTGATCGATATGTTCCGCAGCAGGATCTCACCCGCGACGCGCTGACGCTCGGCCCGACCGGCTGCCGTATAGCGGTTGTTCGTAAGCGCCAATGCGGGATTGTCGCTCTTCCGCCCGAACATCTCGTAGAAGTCGGGATCGTCGACGAGGCGCAACTGGGTGGCGACGCGCTCCGACAGCGCCCGCGATTTGAGCAGGCCGTACTGCGTCTGGTAGAATTCCTGGTCGGCGATGCTGGTGTCGCGCTCGACGCTCTGGATGTTGGTGATCTGCGAGGATTCGCGCGCGATCTCGACGGTCGCCGTCGCCGTATATTTGGGCGTCATCAGCAGGGTCGCGACGAGCCCCAGCACGATACAGGTGACCGTCACCCCGATGATGACGTACTTCCAGCGCAATGCGATGCGCAGATACTGCTGGATCAGCGGCGGAGACGCGTTCTCGATCGCACGCGATGCGACGAACGTCGCTCCTGTCGCGACGCCGTCAGGCTTCATATTCGACGTGATGACGTTCATGCGCTTGCCAGACCTTACTGCACGACGGCAATGAGCGGCGCGGCGAGGAGCGGCGCCAGCGACACCAGATCGCGGAAGCGGCGCCGCGCCGGGCTGTCACCGACTACGACGACGTCATTGGCGTAGATCGCCGGATCGGCATAGGCGCCACGGCGGATCGCGTCGATGTTATAAAGTCCCGCCATCTTGCGTCCGTCGACGGTGCGAAGGATCACGACGTCATCCTGCTTGGCGAACTCGGACAGCCCCTTTGCTGATGCGATCGCGCGCAAAAGCGTCATTTGGTTGGTGACCGGATAAAGGCCGGGCTCAGTCACCTGCCCGTCGATCGTCACGACCTGGCTGACCGAGCTCCTGATATTCACCGTAACGTCCGGGTTGCGCACATAGCGGCCGCGCAGCGCGCCCTCGACCGCCTGTGCGAGCTCCTGCGCAGTGCGCCCGCGTGCATCAATCGTCCCGATCAGCGGCATCGCGATCTGTCCGCCGGCGTCGACCTGAACCTCGCGACTGAGATCGGGAACGTTGAAGACGTCGATCTGGATCGTGTCGAGCGGCCCAATCAGCGACGGGCGATCGGCCGCGGTAAGGTCACGGCGCTCGGGTGCGGGAAGCCCGGCACTGTTTGGGATAACGGTCAGCTGGTCGGTAGAGACCATCGGTTGCTGATGCGCGCATCCCGCGAGAGCGGCGAGCCCGAACAGGGCGAGACGGATCGTGCGCATATGCGGAACGGTTACTCTGGCGGACGGGGAGAAGCGCAAGCTCATAGTTTGCGCTCTGTCGAGGGTAAAGGTGCTTTGCCCGCGACGTCGCTGCCGCACCCTCTCCCGCCAAGCCAGATGGCCGCGACCATCACTACCGCCATGATGATCGGCGTGCGCGCGGGATAGTCGACGATGCTGGCGAGCAGGATGAGCAGTAACGTCGCCGAACCGAGTTTGGGGAGCATCGCCTCGCCGCGCCACGCCGCCAGGCTGCGCCATCCCCACCAGCCGATGGCGGCGACGAGCAGCAGCAGGCCCGGCAGGCCGGCGGTGAGGACGATCTCGAGAAAATCGTTGTGTGCATGGTTGAAATAGGTCGGTTTGAGCAGAGCAAAGGGTTCATGCATTCGGAAGATTGGGTCGAAGCTGCCAAGACCTGTCCCGAACGGAAGATAGGCACGGATCACGCTCAGGACGATCGGTAATCCGCGCGTGCGCATATCCGCGCCGGCATCGTCAACGACTAGGCGATCGATCGAAGCGGCGCGGCCTGCAGCGACGCTGGCGAGCACGAAAATCGCGATCAGCGCGACGAGCCCCACGCCAATCGTGGGCAGCGTCCAGCGCGGGTAGCGACGTAGCGCCGATTTGACCCCCCGGCGTGACATCGCGAGCCCGAGCCCGAGCGCGACCGCGCCGAGCGCGATGCCTGCGCGCGATCCTGACGCGAGTATGGTGAGGACAAGCAGCAGTACGATCCCGAGCGCTACCGGCGCCCGCAAGCGCGAGGCGCTGCCGGCCTCCACCCCCCACACCGGCGCGATCAGCAGGCCGATGGCGAGCAACAGCGCGAAGTGATTGCGATTAGCAATCAAGCCGTCGACCGCGCCGGGTGTCCCATTGACGAGCGGGTTGCCGATCCGCACGCCGGTGAACTGCAGCAGGCCGACCAACAGCGCGAGGCCGATCACCGCCAGCAATACGACCGGAACCCAGCGCTTCTGCTCGTTACGCACGCCCGTCGCGAGCACCAGCACGGCAAGCGGCACTACAAGCGAGAAGAGTGCGTTGACTGTCGCGCCGGGTGACAATGACCACGGCCGCCACAGGTCGGGGGGCGACACCAGCGGATCGGTGAAGGCGGCGCGGCCTGGCAACGCGCGCCATGTGTCCGGCGGCAAGGGCACGAGCTGCGCCATGCACAGCAGGATAGCGGCGCCAAGGATCAGCGCAGGCCACCTCGCCTCCCCGATCCGTGGGCGCCGCGCGAACAGCACCGCAGCGACGATCGCGAGCCACGCTGCGCTGCGCGATATGATCTGTCCCGACACGTCCTCGCGCGAGGCACCGCCCGCGAGCCATAGGATGGCGAGCAGCGTCGCCAGCAGCACGAAGGAGAGATCGGGACGGAAACGCGAACCCCGCCTACGTAGAATACCCATGCCCGTTCCTAGGCTATCGATCGGCCAGAAGAAACCGTCGCTCAGCCGCCATCTCGCGGGCGCGCCTCAGCGCGGCCGTGGGTCGTCGTCGGCCTTTGCCGCCGACGCCCGCGACGATGCCTTATATGCCTGCGGCGCGGCCGAGGACGCGGGCGAAGTCGTCGCCAGAGGGGAGAGGGTTGTTTCGGTCCCGACGCGCGCGTTGTCGGTCGCCCTAACCGCAAATGCTGCGGCGGGGTCGTTGGTGCTATCGGGGCGGTAGCGCTCGACACGGAGGCTGAGGCGGGTGTCGAGCCGGTTGTTGACGCGATCGTTGATGCGGTTCGGGTTGAGGTTCGCCGGCTCGCCCCTGGCATTGAGACGCGCACCGTATGCGGTCGCGGTGTCGCGTGCCGAACGCGTCTGCGCCCCGGCGTCGAGCGGAACGGCCGACGCGAGCATCGCAAGCGCGGCGAGGCGCCGGTTGGCAGACATCGGCCGGGTCCGGGATGGGTCGTGCTTCATCGACTCCTGATACCCTGTCACGCGAGGCACGTCACCAACCATATGCTGCAGATGCCGGATCGCAGCCAGTCGCTGCTTGACCGTGGGCGCAGCAACGACCCGTCTCAGCTCCTCGATCTAGACGCTGGCGCAGATCCGGTCGTTCCACGTCGATGCGTCACCACGCCGATCGGACTGCGTGATCGTGCGCTGATTGGTACGATGACCTATAGCTTCGCGCGTGTCGGTGCCGCGCTCGGCGACCGCGTGGAGGACGTGTTCCTCCAGAACCGGCGCCTGCCCGTCCGGGAGCTGGCGGGCGGACGCCGCTCGGGGATCGCGGCCGACCAGTTTGGCTTCCGGGTCGCCGCGATCATCGACGCGAGCATGGCAGACGCGCAGCTGTCTGAACTTTCGACCCGAACAAATATTCGACGACATATTCATAGTCGGGCAACCTGCGGCGGGGTCTGGAATTGCCCGCTTCACCGTGACCGCAAGCACCAACCACATGACGGCACGTTCGGCGAGCGTGACCATGCGCGTCGAAACGGTTCGGGTGGAATAGACGGACGAACGGATCCTCGCGCTGCTGCCGAACGGGATCGCCATGGCGATCCGGGCGGCGCGGCAAAGGCGTTCCGCCATAGAGGACGAGCTGCGTACGCGAGACCTGGCTGGTAGCGCAAGCCAGTGACACGAGCGGGAGCGTCCTGATCGCCAGGCGCCAACAGTTGAAGCCGTCACTCGGCGTCGCCCAGCGGCCGGTGCCCGTCCGCCTTGCACGCCATCTCGGTGATCGGTCCACTGTTCTGGGCACTCACCCTGGTCGCTTGCTGCTATGTTGCGGCGCCGGGGGAAGGGATGGGCAATGGGCGGTTTTTCTCCTCGCGGCGTCGCTGCTGACGATCCCGGCGACCTGGTTCGGGCAGCACTGGGCGCGCACGGGAGTCGGCGTGTCCGCGGTGGACCTGGGGCTCCTCCTGGGCCTCTACGCCTTGGCGCTCCGCAGCCGCCGCTTCTTCCCGATCTGGATGGCCGGCTTTCATCTGATTGCGGTGACGACGCACCTGTCGACGGTGCTCGAGCCGGAGATCACGCCCAGGCTCTATCGAGCTATGGAGAGCCTGTGGGCCATCCCGATCACGCTGGCCATGGTGTTCGGCATCGCGCTGGACCGCAGGGCCGGTATCCGAACCTGACTGCTCGCGCCGGGACCGGCTGCGACGTCTTCGTCGGCACCCCGGGGGCCGGCTGCCTACGAAGCGGCCCGGGCGGCCACGAGCGCGCGCCGATATCTCGCTTCTCGCTTCTCGCCGCCACCGCTGCGAGGTGCTTGCGACCAGCCTCTTCTGCAACCCTGCTTGGGACATGTTGCTGGACCTCTTCGCGGCGCGCGCGGAGGGCCGGCGCATCAGCGTATCGAGCGCGTGCATAGCCTCGGGCGTCGCCACTTCGACCGCGCTGCGCTGGGTCGCTCAGATGGAGCTGGATGGCCTGGTTCCGCGCCGACCCGACCCCAGCGACGGGCGGCGCACCTTCCTCGACATCAGCGCAGACACAGCCGACGCGGTGGAGCGCTGGCTAAACACAACGTTCGTGCACTAAACTAGTGGGCGACTGGGCGACCCCCGGTCACGCAGCGCGCTATGGATCGTCCGAACCAATGACGACGGTGTCCTTCGCGGTCCTTGGGGGCGGAGCCGAAAGTCGCAAAAGGCGGCTAGTCCGCGCGCATCATCCCCGCCCGCGCCTATGGAAGCCCGGATCGCTCGGCCAGCTGCACCGCGATCTACAAGCCGCAAGACGAGACGTACCTGCAGACGGCGGCCATCCTCGCTATCGCGCCCGGCGAGCTTTGCCTGGTGGCGGCCTACCATAGCGACCTTGCCTTAGCGCGGCGTGCTGGCCTACTCACCGCCTATGTCAACCGGCCGATGGAGCGTGGCGGTGCGGAAGCGCCGGACCGAGACCAGCGTGAGGAATGGGATTGGCAGTCGGACAGCCCGGTCAACCTGGCTGTGCAGTTCGGCTGCCGTGCAGGAGCAGCAAGGTCGGCCTAGTGCCTTCGTCGATATAATGAACCCTGTTCCCGTCAACATTGACGAAGCGGCTGGTGAACGGGAAGATCGCTCGGTCGAGCCAGCTCGGATCGTCCTTGCTCATTCGCGTGTCGATCTTGAGACTTGGGTTCCAAAGCGCGATAAAGCTCGACAATAATGCGGCTTGGCTGTCAGGGTGGTATAGTCCAACCATGGCAAAGAGATTAGATTACAGCACGCTTTCTCGCGCGAACCAGACCTTCGAGACCGACGATCTTTGGGAAACGGACACCTCCTACGGCAAGATCAAGGACTGACAGCGCGTAGACATCCAGCGCAACTATCCTGACCTGACGACTGCTCCCGTTGAGGTGCTTCTTAGGAAGCGAATGGCGAGAGGCTACCGACCATATCGACCAACGGCGTGACCGTGCCCCTCATGGGTAACCGCTGCCGGAGTGTCTCACGGTCGCGGAAATTCGTCTCAACAGCTTTCCCTTGCCCTTTTGGGAAATTGTGCGTGTCCTCGTCTAAGGATCAAACGAGACGGAGACATGGATGCTTAACGCAGCGTAGGCCAAAGCCTCGACATCCAGCATGAGGCGCTGATCGCCGCAGGATGCGAGAAGGTCTTCAGCGAGAAGATGTCAGGACGCTCGACGAGTAACCGCGAGCAACTCGCGCAGGCTATCGAGTTCGTCAGGGAACGCGACACGCTGGTCGTGACGAGGATCGACCGGCTCGCCCGCAGTGTCGGTGACCTCCACCAGATCATCGAACGGCTGACCAGCAAGGGCGTAGCTTTCAAGTGCTTGGCGCGGGCGGGCGTCGATACCCACACCGGCACTGGTCGGCTCATGCTGGCCGTGCTCGGCGCGGTCGCGATGTTCGAGAACGACATCCGCAGGGAACGCCAGATGGAGGGAGTGATAAAGGCCAAGTTGGCGGGCAAATATCGCGGTCGACCTGTCTCCATCGATCCCGAACGCGTGAAGGCGCTGCGTGAATCTGGCATGGGAGCCGCCCAGATCGCCAGAACGATGGGAATCGGCCTCAGAGCCGCCCCAGCACGGTGCCGTTCTGGTCAGCCCGTCACCTTCTCGGCCATCCTCCAGCGCGTCCAAGGCCGCCAGGAAGCGGTCGGAGACGCTTAGGATGATGACACCCAAGAAGGCCATCGCTCGCCTCCCTTCGCCCGCTCCAGCGCATAGCGTGGCTTGCGTCATGGTGGCGCAAGACTCACGCAAGCGCGGCCGACGGGAAGCGACGCGCTCCCGTTCGACGTCACGACGCGGCTTCGCCGCGGCGTTTTGCTCATAACAGCCATATCCCGACCAACGCGCTGGGGAGAATGGGCGCCCGCAGCGGCAGAGCCGTGTCGTCGGACGGGTTCGCTCCGATCCGCCGGCCAACTTCGCTAGCCGCCTGCGTCACACCCCCGCATACCACTCATACCCGGCCGCATCCTCCCAGAACCCGCCCTTGCCCCCGTACATCCCCGCCAGCGAGGTCACCGCCTCCACCCGCTGCACGTATTTCGCATGCTTGTACCCCAGCTGCCGCTCGACCCGCAGCCGCAGGGGAGCGCCGTTCGCGACCGGCAGCAGCCCGTCGTTGATCGCCCAGGCCAAGATCGTTTGCGGATGGACCGCGTCGACGCGATCGATCGACTCGTAATACATCGTCCCGTTCCCCTGCGGGTCGGCGCAATGGAAGACGATGTAGCGCGCTTCCGGTCGCACCCCGGCGCGGTCGAGCAGCAGCTTCAACGGTACGCCGGTCCATTTGGCAATCGCGCTCCAGCCCTCGACGCAGTCGTGGCGCGTGATCTGCGACCGCGCCGGCATCGCCTTGATCTGGTCGAGCGCGAATGCCTGAGGCCGCGCCACCGCACCGTCGACGACCAGCCGCCAGTCCGCGAAGCCCGCCGCCAGGTGCCGCGCATAATCGTCGCCGCCCGGCATCCGCGTTCCGTTGGCGCGGAAGATCGGCGATCGCTGCGAGGGCGCGAACTCCTGCGCCAGCGCGGTGCGGTCCTGCAGCAGCCGCTGAAGCCCGTAATTGGCGTCCTCGCCGGTCTTCAGCAGCGCCCTGAACCGGGGATCGTTGCCGAGCCGGTCGCACCCGGTCAGCAGCGTCCCCGCCCCGACCGCCAGCCCACCGACCAGCGCACGTCGCGAAAGCACGCTCATGCCGGCTCCTCAACCACGACCGGTTCCGGGTCCGGCGGCACCCGATACCGTCCGGTAATCATCGAACGCACCTCGTTGATCGGCCCGGCGAGCACCACCAGCACCAGGTGGACGACGATGAACGACGCGATCCCGCCCGCGCAGATGAAATGGATCGACCGCGCCGACGCGCGCCCACCCATCAGCGCCATCGGCCAGCGCATCACCGCGTCGAAGCCGGGCGACAGGCTCAGCCCCGTGACGATCAGCAGCGGGATCAGGACGAAGATGACGAGGATATAGGTGATCTTCTGGATCGGATTGTAGCGCAACGCCTCCTGCCCGGTCGGGAACTTGAGGCGCAGGTGATCCTTCACGTCCTGCCACAAATGTCGCGGCGACACCTCGCGCCGGGTCAGCGTCAGGTCGCGCGCGATATGGCGGTTGACGAGGCTGGCGATCAGGAAGGCGAACAACCCCCAGGCAAACACCCAGGCGAAGAACAGGTGCCAGTGCCGCGCCAGCGCCAGATTATAGGTCGACGGGATCGTCGCCCAGCCGGGGAAGCTGGGCGGATTGAACCAGGCGCGGTCGAAGTTCGCGCCATACTCCCCCCAGTAAAGATGCGGATGCGCGTTCGAGATCATCAGCCCGCTCATCAGCATCACGACGATCGCGACCGCGTTGGTCCAGTGCCACAGCCGCGTCGTCAGGCGGTGTCGATAGACAAGCTCGCCCACGTGTTCACTGCGCGGCTCGGGACCGTCGACAAGCTCGGGGGCAGGCGTCGTCGTCATGACATCGCCATAGCATGATCGAGCGGCTAGCGGCAGGCTTACTCCACCCACGCATCGATCGCCGCCCAGCCGTCGAAGCCGAGCCGCCGCACCGCCCGCCAGCGGCGCGCATCCATGCCGCCGAGCGCGATGCGGCGCACCGGCAACCCCCGCCCGATCCGCGCCGCATCCCGCGCCGAGAGCGCCGGCGCGCCGGGGTGCGAGCGGGTCGCGAACAGCGGCGATACGAACAGGATGCGCGCGCCGGCGCGCACCGCCGCCAGCGCTTCGCGGCGGTCGTGCGCCGACCGGCTCACGATACCATGCACGCCGTCCGCTCCCGGCAGCAGCGCGCCCGCACTCAGCACCGGCTGGCCCCGCGCGTGCGCCCGACGCCGCACCGCGACGAACAGCCTCGCTCGTGCGCCCGGCGACAGGCCATGGTGCCGGAACACCACGCCCCCACCCGGCGGCAGTCGGCGCAGCGCGCGCCACAGGCCGTCGCCCATGCGCTCGTCGGTCATCAGCCAGGCAAGTGGGTAGCGGGCGGGCACCGGGCGGCTATAGCGGCGGCGATGCAGCCCGTCCCGACCGCTCTCGACGACATCCGCGCCCGGCTGACCCAGGCGGCGGCGCTCGCGGGCCGACCGGCGGACGCGGTCGCGTTGATCGCGGTGTCGAAGACGCGGACGGTCGACGAGATCGAGCCGCTGCTCGTCGCCGGCCACCGCCTGTTCGGCGAGAACCGCGTGCAGGAGGCGGCGGCGAAATGGCCGGCGTTGCGCGAACGCTATCCCGACACGCAGGTCCACCTGATCGGCCAGCTTCAGTCGAACAAGGCGGACGAGGCCGTGGCGCTCGCCGACGCGATCCACGCGGTCGACCGGCCGTCGCTGGTCACCGCGCTGGCGCGGGCGATGGACCGGGCGGGGCGGCGGCCGGCCTGCTTCGTTCAGGTCAACATCGGCGACGAGGCGCAAAAGGGCGGCGTCGCGATCGCCGACCTGCCCGCACTGCTGAAGGAAGCTGGTGCCGCCGACCTGCCGGTGATCGGGCTGATGTGCCTGCCCCCCGCGGCCGTCGAGCCCGCGCCCTATTTCGCGCTGCTCGCCAGGCTGGCGCGCGACCATGGCCTGGCCGGGCTGTCGATGGGGATGTCCGACGACTTCGAGACCGCCGCCATGCTCGGCGCGACGCATGTCCGCGTCGGCTCCGCGCTGTTCGGTGCCAGGGAAAGGCCGGCAGCATGAGGGTCGACGCCCTGCTCTTCGACTTCGACGGCGTGCTGGTCGAGAGCGAATATGTCGGCAACCGCCAGATCGCCCGGTGGCTGACCGCCAACGGCCACCCGACCGATACGCAAACCGCGATGGACCTGTTCATGGGGCTGAGCGGCCCCGACTTCCTCGCCGCGATGGAGCGGCATGTCGGCGGGCCGTTGCACGATTCGTTCGCCGCCGCGCGGCTGGAGGAGGACGAGCGCGTGCTGCGCGAGGGTGTGGGCGAAGTGGCGGGCGCGGTCGCCTTCGTCCGGTCGCTGCCGCGCGACCTGCCGCGCGCGGTGGTGTCGTCCAGCTCGACGCACTGGATCGAGACGCACCTGCGCCATATCGGCCTGCGCGACGCCTTTTCCCACATCTTCAGCGGCAAGGAACATGTCGCGCGCGGCAAGCCGGCCCCCGACCTCTACCTCCATGCCGCCGCCGCGCTGGGCGTGCCGATCGAGGGGTGCGCGATCATCGAGGACTCGCCCGTCGGCGCGACCGGGGCGGTGGCGTCGGGCGGCTACGTCATCGGCCTGTGCGCGGGATCGCACTGCTCGCCCGGCCACGCCGACCGGCTGCGCGCGATCGGGGTCGATGCGATCGCGGACAGCTTCGCCGAGGTCGCCGCGCTGCTCGCCTAATGCCGCGCCGGCCTCGGTGTCGGTGGCGTCGGGGGCAGGGCGATACCGGCCGCCGTGCAGGCGAAGAAGGCGTAATGCTCCGCGCTACGCAGCTTGTCCGCGGGCGCGATCCGGTCGAACTTCGGCCGGTCGCCGGGCGTCAGCATGTGCGCCCGCCGGACGACGTCGACGATCAGGATCGGCTGGCCGCTGACGTAATGCGCCAGCTCGTGGATGGCGGTGTTGATCTTCTGCGCCGCGTTGCCGCCGATCAGGTTGTTGCAGATGTAGATGCGGTTGGCGGGCGTGCCGGGCAATTCGGTGAAGGTCGCGTCGTCGGCCATGAACGCACCGCCGCGCGTGGTATAAGCCGCGGCGCGGGACTCCATCTTAACCCACTCGTTCGCGACGAACAGGATCTGCGCGACGCGCGGGTCGGGGCCGAAGCCCCGGTTCAGCGCCACCGCCATGTTGCGATAGACGCGGCGGATGTTGTCGAGTCCGGCCTGCGGGTCGGGCAGGTCCAGCAACGAGAACGTATCCTGCAGCTTCGCCATGCTGTCGCGTGCGCCGCGCGGCACGCTCTCGTCCAGCGCCTTGGTCCGGGTCGACGGACAGAACGGGGCTGCCATCGTGCAATGGAAGTCGGCGCGCCCGACCGCCATCCTGACCTCGGCCAGCAGCGTCGTGACCGCCATCACCGCCAACGGATTGGGCGGCTGCTTGCCCGATGTGCGGCGAGCGCGCGGCGCGCCGATCGGACCGGCCAGATCGAGCGGACTGTCACCGCCGCCGTTCAGCGCCCGCAACGTCGGCCCGCCCGGATCAACGCGCCCATCGGCCGGCGTGACGCGGCCACGCTGATAGCGACCGATCGCGGCCCTGGTCAGCGGCCCGCACAGCCCGTCGACCTTCAGCGGCGGGGTCGGCCCGCCACGCGCCGGGTCGACATCGTTCAGCGCCGTCTGGATCGCACGCACGTCGGTCGGCGCGTTCCGACCGCCGGTGCCGACCGAGGCGGCGATCCGGGCCTCACCACCGCCATCGTCGGGCTCGGCGGCGGGATGGAAGCATTCGCCATCGGCCGAGCGGGCGAAACAAGGCACCGTCGTCGCCATCGTCGGCCATCCCCTCCGTCACCCCAGGGTGGCGGTCATGCGCCCGACCTGCGGGTGGCGCAATCGGTGGCCCGCGCGGTCGTCGCTATCTGGGCGCGGCGCCGGACTTAGCGATGCCGGTCGCGCCACCGCGCGGCGAGTCCGGCGATCAGGTCATACGGCAGCGCCGCCGCCTCGCGCGCGCGCATCTTCCACAACAGCCGCCGCCGGCCGCGCAGCGCGAAGGGGATGCGGCGGCTGTGGATGCCGTCGAGCGCGAACAGCATCCGCACGCGCGGGTCGTGATAGTTGTCCGTCGCGACCAGCAGCCGGTCATAGCCCCCGGCGCGGAAGAACCGTGCCGCCGCCCGCACCGTCTCCAACGTGTCGCGGCTCTCGCGGTCGAGGTGCAACCGCGCGCCCGCGACGGCGCCGGCCAGCATCTCGCCCATCACCTCCGCCTCGGCCGGGCCGAACCGCCCCTTCGCGCCCGAGCAGAACAGGTCCGCGCCGGGATCGGCCTCGGCGGCGGCGGCGGCGTAACCGACCCGGCGCGCGAGCGTCTCGCTCGGTCGCCCGTCCGGGCGCACCGCCGCGCCGAACACGACGATCAGCGTGCGGCTCAGAACTGGTGCCCCGTGCGGTCGCGCTTGGTCGCGAGATAGCGCTCGTTATGCGGATTGGGCGGCAGGACGTGCGGCACGCGCTCGACGACCTCCACCCCCGCCGCCGCCAGCCCGGCGACCTTGGCGGGATTGTTGGTGAGCAGCCGCACCCGCTCCTGATCGAGCAGCCGCAGCATCCGTGCCGCCACCCCGAAATCGCGCGCGTCGACCGCAAAGCCCAGCCGCACGTTCGCGTCGACGGTGTCGAACCCCTGATCCTGCAACCGATAGGCGCGCAGCTTGTTGACCAGCCCGATCCCGCGCCCCTCCTGCCGCAGATAGAGGAGGATGCCCCAGCCCTCGTGCGCGATCGCGGCGATCGCCGCCTGCAACTGCGGCCCGCAATCGCATTTGAGGCTGCCGAGCACGTCGCCGGTCAGGCATTCGGAATGGAGCCGCACCAGCGGCGGCGCGCCGTTGGGCTGGCCGATCAGCAAGGCGACATGCTCATCGGTCGAATCGGGGGCGCGAAACGCCACGATCTCCGCCTGCTCGGCGCCGTCGACGGGCAGGCGCGCGCGCGTCGCCAGCACCAGCCGCGCCGGATCGACCTGCGCGTCGAGGTCGGCGGCGGTGACGCGCGCCTCGGTCGCCCCCGTGCCGCCGACGAAAAAGGCGGGGAGCAGCCCGGCGATCCGCGCCAGCCGCAGCGCCGCCGCCAGCCCGGCCGGTGCCGCCACCGTCCGGAACGGCCCCTTGAGCGGCGTCGCCAGATCGAGCGCCGGGTCCGCCAGCGCGACCGCACCGGCCAGATCGAGCCACGGCGCGCGCTCGACCAGCACCGGCTCTTCCGGATCGGCGGCGGCCAGCTGATTGACGAGCTTCAACGTCGCCGCGCGCCCGGCGGAGATCAGCACGCCCGCCTGGCCCTCCGGATCGAACGCGGCGAGCCGCGCCGCGTCGGCCGTCTCGACCGCGAGCACGCCCACGCCCTCCACCTCGATCGCCCAGCCGCGCCGCAGCGCGTCGATCGCGCGCGCCGCCGCCTTGGCGTCACCGGTATCGTCACCGCTCAAAAGGCGAACTCGGTCATGATCGGCACATGGTCGCTCGGCTTCAGCCAGCCACGGCAATCCTCGAACACCCGGTGCGCGGTCGCCTGTGCCGCGACGTCGGCGGTCGCCCATTGATGGTCCAGCCGCCGCCCGCGGTCCGACAGCGCCCATTCGCGCGCGCGATAGCTCCACCAGGTATGCAGCCGCGCCGGCGCCGGGTGGAAATGCCGCCCCAGATCGACCCAGCTGTTCGACGCCTTGAGCCGGTCGAGCGCCTCGACCTCGACCGGCGTATGGCTGACCACCGTCAGCAGCTGCTTGTGGCTCCACACGTCCGCGGGCAGCGGCGCGATGTTGAAGTCGCCGACCAGGATCGTCGGCCCGTCCAGCGCTTCGGACCAGCGCGTCATCCGCTCGACGAAATCCAGCTTCTGCCCGAACTTCGGATTGACCTCGCGATCGGGCACGTCGCCACCGGCGGGAACGTAGACGTTCTCCAGCCGGACGCCATTCGGCAGCCGCACGCCGATGTGCCGCGCTTCCCGGTTCGCCTGCCAGTCCAGCCGGTCGTCTTCGACTAGCGGCACGCGGGATACGATCGCGACGCCGTGATGCATCCGCTGCCCGTGGAGCAGGACGTGCGGGTAGCCCGCGTCGTGGAACGCCTCGACGGGGAAGTCGCCGTCGATCACCTTGGTTTCCTGAAAACACAGGACGTCCGGCGCCGCCTCGCGCAAGAACCGTCCGACGATATCGAGCCGGAAGCGGACCGAGTTGATGTTCCAGGAGGCGATCTTCACGGGGGGGACTTAGGGGGTCGGGGGTGCCTCGTCACCCCGGCGCCGCTGCCATCGGAGCCACGCCACGGCAAAGCCGTGACGTCGAAGCTCGCGACGCGAGCCCGGCCGCGCTTTTCTGCGAGTCCGGCGGCGTGCCGCCGCTGGCCGCAAAAAGCGAAAGGCCCCCGCTCCGGGGGCGTGGAGCGAGGGCCGACCTGACGTTCGTCACGCAGGCGGGAGAGCAGCTAACCAGCGAGCAACAGGGGGAAATCCCGCCAGCGCCGCCTCCGCACGGTCCCCTTAGGTCCCCCAACCTGTCGCGCCGATGAACGATCGACGAAAAACCCCGCTATTCCAATATCTACCGGCGACCACCGGCGGGCCGCGGGTCGTTCCAGCGAAACGCACCGGCGCCGACCGGCACGCCGAACCGCTGGTTCGACAGCCTGATCGTGGTGCGGTTACCCTGTGAATCGAGCGCGACCCAGCCCTGTAGCGACAGCCCCGCCGGGGCCGCCCCGTCCCGCGCGAACACCAGCGTGATCCTGCCGTATTCGGGGCGTGCCGGATCGGCGGCGTCCACCGACACGACGCGGTCGTTGCCGGTCGGCACGACGCGCGCGTATCGGCCGATGTCGCGCGACGGGTCGAGCAGCACACCCAGCGGCGAGTTCTTGACCGGCCAGCGCTGCACCTGCTTCACCGAATAATCGATGAAGGTCAGCGCGCCACCATCGGCGACGATCAGGATCGGCACGCCCGCCTGATACTGGAACCGGATTCGCCCCGGCTGCTTGATCGTCAGCGTGCCCGTCAGCACCCGGCCCGCGCGATCGGTCTGCGAGAACGCGGCGGTCATCGTGCCGAGCGCCTGCAGGTGACGCTGCACCTGCTGGAGGTCGGGCACCGGCGCGGGCGCGGCGGCGACGAGCGCGGCCAGCGGCAGGAGAGAAAGAAGCTTCATATGCTACTCCCTAGCGGCGGGCATTGAACCGGTCGTGAATATCTTCGCGACCCACCCGACGGGCCAGCGCCGGCGCCGGGCTAGAAGCGGAAGGCCGTTCCCACATAGACGGCCTGGCTGTTCCGCCGCTGCTCGTCCAGCCGGACGAGACGGTCGCGCTCGGTGCGATAGCGCAGGCCGGCGGTGACATCCAGATTGCCGGTCACGCGATATGAGCCGCCGAGGTCGAGCGAATAGCTGCGGTCGCCGTCGATCCGCGGTGCCACCGATTCGAACGGCCGATCCGCGCCGGCCTTGACCCGACCGATCATGCGATCGCCCGCATAGGAGACCGTCACGTCCGCCGCCTCGCGTCCGCCGGGCTGGCCCGCCATGTCGACGCGGCGCGCCTCGCCGGCGATGCCGAAGCGGCGCCAGCCGACCGCGACGCCCAGATTGTACGCGATCGGCGCGAGTCCGACCGCCGCCGTGGTCGCCACCGTTCGCGCGACCGTGTCCGGCCGGTTCGCCCGCGCACGCACCGCCACCGTCACCGCACGATTGGCGTTGCGGGTATCGGCGGGGGTGAAACGAAAGCCGCTGGTGTCCATGCCACCCCGCGCGAACACCGCCGCGAGTCGCGGGTCGGCGGCGGCGGGCGTAAAGGCGAGTGCAGGCCGCGCTCCGGTGGCGACGCGGCGCGCGACACGCGCCTGCCGCTCGGTCGAGGCGCCCGACGCGGGCACGACGGCGAGCGCGGAGGTGACCAGCACCCCCGCAGCGATCGCGATCATGACGCCGTGCTTCCGCACCCTTACCCCCTTGTGGACCCCAGCCCGTAGAACCGATCGGACTCGGTCCTCGTTGAACCCGCCATATAGCGATTCGACGCGACGTCACCATCGCCACGGCCAGATTCCATTCCGCTGTGATAAATACCCCACAATCGTGGCGCGCTTGCGGGTGTGCGAGCGCCGCTATAGAGCCTCGGGTCGTTCCACACAGGATATTGCCGATGTTTCGCCCGTTGCGTACCGCGACCCTGATCGCCGTCACTCTTCTGCCACTGGCGGCGTGCAGCCGGGGCGGCGAGCGGCCGCGCGCCGATCTCGCCGCGTCGCGGGTCACGACCATCGGCGTCAACGCCTATCTCTGGCGTGCGACGCTCGACACCTTGTCGTTCATGCCGCTGCTCCAGACCGACTCGAACGGCGGCGTCATCGTCACCGACTGGTACGCCAACCCGCAGAATCCGGGCGAGCGACTGAAGGTCACGGTGTCGATCCTCGACCAGGATCTACGCGCCGATGCCGTCCGTGTCGCGGCGCTGCGTCAGGTCAATCAGGGTGGCCAGTGGGTCGCCGCCCCGGTCCAGGCCGCGACCGTGCAGAAGCTGGAGGACATCATCCTCACCCGCGCCCGCGACCTGCGCCGCGCGGCCGTCGCGGGGTAGGCGGTGGCACCCCCCACGCGGTTCAACGCGCTCAAGGCCGACGCCCACTGGCAGCGCGTGTGGGATGAACGCCGGACGTTCGCCGCCGACGACGCCTCCACGAAGCCGCGCAGCTATGTGCTGGAGATGTTCCCCTATCCGTCGGGGAAGATCCACATGGGCCACGTCCGCAATTACACGATGGGCGACGTGCTGGCGCGCTATCGGCGGATGATCGGGCACGAGGTGCTCCACCCGATGGGCTGGGATGCGTTCGGGATGCCCGCCGAAAATGCGGCGATGGAGAAGGGCGTTCATCCCGGCACCTGGACCCGCGCCAACATCGCGACGATGAAGGCGCAGCTGAAGCGTCTGGGCTTCGCGCTCGACTGGAGCCGCGAGCTCGCGACCTGCGAACCCGATTACTATGGCCACGAACAGGCGCTGTTCCTCGATTTCTATGCGGCAAGCCTCGTCTATCGCAAGGAATCGTCGGTCAATTGGGACCCGGTCGACATGACCGTGCTCGCCAACGAACAGGTGATCGACGGGCGCGGCTGGCGCTCGGGCGCACCGGTCGAGCGCCGCAAGCTCAGCCAGTGGTTCCTAAAGATCACCGCCTTCGCCGACGAGCTGCTCGACGGGCTGTGCGATCTCGAGGACTGGCCCGACAAGGTCCGGCTGATGCAGGAGAACTGGATCGGCCGCAGCCAGGGACTGCGCTTTCGGTTCGCACTGTCGGACGGCGACACCGTCGAGGTCTTCACCACTCGTCCGGACACGATCTTCGGATCGAGCTTCGTCGCGGTCGCCGCCGATCACCCGATCGCGCAGGCACTGGCGGCGCACTCGCCCGAGGCCGCCGCCTTCGTCGCGCGCTGCAAGCAGGGCGGCACCACCGCCGCCGAGCTGGAGACGGCGGAAAAGCTCGGCTTCGACACCGGCCTGACCGCGCAGCACCCGTTCGACGCCGCCTGGCGGCTACCGGTCTACATCGCCAACTTCGTGCTGATGGAATACGGCACCGGCGCGGTGTTCGGCGTCCCCGCGCACGACCAGCGCGACCTCGACTTCGCGCGCAAATACGACCTGCCGGTCAAGCGCGTCGTCTCGGACGGAGAAGAGACCGCGCCGGTGTTCGTCGGCGACGAGGCGTGGACCGGCGCCGGCACGCTGGTCAACTCGCACTTCCTCGACGGGCTCGACGTCGCCGACGCCAAGCGCGCCGTGATCGCGCGCGCTGAGGACGGTGGCTGGGGCCAGGGCACGACCGTGTTCCGCCTGCGCGACTGGGGCGTGTCGCGCCAGCGCTATTGGGGCACGCCGATCCCGATCATCCATTGCGCCGCCTGCGGTCCCGTCGCGGTGCCGCGCGACCAATTGCCGGTGGTGCTGCCAGAGGATGTCGACTTCGCCACGCCGGGCAATCCGCTCGACCGGCATCCAACCTGGAAGCACGTCGCCTGCCCGTCCTGCGGCGCGGACGCGGTGCGCGAGACCGACACGCTCGACACCTTCGCCGATTCGAGCTGGTATTTCATCCGCTTCGCCAGCCAGCCCGACGACCGGCCGTTCGATCGCGCGACGGCGGAGCAGTGGCTACCCGTCGGCCAGTATATCGGCGGGGTCGAACACGCGATCCTGCACCTGCTCTACGCCCGCTTCTGGACCCGCGCGCTCAAGCATCTCGGCAAGCTCGACATCGCCGAGCCGTTCGCCGGGCTGTTCACGCAGGGCATGGTGACGCACGAGACCTACTCTCTCGCCTTGCCCGACGGCGAAGGACCGCCGGGCAATCTGTGGGTGTCGCCGGACGAACTCGTCGTCGGCGAGGGTGGCGCCTTGTTCTTCCTCGACGCTGACGGCGCGCGGCTTCCGGTCAGGAAGGGCCGCGTCGAGAAGATGTCGAAGTCCAAGAAGAACACCGTCGATCCCGAACCGATCGTCGACCAGTACGGTGCCGACGCCGTCCGTTGGTTCATGCTCTCCGACTCCCCGCCCGAACGCGATCTGGAATGGTCGGAGAACGGCATCGAGGGCGCGTGGCGGTTCGTGCAGCGGCTGTGGCGGCTGTTCGACGTGGCCGACACCGCGTCGGGCGAGGACAAGGCACTCGACCGCAAGCTCCACCAGACCATCGCCGGGGTAGCCACCGATATCGAGGCGCTCGCCTTCAACAAGGCGGTCGCCAAGCTCTACGAACTGGTCAACGCGATCGAAAAGGCGGCCCCCTCCGCCTCGCGCACCGTCGCGATCCGCACGACGATGCTGCTCGTCGCCCCCATGGCGCCACATCTCGCCGAAGAGGCCTGGACGGTCGTTGGTGGAGAGGACCTGATCGCCGATGCCGCCTGGCCTGCCGTCGACCCGGCGCTGCTCGTCGCGGACGAAGTGACGATCGCGGTGCAGGTCAACGGCAAGCTCCGCGATACGCTGACGCTCCCGAAGGGACTCACACGCGAAGAGGCGGAGGCCGCCGCGCTCGCGTCGGACAAGGTGGTGACCTTCCTCGCCGGCAAGTCCCCCAAAAAGGTCATCGTCGTGCCCGACCGTCTCGTAAATCTCGTCGCATGAAGCGGCTCGCCGTTCTCGCGCTGACGCTGCCGCTCGCATTGGGTGCCTGTGGCCTCCACCCGCTCTACGCCGGCGGCGGCTCGGGCGAAGTCGCCAACGCGCTCGCCGGGATCGAGGTCGGGCCGATCGATGGACGCGGTGGCTGGCTCGTCGCCAATGCCCTGCGCGATCGGTTCGCGGGCGGCGGCGCGCCGCGCTATCGCCTCGACGTCCGCCTCGACGACGAGATCCGCGGGCTCGGCGTCCGACGCGACGACTCGGTCGCGCGCGAGCGCCGCTCGTTGCGTGCCCGCTATCAATTGATCGACCTGTCGACGAGCGCCGTGCTGCTCGACGCGACCGCCGGGTCGGACGCCGGCATCGACGTGGTCGGCTCGGAATATGCCACGATCGCGGCGGAGAACACCGCCTTGGAGCGGCTCTCCGGTATCGTCGCGGATCAGATCGTCGGCCGTGTCGCGCTTTACGCCCGCAATCACCGGGCGCAAGCTGCGGGCCGGTGAAGGGCACCAACGGCCAGCTACCGAAGCTTCGGCCCGACCTTCGCCTGTATCTGTTCCACGGGGCCGACGAAGCCGGAGCGGCCGACCTCGCGAAGCGGCTGGCGGCCTCTTTACCCGACGCCGAGCGCGTCGACCTCGACGCGGTCGCGCTTCGCAAGGACCCGGGCCGCCTCGCCGACGAAGCTGCGTCGATGTCGCTGTTCGGCGACGCCCGCCTGATCCGCGCCACCGGCATCGGCGAGGAGAGCCTGGCGGCGCTGACGCTGCTGCTCGACGCCGACCGCGCCGGTAATCCGGTCATCGCGGTCGCGCCCAGCGTCAAGGCGTCGTCGAAGATCGTCAAGCTTGCCACCGACAGCCCCCGCGCCGTCGCGGTGGCCTGTTATGCGCCGAGTGCCGCCGACGCGGAGCGGATCGCGGGCACGATGTTGACCGACGCCGGGCTGCGGCCCGCAGCCGGCCTCGCGCGGCGCATCGCGGACGCGGCCGGCACCGACCGTGCGGTGATGGCGCAGGAGGTCGAGAAGCTGGCGCTCTTCCTCGACGCCGCGCCCGACCGGCCCCATGACGCCAGCTTGGCCGATCTGGACGCGATCGGCGCCGATCTCGGCGAGGCCGAGCTGGCGGGTGCGGTCGACGCCTTGATCGAGGGGCGGCCGGGCAACCTAGGTGCGGCACTGGCCCGGTTAGACGAGGGCGGCGCTTCGCCCGTGCCATGGCTGCGCGCGGTGCAGCGGCGGCTGGTGACGCTGGGCGAGATGCGCAGCGCCGTCGATCGCGGCGAACCGGCGGACGCGGTGATGAAGCGGCACCGCATCTTCTGGCGAGAGGAGGCCAAAACGACCGGCGATCTTCGCCGCTGGTCCGCCGGTATGATCGCCACCGCCTTGCAGCGTGTACGTGGAGCAGAGCTGGCGGCGATGAGCAGCGGCACGGCAGGCGCCGTCGGCGCCGAACACGACGCGGTCGCGCTCGCCCGGCGATTGGCCGATCGCCGCTAGATCGTTTCGCCGGTCAGCCGTTGGCAGAGCATGTCGAGCTGATCGAGCGTAGAGTAGGCCAGCGTCAACGATCCGCCCGACGTACCGTGTTGCACCCGTACGGAAACCCCCAGCAGGTCGGCCAGCTGCCGTTCCAACGCGGCGATATCGGCATCCGGCGCGGCACCGGAACGCGGCTCGCGGTGCTCGCGCTTCGTCTTCCCGGCACGCGTAAGCGCCTCGGTTTTGCGGACGGACAGTCCTCGTGAGACCACCTGCTCCGCCAGCCCCTCCACATCCGCCGACCCTAGCAGTGCCCGCGCATGACCCATCGACAGCGACCCGTCGATCAGTCTCTCCTGTACACTGTCAGGCAGATCGAGCAGCCGCAACAAATTGGCGACATGACTGCGCGACTTGTGAACGATCCCGCCAAGCGCCTCCTGCGTGTGTCCGTATTCCTGCTGAAGCCGCTGGTAGGCCTGTGCCTCTTCGATCGCGTTCAAGTCCTGACGCTGGATGTTTTCGATCAGCGCGATCTCGAGCGTTTCGGACTCGTCGAAGTCGCGCACGACGACCGGCACCTCGTGCAGGTGCGCGCGCTGCGCCGCACGCCAGCGGCGTTCCCCGGCGACGATCTGATACCCGCGACCATGGGGCCGGACGACGATCGGTTGGATCACCCCGCGTTTGCGGATGGAGTCTGCCAGTTCCTCCAGTTGAGCATCGTCGAAGCGACGCCGCGGCTGCTCGGGGTGGGGTTGCAACGCCCCGATGGGGAGCGTTCTCACCCCCCCGCCGCTGTCCTCGTCGACCGGCTTCTCACGCGCGATCTCACCCAGCAAGGCGCCGAGCCCCCGTCCCAGGCCGCGCTTCTCGGTCATGCCGCCTCCGCGCTGGCGGTGGGCAACGGCAGGCGCGCAATCAACTCTCGAGCCAGCGCGATATAGGCTTCCGATCCGCTACAGCGATGATCGTAGATCAATGCCGGCAGGCCGTGGCTCGGTGCTTCCGACAGCCTGACGTTACGCGGGATCACCGTGTCGAACACCACCGCCCCGAGTACCGCCCGCACGTCGGTCGACACCTGCTCGGTCAATCGATTGCGCCGATCGTACATCGTCAGCGCCACTCCGATAATCGAAAAGCCCGGATTGAACCGCGCTCTGATCCGTTCGACGGTACTGAGTAGCTGCGACAGACCTTCTAACGCAAAGAACTCGCACTGCAACGGCACCAGCAGTCGGTCGGCGGCGACCATGGCGTTGATCGTCAGCAACCCCAACGAAGGCGGGCAATCGATCAACGCGACGTCCCATCGCGGCGGTGCCACTTGTAACGCGGCATCCAAACGATGCGTACGCTGATCGAAATCGACGAGTTCGATCTCTGCACCGGACAGGTCCACCGTGGCGGGAACGACGTCCAGTCGAGGCACGCGCGTCGGAACCGCGGCGACATCGATCGACGCCGTGCCGATCAGAACCTCATAGGACGAACGTAATCGGCTCGCCTGCGTTATTCCCAAGCCGGTCGATGCATTTCCCTGCGGGTCGAGATCGATGAGCAGGACCCGTAATCCGGTTGCGGCAAGCGCGGTCGCGAGGTTTATCGCACTCGTGGTTTTTCCCACGCCACCTTTCTGATTGGCGACCGCGATACTGATCAACGTCGTAGCTCCGCGCCATCGATAACCAGGATCGAGGAGGCGGCATCGGTGATGCTTTGTTTCACGTGGAACTCCCCGGCCCATCGCGCGCGTAGCGACGTCAGCTCTGCCTGATCGAGATGGCCTCTCGGTAACAGCCAGCGCGTCGACGTTGTGGCGCACGTAGAGGCAGCACGCAAAAGTTTTTCGACCGATCCGACTGCGCGCGCGGAGATAACGGCCGCCGGATCGGCGACGGCCTCGACCTTCCTGGCAACTATTTCCGCGTTCGCGAGCCCTAAAGTGCGAGCCACGGTCGTTAGGAAGTCAGCGCGCAGGCGCCGGGGTTCGACCATGATCGTGCGCTGCCGCCGCAAGATCGCGACGACCACACCCGGAAAGCCTCCACCCGTACCGACGTCGACCCACGTTCCGGTCGGCCCGGCCAACTCGATCAGCTGCGCTGAATCGACGACATGGCGGCTCCAGATGGTGTCGACTGTCGATGGTGAAATCAGGTTTTGCGCTAATGTCGCCTCGCAAATCAGGTCCACGAAGTGCGATAACGAGGCGAACGGTTCAACGCCGAAGCGCGCCTTCATCCAGGCTCGTGCTTCATCCTCGGTCACGCCGCGAGACGACGAGCATGAAGGAGTACGGCAGAAAGGGCCGCCGGCGTGACACCCCGAATTCGCGACGCCGCGGCAAGCGAGCTTGGCCGTGCGACCGACAGGCGGTCGATCATCTCCGTCGAGAGGCCGGGAACATCACGGAACTGGAGATCGGCCGGCAACACCAATTCCTCGTCCTTTCTCAAGCGGGCAATCTCCTCCACCTGCCGATCGACATATGGTGCATAACGCGCATCCTCGACGATCTCCGCAAGGGCATCGGAGGGACCGATGGTCGAAGCGTCGGCAACGACATGCGCTAGTAAGACGTCGGGTGATTGCAGCCACGCCAATGCGGATCGTCGAGCACCATCTTGCGCGACGGGGGCACCCCTCTTCGCCATCTCGCTGGCCGTCACCGCGACGGACAGTCGTCGGCGGATCTCTGCTCGCGCGGCCGATCCATCTGCCTGCTGTCTGATCCGCGCCTCCGACAAGCATCCCGCCGCCGCGGCAGATCTTCCCAGCCGGGTCTCGGCATTGTCGCTACGCAGCGACAACCGGAACTCGGCGCGGGCCGTCAGCATCCGATATGGTTCGGTCACGCCTTGAAGAACAAGGTCGTCGATCATCACGCCAAGATAGCTGGACGCTCGATCAAGGACCACCGGCGCCAACGAAAGCGCATAAGCAGCGGCATTGAGTCCGGCGACGAGTCCCTGGCCGGCTGCCTCCTCATACCCCGTCGTCCCGTTGATCTGACCGGCGCAGAACACACCGTCGATCGACGCCAAAGCCAGTGTCGGTGTCAGCGATCTCGGATCGAGATAATCATATTCGACGGCATAGCCGGGTATGGTGATACGGACGCGCTCGAGCCCCGCAATCGTCGCGAGTGCCGCCTCCTGCACGTCGGTGGGCAAGGACGTGGACAGGCCGTTCGGATAGACCGTAAAGTCGGTGAGACATTCGGGTTCGAGGAATAGCTGGTGGCCATCCCGATCGGGAAAGCGCTGAACCTTGTCCTCGATCGACGGGCAATAGCGCGGCCCATTCGCCTCGATCGCGCCGGTGAACAGGGGAGAACGCGAAAAGTTCTCGCGAATGACCGCATGGGTCGCCTCGTTGGTTCGCGTAATCGCACACGCCACCTGCGGTAGTCGGGACAGGGGCGGCATCGCGGACATCGACCAGAGGTCCGCATCGCTCGGCTGTTCGATCAATTTGGACCAATCGATTGTCCGACCATCCAGGCGGGGCGGCGTGCCGGTCTTCAACCTGGCGATCGGCAGGCCTTCGCCGCGCAGCTGCGTGGCGAGGCGTGTCGCGGGCCGTTCCGACACCCGTCCCCCGCCGAACCTCTCGTCACCGCGATACATCTTGCCGCCGAGGAACGTACCCGTCGCCAGCACCACGGCCCGCGCTTCGACGACGACGTCGTCCGACATGATGACGCCGCCGATGACACCGGCAACACGGTGTAGGGCGACCACCTCACCTTCGATGACGCTTATCAGTGGTTCCGACGCCAACATCGCCTGGATGGTTGCTGCATAGTGTTTGCGATCAGCCTGAACGCGCGGTCCTCGCACGGCCGCACCCTTGCTCCGATTGAGCAGACGATAGTGGATGGCCGCCGCGTCGGCGGCTCGTGCCATCAAGCCGTCAAAAGCGTCGACCTCGCGAACGATGTGCCCTTTGCCCACCCCCCCGATAGAGGGATTGCAACTCATGGCGCCGATTACGCGCCGATCGAAGGTGACCAATGCTGTCTTGGCGCCACGCCGCGCAGCCGCTGCGGCCGCTTCGCAGCCGGCATGTCCACCACCAACGATTACGACGTCGAACATGCGGCCGCCTAACCCGCTCACCCCACCCAGTCAAAATGTTCCACGTGGAACTCATTTACCGAGGCAGAAACGTCCGAAAAGTGCGTCCAAGACTTGCCCGCTCGCATCCAAGCCGAGCAATGACGAAAGGGTCTTCGTCGCAACACGCAGGCGTTCGGCCGAGAGCAGTGGGTCGTCGCCCAGCTCCAGGTTTTCAACAACCGTTTCACACGCCGCGCGCTGCCCGGCCTTGAACGGCAGGTCATCGGGCAGTGGCAGTAACGCCCTGGCCCGGCGATCGACCTCCTCCCACACCGCAGCGACCGACAAAGGCTCATCCTGTCGCAAAGTAACAGTCGGACCTGCCGGCCTCACGCCACGCCCCGGCAGATCGGCACGGGCATGGACCCAGATCGCATCCTTCCGCGGGGGTAGGTCGTCACCTAGCCACAATAGGAGATCCGCCGCTGCGATCGACGCCTTCGCACGCGCGACGCCGATCCGTTCTATCTCGTCGATGGCGTCGTTCAACCCCGCCGTGTCCGCGAACAGATAGGCGACGCCGTTCCGCACGAGCGGCGCCTCGATCAGGTCACGGGTCGTCCCCTTGTACGGTGAGACGATCGCCGCCTCCCGCTCCGCAAGCAAATTGAGCAATGTCGACTTGCCGCTGTTCGGCGGCCCACCGATCACCACCCGCACTCCGTCCTTCAGCCGTTCGACCGGCGGTGCAGCCAGCGCCCGTTCGATCTCCCGTCGCAACTCAGCCGCGTCCGAGCGGACCAGTTCGAGGATCGATGCCTCCGCCGCGACGTCGCCATCCTCCGCATAGTCCAGCGTTGCCTCCACCTGCGCCGACAGCATGGCGAGGCGCGCGAGCCAGTCGCGCACGACGCCGCTCAGCCGCCCTTCGCTCGCAGTCAGCGCGGCGCGACGCTGCGCTTCGGTTTCCGCCTCGAGCAGGTCGGCCAGTCCCTGCGCCTGCGCCAGGTCAATCCGTCCGTTGAGCAGTGCTCGCCGGGTGAATTCGCCCGGCTCGGCATGACGAACGCCGGGCGTGGCGATCAGCGTCTCGATCACGGCCGTGACCACCGCGCGACCGCCGTGGCAATGAAGTTCGATCAGATCCTCGCCGGTGGCGCTGCGAGGACCGGGAAACACCAGGACCAATGCCCGATCCAGCAACGCACCGTCCGGGTCACGCAATGCCCGTAGAGAGACACGACGCGGTGTCGGCAGCGGACCGGCCAGCCCTGTCGCTGCCACCCGCGCCTGCGGCCCGCTGACCCGCACCACGCCGATCGCCGACGGGGCGCGGCCGCTCGACAGCGCCACGATGGTGTCAGAGCCAGCCACCGTTTACTTGCCCGACGTCGTCCCGCTCTCCAGCAGCCGCCGCCACATCGTCAGCCCCGCCTCGCCCATCGGCGACCAGCTCTTCATCAACCCGTCGATCATCTCCGGCTTGATGCCGGTTCCCGCCATCGTGTCGAGCACCATCGCGACATAGCGCTCGTGGATCGGCGACAGGTCGGGCAACCCCATCGCGCGGCGGGCTTCCTCCGGCGTGAGATCGATGTCGACGGTCACCTTCATAGATACGATCCTTGAGCCGCCCGCGCCGCCGGTGCAGGGTCGGACCGTGTATGCCCTCGACACCGCCTCGCTGACAACGCCCATCGGACTCGTGACGATCGTGGGCGAAGACGACCACGTCACGTCGGTCACGATCGGCACGGCGACGGGTCCGACCGGCGCGACGGCGAAGGCCGTCCGAGAGGCTGTCGCCCAGCTGCGCGCCTATTTCGACGGGCGCCTGACTGCGTTCGATCTCCCGTTGGCCGACCCGGCGACGCCGCGCGGAGGGGCTCTACGTCGAGCGATCGTCGATATCGGCTTTGGCCGAACCGCGAGCTACGGTGATCTCGCCCGCAGCGCCAGCTCCTCGCCGCGCGCGGTCGGTCAGGCTTGCGCGCGCAATCCGTTTCCGCTGATCGTGCCGTGCCACCGCATCCTGCCGACCGGCGGCGCGCTCGGCCGCTACTCCGCGGGCGACGGTCAGGCGACCAAGCGCTGGCTCATCGACTTCGAGGCGCGCACGGCTAGGCCCAAAGCCGGCTGACCCCGATCGCCGGGTCGGTCCAGCCCTCGTGGATCATCTTGCCCGCGACGTAGAGGATGATGACCAGCCCGACATAAGCGATCCAGCGGTAACGCTCGATGTAGCGCGCGATCAAATTGGCCGCGAGGCCCATCAATCCCACCGACAGCAACAGCCCCAGGATCAGGATGCCGGGATGCGCGCGCGCCGCACCCGCCACCGCCAGCACGTTGTCGAGGCTCATGGATACGTCGGCGACCGCCACCGCCCACGCCGCCGCCGCGAAGCTCTTCGCCGGTCGCACGCCCGATTCGAGTTCGTCCGCCGCCGCCCCGTGCTCGCGCAATTCGCGCCACATCTTGTAGGCGACCCACAACAGCAACAGCCCGCCGGCGAAGATCAGCCCGACGATCCCCATCAGCCACGTCACCGCCAACGCGAAGACGATCCGCAGCACCAGGGCGGCGATGATGCCGATCAGGATCACGCGCCTGCGCTGCTCGGCGGGCAAGCCCGCCGCCAGCGCCCCGACGACGATCGCATTGTCGCCGGCGAGCACGACGTCGATCATCAGCACTTGCAAAAACGCGGTCAGCGCGGTCGCGGTGCCGATGTTGGCAAAGTCGGTGAGGATGTCCGCCCAGATGTCGCCGGGCGCGGTCGGGGTGGCGGCGGCAGCGGCGGCGGTCAGCAAGGTAAGGAACATGGGGTGCTCCTAACCTCCCCGTCATCCCCGCGAAAGCGGAGATCCCCTTCTTCTGAAGCAGCACAAACCGGCACAGCGATAACAGAGGCCGATCCGTCGCCACGCCTGGATCGTGCACCGGTTTCAGCATTCATATGCAACAGCCGGCGCCGGACGGTCTGTGATAGGGAGCAAACCGCCGCGGCAAAGCCGCGCCGTTACGTCGAACGGGTCGCCGAAGTGCCCGCCGGCCGAGCTTGCGCGAGTCAGCCGGACGTGGCCGGCTGCCGCGTTGCGCTACTGGTTCATGCTTTCGAAGAACGCCTCATTCGACTTCGAATCCTTCATCTTGTCGAGCAGGAACTCCATCGCGTCGGTCGTGCCCATCTGCATCAGGATGCGACGCAGGACCCACATCTTCGACAGCTTGGCCTTGTCGACCAGCAGCTCGTCCTTGCGCGTGCCGCTCTTGCCGACGTCCAGCGCCGGGAAGATGCGCTTGTCCGCTACCTTGCGGTCGAGCACGATCTCGGAGTTGCCGGTGCCCTTGAACTCCTCGAAGATCACCTCGTCCATGCGGCTGCCGGTATCGATCAGCGCGGTGGCGATGATCGACAGCGACCCGCCCTCCTCGATGTTGCGCGCCGCGCCGAAGAAGCGCTTGGGCCGCTGAAGCGCATTGGCGTCGACGCCGCCGGTCAGCACCTTGCCCGACGACGGCACGACGGTGTTGTAGGCACGGCCCAGACGCGTGATCGAATCGAGCAGGATCACGACGTCCTTCTTGTGCTCGACCAGCCGCTTGGCCTTTTCGATCACCATCTCGGCGACCTGGACGTGGCGCGTGGCGGGTTCGTCGAACGTGGAGGAGACGACCTCGCCCTTCACCGACCGCTGCATGTCGGTCACTTCCTCGGGCCGCTCGTCGATCAGCAGCACGATCAGGAACACCTCGGGATGATTCTCCGACAGCGCCCGCGCGATGTTCTGGAGCATCACTGTCTTGCCGACCCGCGGCGGCGCCACGATCAGCGTGCGCTGCCCCTTGCCCTGCGGCGAGACGATATCGATGACGCGCGACGACTTGTCCTTCACCGTCGGGTCGAAGTTATCCAGCGTCAGCTTCTCTTCGGGATAGAGCGGCGTCAGGTTGTCGAAATTGACGCGATGGCGGACCGCCTCGGGATCGTCGAAATTCACTGCCGTCAGCTTGACCAGCGCGAAATAGCGTTCGCCATCCTTGGGTCCGCGAATCTCGCCCTCGACCGTGTCGCCGGTCCGCAACCCGTGCTTTCGGACCTGATTGGGCGAGACATAGATGTCGTCCGGCCCCGCCAGATAGTTGGATTCGGGGCTGCGGAGGAAGCCGAAGCCGTCCGACATCACCTCGATCGTGCCCAGCCCCATGATCTGGTCACCGTTCTCGGCCTGGACCTTCAGGATCGCGAACAGCAGGTCCTGCTTGCGGAGCGTGGATGCGCCCTCGACGCCCAGTTCCTCGGCCATGCTCACCAGCTCGGCGGGCTTCTTCTTTTTCAGGTCTTTGAGATGCATGGGGATTCCGTCGTGCTCGGGCTGGCGCGGGCGCGCTTTTGGAGAAAGGCGCGAAGCTATCGAGAAGGTGCAGGGCCGACAGGACGTCGGTCGCAACGCTAGACCTGGGGGTAAGAGCCTGCCGCGACGCCGTCAAGCGCCGTCAGAACGGCTTCACCACCGCCAGCACCACGATCACCGCCAATCCCACCGCCGGCACCTCGTTCAACAACCGCAGCGTCCGCCCGCTCAACGTCGGCCGCCCCGCCGCCAGCTTTTTCGTATAACCGACCGCCCAGCCGTGATAGCCGGCGAGCAGCAGCACGAAGAGCAGCTTCGCGTGCAGCCACCCCTCCCGCCAATGCTGCCCGACGGTCGCCAGCAACAGCCCCAGCGCGATCACTACCAGCATAGCCGGCGTCAGGATCACGCGACGCAGCTTCGCCTCGCGCTCGACCCAGGCGCCCGCCTCCTCCGCCCGCCCCGCCTCGATCGCCTCCTGATGATGGACCAGATAGCGCGGCAGGATGAACAGCCCCGCCATCCAGAACACCATGAAGATGATGTGAGCGGCGAGCAGCCACAGATAGGCACCGGCAAGCTGTTGCATCGTCATCCCCTGACCTGACGCAGCAGCGCCTCGACATGCGCGATCGGCGTATGCTGGCCGATCCCGTGCCCCAGATTGAAGATATGCGGCCGCTCGGGGAACGCCGCAAGCACCCGCGCGATCCCGCGCGTCAGCGCCTCGCCCCCGGTCAGCAGCGCCAGCGGGTCCAGATTGCCCTGCACCGGCAGCCCCGGCGGCAGCATGGCGTCGGCCAGCACCGGGTCCAGCGTCTCGTCCAGCCCCAGCGCGTCCACCCCCGTACCCTCGGCATAGGCGCGCAGCTTGTCGCCCGCGCCCTTGGGAAAGCCGATGATCGGCACGCCGGGACAGCGCGCGCGCAGCGCCGCGACGATCCGTGCGTTGGGCTCGATCACCCAGCGCTCGAACTGTTCGGGCGACAGGCTGCCGGCCCAGCTGTCGAACAGCTGCGCCGCCTCCGCCCCCGACGCGATCTGCCCGGCCAGATACTCGACGGTCAGGTCCGCGATCGCGTCGACGATCGCGGCGAACGCCACCGGATCGGCATAGGCGAACGCCCGCGTCTCCGCCTGGTCCTTCGATCCCTGGCCCGCGACCATGTAGGTCGCGACGGTCCATGGCGACCCCGCAAAGCCGAGCAAGGTGGTCGCCGCCGGCAACGACGCCGCCGCGCGCCGTACCGTCGCATAGATCGGCGCCAGCCTTGCGACGTCCGGCGACAGCTCCGCCAGCTTCCGTGTCAGCAATGTCGGGGAGAGCCGCGGCCCTTCCCCGGCCCCGAAGCTCAGCTCCTGCCCCATCGCCCAGGGCACCATCAGGATGTCGGAGAACAGGATCGCGCCGTCGAACCCGAACCGCCGGATCGGCTGCAGCGTCACCTCCGCCGCCGCCTCGGGATCGGTCGCCAGCGCCAGGAAGCCGCCCTTTTCCGCCCGCAACGCGCGATATTCGGGCAGATACCGCCCCGCCTGACGCATCAGCCACACCGGCGGCCGGTCCTGCCGCTCGCCCCTCAACGTCGCGAGCAATGGCTTGTGCACGGAATCGGGCAGGGCTCTTCTACCTATTAAGAGAGTCTTAAAGAGGATGTTGATGTAGTTGGCGCGTGGATGACGGCCATTAGCGGCTGTCCCGCTTTTGCCAACAGCTTGACCCCATCCGCGCCGCTGCCGCCTGACGAGTCGATCAGGTCGTGCCCGCTATCCACAGGCTGGGTATGGAACGGGGGGCTGTGCGCGGATTTGTGGACCGAACGCGGGTTGTCCACGCCCGTCCTCTCGCTTGGCGGCCCGGCGCGGTTGCGCTAGCGGTTGTCCGCATGTTGTCCACAGAGTCATGCTGAAGCCCGATGCGGCTCCACCTGCACCTGCTCTCGGACTCGACCGGCGAGACGCTGGAGAACATCGCCAAGGCGGCGCTCGCGCAATATGACGATGTCGAAACCGTGCGTCACTTCTGGCCGATGGTCCGCACCGAGGCGCATCTGGAGCGTATCCTTCAGGAGATCGCGCAGAATCCGGGGCTGGTGATCTTCACGCTCGTCAACCCGGTGACGCGGCGCATCCTGGAGGGACGGTGCGGCCAGCTCGGCCTGCCCGCGGTGGCGCCGCTCGATCCGGTCAACGACGCGCTGTCGGGGATGCTGGGACAGACCGCCAAGGCGCGTCCCGGTCGCCAGCATGCGCTCGACGCCGCCTATTTCGCGCGCGTCGACGCGATCCAGTTCACGATCGCGCACGACGACGGCATCGGCCATCAGGACTGGGAAGAAGCCGACATCGTGCTGGCCGGCGTGTCGCGCTCGTCCAAGACGCCGACCTCGATCTACCTCGCCAATCGCGGCTACAAGACCGCCAACATCCCGATCGTGATCGAGAGCCCGCCGCCCCGCACGCTGTTCACGCTCGCGCATCCGCTCGTCGTCGGGCTGACCACCAGCGCCGACCGGCTGATCGCGGTGCGTCGCAACCGCCTGCTGTCGTTGAACCAGCAGCCCGACACCAGCTACGTCGACGAGGAAGCGGTCGCGCGCGAGCTTACCTATGCCCGCCGCATGTTCGCCGACAACGACTGGCCGGTGATCGACGTGACGCGGCGCTCGATCGAGGAGACGGCGGCGGCGATCATCGCGCTCTGCCAGGAACGGCGGGATGCTGCGGCATGAGCAGATCGCTGATCCTCGCCTCGCAGTCGGCGTCGCGACGCGCGATGCTGGCGGCGGCAGGCGTGCCGTTCACCGCCGAGACGGCCGGCGTGGATGAGGATGCCGCCAAGGCGGCGCTCGCCGATCTGTCGCCCCGCGACCTCGCCGATGCGCTGGCCGAGCTGAAGGCGCTCAAGGTGTCCGCGCGCCATCCCGACGCGCTGGTGCTCGGCAGCGACTCGGTCGTGGCACTCTCCGACGGCACGCTGCTCGACAAGCCGGAGAGCCGCGAGCAGGCCGCCGATCACCTCACGCGCATGAGCGGCGGCACGCACAAGCTGTGGAGCGCCGCTGTCATCGCCGAGGGTGGCCGACCCGTGTGGCGTCACGTCGACGCGGCGACGCTGCACGTTCGAACGCTGTCCTACGGCTTCATCGATCGCTATCTCGACGCCGAATGGCCGGCGGTCGGCGGCTGCGTCGGGGTGTTCAGGATCGAGGGGTCGGGGGTGCAGCTGTTCGACCGGATCGAGGGCAGCCACTTCACCGTGCTCGGCCTGCCGTTGATCCCGGTGCTCGGTTTCTTGCGTGTTCGGGGGATAATGGCGTCATGATGCGTTTTGGTGTGAACTTCACTCATCTTTGGTCATGACCGGCCCTTATGCGGAGGTGATCGGCGACCCGATCGCGCACTCCAAGTCGCCGCTGATCCACCGCTTCTGGCTCGACGCGCTCGGCATCGACGCCGACTATCGCCGCACCCAAGTCGCGCCAGACGACTTGTCGGCGTTCGTGACGCAGCGGCGCGGTGACCCCGCCTGGCGCGGCTGCAACGTCACGCTGCCGCACAAGGTCGCGGTCATGGACCTGGTCGACGATCCCGGTGAGGTCCGCGCGTCGATCGGCGCGATGAACACGCTGCTGCACCAGCGCGACGGCGCGGTAATCGGCACCAACACCGACGCCGGCGGCTTCGCGGCGCCGATCTCGGCGCTCGATCTCGGCGGCCGTCATGCCGTGGTGATCGGGGCGGGCGGGGCGGCGCGCGCGGTGCTGTGGGCGCTGGCACAGCTCGGTGTCGAGCGGGTGACGGTGATGAACCGGACCCCGCTCAAGGCCGCGGGCCTGCTGGCACGCTTCGGGCTGAAGGGCGACGTGGTGCCGCTCGCCGCGCCGCTGCCCCCGACCGCCGCGCTGCTGGTCAACACCAGCGTGCTCGGCATGACCGGCCAGCCGCCGCTCGACATCGACCTGGCGCCCTTGCCCGAGGACGCGGTCGTCTACGACATCGTCTACGCCCCCCTCGAAACCCCGCTCCTCGCCGGCGCCCGCGCCCGCGACCTCGCCGTCGTCGACGGGCTGGAGATGCTGATCGGCCAGGCCGCGCTCGCCTTCGAGCTGTTCTTCGGCGCGGCACCGCCGCGCGACCGGGATGAGGAACTGCGCGGATTGCTGACGGCGTGAGCCACCGATGCTGAAAGTCGGCCTCACCGGCTCGATCGGCATGGGCAAGTCCACCGTCGCCGCGATGTTCGCCGACATGGGAGTGCCCGTGTTCGACGCCGATGCCGCCGTCCACCGGCTACAGGGTCCAGCCGGCCGCGTCGTCGCCGCGATCGAGGCCGACTTCCCCGGCACCACCGGCGCCCGAGGCGTCAACCGTACCGCGCTCGCCGAAGCGGTGCTCGGCGACATGGCGGCGATCAAGCGGCTCGAAGCGATCGTTCATCCCGCCGTCGGGGAGGAACGCGCCGCCTTTGTCGCCGCCCACACCGCCGCGCCGTTGGTCGTGTTCGACATACCGCTACTGTTCGAAACCGGCGGCGATCGCGCGGTCGACAGGGTCGTGGTGGTCAGCGCGGCGGCCCCGGTGCAGCGCGCGCGCGTCCTCGCCCGCCCCGGCATGACCGCGACCAAGCTCGACGCGATCCTGGCGCGCCAGTTGCCCGACGCGGACAAGCGCGCCCGCGCCGACTTCGTGATTCCGACCGACGTCTCGCTCGCCGAGACCCGCACCGCCGTCGCCAACGTCCTCGCTTGCCTGCTGCCGCGCGAGGATTCATAGCGTCGCGATGCGTGAGATCGTGTTCGATACCGAGACCACCGGCCTGAGCTATCCGGGCGGTGACCGGATGGTGGAGATCGGCTGCGTCGAGCTGGTCAATCGCTGCGACACCGGCCGCCACTTCCACGCCTATTTTAACCCCGAGCGCGACATGCCGGAGGAGGCGGCGCGCATCCACGGGCTGCGCGGCGACTTCCTGCGCGCCAAGCCGCTGTTCGCCGCGCTGGTCCACGACCTGCTCGACTTCATCGCCGACGCGCCGCTGGTGGCCCACAACGCGACGTTCGACTTCGGCTTTCTCAACGGCGAGCTGGCGCGCTGCGGTCGCCCGGCGGTGTGCATGACGCGGATGGTCGATACGCTGCCGCTCGCGCAAAAGCGGCATCCGGGCGCCAAGCACAACCTCGACGCGCTCTGCACCCGCTACGGCATCGACCGCTCGCACCGCGTCCATCACGGCGCGCTGCTCGACGCGCAGCTGCTGGCGCAGGTCTATGTCGAGCTGATGGGCGGGCGCCAGATCGGCCTCGGCCTGATCGCGGACGTGAAGGCGGCGGCGGTGCCCGTTGCGGCGGCCCGGACGCGGCCCGTCCGCCCACCACGCCTTTTCGCCGTGTCGGAGGGAGAAACGGCACGACATCGGGCGTTTCTTCGGACGGTCAGCAACCCGTTATGGGGACCGTCCTTGGAAGAGGCGGTCGGCTGACGGAGGTAACGCGGGCAGGCCCGCCAACAGAGCGGGCCATTCGTGCCCGCCAGCGAAGGAGCAATTACGCATGGACATCCGGATCTCCGGCCATCAGGTCGTCACCGGCGACGCGCTCAACACCCACGTCCACACCCGGCTCCAGGCCATCGTCGACAAACATTTCAGCCGGGCCATCTCGGCGCAGGTGACCTTCGGCAAGGGTCCGCACGACAACGGCTTCACCTGCGACATCGTCATGAACGTGATGCGCGGGCTGGTGTTGAAGGGTCGGCACGACGGACAGGACGCGCATCCCGCTTTCGACGGCGCGGCCGAGAAGATCGAGAAGCAGCTGCGCCGCTACATGCGCCGGCTCAAGGATACGCACGCCGCCGAGACGATCGAGGTGGCGGAGGCCGGCGCCTACGACAACGCCGGCTACACGCTGTTTCAGGAGCCGCGTGAGGAGGAAGAGGTCGGCGACGCCCCGCTGATCGTCGCCGAGACGCGCGTCGACGTCCCCGACGCCAGCGTGTCGGACGCGGTGATGATGCTCGACCTCCGCAACACCGCCGCGCTGCTGTTCAAGAACTCCGGCACCGGGTCGTACAACATGGTCTATCGCCGTGGCGACGGCACCATCGGCTGGGTCGAGCCTCAACGAGCATAGGCACAAGCGCGAGCATAGGCGCCACCCCGAGCTTCCCAAGCCCGGTCGCGGGGCCTATGGCGCGCGACCGGAACTCCTCATGTCCAACACCACCGATCTCAGCGACCTGCTGCGCCCCAACGCGGTGCAACTCGGCGTCCCCGTGCTGGGCCGCAAGCCGTTGTTCGGCCATGTCGCGGCCATGCTCGCCCGCGCCACCGGCGCCGACCGCATCGCCATCGCCGATGCGTTGGCGGCGCGGGAGAAGCTCGGCTCGACCGGCTTCGGCGGCGGTGTCGCGATCCCGCATGCGAAGCTGCCGGGACTGGCGCAGGTCACCTGCGCCTTCGTCCGCCTGGCGCAGCCGATCGACTGGCAGGCGGTCGACGGCGTTCCCGTCGATCTGGTGATGACGCTGCTCTCCCCCGCCGACGCCGGGGCGGATCACCTCAAGGCGCTCGCCCGCGTATCGCGGCGGCTGCGCGATCGCGCGTTCCTCGCCAAGCTGCACGGCGCCGCCTCGCCCGACGCGGTCTATGCGCTGTTCACCGCCGACCGTGCGAACGATGCCGCCTGAGGCCGACGAGCCGAAAGAGGGTGGCGAAGCCGCGCATTACCGCGCGCTGGAGTCGCTCTACGCGCACGCGCCGATCAACCGCTTCTTCGACAGTCGCCTCGAATTGCCCGAAAGCGGCATCGCCCGCATCCGCTTCACGATCGACGAACGCCATTTCCATGCCGGTGGCGCGGCGCACGGGACGAGCTATTTCAAGATGCTCGACGACGCCGCTTTTTACGCCTGCAACAGCCTGATCACCGATCGTTTCCTGCTGACGACGCAGTTCAACATTCTCTTCACCCGTCCGCTCGGCGCCGGGCCGGTCGTCGCGGAGGGCCGCTGGGTCAGTGGTCGGCGCCGCGTTTTCGTCGGCGACGCGCGGCTGATCGACGGTGAGGGCGAAGAGGTGGCACGCGGCACCGGCACCTTCATGCGCTCGCGCCTGCCGCTCGCCGATCTGCCCGGCTATCGCCGTGAGTGACCGCCTGCCGACGCAGGTGCTGGTCAGCGCGCTGCTGCGGCAGGTCAACGATGCCGGCGGCTTCGGTGCGGTGCTGGCGAAGGGCGATCCGCAGGCGGGCGCGGTGCTCGTCGTCGCGGTCAATCGCGGCGAGAGCCGGCTGCTCGAACGCGGGATCGGACCGGACGGACGACCGGGTCTGATCGACTCGACACCCGCCGACGATCTCACCGGATATTGGCAGCGACGGCGCGCGCGCGACCCCGATCTGTGGGTGATCGAACTGGACATCGCGGACTCGCCACGGCTCGCCGCCGAAGTGCTCGGCACAGGTTGACCTGCGGCCGCAACGGCCCGAACCCCACCCCATCGAAACGCAGCGTTGTGCTGGCCGCGGGTGCGATCCCACGCCGGTGACGCAGTCGGGGGGTGGTTCGGACGATCGGCCGGGGGGTCGTAGGCCGCGCACCAACTGCATAGATCCGGCCGTCCCATGCCGCTCCTTCGGCACGTCACCCGCCTGCTCGGCGCTTTTTTCCTGATCGCGGGGGTAAGTCCCGCCCTCGCCGACGACGAACCCGGCACCCGCACCGTCGCCGCGACCATTGCGGCCCCGCTGCCGACCCCGGCCGCCGCCGCCTCACCGAAGACGCTGTTCGCCAGCCTCGCCGCCGCCGTCGCCGCCCAGGACGGCACCGCATCGGACGAGCACCTCCGCTGCCTCGCTGGCGCCGTCTATTTCGAGTCGCAGGGTCAGCCGCTCGCCGGCCAGTTCGCGGTCGCCCGCGTCATCCTCAACCGCATCCGCTCGGGCCGGTTCGCGTCCAGCGTCTGCGGTGTCGTGCTCCAGCGCGGTCAGTTCGGCTTCGTGCGCGGCGGCGCGATTCCGGCGATCGACGCCACCCGCTCCGCCTATCGCACCGCCATCGCGGTCGCAAAGGTGGCGCTCACCGAGGCGTGGACGACGACGACCGCCGGCGGCGCGCTCTATTTCAACGGTGTCCGCGCCCGCCGCGTCGGTGGCCAGCGAATCGCGGTGATCGGCGGCCACGCCTTTTATCGTTGAGCCGCCGTCCGGCTTGCGTTCCGTTCCTCGGATGTTCTAATCGTCGCGGGTGCTCGAACTCGCGCCCCAACCCTGTCTCGACGACCCCGGCTCGCCGCTCTGCGCCGCCGAGGTGTGTCGCGGCGTCACCCGGCTGCTGTTCCGTCACGACCTGATGGCGATGGCGGAGGTGCCGCTCGACGGCGGCCGCCGTGCCGACCTGATGGCGATCGACGCGCACGGCCGGCTCGTCATCGTCGAGATCAAGGTGTCGCGCGCCGACCTGCTCGGCGACGGCAAATGGCCCGACTATCTCGACCATTGCGACCGCTTCTTCTGGGCGGTGCCCGCCGGCTTCGACCTGCAACCGCTCGACGGGCCCGCCTTTCTGCCCGAACGCACCGGCATCATCGTCGCCGACCGCTACGACGCCGCGATCGTGCGTGAGGCGCATTCGCACCCGCTGGCTGCCCACGCCCGCAAGCGCTGCACGCTCGCCTTCGCCCGCCGCGCGGCACGCCGGCTGATCGGGCATCACGATCCGGAGCTGGTGGTCTTCTAGAGGCGCGGTCCCGCCACCGCCGGGTTGGCGCGGCGTGGCGCATCCGCGAACAGCTTGGCGATCGCCGCCGCCCGTGTGTCCCGGCCCGCATAATCGCGCGCCGACAGGCCGTTATAGTCCTTCTGGTCGGGATTGGCATTCGCCGCCATCAGCAGCCGCACGGCTTCGGCATTCCGCAGCTGCGTCGCCAGGATCAGCGGCGTGACGCCGGATGCGTTGGGCAAGTTCGGGTTCGCCCTGCCCGCGATCAACAGCGGCACCAGCTCCGAATGCCCGGTTTCGATCGCGATCAGCATCGGCGTGTTGTTGCGACCGTCGCGGATGTTGGGGTCGGCACCCTTTTGCAGCAGGAAGGTCGTGTAGGGCACATCGCCGCGCCGCACGACGATGTGCAGCGCCGTCTCGCCGCTGGTCACGTCGCGCGTGTTGACGATCTGGCTGCCCGGCTTGTTGAGCGCGGTGATGACCTCGTTGTTCTTGGCGTCGCGCACCGATTGCAGGAACTTGTAGCCGTCCGACTGGAACTGCGCCGCCACCGGCGTGGCGCCGAGCAGGGCTAGAATGGCGAGCGAGCGGCGGAGCGACATGGGGCGATTCCTGCGTGATCTGCGATGCTTGCGCGTGCCGCTGATACCGATCAAGGCTGGCGTCAAGATGAACAGGCTCACCTTCCTCCTTCCGCTGGCGCTCGCCGCGTGTCAGCCGGCCGCACCCGCCGCGCCGCCGCCGCTCGCGGGCGCGCGGATCGGCGGCCCGTTCGCGCTCACCGACGGCGACGGCCGCCCGTTCACCGAGCGCAATCTGCTCGGCCATTATTCGATCGTCTATTTCGGCTACACCTTCTGTCCGGACGCCTGCCCGACCGACATGGGCGCGATCGCCGCCGGGCTGAAACAGGTCGAGCGCACCGACCCGGCGATCGCCGCGAAGGTGGTGCCGATATTCGTCACCGTCGATCCGGTGCGCGACACGCCGGCGGTGGTGAAGGCGTTCGCCGCCGCCTTTCATCCCCGCGCGATCGGGCTGACCGGGACGACCGCCGAGATCGATCGGGTCGCGCGTGAATACGGCATAGCCCATTCGATCGGCGCGAAGTCGGCGGGCGGCTATCTGGTGGATCACAGCCGCGCCGCCTATCTGATGGGACCGGACGGCAAGCCGATCGCGCTCGCCGGGCAGGACGGCGGCCCATCGGCCGTCGCCGCGACGATCGAAAAGTGGGTGAAGTGACGCAAGCATCGTCCGGCCGGTTCTGGGAGCGTCCGATCGAGACGCTCGACCGCGGCCAGTGGGAAGCGCTGTGCGACGGCTGCGGCAAATGCTGCCTCCACAAGCTGGAGGACGAGGATACCGGCGAGCTGCACGCGACCAACGTCGCCTGCCGCCTGCTCGATCGCCGCACCGGGCAATGCCGCGACTACAAGCACCGCCGCGCCTATGTCCCCGAATGCGTGCGGCTGACCGCCGGCAACGTCCGCGACATCGAATGGCTACCCTCGACCTGCGCCTATCGCCTGCGCGGCGAGGGGCGGCCGCTACCCGACTGGCACTATCTCGTCAGCGGTGATCGCGAGTCGGTGCATCGCGCCGGTCAGTCGGTCAGCGGCTGGACCGTCAGCGAGGACGAGGTCGGCGACCTGGAACACCATCTGATCGACCGTGAGCTCTGACCCGACCGCCGAGTGGGAGGTCGTCCGTCACCCACGGGCGCGCACGCTCAAGCTGTCGCTCGATCCCGTCACCGGCCGCGCGCGGCTGACGCTGCCACGTCGCGCCGCGCTGAAGCCCGCGCTCGCCTGGGCGCAGGGCAAGGCGGACTGGCTCGCCGACCAGCGCGCGCGGCTGCCGACGCCGCGCCCGTTCGTCGACGGGGCGGTGCTGACCGTGGCCGGGGACGAGCTGACGATCGCCTGGAGCGCCGGTCCCCGTCGCACGGTGTTGCGAGAGGGTGACCGGCTGCTCGCACAGGGGCCGGCCGAGACGCTGGGTCGCCGCGTCGAGCTGTGGCTGCGTCGCGAGGCGCTACGCGTGCTCAGCGAGGAAACGGCCGCGTTCGCCGCCAAGGCGGGCGTCACCGTGGCGCAGGTCGCGGTCGGCGACCCGCGCGGGCGGTGGGGCAGCTGCGCCGGCACCGGCGTGATCCGCTACAGCTGGCGGCTGATCCTCGCCCCCGGCTTCGTCCGCCGCGCCACCGTCGCGCACGAGGTCGCGCACCGCGTCCACATGAACCACGGCCCCGCCTTCCATGCGCTCGACCGGGAGCTGCTCGGCACCGATCCGGCGCCGGCACGCGCGTGGCTCCGCAGCCACGGCGCGGGGCTTCACTGGTTCGGCCGCTCTTCCGGCTGAGGATCGCTCGACCCGTTTCGGGGGAGGGCGCGCGCCGGATCGTCGCGGCGGCGATCGGCCGGCGGCGACTGCTCGTCGCGCGTCGTCTTCTCGATCAGGTCGCCGAGCGGGTCGGAGCCGTCGGTGGGCGGGCCTGCTCCCTGATCCGAGGCCGAGGGCGGCACCCGCTCGGGCAGCGGATTGCCGTCGGCGTCCACACCGCCGCCCACGGAAACTCCGGCGGTGTTGTCGGGTTCGCCGAAATACGCCTCTTCCTCGTTCGCGAGCGCATCGTCGGGCAGCGTCACCGCCGTCTGGAACTGCTCGATCGGCCGCCCGCGCGTCGCCGGGCCCATGAACGCGGCAAAGGTCCGCGCCGGCGCGGTGCCGCCGTGCAGCCCCGGCACCGGCCGCGCGTCGTCGCGGCCGATCCACACGCCGGTCGTCAGCCCGGAGGAAAAGCCCAGGAACCAGCCGTCCTTGCCCGAGCTGGTCGTCCCGGTCTTGCCCGCTACCGGCCGGCCGATCTGCGCCGCGCGGCCGGTGCCGGTGTTGACCGCGGTCTGGAGCAGGTCGATCATCTCCGCGGCGACGTTGGGCGCGACCAGCACATGGCTGCGGTCGGTCTGGTGGGTATAGATCACCTCGCCGTCCGCCTCGACGCGATTGATGCCATAGGGCGTCACCGCGACCCCGGTCTGGCCGACGCTGGCGAAGGCGCGGGTCATGTCGATCAGCCGCACGTCGGACGTGCCGAGCACCATCGACGGGTGCGTGTTGACCGGCGTCGTGATGCCGAACCGCCGCGCCATGTCGGCGACGGTCGGAAAGCCGACCTCCTGCCCCAGCTTCGCCGCCACCGTGTTGAGCGAGTAGGCGAACGCGGTCCGCAACGTCACCGGCCCGGAATTATGCCGCGAATCGTTGCGCGGGCTCCAGCCGTCGATCGTCACCGGCTCATCGACCTCGATGTCCTCGGGCCGCTTGCCCGCCTCCAGCGCCGCCAGATAGACGAACAGCTTGAACGACGACCCCGGCTGCCGCACCGCCTGCGTCGCTCGGTTGTAGATCGAGGTGACATAGTCCTTGCCCCCCACCATCGCCCGCACCGCGCCGTCGCGGTCGAGGCTGATGAGCGCCCCCTGCGCGCTGGCGGGCGTGTTGGCGCGGATCGCGGCGTCGGCGGCGGTCTGCATGCCCAGGTCCAGCGTCGTGTAGACGTCGAGCGGTCGGTCCTGCTCGTCGATCAGCGTATCCAGCTGCGGCAACGCCCAGTCGGTGAAATACCGCACCGAGTTCTGCTTGGGCGGTGGTTTCAGCTGCAATCCCTGCGGGTCGGCGGCGGCGGCCTGCGCGGCGGTGATCGCGCCGGCGTCCTGCATCGCCTGCAACACCACGCCCGCGCGACCCACGGCGGCGGCGGCGTCGGCGGTGGGAGAGTAGTTGGACGGTGCCTTGACCAGCCCCGCGATCACCGCCGACTCCGCCAGGCTCAGATGATCGGCGCCATGCCCGAAGAACAGTCGGCTGGCGGCGTCGATCCCATAGGCACCGCCGCCGTAATAGACCTTGTTGAGGTACAGCTCGAGGATCTGGTCCTTGGTGAACTTCCGCTCCATCGCCAGCGCCAGGATCCACTCCCGGAACTTGCGCCCGAACTTCTTCTGGTTGGTCAGAAAGACGTTGCGCGCCAGCTGCTGCGTGATGGTGGAGCCGCCCTGCACCCACCGCCCGCGCTGCATCCGCACCTGCACCGAGCGTGCGATGCCGATCGGATCGACGCCCAGATGGCTGCGGAAGCGCTTGTCCTCGACCGACACGGTCGCGTCGCGCATCGCCTGCGGGATCGAGTCATAGCTCAGCCAGCGGCCATAACTCGGCCCCTGGCTGAAGATCACCGTGCCGTCGGCGGCATGGACGCGGATCATCTGGCCGTTGGGCGACGATTTGAGCGTGTCGAAGTCCGGCAGCTGCGATCGCGCGACGTAGACCGCGATCACCAGCGCGGTCAGCGCCAACGCCGCCAGCCCGAACAGTACCTGCAACGTGCGGACGATGCGACGCCGCCACGGCGAGGAAGGACCGGGGGAGGGGCGGGGACGCGCGCGAGCCATTCGCGCTGTCGATTATCCGCTTACCGCCCCCGCAACAAGGCTGCCTATTCCGCCGTGCCGCGCGATCGGAAGTCGAGGCAGACCGAGTTGATGCAATAGCGCAGCCCGGTCGGCGGCGGCCCGTCCGGAAAGACGTGGCCCAGATGGCTGTCGCACCGCGCGCAGCGGGTTTCGGTACGCACCATGCCGTGGCTGCGATCGGTATGGTCGACGACGGCGTCCTGCTCGACCGGCGCGGTGAACGACGGCCACCCCGACCCGGAGTCGAACTTGTCGGCGGAATCGAACAGATCGAGCTGACAGGCCGCGCAGCGATAGGTGCCGGCCGCCTTGTTGTCGGTCAGCGCACCGGCATAGGCGCGCTCCGTGCCCGCCTCACGCAGCACATGATATTGCTCGGGGGTCAGGCGCTTGCGCCATTCGGCTTCGGAGAGATTGAGGTGATCCATGGCAGCAATCTCGGTATCGCAAGAGGAAGCTTCAAGCCATCATGGCCCGACGCGGGTCAGCCGGGCCACAACCTCGATCAACGCCGGTCGCGCCGCCAGCAACGCCAGCGGTGCCAGTCGGCTTTCGGCGATCCGCCGCGCCGCGCCCGCGACGCCCAGCGGCCGGGCGAGCCGCCGCGCGAACTGCGGTTGCCACCTGTCCATCGCGGCGGCCCCGCCGCGCGCATAGGCGGCCGCCGCAGCGATGCCGCCGGCGATGGCGATCCCCATCCCCTCGCCGGCTAGCGACGGGATGACCCCCGCCTGATCGCCCAGCCGCACCACGCCCGGCGGCGCGGTATGGGCACGCCACCCATAGGGCACGTTGGCGATCGCATCGATCGGCGCGGCCGGATCGGCATGGGCGAACCGCTCCCCGAGCGTCGGCAGTTCCCGCGCGAGATCGCGGAGGAGCGCGACCGGATCGCCCGCCTGTGCGAGGCGCGACCGATGCACCGCCAGGCACAGATTGCCGCTGCCATCTTCCTGCAGGCACAGGCCGGCATAGCCGCGATCGAACAGATGCAGCTCGATCGCCCCGCCGACCAGCCGGGTCAGCCCCGCCGACGCGGGCAAGCGAAGCCGTAGCCCCAGCGTCGGATCGTCGCCCCGCGCGTCGACCGGCCGGGCAAGCCCGCGCACATCGTGCTTGCCGCTGGCCAGAAACAGCGTCTCCGCCACCAACGTCGCGCCGTCGGCGGTGCGCGCCTGCATGCCCTCGATCGCGCGCACCGCGACGCCGCGCTCGATCGCCGCGCCGTCGCGTATCGCGCGATCGAGCAGCAGCGTGTCGAGCCGGTGCCGCGACACCGACACCGCCGGGCGGGGCAGGCGCGCGCCGGCGGTGCGGCCGCCCGCGAACAGGCGCACCTCGGTCAACCGTTCGCGATTGAGCTGGTCCGCCTCGATCCCCAGCGTCGCCAGTCGGTCGAGCGTCCGCCAGCTCAGGAACCCGCCGCACAGCGCGTCGCCCGTCTCGCGCGACCGCTCGACCAGCAGGTGCGGCAACCCCTCGCGCGCCAGCCCGATCGCCGCCGCCGCGCCCGCCGGCCCGCCGCCGACGATCAGCGCCGGTGTTCGACGCACAGCCGGAACGGAAAGACACGGCGCACGGTCGCGCCCGCGATGCCCGCCTCGGCGAGCAGCGGCGGCCACTCCGCTGGCCGGTAACTGCGCGCGATGGACAGGGTGCCGTCATGCCGCACGATCGGATGCCAGCGCGCCAGCGTCGCCAGCAACGGGAACCCGAGATGCGCGAAGCGATGGCGATGGAGGTCGTTGACCAGCCAGCCGACCCGTGCGTGCGCTTCCATCCAGCGCAGAAAGCCGACCAGTTGCGCGTGCGTCATGTGGTGCGCGACGAGACTGGATATCACGCAATCCCACGGCTCTCCGGCGAGATCGGCATAATCGCCGGTGACGTAGCGGATCGGCAACGCTGCTTGGGTGCGGGCACGCGCGGCCAACTCGCTGCGCGGGTTGAGATCGACCCCGACCAGCTCGACCGCCAGCCCGCGCCGCGCCGCCCAGCGCGCGATCCGGCGCAGCATGTCGCCATCGCCGAACCCGACGTCGAGGACACGCAGGCTCGTTCGCCTCACCGCCGCGCGGCTCAGGAAGGCCAGGGTCGGTCGCCCCGCCATCGTCACGACGTTGACCCGCGCGAGGTCGGCGACGACCGCCGCATAGGTCTCCGCCGACAGGTCGTCGGCGTCCATCAGTTCCTCGGCGTGGGCGCGGTTCGCCAGGCTCATGTCGAGGCGAACCCGAAGCCCTCGGCCGCCAGCCCCGGCCCGAACGCCAGCGCGACGCCGCGCGTCACCGGCGGCCCGGCGAGCAGCCGCGCCAGCACGAACATCAGCGTCGCCGACGACATGTTGCCATAGTCGCCCAGAACCGCGCGCGACGCCGCCAGCGCGTCGGGCGACAGGTGCAGCGCTCCCTCCACCGCGTCGAGGATCGAGCGCCCGCCGGCATGGACCGCCCAGCCGTCGACCTCTTCCGCCGCGACGCCGCCGGTCACCGCGTCCGCCAGCGCGCGATCGGCGAGCGCGCCGGCGATGCGCCCCGGCACCTCGCCCGACAGGTGCATCGCGAACCCGCTGTCGGTGATGTCCCAGCGGATCAGGTGACCCGATTCGGGCAACGCCGCCGCGAACGGCCGGTCGAGCCGGAACCCGCCCGCCTCGCCCGTCACCAGCGCCGCCGCCGCGCCGTCGCCGAACTGCAGCATCGCGAGCAGCGGCTCGATTGCGGTCGCGGGCTGGAGGTGGAGCGTCGACAGCTCCACCGTCACCACCAGCACGCGCGCGCCCGCGTCGGAGCGGACGATGTGCCGCGCGGTGCGGATCGCGGCGACGGCGGCGTAGCAGCCCATGAAGCCGACCAGCAGGCGCTCCACCGACGCCGACAGGCCGAGCCGCGCGGCGATGATCTGATCGACGCCGGGGGCGACGAAGCCGGTGCAGCTCGCCACCACCAGATGCGTGATCCCGTCCAGCGCGACCTGTTCGCCAAGCCGCGCGATCGCGTCGAGCGCCAACGCGGGCGCGGCCTCGGCATAGACCCGCATCCGCGCGGCCGTGCCCGGATGCGCGTCGCCGGCATAGAAGCCCCCCGCCGCGACCGGCGAGCCGCCATCGTCGCCCACCGGCAGCACCGACCAGCGGTGGTCGATTCCCGCGCGCGCGGCCATGCGGTCGAACAGCTTTGCCGAGCGCGGCTCCACCTGTGCGCGCGCCCAGTCGATGAACGCGGCGTGCACGTCATGGCCGGGAACGGCCGTGCCGATCGCGTGGAGGTAAGCGGACAAAAAGGCCCTTTCGCGCCCGAGGACTACCGACAACGCGCGATCGGGCCGACCGTGCCGCGCCCGGTGCTTTCGTCAGCCCGCGTCCGGCCCCAGGCTGGCGTCCAGATCGCGCGGCCGGACGAACCGCACCAGCGTCGCCGCCCCTTCGGCCAGGTCGCGCCAGCGATCGACCTCGAAGCGCAGCTGGGCGACGCTCGCGGTCGGGTATTTCTCCTCCACCGCGTCGCGCAGCCCCGGCTCGGCGTCGGGCACCAGCAGCAGCACCAGATCCTCCAGCCCCGGATTGTGCCCGACCAGCAGCGCCGTCGCCGCGCCGTCGGGCAGGTCGCGCGCGACGTCGAGCAATGTCGCCGCCGAGGCGAGATAGATGCGGCGGTCCCACACGGGTGCCAGCGTCCGGCCATAGCCGACCGCGACGTCCTCCAGCGTCTGCTGCACCCGCAACGCGGGCGAGGCGACGACATGGTCGAACTCGACGCCCTCGCGGCGCAGATGCTTGCCGACCGTCTGCGCGGCGCGCTTGCCCTTGCCGTTGAGCGGCCGGTCGAAATCGCGTTGCACGGGATCGTCCCAGCCCGACTTGGCATGGCGCAGCAGCGTCAAGGTCTTCACGTCCGCCCCTCCCGCGTCAGGCAGGGGCGTCATGCCCCAACCGGGCGGGCGATGATAGCCGCGATGCGACGCGCGCGATCGCTTCGTCGAGCGTCACGCGCACGATCGGCACCCCTGGTGGAAAGGCCGACAGCAGTCGTGACGGCATGGCGGCGGACAGCAGCACGAACGCGCCACGATCGGCCGACGTGCGGATCAGCCGCCCGAACGCCTGCGCCAGTCGCGCACGGACCAGCCGGTCGTCGAACGCGGCACCGCCGCCCGCCAGCTTGCGTGCGGCGTGGAGCACGGTCGGCTTGGGCCAGGGCACGCCCTCCATCACCACCAGCCGCAGCGAGTGACCCGGCACGTCCACCCCGTCGCGCAGCGCGTCGGTGCCGAGCAGGCTGGCGTTGGGATCGTCGCGGAAGATGTCGACCAGCGTCCCCGTGTCGATCGGATCGACATGCTGCGCGTGCAGCGGCAGGCCGTCGCGCGCCAGCCGGTCGGCGATCCGCCCGTGGACGCCGCGCAGCCGGCGGATGGCGGTGAACAATCCCAGCGTCCCCCCGCCCGCCGCCGCGATCAGCCGCGCATAGGCGTTGGCGAGACTGCCGAGGTCGCCGCGGATCACGTCGGTGACGATCAGCACCTCCGCCTGCTCGGCATAGTCGAACGGGCTCGGCGCCTCGAACGAGGTGGCGGGGCGGCCGAGATGCGGCGCCCCGGCCCGCGCCTCCGCATAGGCCCAGTCGCCCCCCGCGGTCAGCGTCGCGGAGGTCACCAGCACGCCGTGCGCGGGCTTCAGCACCACCTCGGCGAACGGTCGCGTCGGATCGAGCCAGCGGCGGTGCAGCCCGACATCATATTCGCGCCCGTCCGCGCGATCGACCGCCAGCCAGTCGACGAAGTCCGGATCCGCCGGTCCGCCGATCCGCGCCAGTAGCGCCAGCCACGCCGCCACCGTCTCCGCGCGCCATCCGGTCGAGGCGATCGCGCCCTCGATCCGGGCGCGGGCGGGCGCGTCCATCCAGTCGGGCGCCTCCGCCAGCACCGCCTCCAGCCGCCGCCCCAACGCGTTGAGCGGCCGCACCAGCGCGTCCAGCGCCTGCGCGGCGGGCGCGGCGGCCTCGATCAGCGCCGGCGTCGGCTCGGCCAGCTCGGTCTCCAGCCCATAGCCCGCGTCGCCGGGCTGCTCGGCGCGCGCATAGGTCAGCCCGCGCACGGCGGCGAGCAGCGCCTCGATCGGGCCGAACGGCTGGCCCTCGACCAGTCGCCCGAGCCAGCCGTCGCTCGGCAGCGCGCGCGCCGCGTCGACGGTATCGACGATCGCACGGTTGCCCGCCTCGTCGTAACTGGCGACGTCGAGCAGCCGCGCCTGCAATCCCCGCCGCCGCCCGCGCCCGCCCGCCTCCGGCCCGACGATCCAGCGGCGCAGCTCGATCAGCTCCGCCCCGGTCAGCGCCACGCCGAACATCGCGTCGGCGGCGTCGTGCAGGTGATGCCCCTCGTCGAAGACATAGCGCGTCGGCCGCGTCGCCAGTTCGCGCCCGCGCGCGGCGTTGACCATCACCAGCGCGTGGTTGGCGATGACGATGTCCGCCTGCGCCGACGCCCGCGCCGCGCGCTCGATGAAGCATTTGCGGTAATGCGGGCAGCCGGCATAGATGCACTCGCCGCGCCGGTCGGTCAGCGCCACCTGCCCGTTGCGGCGGAACAGCGTCGTCAGCCAGCCCGGCAGGTCGCCGCCGACCATGTCGCCGTCGGCGGTGTAGGCGCCCCAGCGCGCGACCAGCTGCGCCAGCACCGCCGCCCGCCCCGCGAACCCGCCCTGAAGCGCGTCCTCCAGATTGAGCAGGCACAGATAGTTCTCGCGCCCCTTGCGCGTCGTCACCCGCGCGCGATGCTCGGCGGGGTCGGGGTGGAGCCGCGCGGTCTCATGCGCCAGCTGGCGTTGCAGCGCCTTGGTGAAGGTCGCGATCCACACCGCCCCGCCCGCCTGTTCCGCCCAGATCGCGGCGGGGGCGAGATAGCCCAGCGTCTTGCCGATGCCGGTCCCCGCCTGCGCCAGGATCAGGTTGGGCGCGTCACGGACGCTGCGCGGACCGAAGGCGGCGCTGGCGGCGGCGGCATAGGCGCGTTGCCCCGGCCGCTCCTCCGCCCCCCCACTTCCTCCGACGCTGCCCGTAAGCGCCGCCAGCCGGGTCGCGACCTCGGCGGGGTCGATCGTCACGGTGCGCGGCGCCGGACGCGGCGGCGCCTCCTCCCATTCGGGCAACCGCGAGAACAGCCACCGCTCGGCGCGTTCGGGCTTGGTCAGCCGCTCCAGCACCGCCGGCGCCCACGGCCAGCGCAGCCGTTGCAGCGACTGCGCCGCGCTCCACGCACCCTCGCGCTCCGGCCACTCGCCCGCCGTCCCCGCCAGCAGCGCCTCCGCCGCTTCTAGCAGGAAGCTGCCGACATCCTCGTCACGCTCGGGCGGCGACAGGTCGACCGCACGCGCCAGCCCCGCCGGGGTCGGCACCGCGAACTTCGCCGGGTGGATGAACGCGAACAGCTCCAGCAGGTCGAGCCCCGACAGCTCGGCATAGCCCAGCCGCTGCCCGATCAACGGCGCGTTCAACAGGATGACCGGCGTCTCCGCCGCGACCCGGATCGCCTCCGCCCGCCCGATCGCCCGCGCCCCCTCGCGCGTCGCGAGCCAGATGCCGGCGTGGCTGGCATGAAGGGCAGGGTGGGGGAGCACGACACCTCCCTAGCGCGGGAGGAACGGGAGGGGAACGACGGTTCGTCTCAGTCGGAACGGTGCTCGGCGGCGGCGCGGTCGACCTCCGTCTGGATGATCCGTCGCGCATTGGCGGCGTCGCGCACGCCCATGATGAGATATCGGCCGCGGCGCGCGCCCGCGCCCTTGCGGCGCAGATTGTGCGGTGCGTCGGTGGTGATCGTCAGGCTGCCGGAGCCGTCGCCGTATTCGACCACGTCGACTCCAGTCACGAACCTGAGCGGCACAGCCTCCAGCACGCGACGGTTCGGCCGGTCGATCGCCTTGAAGAAGCGCCGGTCGGTCACCGCCCACACCGCCGCCGCCTCGTCGCGGCGGCTGCGGAAGCCCTGCCGGATCGCGAGCACGCCGACGCCGGTGAAGAGCGTGCCGAACCCGGCGAAGATCAGGAAGGCGAGAAGGCCGTTCTGCTCGTCGAACACGGTGCGGACCCGCGACAGCGCGGTCAGCAGCGGCCACAGCCCGAACAGCACGAAGGGGACACCGACGCAGCCGGGGGCGAGCGCGCCCGCCTGCATCCCGGTGCTGGTGCCCGCCGCCCACAACAACCGCTCGCCCGGATCGAGCTGCCGATCGACGGCGGCGCGTTGGGTGGGAGAGAGCTGATCCATGGTCGGTCCGGCCTATCCGCGCGCGTCGCCGGTCGACAGCGTCGCGCGACAAACGGGCGTCGGGCCGCTCGCCGGTCGGTGGCGCAGGCCGAGGGCCACGGGGTGACGCTCGCGTCCGAGGGCGCTAGTCACCCGCCATGACCCAGGACGATCTCCGCCCCGCCGCGCTCGCCTCCAAGGCCTGGCCGTTCGAGGAGGCGCGCAAGCTGCTCGCGCGCTGGCCCGACGGCAAGCCAGACGGCGCGCCGATCCTGTTCGAGACCGGCTACGGCCCGTCGGGGCTGCCGCACATCGGCACGTTTCAGGAGGTGCTGCGGACCACGATGGTGCGGCGTGCCTTCGCGACGCTGTCCGACCAGCCGACCCGGCTGCTGGCGTTCAGCGACGACATGGACGGGCTTCGGAAAGTGCCCGACAACGTCCCCAACGGCGCGATGCTGGCCGAGCATCTCGGCAAGCCGCTGACCCGCATCCCCGATCCGTTCGGCAAGCATGACAGCTTCGCCGCGCACAACAACGCGCGGCTGCGCGCGTTTCTCGACCGCTTCGGCTTCGATTACGAGTTCGCGTCCTCGACCGACTATTACGCCGCCGGGCGCTTCGACGAGGCGCTGCGGGGCGTGCTGCGCCACTACGCCGAGATCATGGCGGTGATGCTGCCGACGCTCGGCGCCGAGCGTCGCGCGACTTATTCGCCGGTGCTGCCGATCAGCCCGTCGACCGGCATCGTGCTCCAGGTGCCGGTCGAGGTCGTCGATGCCGAGGCGGGCACGATCGCGTTCGACGATGCGGGCACCCGCGTCGAACAGTCGGTGCTCGGCGGCCTGGCGAAGCTGCAATGGAAGCCCGACTGGGGCATGCGCTGGGCGGCGCTGGGCGTCGATTACGAGATGCACGGCAAGGACCTGATCGATTCCGCCGCGCTGGGCGGCCGCATCTGCCGCATCCTCGGCGGCCGCAAGCCCGAGACGCTGGTCTACGAGCTGTTCCTCGACGATACCGGGCAGAAGATCTCCAAGTCCAAGGGCAACGGCCTGTCGATCGAACAATGGCTGGACAACGGGCCGGAGGAGAGCCTCGCCTATTACATCTATCGCGAGCCCAAGCGCGCCAAGCAGCTGCATCTGGGCGTGATCCCGCGCGCGGTGGACGATTACTGGAAGTCTGTCGCCGACCATGCCGCCCAGCCGCTCGACCAGCGGTTGAGCAACCCCGTCCACCACATCCACGACGGTGCCGTGCCCGACAGCGTGCCGCCGGTCCCGTTCGGGCTGCTGCTCAACCTGGTCGGCGTGCTCGGTGCCGGCGCGACCGAGGAGCAGGTGCGCGGCTATCTCGGGCGCTATCTGCCGGCGGCGCAGGCGAGCGACCCCGCGCTGACCGCGCTGGTGCCGTTCGCGATCCGTTACCACGCCAGCGCCGTCGCACCGACGCTTCACCGCCGCGCGCCCGACGCGCGCGAGGCGGAGGCGCTGCGGCTGTTCGACGACGGCCTCGCCACGCTGTCCGCCGATGCGAGCGCGGAGGATCTCCAGACGCTGGTTTACGAAACCGGCAAGACGGTGTTCGGCAAGGAGGCGCTGCGCGACTGGTTCAAGGCGTTGTACGAGACGCTGCTCGGGTCGTCGCAGGGACCGCGCATGGGCAGCTTCGTGGCACTCTACGGCATCGCCGAGACGCGCGCGCTGATCGCCGAGGCGCTCGCACGGTGACGCCGCGCATCCTCATCATCGCCGGGTCCGATTCGGGCGGCGGCGCGGGGATTCAGGCGGACATCAAGACCGTCACCATGCTCGGCGGCCATGCGATGACGGCGATCACCGCGATCACCGCGCAGAACACGCTGGGCGTGCAGGCGGTGATGCCGGTGCCGGCCGAGATGGTCGTGGCGCAGGCGCGCGCCTGTGCGGACGACATCGGCGTCGATGCGGTCAAGATCGGCATGATCGGCTCGGCCGAGACCGCGCACGCGGTCGCCGACTGGCTGGCGGCGCTCGACCCCGCCAGGCCGATCCCGATCGTGTTCGACCCCGTCATGGTCGCGACCTCGGGCGCCGTGCTCGCCGACGCCGACACGATCGCCGCGTTCGGGCGGCTGATGGACCTGTGCACCGTCGTCACCCCGAATCTTCCCGAGCTGGCGGCGTTGGGCGGCGAGGCGGCGGTGCTCGCCCGCGCGCCGGCGCTGCTCGTCAAGGGCGGCCATGGCGACGGCGCGATGCTGGTCGACCGCCTCGTCACCCACGCCGCGCCCGCCAGCATTCATGCCGGCGCGCAATGGGAGAGCGAGCGGATCGAATCGACCGCGACGCACGGCACCGGCTGCACGCTGGCGAGCGCGCTTGCGGTCAACCTCGCGCGCGGGAAGCCGCTCAAGGCCGCGATCGCCCGCGCGCGCCAGTTCGTCCGGCTCGCGATCAAGGACGCGCCGGGCCTGGGGCAAGGCCACGGCCCGATGGGGCAACAGCAGGTGCGTCAGGACCTCGGCCCCGGCCCGCGCCTCAATCAGGTGACGCTGCCGTCGGCCGGCGCCGCCACCGACCTCGCCTTTTACGAAGCGCTCGGCCTCAGGCAGGTCGTCGCCACCGACCACGGCTATGCACGCTTCGAGGCGCCCGGCGGCACGACGCTGTCGCTCGAAGCCGGGGCTCGGCCCACGATCTTCCTCGAGGTCGAGGATCTGGACAGCCAGCTCGTCCGCCTGCGCCGTCTCGGCATCGACGTCGCCGAGGTCCCGACCGACCAGCCGTGGCGCTGGCGCGAGGCGCGGCTGACCGACCCCAGCGGCAACGCGGTTTGCCTGTTCGCCGCCGACGAGAACCGCCGCTATCCGCCATGGCGCATCGCATGAGCAAACGCCCCTCGCTGCGCCACGAACGGCTCTGCCTGGCCCCCGTCGCCGGGGTCGACGAGGCCGGCTGCGGCCCGCTCGCCGGGCCGGTCGTCGCCGCCGCCGTGATCCTGCCCGTGCGCGGCGTCCCGCGCGGTATCGACGATTCGAAAAAGCTCCCCGCCGCCGAGCGCGCCCGCCTCCACGGCCGCCTGCTCGCCTGCGCGGTCGTCGGCATCGGCATCGTCGAGGCGGACGAGATCGACCGGCTCAACATCTATTGGGCACGGATGAAGGCGATGACGCTCGCGGTCGAGGCGTTGGCGCAGGCGCCCGCCCATATCCTGGTCGACGGCAACCGCCTGCCGCGCTGGGATCGCGCCGCCACCGCGATCGTCGGCGGCGACGCGCTGTCGCTATCGATCGCCGCCGCCTCGATCGTCGCCAAGCACACCCGCGACGCGATCATGCTCGCCCATGCCGAATCATACCCGCAATATGACTGGCATTCGAACAAGGGCTATGCCGCCCCCGCCCATCGCCGCGCGCTGCGCGAGCACGGCCCGACCCCGCTGCACCGCCGCAGCTTCGCCCCCGTGGCCGAGGCGGTGCTTGCGCGATGGGGTGAGTCCTCCGCGCCACACCCCCACGGGTTGAGTCCGCCACCCGGCGACGGACTCAATATCTAGGTCCACCCCATCTCCGTTCCGTTCGTTAACGCGATCGTAACCGCGCTCGTTAACCAATGTTCGCTTGACGAAGGGCCGGTCGGACCGGCTTTTCAGCTGCCAGGGAGGCGGGGTCGCGTGGGGATAACGACAAGGATCAGGCGCGCGACGACGGTGGCGGAGGCCGAGCCGCTGCCGCTCGACAGCATCGTCATGGGCGACTGCATCGCCGCGATGCGCGCGTTGCCGGCGAAGTCGGTCGACTGCATCTTCGCCGACCCGCCCTACAACCTCCAGCTCGGCGGGGACCTGCATCGCCCCGACGGCAGCCATGTCGACGCCGTCACCGACGACTGGGACAAGTTCGAGAGCTTCCGCCATTACGACGCCTTCACCCGCGCCTGGCTGGCGGAGGCGCACCGGCTGCTCAAGGACGACGGCACACTGTGGGTGATCGGCAGCTACCACAACATCTTCCGCGTCGGCACGGCGGTGCAGGATCTGGGCTTCTGGATTCTCAACGACATCGTCTGGCGCAAGGCCAATCCGATGCCCAATTTCCGCGGCACCCGCTTCACCAACGCGCACGAGACGCTGATCTGGGCGTCGAAGGGCGAGGGGGCGAAATACACCTTCAACTATCGCAGCATGAAGACGCTCAACGACGAGCTGCAGATGCGGTCCGACTGGGAGTTTCCGATCTGCGGCGGGCCGGAGCGGCTCAAGCAGGACGGGCACAAGGTCCATCCGACGCAAAAGCCGGAGGCGCTGATCTATCGCGTGCTGCTCGCCTGCACGAAGCCCGGCGACGTCGTGCTCGACCCGTTCTTCGGCACCGGCACGACGGGCGCGGTGGCGAAGCGGCTCGGGCGCCGCTGGGTCGGGATCGAGCGCGAGCCGGGCTATTGCGCGGCCGCCACCGCGCGGATCGAGGCGGCGCTGCCGCTCGACGAATCGGCGCTGGCGACGATGCAGTCGCCGCGCTCGCAGCCCAAGGTCGCGTTCGGCACGCTGGTTGAGACCGGCTATCTCGCGCCGGGCGCGGTGCTGACCGACGCGAAGCGCCGCTTCACCGCCACCGTCCGCGCCGACGGCTCGCTGCTCAGCGGCTGCGGCACGGTCGGCTCGATCCACAAGCTGGGTGCGACGCTCCAGGGCGCGCCCGCGTGCAACGGCTGGTCGTTCTGGCATCACGAAACCGAAGGCGTGCTCAAGCCGATCGACACGATCCGCCAGCGCTATCTGCTGGCGACGCAGCCATGAAAGCGGTGATCCTGGCGGGCGGGCTCGGCACCCGGCTCAGCGAAGAGACCTCGCTGCGCCCCAAGCCGATGGTGGAGATCGGCGGCCGCCCGATCCTGTGGCACATCATGAAGATCTACGCCGCGCACGGCATCACCGACTTCGTGATCTGCTGCGGCTACAAGGGCTATGTCATCAAGGAGTATTTCGCCAACTACTTCCTGCACATGTCCGACGTCACCTTTCGCATGGGCGAGAACCGGATGGAGGTGCATCAGCGCCGCGCGGAGGCGTGGAATGTGACGCTGGTCGACACCGGCGACCAGTCGCAGACCGGCGGCCGCCTGCTCCGCGTCGCCGACCACCTGCGCGACGAGGAAGCGTTCTGCATGACCTATGGCGACGGCGTCGGCGACATCGACGTCACCGCCTCGATCGCCTTTCACCGCGCGCACGGACGCGACGCGACGCTGACCGCGGCGCCGCCGCCGGCGCGGTTCGGCGCGCTCGATATCCAGGGCGACCGCGTCACGCAGTTCCTCGAAAAGCCGGTCGGCGGCAGCGGCGTCATCAACGCCGGCTTCTTCGTCCTGTCGCCCCGCGTGCTGGCGCGGCTGGCGGGTGACGACACGGCGTGGGAGCAGGAGCCGCTGCGCGGCCTCGCCGACGACGGCGAGCTGATGGCCTATCAGCATCGCGGCTTCTGGGAGCCGATGGACACGCTGCGCGACAAGCAGCATCTGGAAGCATTGTGGGCATCCGACCGGGCGCCCTGGAAACTCTGGTGAGCGCCCCTGATAGCGCCGTCCAGCGCGGGCCGGCACCCGCCTTCTGGCGCGGCAAGCGGGTGTTCCTGACGGGCCACACCGGCTTCAAGGGCAGCTGGCTCGCGATCTGGCTCCGGTCGATGGGCGCGATCGTCAAGGGCTTCGCGCTGCCGGCGGAGGAGCCGGGGCTGTTCCACCTCGCCGACGCCGGGCGCGGGATCGAGTCCGAGCATGGCGACATCCGCGACGCCGACGCGCTGCGCGCCAGCCTGACCGCGTTCGGTCCGGAGATCGTCCTCCACCTCGCCGCACAGCCGCTGGTGCGCGCGTCGTACGACGATCCGGTCGGCACCTATGCCGTCAACGTCATGGGCACGGTCCATCTGCTCGATGCGGTTCGGACCTGCGGCGGCGTGCAGGCGGCGGTGATCGTCACCACCGACAAATGCTACGCGAACGAAGGCTGGGTCTGGGGCTATCGCGAGACCGACCGGCTGGGCGGCGCCGATCCCTATTCCAACAGCAAGGCCGCGTGCGAGCTGGTCGTCGACGCTTATCGCCACAGCTTCTTCGCGCCCGGCGCGGGCACGACGATCGCCTCCGCCCGCGCGGGCAACGTCATCGGCGGCGGCGACTTCGCGGCGGACCGCCTGGTGCCCGACGCGATCCGCGCCTTCGCCGCCGGCACCCCGCTGGCGGTCCGCAATCGCCTTGCCGTCCGTCCCTGGCAGCATGTGCTGGAGCCGCTGGCGGGCTACCTCCTGCTCGCCGAGCGCGCCTGCGCCGACGCACGCTTCGGGCAGGGGTGGAACTTCGGCCCGTCGGTGGACGAGAACGTCACCGTCGGCGCGGTCGCCGACCGGCTGGCGACGGCATGGGGCGACGGCGCGCGCTGGGCGCAGGACGACGGCGTCCACCCGCACGAGGCGCATACGCTGAAGCTCGACTGCGCCAGGGCGCGCCAGGAACTCGGCTGGCGGCCACGCCTCGACATCGACGCCGCCCTGGCGCTGACCGTCGCCTGGTATCGCGCGCATCACGACGGCGCCGACATGGTGCGATACACGGAGCGCCAGCTCGCCGATTACGTCGCCGCCGCCTGATCCCGGCGGCGCTATCGACATCCTCCGGACGAGCGCATACCGATCCGGCTCTGTTCCCATCCGCAGTTCCGGTGCCCGCCCCCATGTCCGACGAACAGCGCCCCGACGACAAGCGCGCGGAGATCATCCGGCTCGCCCGAGAATATTTCGACTCCCGTCCGCCCGCGCCGTTCGTCCCCGGCGAGACCTACATCCCGCCGTCGGGCAAGGTGATGGATGCCGACGATTGCGGTCACCTGATCGACGCCTCGCTGGACATGTGGCTGACCGCCGGGCGTTTCGCCGACCGGTTCGAGGAGGAGGCCGCGGCGCGTTTCGGGCTGCGCCACGCCAAGCTCACCGTGTCGGGTTCGGCGGCGAACCTGCTGGCGTTCGCGTGCCTCACCTCGTGGAAGCTCGGCGAGCGCCGCATCAAGCCGGGCGACGAGGTCATCACCGTCGCCGCCGGTTTCCCGACCACGGTCTCGCCGATCGTCCAATATGGCTGCGTGCCGGTGTTCGTCGACGTCGACCTCGCGACGCACAATGTCGACGTCGACCTGCTGGAGGCGGCGATCACCGACAGGACGCGCGCGGTGATGATCGCGCATTCGCTCGGCAACCCGTTCGACGTCGCGCGGGTGCAGGCGATCTGCAAGCAACATAAATTGTGGCTGGTCGAGGATTGCTGCGACGCCTTCGGCGCGCTGGCGGAGGGCAGGCAGGTCGGCACCTTCGGCGACGTCGCGACGCTCAGCTTCTACCCCGCGCACCACATCACGATGGGGGAGGGCGGGGCGGTGCTGATGGACAGCCCGCTGCTCGCCAAGATCGCGGAGTCCTTTCGCGACTGGGGCCGCGACTGCTATTGCAAGCCCGGCTGCGACAACACCTGCAACAAGCGGTTCGGCTGGCGGCTGGGCGATCTGCCCAAGGGCTACGACCACAAATACACCTACAGCCATGTCGGCTACAATCTGAAGGTCAGCGACATGCAGGCGGCGGTGGGCGTCAGCCAGCTCCAGAAGCTCGACCGCTTCATCGCGCGGCGACGCGAGAACTTCGATCGCCTGACCGAGCGGCTGCGCGCGCGCGGACTCGACCGGCTGTTCCACCTGCCCGAACCCACGCCGGGCACCCAGCCGAGCTGGTTCGGCTATCTCCTGACGGTGCGCGACGGCACCGGCATCGACCGCAACCGGCTGGTCCAGCGGCTGGAGGAGCGCAAGGTCGGCACCCGCATGCTGTTCGCGGGCAACCTGACCCGTCAGCCCGCCTTCCGCGACGTGAACTACCGCGTCCACGGCGACCTGACGCGCACCGACAAGATCATGACGGACAGCTTCTGGGTCGGCGTCTGGCCGGGCATCGACGACCAGCGGCTGGACTATATGGCCGCCACGCTGGACGCGGTGGCGCAGGAGATGCGCGGGGACGAAGCGGCCTGACGGGGTAAGGCCGGCAGGCGACCCTGGCGCTGCCGATCGCGCCGAGCGTCGGCGTTTGACGATTACGGCATCGCCTGCGCTCAGTGTTGTTTCCGCGCCGTCGCATCCTCGCTTCCGGCTCCGAGCCGACCAGCATGATCCGGTCACCGGCATCGCCATAGTGGCGGACGAACCATCGGCCATTCGCGCAACGCTCACCCATGCAGAACCAAAGTCGACCCGATCGGTCGAGGGCAGGGTTACCGGCGTCACCTCGATCAGCGCCATGTCATGCGCGACCTACCGATCCGTAGAGTGTGCTTTCGCCGTGTACGCACGCGGACGTCCGCGACAGCATGACGAGCGCTGCGAGGAGGCGGCGCGGCGTCGCTTGCCCGAGCACCTTCGTCTCACCGATCGGCTCGCGACCCGGCCCGGCGCATCACTGCCTGACGAAGGCGGCATCGCCGGCGCCGATCGTGATCGAGGTCTGGCCGGGGCCGGTGTCGAAATCCATGTCCACCGATCCCTGAATGCCCCTCTGCCGAAGCACCTCGCTGTTGCCGTAAGCCGCCGTCAGAAAGGCGAGTGACCAGGTTTCAAACTCGGGCCCGACGATCGTAAGCCTGCCCTTCTGGGCCTCGGGAAAGTAGCGATACGACCAGCTGCCGGCCGCACATCTCGTTCCTTGGCAGAAGCGATAGCGATGGGACGGCGCGATCATCAGCGTCACCGGCGGCTCGATGGCGGTGAGGCCCATGTCATGGGCGACGTAGGTGCCGGGAACCGCACGCTCGCCGTTGACGGCGCAGCCGGTCGGCAACGACACGAGGACGAGCGTGGCTAGGAGTCTGCGTGGTGTCATCTATCCCATCACCGCCCCATCCAACGTCGTGCGCCACGCGATGACCTGATTGGTGCTTCCGTATTTCGCGGGACGCGCATTGTCGTCGACCAGGTGGGTGTTGACGCGCTTGGTCCAATTATCCGCGAAATTAGACTTGAGGCTCAATTGGTTCGAGGCCTCCCACTCCGCAATGTCGTTGCCGACCAGCCTCCCCTGATAGCTGAAAGAGCCAATGACATGGGCCCCTGGCGACCCGATGACGCGAACCCCGGGCCCAGGCGTCGGGAGCAGTCGTATGGTCGGCGCCAGTGGAACGAAGGTGCTCGACAATCGCGTGATGGTTCCGCCGTTTGCCTGAAGGCCGCCGGCGCGATCCTTCCATATGCGCAGGGCCCCGGCGACGCTTTTCGTCGTCGTTTCCGATCGCGCGAAACCGAGCGAGAAGGCCGATCCGACGGCAAAGGAGCGCGTCTGTGGTCCGGTCGCGTTGACGAACTCGCGCAGCAGGAGGGCGGCGTCGGCGTGACCGGTGCTGGCGAACACGCCGGCTGCGGCCAGGCAGGGCGCGCCGACGAGAACGTCGAGCGCCTCCATGCGCGCTCAGGCGTAGGCCGCCGCCGCCGCGTCGCGCGCTGCAGCCCGCGCCACTTCTTCCAGCCGCCGTTGAATCTCGGAGATCGGCGACAACCAGGGCCGCCAAGCCGGTGGGATGATCGACGGCACCTCCGGCACCGGGAACAGCTCGCGCCCGCCCTGCTGAATCAGCCGAAGCAGCCAATCGATCAGGTCGGGCGGGACGTCGATCATCTTCGACAGCCCGATCATGGATGGTGCGACGATCTCGCGTCTCCTGTCGGCTGAATCGTGGCGACGGGCTATGCTCATGATGGCCTGCGTGCAAGGCGGGTTGGTCGATTCCACGTCCCACCGGAACGCGGCGTTGGATCGTGGGAGCGGCCCGGATAGGGTGGTCGGCATGACGCTTCACCTCCTCCCCACCCAGTTCGTCGCCTCCCCGGTCCACCTCGCGGACGGCGCCGCCGTTCGGCTGGCGGGGGGGATGCAGTGGTTCGCCGCCTATGAGGTGCGCGAGGGCGGCGCGCGGCGCACCGTGTCGGTCGCCGAGGTCGCGACGCTGGGCGAGCGGGCGGTGGCGCTCCACGCGCGCATCACCGCGCCCCGCCCGCCGCTGCAACTCGGCGAACGCACGCTGCGGTTCGATCAGCCGGCGATGGCGGGCATCCTCAACGTCACGCCCGACAGCTTCTCCGACGGCGGCGCGCATGCGGGCGATCCGGCGGGCGCGGCGGCGGCGGGGACCGATATGCTGGTGGCCGGCGCGGCGCTGGTCGACGTCGGCGGCGAGTCGACCCGGCCTGGTGCTACGACCGTGTGGGAAGGGGACGAGATCGCGCGCGCCGTCCCCGTCGTCGAGCGGCTCGCCCGCGGCGGTGCGCTGGTCTCGATCGACACGCGCAAGGCGGCGGTGATGGAGGCGGCGCTCGCGGCGGGCGCGGCCATCGTCAACGACGTCTCGGCGCTGCTCTGGGACGACCGCGCGCTCGACGTGGTGGTGCGGAGCGGCGCGCCGGTGGTGCTGATGCATTCGCCCGATCCGAAGGACGGCGGTCACGGCCGCACCGGCTATCGCGACGTGGTGACGGAGGTGTTCGACTGGCTTGACGCGCGCATCGCCGCGGTCGTCGCCGCCGGTGTGCCGCGGACGCGCATCGTCGCCGATCCGGGCATCGGCTTCGGCAAGACGCTGGCGGAGAACCTCCAGCTGCTGAACGGCCTCGCCATGTTCCACGGGCTCGGCGTGCCGCTGATGCTCGGCGCCAGCCGCAAGCGGCTGATCGGCGCGCTGTCGAACGAAGCGCCCGCCGACCAGCGGCTGGGCGGCAGCATCGCGCTGGCGATCAGGGGCGCCGACGCCGGCGTCCAGCTCCACCGCGTCCACGACGTCGCCGCGACGGTGCAGGCGTTGCGGGTGTGGCGCGGGTTGAGGGACCAGGCGCTGGTCGGGTGAGCCGGCTGCGCGAGCTGCTCCTCGGCCCGCCATCGCCCGACGGCATGGGGCAGGGGCTGATCGAGGACCTCCGCTGGCTCGCCCGCTACCGTCGCGCCCGGCGGCGATCCGTCACCTGGCGATCCCCGTCCGACGCGGCGGCGCGATGGTGGCGGCAGCATCCCCGCTTCAGCCGCTTCGCCGACGATTGCGTCGCGCTGGCCGAGGTGGACGAGCGCCGCTGGGCGGTGATGGAGCGCGACTGGCACGGCTGGCCCGACCCGCCGCGCTTCGTCTGGTTCGCGATCGGCGCGGACGCCGGCGTCCACGCCGCCGCCGATTTCGCCGAGTGGCCGGCGACGTGGGGGCCGATGCCGTGCCGCTTGGCTACCACCACCCCGCCGCCCTGAGGTCGCCCGCGACGGCGCGCGCGACCGGCGCCTCCACCCCGTTCGCCAGCCGCAGCCGCACGTTGCGCCCGTCGCGCACGCTGCCCGTCACCGCCGCGCGCGCCACCCACCAGCTGCGATGCACCTGCGCGCCGTCGATCCCGTCCAGCTCCGCCACCGCATCGCGCATCCGCAGCAGCAGCAGCGCCGACCCCGCCGCCGTGTGCGCGCGGACATAATGATCCTCCATCTCCAGCGCGAGCAGGTCGCGGCCGAGATGCGGCGGTAGCCGGTCGAGCAGGCGCGGCGATGCCGGCACGTCGGCACCGGGCGAAACCGTCGCGTCCGGCCCGCGCTCGCCGAGTTCCGGCGACACGGCCTCCTCCCGCCGCCGGTGCGCCGTCACGAACCACAGCACCAGGCACGCGATCCCCGCCACCACCAGCACGTCGCCGTACAGCGCCGCCGCCTCGTCAAGCGTCGGCGGCGACCGCCGAGACCACAGCGCGTTGGCGAACCACACCACCACCGCCATCGGCGCGCTCGCGACCAGCCACCCCGCCACCCACAACGCCGCCGTCGGCAGCGCCAGCCGTGTCGCCACCCCGTCGCCGCCGCGGATGACCGGCATGTAGAGCGCGTATCCGGCCAGGCACAGCATCAGCCAGTACAGCAGCCGCACCGCGAACGGCGCCGCGAAGCTGCCGAACGGCCCCAGCAGCGCCAGCGCGACGCCGATCGCGATCATCACGGCCAGGTCGATCAGCGTCTCGCGCAGCGTCATGCCGCGAGCGTTACCGCCACTTCGCGCATCGCGAAATGGCCGCGTGACGCCGCTCGCGAAGGAACCGTGCCACCGACGCAGCCGCGCTTGCCCGCGATGCGGCGGGCGGCATGACCGGTGACGACCCCTCATCGGAGCCGCCGCCATGTCCACCCTCGCCATCGCCCACTCCGTCCGCCGCCCCGCCGGCGACCTGCGTCCCGGCACCCGCACGTTCCTCGCGACCGGCGCCGGGCTCGTCACCGCCGCGATCCTGCTGGCGCTGGCGCGCGTCCTGATCGGCGCGGCGCCCGGCGTGGCGGCGTTCAAGGAGGTGGCGCTCGTCATCCACCTGCTCGCCGTGATCCCGGCGCTGCCGCTCGGCGCCTATGTGCTGCTGACGCGCAAGGGCACGGCCCGCCATCGCCGCCTCGGCAAGATCTGGATGCTGCTGATGGTCGTCGGCGCGCTGTCGGCGCTGTGGATCCGGCACCTCAACGGTGGCTCGCTGAGCTGGATCCACCTGCTCGTCCCCGTCGTCCTGGTCACCGCCTGGCGCGCGATCGCGAGGGCGCGCGCCGGCGACATCGCCGCGCACAAGCGCGGGCTGGTCATCCTGTTCGTCACCGGACTGATCCTGCCGGGGCTGCTGTCGTTCCTGCCGGGCCGGCTGATGTGGGTCTGGCTGGTCGGGTGAGGGCGAACGCGCTGAGAGCGGCCGCGGCCTACAGCGTATAACCGCCGTCGCTGACCAGCGTCGCGCCCGTCACCAGCGCCGCGTCGTCGGACAGCAGGAACGCGACCTGCCCCGCGATCTCGTCCGCCGTGGCATAGCGCCCCAGCGGCGTCGCCATCGCCGCCAGCTCGGCGAAGGCGGCGTCGCGCCCCACCGCCGCCGCGCGCTCGGCGAACATCGGCACCGTGTCCCACACCGGCGTCTCCACCCCCGCCGGCGCGATCGCGTTGACGCGGATGCGGCGCGGCGCGGCCTCCTTCGCCGCGACCCTGACCAGATGCAGCAGCGCCGCCTTCGACGCGCCATAAGCCGCCACGCCCGCTTCCGCCTTCAGCCCCGCCGCCGACGCCACCGCGACGATCGCGCCGTTCTCGTTCATCGCCCGCAACGCCGCGCGCAGCGTCAGGAACGCGCCGTCCAGGTTCACCGCCATGATCCGCCGCCACTCCGCGAAGTCGAGATCGGCGATCGGTCCCGCCCCGGCGACGCCGGCGTTGACCACCGCCACGTCGATCCCCGCCAGCACCGGCGCGACCGCCGCCCAGAACGCCTCGTCCGCGACGCTCCCCGTCAATCGCTCGACCGAGCAGGGCAGGTCGAGGCGATCGAGTCCGGCGCCGTCGATATCGACCAGCACCAGCCGCGCCGCCCCTTCCGCCGCCAGCCGCGTCGCGACGGCCAGCCCGATGCCCGAAGCGGCGCCGGTGACGAGCGCGGTCCTGCCGGTGAAACGCATGCTTCACGCGGTAGCGTCGCCCGGCCCGCACAGCTAGGGGCCGGCGATGATCGTTTCGGCCACCCCCCGCCTCAGCCACATCGTGCGCGAGGTGTGGCCACCGCTGACGGTGCTGTTCGTCTGGGACGTGATCGTCACCATCGCCTATTTCAAGCTGCCGTTCCGCGCGCCGTCGCTGCCACTGACGCTGTTCGGCTCGGCGCTGGCGCTGTTCCTCGGCTTTCGCGACAATTCCGCCTATCAGCGCTGGTGGGAGGGGCGCGTCCAGTGGGGCGCGATGATCAACGCCTCGCGCAGCCTGGCGCGCGCGGTCCGCAACTTCCTGCCCGACGACGGCGCCCGCGACCTGAAGCGCACGATCGTGCTGCGCCAGATCGCCTATGTGAACACGCTGCGGTGCCAGCTGCGTCGCCAGCCGCACGATGCCGAGGTGCTGCGTTTCCTGTCGAAGGGAGAGGCGGAGCCGGCGCTGGCCCGCACCAACGCCGCCAACGGCCTGATCGACGGCACCGGCCGCCGCGTCGCCGATGCGGTACGCCGTGGCTGGCTCGACACGGTGCAGCAGGCGGCGATCGAGCGCGACCTGGTCGACATCAGCAACGCGCAGGGTGCGATGGAGCGGCTCAAGAACACGCCGCTGCCCAACCAGTACCGTTTCTTCCCGACGCTGTTCACGCACATGTTCTGCCTGTTGTTGCCGATCGGGCTGGTCGAGACGCTGGGCTTCGCGACCCCGCTCGGCTCGACGGTCGCGGGGCTGATGTTCCTGGCCGTGCTCCAGATCGGCGACGACCTGGTCGACCCCTTCGCCGACACCGTCCACGACGTGCCGCTGTCGGCGATGTGCCGGACGATCGAGATCGATCTGCTCCAGGCGATCGGCGACGCAGCGCCCGCGCCGCTGACGCCGGTCAAGGGCGTGCTCTGGTAGGGTAGGGGCGATGCCGATCGACCTCATCTGCCTCGATGCCGACGACACGCTGTGGCACAACATGCGCTTCTTCGCCGCGACCGAGGAGGCGCTGCTGGCGATGGTGGCGCCGTTCGCGGCGACAGGCGTCGCGCGCGAACGGCTGTTGCAGGTAGAGACGCGTAATCTGCCGCATTACGGCTACGGCGCGAAGAGCTTCACGCTGTCGATGATCGAGACCGCGCTGGAACTGGGCGGCGACGCGCTGCCGGTGGCGGCGGTGCGCGATATCCTCGCCGCGGGCCGGACGCTGCTGGCGCATCCGGTCGAGCTGTTCGACGGTGTTGCCGACACGCTGGTGCGGCTGGCGGAGCGGGCGCCGCTGGTGCTGGTGACCAAGGGCGACCTGCTCCACCAGCAGGCGAAGCTGGCCGCGTCCGGACTGGGCGAGCTGTTCGCGGGGGTCGAGATCGTCAGCGACAAGACCGCCGACACCTTCGCGCGCGTGTTCGCGAAGCACGGGGTGGTGCCCGAGCGCTGCCTGATGGCCGGCGATTCGCTGCGCTCCGACGTGCTGCCCGCGCTGGCGGCCGGCGCCTGGGCCGCGTTCATCCCGCAACCCGGCGCCTGGGCGCACGAGGCGGGCGAGATGCCGACGGATGCGCGGTTCCGGGAGTTGAGGTCGCTGGCCGAGCTGCCGGACTGGATTGCCGGGCTCTGAACATCGTCACCCCGGCCTTGAGCCGGGGTCCCGCTTCTTCAGCGTCTTGCTGAACTCGTTTCAGCATCCATGTACGACGGCATCGACAGACGGGTTCGCTGGCGCGACCCGCCGGCCGGGCTTGCGTGAGTTTCGCCGCGGTGCGCGGCAAGCCGCGCTGCGCCTACGCCGCCGCGCTGTCGATCCCCAGCTCGCCCAGCTTGCGGTAAAGCGTCGACCGCCCGATCCCCAGCCGCCGCGCGACCTCGGTCATCCGCCCGCGATAATGCCCGATCGCCAGCCGGATCACGTCCGCCTCGATATCCTCCAGCGGCCGCATGTTGCCGTCCGCGCGGAACAGCGTCACGCCGCCCGCGATCGCCGCCTGCGCCGTCGCGTTGCGCCGCGCCCCCAGGCTCGCGATCTGCGGGAAGTCGTCGCGGGTCAGCGCATTGGCGTCGCACAGCACGGCGGCGCGGAACAGTGCGTTCTGCAATTGGCGGACGTTGCCCGGCCAGTCGTAATCGGCGAGCAGCTGCAGCGCGTCGTCGGTGACGCCCAGCGCGCGCAGCCCCGGCTGTTGCGCAATCCGCGCCAGCAGGTGCCGCGTCAGCGCCGGGATGTCGCCGGCACGCTCGCGCAACGGCGGGATCGTCACCGGCACCACCGTCAGCCGGTCGTGCAGATCGGCGCGGAAGCGCCCCGCCTCGACCTCGTCGCACAGCCGCCGGTTGGTCGCCGCGATCACGCGCACGTCGACGACGCGGGCATGACGCGCGCCGACCGGGTGGACCTCGCCGGTCTGGAGCAGTTGCAGCAGCTTGGCCTGCGCCTGCAACGGCATCTCGCCGATCTCGTCGAGGAACAGCGTGCCGCCGTCGGCCTGTTGCAGGCGCCCGATCTTGCGCTCGAACGCGCCGGTGAACGCGCCCTTCTCGTGCCCGAACAGCTCCGATTCGACCAGATTGGCGGGGATCGTGCCGCAATTCACCGACACCATCGGCTTCTTGGCGCGGGGCGAGGCGGCGTGGATCGCCTCGGCGACCACCTCCTTGCCGACCCCGCTCTCGCCCTCGATCAGCACCGGCACCCGCGCGCGCGCCGCCTTGGCCGCAATCGCCAGCGCGGTGCGGAAGTCGGGGGCGGAGCCGACGATTTCGTCGAAGCCGAGCAGCGCCGGGATCTTTTCGGTCAGCGGCCGCAGCTCGCCCGCCGCCAGCCCGCCGACCGCCGCTTCCAGCGCCGCGAGCAGCCGCTCGGGCGCCAGCGGCTTGACCAGGAAATCGGTCGCGCCCGCGCGCATCGCCGCCACCGCGTGCCCGACCGAGCCGTTGGCGGTCAGCATCAGGATCGGCAGCGCGGGGCGGCGTTCGCGCAGCGCGGCGATGATCGGGGTGCCGTCGGTGTCGGGCGACTGGTGGTCGAGCAGGATCGCGTCCAGCCGCATCCCGTCCTGCGTGCCCAGCGTCGCCACGCCCATCTCGCCGTCGGTGGCGAAGATCGCGCGCCATCCCCCGCGCGCCGCCAGTGCCGCGACCAGCCGGCGCTGCGCCGGCTCGTCGTCGATCAGGAGTAGCAGGCGTTGGCCGTTGCGCGTCATGGGGACACGCCATAATCGGCCAGCGGTAAAGGCCGCTTAAACGCCGCGTGAAACGGCATTGCCGGGTGGCGATGCGCCAGTTAAGCCGACATCGGTATCAGCAAGGTAATGGTGTGATGGCAGACGATCAGGTCGAACGCAGCAGCCTCAAGGCCCATGTCCAGACCTATGACGGCGTCATCGCGCTGTTCAAATGGGGCACGATGGCGGCGGTGATCGTCGCCGCGCTGGTGATCTGGCTGATCGCCCATTGAGGTGAAGATCGCCGTCCTCCGCGAACGCGCCGACGGCGAACGCCGCGTCGCCGCCACGCCCGAAACCGTCAAGAAACTCGGCGCCCTGGGCGCGAGCGTCGCGGTCGAGGCGGGGGCGGGCGAGGCCGCGTCCTTCGCGGACGCCGACTATGCCGCCGCCGGCGCGAGCGTCGGCGACCTGGCGGCGACGGTCGCGAACGCGGACATCGTGCTCGGGGTCCAAGGCCCTGATTCGGCGGCACTTTCCGGCGCTCGGCCGGGCGCCTGGGTCGTGGCCAGCCTCAACCCCTTCGGTGCCCGCGAGCGCGTCGACGCCTACGCCGCCGCCGGGGTGGAAGCGCTGGCGATGGAGCTGATGCCCCGCATCACCCGCGCCCAGTCGATGGACATCCTGTCCTCGCAGTCGAACCTGTCCGGCTACAAGGCGGTGCTGGACGCGGCGGCGGAATACGGCCGCGCCTTTCCGATGATGATGACCGCCGCCGGCACCGTCTCGGCCGCGCGCGTCTTCGTGATGGGCGTCGGCGTCGCCGGGCTGCAGGCGATCGCCACCGCCCGCCGGCTGGGCGCGCAGGTCTCCGCCACCGACGTCCGCTCGGCGACGCGCGAGCAGATCATGTCGCTGGGCGCGAAGCCGGTCTTCGTCGAGAACGTCGCCGGCATCGAGGGCGAGGGCGCGGGCGGCTATGCCGGCGAGACCAGCCCGGAATATCAGGCGGCGCAGGCCGAGCTGGTATCGGCGCACATCGCCAAGCAGGACATCGTCATCACCACCGCGCTGATCCCCGGCCGCCCCGCGCCGCGCTTGGTCACCGACGCGCAGTTGGCGACGATGCGTCCCGGCAGCGTCGTCGTCGATCTCGCGGTCGAGCAGGGCGGCAACGTCGAGGGCGCGGTCGCGGGCGAGGTGGTTACACGCCATGGCGTCAGGATCGTCGGCCACCGCAACGTGCCGTCGCGCCTGGCCGCCGACGCCAGCGCGTTGTTCTCGCGCAACCTCTTCAACTTCCTGAACGCCTTCTGGGACAAGGACGCCGGCCGGCCGGTGCTCGACGCCGAGATCGGCGATGCGATCCGCCTGACGCAGGGCGGCAGGATCGTGCATGCGAGGCTGCTCGGATGAAACATTGGCATATCGCGATCATGGCCTGCGCGCTGCCGCTCGCCGCCTGCGACCGTCCGGCCGAAGAGCGCGTGACGATCCAGGCGCGGGACGCGGTGACGCGCCGGCTGATCGATCCCGGCTCGGCTCGCTTCCGCGACGTCTACATCGTCCAGGATGCGCCGCGGACTCCCGCCGACGATGGCGACCGGCACGTCGTCTGCGGTCAGGTCGACGCCAAGAACCGGGCCGGCGTCCGCATCGGCTTCCGGCGGTACAGCTGGTCGGACCGGGGCGGCGCACCGTGGATCGAGGGTCAGGGCGGGGGTGCCCGCGACCCCTGGTGCACGACCTGAGGAGCACGGCCATGGACTTCATCTCCATCCTTTCCATCTTCGTGATGGCCTGCTTCGTCGGCTATTACGTCGTCTGGAGCGTCACCCCGGCGCTGCACACGCCGTTGATGGCGGTGACCAACGCAATCTCCTCGGTCATCATCGTCGGCGCGCTGATCGCCGCCGCCGCGGCGGGGTCGGCCGGTTCCAAGTGGCTGGGGCTGCTGGCGGTGACGCTGGCGAGCATCAACATCTTCGGCGGGTTCGCGGTGACCGCCCGGATGCTGGCGATGTACCAGAAGAAGGGGCGCTAGGCCGTGGCGCACGCGGTCAACCCCTGGGTCGCACTCGCGTATCTCGTCGCCGGTGTCTGTTTCATCCTGGCGCTGCGTGGTCTGTCGAGCCCCGCGACCAGCGTGCGCGGTAATCGATACGGGATGGCCGGCATGGCGATCGCGGTCGGCACGACGTTGCTGACGCATGTGCCCGGCGAGCGGCTGCGGATGGCGGTCTGCCCGATCTACGGCGACTGCGCGCACGGCGCGTTCGTGATCGACTGGATCAACGTTGGCGAGATCGTCGCCGCTATCGCGGTCGGTGCCGTCATCGGTCTCGTCACCGCGCGACGCATTGCGATGACCGCGATGCCGCAGCTCGTCGCCGCCTTCCACTCGCTGGTCGGCCTGGCGGCGGTGCTGGTCGGCGTCGCCGCGTATCTCAATCCCGAGGCGTTCGGCATCCTGTCGTCCGTCGGTAAGATGTCCGCGTTTGCGGCGAGCGCCGCGCCCGAGATCAACCCGGTCTCTCGCATCGAACTCGGCCTCGGCGTCGCGATCGGCGCGATCACGTTCAGCGGCTCGGTGATCGCGTTCCTGAAGCTCAACGGCAACATGGGCGGCAAGCCGATCCTGCTGCCCGGCCGCCACGTCATCAACCTCGCGACGCTGGCCGCGATCCTGGGGCTGATCGGCTGGTTCACGCAGGACCAGAGCGCCTGGGTGTTCTGGACGATCGTTATCCTGTCGTTCGCGATCGGCTTCCTGCTCATCGTCCCGATCGGCGGCGCCGACATGCCGGTCGTGGTGTCGATGCTCAACAGCTATTCGGGCTGGGCGGCGGCGGCGATGGGGTTCACGCTCCACAACACCGCGATGATCATCACCGGCGCGCTGGTGGGCAGCTCGGGCGCGATCCTCAGCTACATCATGTGCCGCGCGATGAACCGCAGCTTCATCAGCGTGATCGCCGGCGGCTTCGGCGCGGTCGCGGACACCGGCGGCGAGGCCAAGGAACAGCGCCCGTGGAAGCGCGGCTCGGCCGAGGACGCCGCGTTCCTGCTGGGCCAGGCCGAACAGGTCATCATCGTGCCCGGCTACGGCATGGCGGTCAGCCAGGCGCAGCACATCCTGCGTGAGATGACCGACACGCTCAAGAAGGCGGGCGTCCGCGTGAAATATGCGATCCATCCCGTCGCCGGCCGCATGCCCGGCCACATGAACGTGCTGCTCGCCGAGGCTAACGTGCCCTATGAGGACGTGTTCGAGCTGGAAGACATCAACGCCGAGTTCGCGCAGACCGACATCGCCTTCGTGATCGGCGCCAACGACGTCACCAACCCGGCGGCGAAGACCGACAAGACCTCGCCGATCTACGGCATGCCCGTCCTCGACGTCGAGCGCGCCAAGACGGTGCTGTTCATCAAGCGCTCGATGGGCGGCGTCGGCTATGCCGGCGTCGACAACGACGTGTTCTACATGGACAACACCATGATGCTGCTCGGCGACGCCAAGAAGATGACCGAAGAGATCGTCAAGGCGCTCGCATGAGTTGGGATAGGCTGGGCGATCCGTTCGACGTCGTGGTGGTCGGCGGCGGCGACGGGGCCATGGTGGAAGCGGTCGCGCTGGCCGGCGGCCGGATCGTCGCCACGCTTGCCTGGGATGCGCCGCTGCTGGTCGATGTGGGCGCGCTGCTCGCGATCGATCTCGGCGGGTTGGGAGAGGTGGCGCTAGCCGATCCGGCAGCGCTGGAGCGCGCCGATCTCGTCGTCTGCGATCTCGATCAGCTCGATCTGGTCGCCGATGCGGTGCTGCTGTCGGACGCGCAACTGCTCTGCGCGCCGTCGCCGGCCGAGCGCGTCGCCGCGCTGGCGATCGCGGCGCAGGAGGCTGCGGCCCCCGACGGTGTACGCGAGGGCGAGCCTGCCCGCCTGCGTCGCTTCAGCGAAGAGGTGGGGCGTATCGCCGGCGTCCTTGCCCGCCTCGCCGCCGACGAAGGCGCGAGCTTGCTGGCCGATCGCCGCCCCGCCTACGACGCCGGTCCTGCGGGGCTCGAAGTCCTCGTCGATGCCGCGACCGTGCGCCTGGCCATCCGCGCCCGGCGCCTGCGCGCACAGTTCTTCGGCAATGACCTGTTCGAGGACCCCGCCTGGGACATGCTCCTCGACCTGTTCGCTGCCGAGCTGGAAGGCGGCAGGGTCTCGGTCTCGTCGCTCTGCATCGCCGCGCATGTCGCCCCGACCACCGCGCTACGCTGGATCGGCCGTCTGGTAGAGGACGGCCTGTTCGAACGCCGGCCGGACCTGCGGGACAAGCGTCGCGCCTTTATGGGGTTGTCGGCGCGCGGCTCGGCCGCGATGCGCGGCTATCTGGCGGCGCTGGACCGCGCCGGTATGCCGCTGGGATAGTCATTGCCTCTCGCGCGACGGGCCAAGCTGTGGCATCGCGCTAGCCGGAGGGCGCTTAGCTCAGTTGGTAGAGCGCTTCCTTTACACGGAAGATGTCGGCGGTTCGAGCCCGTCAGCGCCCACCACCATCGATCGAGAGGCGAGCGTGCGCGGACAGATTTTGGGCGTGGACCTCCGGACAGGCGAGGGACAGCTCGCCGGCGAAGACGGGCGGCGGTATCGTTTTCGTCCCGAGGACTGGGCGCATCGCGGCGAGCCCGCGGTCGGGCTGCCGGTCGACTTTGAGCCCGAAGAGACGCGGGCGACCTCGATCTTTCCGGTGCCGGCCGTGGCGGGCACCGCGCCCGTCGTGTCGTCGGCACCCGCGCCCGCATCACGCCACGAGCCGACCACCGACCGCAACCGGATCGTGGCGGCGCTGCTCGCCTTCTTTCTCGGCACGTTGGGCATTCATCGCTTCTACGTCGGGCGGACCGGATCGGGAATCGTCATGCTGGTGCTCACCTGCACGGTGGTGGGGCTGCTGGTCACGGGACCGTGGGCGTTCATCGACTTCATCCGCTACCTGGTGATGAGCGACCGTGACTTCGCGCGGCGGTACGGCACGGACTGAGCGCGCCCGAACCGGGTTCAGGCGCTCCGCGTCAGGCTCAGAAACACGTCCTCGAGGTCTGCCTCGCGCGTCGAGACGTCGACGATGCCCAATCCCTCGCGCTGCACCGCCGCCAGCACCTCGCCGGCGTTGACCCGGCCCTTGTCGTAGGTGATTTCCAGCACCCGGCCGCGCTTCAGCACGATCTTCTCGAAGCACGCCGCGGCGGGTGCCTGCGCCAGGTCGCGGTCGACGGTGACGGAGACCACCTTCTCCTGCGCGCGCGCGACCAGGTCGCGGGTCGGCTCGTTCGCGACCAGCCGGCCGTGGTTGATGATCGCGATGCGGTCGCAGAGCTGCTCGGCTTCCTCCAGGTAGTGCGTCGTCAGCACCACCGTCACCCCGCCCGCGTTCAACTCGCGCACATAAGCCCAGAGTTGTTGGCGCAGCTCGATGTCGACGCCGGCGGTCGGCTCGTCGAGCACCAGCACGGGAGGCGAGTGGACCATCGCCTTGGCCACCATCAGCCGCCGCTTCATCCCCCCCGACAGCGTCCGGGCATAGGCGGTGGCCTTGTCCTCCAGATGGACGGCGCGGAGCAGCTCCATCGAGCGGCGCTGCGCCTTGGGTACGCCATACAGCCCCGCCTGGATCTCCAGCGTCTCGACCGGCGTGAAGAAGGGGTCGAACAGGATCTCCTGGTTGACGATGCCGATCGACGCCTTGGCGTTGCGCGGGTGCGCGTCAATGTCGAAGCCCCAGATCGACGCGGTGCCGCCGGTCTTGTTGACGAGCCCGGCCAGAATGTTGATGAGCGTCGACTTGCCCGCGCCGTTCGGCCCGAGCAGCCCGAAGATCGACCCGCGCGGCACGTCGAAGCTGACGTCGTCGAGCGCCTGCTTGCCGCCCGCATAGGTCTTGCATAGCCGGTCGATGGTGATGGCGGCTTCGGTCATGCCGCCGTCGATAGGCGGCGCGCGCGCGCGCGACAACCGCCTCACCCTATCTTAACGGGGGCGATCTAGATCGGACAGCCTGACGATGGATCGGGCCGCTCCCATGAACGACATGACGCGTTTCACCTCCTTCGAGCCGGCCGTCGCCGCGCCGGGGCTCACGGGCTCCTTCGGCCTCGCGCCGATCGGGGTGGTGGTGTCGATCGCCGGATCGGCGAGCCGGGCGCTGCTCGATCGGGCCGCCCTGGCGGTAGCGGCCGGCGACGAGGATCAGGCGGTCGCGTGCGCCGGTCAGGTCGGCGGACAGATCAAGATGCGGATCGGCTCGACATGGATCGTCGCCAACGTCCGCTCGCTGCGGCTCGACGACGCGATGGGCACCGCGATCGCCGCCGAGATCGACTTTCTGGGCGAAGGCGACGAGGAGAAGCTGACCGGCAAGCTCTACAATTTTCGCCGCGGCGTGACGCGCTACCCGTCGCCTGGCGCCGAAGTCTACCCGGTGACCACGTCCGACCTGAAACAGGTCTATGCCGCCGACGACCGCGCGCACGTCAGTATCGGCACGGTCTATCCCAGCAAGGACATCCGCGCGACGTTGTACGTCGATTCGATGCTGGGCAAGCATTTCGCGCTGGTCGGCTCGACCGGCACCGGCAAGTCGACCAGCGCCGCGCTGATCCTGCACAAGATCTGCGACCTCGCGCCCGAGGGCCATATCCTGATGATCGACCCGCACGGCGAATATTCCGCCGCGTTCAAGGGCAACGGTCACATCATGGACGTGACCAACCTCCAGATGCCTTATTGGCTGCTCAACTTCGAGGAGCATTGCGAGGTCATCCTGACCACGCAGGGGTCGGAGCGGCAGGTCGACGCGGATATCCTCGCCAAGTGCCTGCTGGCGGCTCGGGGCAAGAGCCGGTTGGGACAGGAGATCAGCAAGCTGACCGTCGACGCGCCGATCCCCTATCTGCTGTCCGACCTGACGACGATGATCTCGAACGAGATGGGCAAGATGGATCGCGCGGGCGACACCGCGCCCTATCTGCGCCTCAAGACCAAGATCGACGAGATCAAGGCCGACCCGCGTTACGGTTTCATGTTCTCCGGGATGATGGTCGCCGATACGATGGCGAGCTTCCTCAGCCGCATTTTCCGGCTGCCGAGCGACGGCAAGCCGATCTCGATCGTCGACGTGTCGGGCGTGCCGTCGGACATCACCGCGGTGGTGGTGGCGGTGTTGAGCCGCATGACCTTCGACTTCGCGATCTGGAGCCGAAACGAGCCGCAGCGGCCGATCCTGCTCGTCTGCGAGGAAGCGCATCGCTACATCCCGGCGGGCAACGAGAACTCCAGCTCGGTCGGGCGCATCCTCGGGCGGATCGCCAAGGAGGGCCGCAAGTACGGCGTGTCGCTGGGCCTCATCACGCAGCGGCCGAGCGACCTGGCGGAGGGCGTGCTGTCGCAGTGCGGTACGATCATCGCCATGCGGCTCAACAACGACCGCGATCAGGCGTTCGTCCGCGCCGCGATGCCGGAGGGTGCGCGCGGGTTCCTCGATTCGATCCCGGCGCTGCGCAATCGGGAGTGCATCATCTGCGGCGAGGGCGTCACGATCCCGATCCGCGTATGCTTCGACGCGCTGGCGGAGGACAAGCGCCCCGCCTCGGGCGATCCGCTGTTCTCGCAGCTGTGGCGCGACACCGGCGGCGAAGACGCGATCATCCAGCGCACGATCGCGCGCTGGCGCGCGCAAGGGAAGTAGCAGGCGCAGCCACGCCCGTGCCGGTGCGCCGAAGGCGCAGCTACTGACCAGGCCGGCGGGCGGCACCGCCGACCCGACCGACGACGGCTTTGCCGGCGTCAGCTCGCCACGGGAAAAAAGCGGGGTCCCGCCTCAAGGCCGGGATGACGAAGACAGAAACGAGGGGCGTTAGCCGCCGACCTTCACGCCCAGCAACGCCTTCACCCGCGCCTTGAACCGCTGCAATTCGTCGCCTGACAGGCTCGCGATCGAGGTGAAGCTGATCGATTGTGGGTTGATCGCCTGACCGTTTTTCCAGACCTCCCAATGCAGATGCGGGCCGGTCGACATGCCGGTCGAACCGACATAGGCGATGACCTGACCCTGCCGCACGCGCTGCCCGGCCGACACCGCGAAGCGGCTGAGATGGCCGTAGCCGCTTTGCAGATTGCCGCCGTGCTGGAGCTTCAGGAAGTTGCCGTAGCCCCCTGCGCGGCCCGCCATCTGCACGACGCCGTCGAGCACGGCATAGACCGGCGAACCCCAGGGCGCACCGATGTCCATTCCCTTGTGCAGCCGCACGAAGTGGAGAAGCGGGTGCATCCGCCAGCCGAAGGTGGAGGTGATCCGTCCCTGCACCGGCATGCCCATGAAGCCGCGCCGCTCGTTCTGACCGTTAGCGTCCCACCATTCGTCGCCGCCATCGGCGGCCCAGCGCACCAGCTGGAGCGGGCGGCCGTTGTGCGTGATCGCGGCGAGCTGAAGGTTGCCGAGGCGCGTCTCGCCGGTCGCGGCGCGCTCGCGGTCGATGACCATGTCGAAGCTGTCGTTCGCGCCCAGTTCGCCGATCGACAGCTTGGTGGCGACCGCCCGGATATAAGCCTCGACGACCTTCGCCGGCGCGCCCGCCGCGCGCGCGGCGCGATAGAGGCTCGATCCGGCGACGCCCTGCAAACGCAGCGGCGTGCCGTCGATCGCGATCGGGTGACGGGTGAGCGTCATGCCCTCGCCTGCCCGCGTCAGCGTCACGGCGAGGTCGAACCGCGCCCGCATGTCGAGCCGTTCCAGCGGTCGCGGCACCGTCTTGTTGGCGCGTCGCCCGAGCGTCAGCGCCAGCCGCGTACCCGGCGCGATATCGCCCAGCGCCACCGCCTCACGCAGGCGATCGGCGGCGGCGCTCGCATCCGACTGGCTGACGCCGGCGCGCTGGAGGACGTTGGCGAAGCCGTCGCCCTGACCCAGCGTCGCGGCGAGTTCGACCGTCGGTCGCTCGGGCGCCTCGGCGAGCGGCACGACCAGGTCGTTGGCGGCCATCCGCCGCCCGGTGGTGCCGCCCCAGGCGAGCGGCGAGATCGCCTGCGCGCGCGCCTCGTCCCACTGACTGCCGACGAGCGGCGCGGGTGCGGCGCCGGCGAGCGGACCCAGGTCGGGCGCGAGGAAATAGCAGGTGCCGGCACACAGCGCGGTGCAGGTGGCGAGGCCCCGCCACCATTGCCGGCTGCCGATCGCGGACCCCAGGTCGGGTAGCCAGTCGATGCCGGCGGCACGGCCGCGGAACTGTTCCCACGGAGTCGGCGGCGGTGGCGTCGCGGCAAGCGCGCGCCCGAACGAGCGCGCGGCGGTGCCGCCGCCCAGTTCCGCCCCAAGATCGTTCCGCAAGAACACGCGCGCTCGGCTCCGTTCGCCGATGCCCGGCGCTGGGAAGGCGGGTTGTGGGGGCAAAACGTTAAAGTCAAATCAACCGGATATGCGAACGAACCCTGCTGCGACGGGGCGTTGGCGAGGCGCGGCGGACGGCGCCCACTCCTTTCCGCGAGGGAGCGGGTTCGACAACGTAAATCCATTGCGCCGCCGCACCTTAGCCCCAATGTTGTCGCCATGACCCGACCGGGATCCGTCACCGCCGTGCTCGGACCGACCAACACCGGCAAGACCCATCTCGCGATCGAGCGCATGTGCGCGCACTCGTCGGGGATCATCGGCTTTCCGCTCCGGCTGCTGGCGCGCGAAGTCTACGACCGCGTCGTCGCGCTGAAGGGCAAGGAGCGGGTGGCGCTGGTCACCGGCGAGGAAAAGATCGTTCCCAAGGACGCGCGCTGGTTCCTGTGTACCGCGGAGTCGATGCCGAGCCACGACGCCGCGTTCGTGGCGCTGGACGAGGCGCAGCTCGGCGCCGATCCGGAGCGGGGGCACGTCTTCACCGACCGGCTGTTGCGGACGCGCGGGCGCGACGAGACGATGATCCTCGGTTCCGAGGCGCTGCGACCGATGGTCAAGGCGCTGGTCCCCGACGCGGAGATCGTCGCGCGGCCGCGCTTCTCGACGCTGACCTATGCGGGTGCGAAGAAGATCAGCCGCCTGCCCAAGCGGTCCGCGATCGTCGCGTTCAGCGCCGAGGAGGTCTATGCGGTGGCCGAGATGCTGCGGCGGCTGCGTGGCGGGGCGGCGGTGGTGATGGGCGCGCTCAGCCCCCGTACCCGCAACGCGCAGGTGGCGATGTTCCAGGCTGGCGAGGTCGACTACCTCGTCGCCACCGACGCGATCGGGATGGGGCTCAACATGGACGTGGCGCATGTCGCGTTCGCCTCGCTGCACAAGTTCGACGGACGGCGGCAGCGGCGGTTGACCGTCGCGGAGATGGCGCAGATCGCCGGCCGGGCGGGGCGACATCAGCGCGACGGCACTTTTGGCGCGGTGACGGAGGAGGGGCCGGGCGCGTTCGGGCCGGAGGAGGTGCTGGCGATCGAGGAGCATCGCTTCCCGCGCCTGGAGCACCTCTATTGGCGCAACGGCGAGCCCGACACCGGCAGCGTCGACGCGCTGATCGCCTCGCTGGAGCAGCGTCCCGATCACCGGGTGCTCCGTCCCGCCCCGCAGGCGCTCGACCTGGGCGTGCTGAAGCGGCTCGCCGACGAGCCGGGGATGCGCGAGCGCGCGCGCGGAGGCGTCGCGGTGGCGCGGTTGTGGGCGGCGTGCGGGGTGCCCGATTTCCGCAAGGTCGGGCTCGATCCGCACACGCGCTTCGTGTCGCGGCTGTTCGGGTGGCTGAGCGAGGGCACCGGCCACATCCCGCACCAGTGGTTCGCCGACGAGATCGCGCGGCTGGACACGGTCGGGGGCGATGTCGAGACGCTGGCGGGGCGGATCGCGTCGGTCCGCACCTTCGCCTACATCGCCAACCGCGCCGATTGGCTCGCCGACCCGGCGCTGTGGGCGGAGCGGACGCGCGCGATCGAGGAGCGGCTGTCCGACGCGCTCCACGCCGGGCTGACGCAGCGGTTCGTCGATAAGCGCACCACCGCGCTGATGCGGCAGATCGGGACGGGCGCGGCGGCGTTGCCGGTGACGATCGGGGCGCAGGGCGAGGTGCTGGTCGAGGATCACCCGATCGGGCGGCTCGACGGTTTTCGCTTCACCGTCGCCAGCGACGCGCGGGCGGGCGACGGCGATTGCTGCTGGCGGCGGCGGAAAAGCGGCTGGGCGCGGAGCGGGCGGCGCGGGCGAAGGCGCTGGTGGAGGCGGAGGATGAGGCGTTTTCGGTCGCCGCGCTCGAACCCCGTCCCGCCGCCGATCGCCGGGGAGGGGCTCCTCGTAGGGCGGCACCGGAGGCGGAGATCACCTGGCAGGGCCACGCCGTCGCGCACCTCGCCGCCGGCCCCTCTCTCGCCCGACCGTCGCTCAAGCTGGACCGCGCGCTCGACGTCCTCGCGCCGCCCGAGCGCAACGCGATCAAGGCGCGGCTGGAGCGATGGCTCGCGGACCAGCTCGCCCGGCATGTCCCCGCCCTTCCCCGGCTGGCGGCGCTGGCGCGCGACCGCGAGGTCAGCGCGGGCCTGCGCGTCGTCGCGGGTGCGCTGGAGGCGGCGGGCGGGGTGCTGCCGCGCCGCCCGCTTGCGCGCGACCTCGACGCGCTGGCGCCGCCCGAACGCAAGCGGCTCCGCGACACGGGCGCGACGGTCGGCGCGCTCGACCTGTTCGCCCCGGCGCTGCTCAAGCCGGCGGCGGCGCGCTGGCGGCGGCTGCTGCTCGGGTTGAAGGGCTTGACCGTGCCGATACCGCCCGCCGGCGCGACGGTGCTGCCGCGAGACAATGAAGAGGCGGTGCTCGTCGCGGGCTTCCGGCCGCTCGGCGCGCAGGCGGTGCGCGTCGATCTGGTCGAGCGGATCGCGCGCGCGGCGCACGACGCGCGGCAGGCGGGTGGCGGCCGCAAGCCGTTCGCACCCGATCCGGCGCTCGCGATGTCGATGGGGCTGGAGCCCGCGACGATCGCGCGATTGATGGCGGAGCTGGGTTTTCGCCATGTCGCCGGGACAGAAAGTCGCTGGGTGTGGCGCGGCCGTCCCGGTCCCGGTGCGCCGACGCCGGTGCAGCGCCCCGACGGCGCCTTTGCCGCGCTCGCCGAGTGGGCGGGGCATGGCTGACCCGGCGATGCGTCTCGACCGGTTCCTGTGGTGGGCGCGACTGGCGAAGACGCGAAGCGCGGCGCAGGCGATCGCTGCCGACGGCCGTCTCCGCATCGACGGCCGCGTGATCGACCGCGCGCATGCGGCGGTGCGGGTCGGCAACATCCTCACCTTCGCCGCGCACGGGCGGGTGCGGGTGGTGCGCGTCGAGGCGCTGCCGGCGCGGCGCGGCCCGCCGCCGGAGGCGCAGGGCTGCTACCTCGACCTCGCCGTCCCGGCTGCGAACGTATCGCAACAGACCGGGAACGATTGACGGGCGGGTGAGGCGCGGCATAGCAGCGGCCACGATCACCGTAGCTGCCGTAGGAGCGCTCCCATGACTTACGTCGTCACCGACGCCTGCATCCGCTGCAAATACATGGACTGCGTGGAGGTCTGTCCGGTCGACTGCTTCTACGAAGGCGAGACGATGCTGGTCATCAATCCGTCCGAGTGCATCGACTGCGGCGTCTGCGAGCCGGAATGCCCGGCGGAGGCGATCCTGCCCGATACCGAGAACGGGCTGGAACAGTGGCTGGAGCTGAATGCGACCTTTTCGTCGCAATGGCCCAACGTCACGCGCAAGGCCGACCAGACGCCCACCGACGCCGACGAGCACAAGGGCGAAGAGGGCAAGTACGACAAGTATTTCACGCCGGAGGGCGGGGCGGGCGATTGAGCGACGCACAAGCCGGGCCGACGGCGGCTTCGTCGCGGCGCTAACCGGCCCGGAGCCTCCGGGACGTGTCATGCAACGGTCAGTCAGACTGACCGTAACACTGGTAATTTTGTTTCAACGGTGTTAATGGAACCGGGACGGGCGATTCCGCCCAGTGACAACACTCGTTAGACATCCTTTCAGCGGTCTGCCCGAGGCGAACGCGCCTCCTGGGTCGCGCGCCGGATGCAAGAGAAAGGTTTCGCCATGGTCGCGAAGGCACTTATCTTCGACGTCGGTGATTATGTAGTCTATCCCAAGCACGGTGTCGGCCGTGTCGTGGAGCTGCAGAAGCAGGAGATCGCGGGCGCGTCGCTCGAACTCTACGTGCTGCGTTTCGAAAAGGAGCGGATGACGCTCCGTGTGCCGACCAACAAGGCCGAATCGGTAGGCATGCGTAAGCTTTCCTCGGAAAAGACGATGCGCGAGGCGATGGACACGCTGAAGGGCAAGCCCAAGGTCAAGCGCACCATGTGGTCGCGCCGCGCGCAGGAGTATGAAGCGAAGATCAACTCGGGTGACCTGGTGTCGATCGCCGAGGTGGTTCGCGACCTGTTCCGCGCCGAGGACCAGCCCGAGCAGAGCTACTCCGAGCGTCAGATCTTCGAGGCCGCGTGCAGCCGACTGGCGCGTGAGCTGGCCGCGATGGAGCAGCTCGACGAGCCCGGCGCGCAGGTCAAGATCCTCGACATCCTGCGCGCGGCGGCGGCGATCTATAACAAGGACAAGGTGCCGGCGTAACGCGCGGCTCGACCTTACGATGCTGGAGGGGCGGTCCTGCGGGGCCGCCCTTTTTGCGTTTGCGGGCGCGTGTGCGTGTGTTATTGTGGCGACACACCAGGGGAGATTACCTCATGCGCGCGCTTCTTCTCACCGCCGGACTGCTCCTGCCGCTCGCCGCCGCCTGCTCGGTCGCCACCGGTGAGCGCGATGACGGGACACCGGGGATCGCCGCTCAGGGCACCGGCGGCACCCGGACCTATCAGGCCGCCGACTTCACGGCGGTCGAGCTGCGCGGGGCGGACGATGTCGACGTTCGCGTCGGTCCCGGCTTCTCGGTGCGGGCCGATGGTGACTCCGAGCTGTTGGACCACCTCAAGATCAGCCGCGTCGGCAACGCGCTGCGGATCAGCCGCATCCGAACCAGCGGCTGGAACTGGAGCGGCGGCAAGGCGAAGGTGTCGATCACCATGCCGGCGTTGGCCGACGTCGCCGTCGCCGGCTCGGGCGACGTGACCGTCGACCGCGCGCAGGGCGCGCGGTTCAAGGGCGCGATCGCCGGTTCGGGCAATCTGTCGGTCGCGACGCTGGCCGTCGACCGCGCCGAACTGTCGCTGGCCGGGTCGGGCAAGGCACGGGTCGGGGGATCGGCCAAGCGGCTGACCGTCAACATCGCCGGATCGGGCGACGTGGAGGCGAACGGGCTGACCGTAAGCGAGGCCGACGTGTCGATCGCCGGCTCCGGCAGCCTTCGCGCGCAGGTCGACGGGCCGGCCAAGGTGTCGGTGATGGGGTCGGGCGACGTCGATCTCGGCGGCAAGGCGCGGTGCCAGACGAGCAAGGTCGGGTCAGGCTCGGTCCGGTGCGGCGGCTGAACGTGCGCGTTCTGATCGCACTGTCGCTCCTGCTGCCCGGTGCGGCGCAGGCCGCCGATCGGCGAGTGATGGTGACCAGCTTCGACCGCATCCGTGTCGAGGGGCCGTATCAGGTGACCGTCGCGGTCGGCCGCGGCTCGGGGGCGATGCTGTCGGGCGAGACGCGGCAGATCGAGCGGACCGAAGTACGGGTCGACGGCACGACGCTGGTGGTGCGCCCCGCGCCCGACGACGCGGGCGGCATGCCGGCCAATCCCGGCGCGCCGGTACGAGTGACGTTGACCACGCTGTCGCTGAAGGCGGCCACGCTGCTCGGCGGCGGCGCGCTGGTCGTGACCGGCGGCGGGCGGGTGCCGCGGTTGGACCTGTCGGTCGCGGGCACCGGCTCGATCGGGTGGACCGGAATCGATACCGAGCAGGCGAGCGCCATCGTGATCGGCAACGGCGCGGTCACACTGGCGGGGCGCGCCGGCACGGTCCGCCTGACCGTCAACGGCGCGGGCAGGATCGTCGCGGATGCCCTCGACGCGCGTGAGGTGACGGTGCGCGTCGACGGTCCCGGCGAGACGACCGCGCGAGCGCGTTGCACCGCGACGGTGACGAACACCGGTCTGGGCCGCGTCGCGATCGCGGGAACGCCGAAATGCCTGGTAAACAGCGCGGCGGGCGGGCCGGTGACCTGCGGGGCGGGCGCGACCCGCTAACGTCAGAGCAGCGCCAACTCCGCCAGCCTGCCCATCAGCGCCGCCGGCATCGCCGCCACACCGCTGGCATCGCCGGCCAGGTCCACCGGCGCATCGGTGCCCTCCAGATACCGCCAGCCCTGATGCGCGCGCTTGGGGCGGGCATGGACCAGCACCAGCACCGGATCGAGATGGATCGCGACGCGCCCGCCCTCGGCTTCACCGAAATGGAGGATCGGCGAGCGCGCGACGAGCTGGTGCTTGATGATCCAGAACAGCGAGCCCGCACCCGACACCTCCTCGTGGCGCTTGGGCAGGTAGCGTGTCGTCAGGAACAGCGGGCCCGCCTCGCCACGCTCGCGCAGCCGATCGGTCAGGTGCTCGACGCTGACGGCACCGAACGCAACCTTGGTGAGATGGAGGGCCATGGAAGCGATTTGGGGTGGGGCGGCAGGCAGGCAAGCCCCCAAGTCAGGCGGACCCGGTCACCCCAATCCCCACCACGTCGCCAGCCCCAGGAAGCTCAGGAATCCCATCGTGTCGGTCATCATCGTCACGAAAACCGCCGACGACACCGCCGGGTCGACACGGAACTTGTCCAGCGTCACGGGCACGATGACGCCCGACATCCCCGCCACCAGGTTGTTGATGACCATCGCGGCGCCCATCACGATCGACAGGTCACGATTGTGAAAAATCAGGTAGCTGCCCAGCGCCACGATTACGCCGAGCGCCACGCCGTTGGCGGCGGCGATCCGCAGTTCGCGCACGATGGTGCGGATCGTGTTCGAATCGGTCAGCTGATTGGTCGCAATCGCGCGCACAGCGACCGCTAACGTCTGCGTCCCAGCATTGCCGCCCATCCCCGACACGATCGGCATCAGCACCGCCAGCACCGCGAACTTGGCGATTTCGCCCTGGAACAGGTTGACCACCCACGATGCCAGCATTGCGGTGGCGAGGTTGACCACCAGCCAGGTCAGTCGGGTGCGGACGGTGAACAGGATCGGCTCGTTGATGTCGCCCTCGCCCGCGCCCGACAGGCGCAGCACGTCCTCACCCGCCTCCTGCTGGATGATGTGGACGATGTCGTCGACCGTGATCATCCCGACCAGCCGGCCGGAGCCGTCGACGACGGCGGCGGAAATCAGCGCATATTTCTGAAAGCGGAGCGCGACCTCCTCCTGATCCATGTCGACCTGGATCAGCGTCTGTTCGCGCTTCATCACGTCGGCCATCGCCACCGATCGCGGCGTGCGGAGGATCCAGCTGAGCGCGCAGGTGCCGACCGGGTGGTGCCGCCCGTCGACGACGAAGATTTCCCAGAAATCGGTGGTCAGGTCGTCGTGGCTGCGGAGGTAGTCGATCGTGTCGCCGACGGTCCAATGTAGCGGCACCGCGATCAGCTCGCGCTGCATCAGCCGTCCGGCGGACTCCTCCGGATAGCGCAGCGCCTCCTCGATCGCGGCGCGGTCGTCCGGCTCCATCGCGCGCAGGACCTCGCGCTGGTCCGCCGGCTCCATGTCCTCGATGATCGCGACCGCGTCGTCGGTATCCAGCTCGGAGGCAATGTCGGCGACCTGGGTCGGCGACAGCTCGTCGATCAGGTCCTCGCGGACGTAATCGTTCATCTCCGCGAACACGTCGGCGTCGACTAGGTCGGCGAGCGCGCGCGCCAGATCGTCGCGCTCGTCGCCGGGCGTCAGCTCGAACAGGTCGGCGATGTCGGCCGGGTGGAGCGGTGCCACCAGCGCGCGCGCGCGTTCCGGGTCGCCGTCGCGCACAGCACCCAGCACCGCGTCGACGAAGGCGGGGCGGAGGTGGTCGTCGCGGTCGAGCTGATCGCCCGTGCGATCGGTCAGGGGTTCAGGAAGTTCGGTGTCGCTCATCGCCGCCTCCTGCCGTTCGGATGCGCGCGCCCTATCGCGTGGGGACGGCGATTGCCACCCGGCGAGCAACGAAGCCGAACTTGTTTCCGCACCGGCGCACCCCCATTAGCGAAGCCGTGCGCGATTGCCGTCGCGCCTTCGGTCCCGGAACGAGTTCGGGACGACGACAAAGGATTCCATGGCATGGCCGACTTCACCACCCTTACCCTGACGCTCGACGGCGGCGACGTCGTCATCAAGCTGCGCCCCGATCTGGCACCGCAGCACGTCGCCCGGATCGCCGAGTTGGCGGGTGAGGGCTTCTACGACGGCGTACCGTTCCACCGTGTCATCCCCGGCTTCATGGCGCAGGGCGGTGACGGCGGAAACGGCAACGGCACCGGTGGCTCCACCAAGCCCGACCTGCCCGCCGAGTTCTCCGGCGAGCCGCATGTGCGCGGCGTCTGCTCGATGGCGCGGACCAGCGACCCGAACAGCGCCAACGCGCAGTTCTTCATCTGCTTCGACGACGCGCGCTTCCTCGACCGCCAGTACACGGTGTGGGGCCAAGTCGAATCGGGCATGGAGCTGGTCGACGCGCTGCCCGTCGGCGAGCCGCCGCGCAGTCCCGGCAAGATCGTCAGCGCCAAGGCGGCGTGACCTCGTCGCCTCCTCTCCCGTCTTGGCGGGAGGGGAGGCGCTCGGCCTGACGTCCTCACCACGGCGTCGCTGCGCGGCTAATCCTCGCTCCCCAGCGTCCAGATCAGCCAGTCCCGGAATATCCGGACCGGCTTTGTCTGCAACGCCCGCGGCCGGCAAACGAACCAGTAGGAATACGGGCTCTCGACCGCGACGTCGAACAGCCGCACCAGTCTTGGATCCGCCGCGTCGTTCAAGTGACTTTCGTGCATGAAGGCGACGCCCAGCCCCTGCGCGGCGGCTTCCAGCATCAGCGGCCCCGAGTCGAAATAATCGACGGCAACCGGTTCTACGCCGGGCACGCCGGCCAGCGAGCGCCAGGCGTCGAACGCCTCCGTCATCTCGCGATGGACCAGCGCGGTGAGCCCCGCGAGTTGTTCGGGCCGGGTCACCGGATTCGCGCCCTCGATCAGCGACCGCGCGCCGATCACATAGACGGCGTTGCGATCGAGGCGGTCGGAATGCAGCGACGGATCGATCTCCCGCGCCAGGACGATCGCGGCATCCAGCCCCTCGCCCAGTCGCGCGACACCGTGACCGGCGGTGTCGATGTCGAGGTGAAGCTCGGGATGATCTCGGCGCAGATTGCCCAAATGCGGAAACAGCCGCTGCGATGCATAGAGCGGCAGCACGCCGAGCCGCAGCCGCAGCAGCTCCGCGCCGCTGGTCATCGCCTCCACCGCGTCCGACAGTTGATCGAGCGCTGGAGCGAGATGGCCGAGCAGTCGCTCCCCTTCCGCGTTCAGCACGATCGCCTGGTGCCGGCGATCGAACAGCGGCTTGCCGATGAAGCGTTCCAGTGACTGGACGCGACGCGACAACGCGGGCGCGGACAGCGACAGCTCCTCGGCTGCCGCCTTGACCGACCCTGACCGCGCGACCTGAACGAACGCCTCGATGGCCCCTAAAGGTGGCAACCTTCGCATCGCACCCTCCTGCCGGCCCTTGATGTAGACGATTGCACTATTTGCATTCGTAGCCGGTCATTTCGCAATTGCAACATAGGATGCTGCGCTGCACATAGCGCAGGCCTTTCAGGCATCCTCTCCTAAAAAACTTTGATAGGCCGGCCGCTCCTCGGAGCCGCCGGCCTCCTTTTTGTGTGGATTGCGGAAGCAAGTTTGAAGGTACACGGCGACGCCACCTTCCATTCCGCTGGCGCACGCGGAACCGCCTCCCCACATCCCTCGCTTCAGGGCCACGAGCCCCGCAGGAGCAAGTGATGGCCGACGCCGACCCGACCCGAAAGATCCAAGTCGCCAATAGCCGCCCGGAAGATTCCGGGCGCGGGCTGGCGCATGTGCCGCGTGCGGTGATGGCGGCGCTCGGCATCACCGAGGGCGATGTCATCGAAATCGTGGGCAAGCAATCGACGCCGGCGCGCGCGGTGCAGCCCTATCCGGAGGACGAGGGGCTCGACCTGCTCCGCATCGACGGATTGCAGCGCGCCAATGCCGGGGTCGGCTCGGGCGATTTCGTCGAGATCAGGCGTGCCGAATCGAAACCCGCGACGCGCGTCGTTTTCGCGCCGGCGCAGCAGAACCTCAGGCTGCAGGGGTCGAGCAACGCGCTGCGCCGCACCTTCTACGGCCGCCCGCTGGCGCAGGGTAACGTCGTCGCGACGGCGGGGCATCAGCGCGTCGCGAACATGCCGCCGGGCGTCCAGCAGTTCATGAACGCGCCCGCTTATGCGCTGCAGGAGATCCGCCTGCTGGTCGCGTCCGCCTCTCCCAAGGGGATCGTCCATATCGACGAGAATACCGAGATCGAGCTGCGCGCCGAATATGCGGAGCCCGATCAGGCGCGTCGCGCCGACGTCACCTATGACGACCTCGGCGGCATGGGCGCGACGATCGACCAGCTGCGCGAGATGGTCGAGCTGCCGCTGCGTTATCCCGAGCTGTTCCAGCGCCTCGGCGTCGATCCGCCGCGCGGGCTGTTGCTGTACGGCCCGCCCGGCACCGGCAAGACGCGCCTCGCGCGCGCGGTCGCGAACGAGAGCGACGCGCAGTTCTTCCTCATCAACGGCCCCGAGATCATGGGCTCGGCCTATGGGGAGTCGGAAAAGCGCCTGCGTGAGGTGTTCGAGGAGGCGACCAAGAACGCGCCCTCGATCGTCTTCATCGACGAGATAGACTCGATCGCGCCCAAACGGGGTCAGGTCTCGGGCGAGGCGGAGAAGCGGCTCGTCGCGCAGTTGCTGACGCTGATGGACGGGCTCGAATCGCGCGCCAACCTCGTCGTGATCGCCGCGACGAACCGGCCGGAGGCGATCGACGAGGCGTTGCGGCGGCCGGGTCGCTTCGATCGCGAGATCGTCGTCGGCGTCCCCGACGAGCGCGGGCGGCGCGAGATCCTGGGCATCCATACGCGCGGCATGCCGCTGGCGGACGGCGTCGACCTGACCGAGCTGGCGCGCACCACCTACGGTTTCGTCGGTGCCGATCTGGCGGCGTTGACGCGCGAGGCCGCGATCGACGCGGTGCGGCGGATCATGCCGATGCTGAACCTGGAGGAGCGGACAATCCCGGCCGAGGTGCTGGACCAGCTGTCGGTCACCCGCGACGACTTTCTGGAGGCGCTCAAGCGCGTCCAGCCGTCGGCGATGCGCGAGGTGATGGTGGAGGCGCCGCGCGTCCGCTGGGAGGATGTCGGCGGCCTCGACGACGCGCAGACCCGGCTTAAGGAGGGCGTCGAGCTGCCGCTGAAAGACCCCGACGCGTTCCGGCGGCTGGGCATCCGCCCGGCGAAGGGCTTCCTGCTCTATGGCCCGCCCGGCACCGGCAAGACGCTGCTCGCCAAGGCGGTGGCGCGCGAGGCGGAGGCGAACTTCATCGCCACCAAATCGTCCGACCTACTGTCGAAGTGGTATGGCGAAAGCGAACAGCAGATCGCCCGGCTGTTTCAGCGCGCGCGCCAGGTAGCGCCGTGCGTGATCTTCATCGACGAGCTCGACAGCCTCGTCCCCGCGCGCGGTGGCGGCATGGGCGAGCCGCAGGTGACGGAGCGCGTCGTCAACACGATACTGGCCGAGATGGACGGGCTGGAGGAATTGCAGGCGGTGGTCGTGATCGGCGCTACCAACCGGCCCAACCTGATCGACCCCGCGCTGCTGCGGCCGGGACGGTTTGACGAACTGATCTATGTCGGGCTGCCCGATCAGGCCGGGCGCCGACGCATCCTGGGCATCCAGTCGGCGAAGATGCCGCTCGCGGACGATGTCGATCTCGACCGCGTCGCGCGGCAGACGGAGCGGTTCACCGGCGCCGACCTGGAGGACGTGGTCCGCCGCGCCGGCCTGTCGGCGCTGCGCCGCTCGCTCGATACGCAGGCGGTGACGATGGCGGACTTCGAGGCGGCACTGACCGATTCGCGCGCGAGCGTGACGCCGGAGGTCGAGCGCGAGTACGAACAGATGGCCTCGCGCCTCAAGCAGGACGCGAATGCGATCCAGCCGCTGGGCTTCGTCGCACCGGGCCAACTGACCGCGCGTGGGACGAAGGAACTGCCGTGAGGCGTTACCCATGAAGCGCTGGCAATGGGCGGTTCGGCTGCTGACGCGCCGGATGTGGTTCCGGGCAGCGCTGTTCTGCCTGTTCGCCGTCGGGTTGGCGCTGGCCGGCGCGCTGATCGGGCACGCCATACCTTATAGCTTTGCCACCAAAGTCGGGGCGAAGTCGGTCGACAACATTCTCGGCCTGCTGGCGTCGAGCATGCTGACGGTCACCACTTTCTCGTTGGCGACGATGGTGTCGGCCTATGCGGGTGCCACGAGCAACATCACGCCGCGCGCGGTGCAATTGCTGATCGACGATCCCGCCGCGCAGAATGCGCTCGCGACTTTTCTCGGCGCCTTCCTGTTCGCGATCGTTGGTATCATCGCGCTGTCGACCGGTCTGTACGGCGAGACCGGGCGGGTGATCCTCTACGCCGGCACGATCGTGGTGATCGTGCTGATCGTCGTCACGCTGGTACGCTGGATCGAATATGTCGCGCGGTTCGGGCGGGTGTCGGACTCGATCGAGCGGGTCGAGCGAGCGGCCATGGCGGCGGTCCGCGAGATGACCGAGCGGCCAAGGAGCGGACCGGGCGCGATCGCGACGTTTCCAGAGGATGCCACCGTCGTGCGGCATGACGGCATCGGCCGAATCACGCATGTCGATCTGGTCGAGATCGCCGCGGTGGCGGCCGAGATCGGCGCGCGGATCACCGTCGCCTCACTGCCGGGCGCGCTCACCGATCCCGTCCGCGTGCTGGCGTGGACCAAAGGCAGGCTGGACCCGCGACAGACTCGACGAGTCGCCGGCGCCTTCACGATCGCGACGCAGCGCGCGTTCGACCATGATCCACGCTTCGGGCTGGTCGTGCTGGCCGAGATCGCGGCGCGGGCCTTGTCGCCGGCGGTCAACGATCCGGGCACCGCGATCGCCGTCATCGAGGCCGGGACGCGCGTGCTTGCGGCGATGCTGCGGCACGATCCCGATCCGTCGCGCCTGCCGGCCGACGTCGACGTTGCGCCAGTGATGCTGGCGGACCTGATCGGCGACTTCTATCGGCCGATCGAACGGTACGGCGCCGGCTCGACGGAGGTCGCGATCCGCCTGCAGAAATCGCTTGCCACGCTCGCCGCGGTGGAACCGCAAATCCAGGCGGACTGCCGCGCCGAAGCCGCCGCGGCGTTCTCGCGGAGTCGCGCCGAATTGAGCAACGACAGCGACCGGCGCGACCTGTCGGATGTCCATCACCGCTGCTGGGATGCCGTTCGGGTGTGACGGTAACGCGGCTCAGGACGATGCCGGTTCCGGCTCGTCCTTGTCCCGCAACGCCAACCACGCATAGCCGATCATCACCACGCACGCCGCGCCCGCCACCAGATACGGCAGCGAGTGCTGCGCCTCGTACAGCCCGACGCCGATGCTCGGCCCCAGGACGAAGCTGGCACCGTTGACGCTCGTCACCTTACCCGCGACCGAGCCCTGGCCCTCCGGCCCGACCGCCAGCGACGAGCCCGCGGTGAACCCCGGCCGCGCGAAGCCGAACCCCAGGCTCGCCAGCGCATAGGCCGTCGCGATGCCATAGAGCGACCCCGCCAGCCCGGTCAGCGCGGTGCCGACCGCCGACACCGCCAGCCCGACCAGCACCAGCTGGCGCGGGTTGAGGTTGAGGAGCGGGATGATCCCCCACTGCACCAGCAGCGACGCGCCCGCGCCCATCATCAGCACCAGTCCGGTCGGTTCCAGCGCCAGCGCGGGCGGCAGATGGAGGCGATCGATCACCAGGAAGCCGATCGCCTGACTGGTCATCGCCTGCGCGTGACCCATCACCAGCCCGACGATCATCCACGCCCGGATGCGCGGGTCGAGGAAACCCACCTTTTCGCCTGCGGGCGAAGTCGCCGCGCGGACGCTGGCACCGGTCGGCGCGCCACCGATCGAAGGATAGGCGGATTGCGCGCCGTGGCCCTCGTGCACCGATGAAGCGCGGTCGTCGGGCAGCATGTGCCGCACCGTGAACCACACCAGCACGCCGAACGCGGCCATGATGAACGCCGGCCCCGCCAGCCCGATCTCGACGCCGCCGATGCTGCCCAGGATCAGATAGGGCGCGATCGCCGGACCCAGGATGGTGCCGAGCCCGAACGCGCTGGCGAGCAGCGTCAGCGCCTTGGTCCGCTCCTCGCGGCTCGTCGCGCCCGCGACCAGCGCCTGCACCGCCGGCGGGGCCGCCGCGCCGAGACTGCCATAGATCAGCCGCCCGACGATGAAGAGTGCGAACGCCGCCGTACCGGGAATGACGCCGTTGATGCCCAGGCACAGGAATATCCCGCACACCGCCAGCGAGACGATCAGCCCGCCGACGCCGAGCAGGATCATGTGTCGCCGCCCATGCCGATCCGATCGGTTCGCCCAGAACGGCGCGGCAAGCACCCACAGCAGCGCCGAGACCGAGAACGCCGCCGCCACCGCCTGATCGCGCACCCCCAGCGACCGGCCGAGCGCGGGCAGCACCGATTGCAGCGCGGTGTTTGCCGCTGCCACCGTCAACATGACGAGGAACATCAGCGCGAAGTTGCGGTCGACCGCCGGCCGCTTCACGTCGCGCGCCAGTCGTAGCCGCGCTCGACCCGCGCCACCGTCACCGCATAGCGATCGTACCAGCGTGCGCGCCCGGCCTCGCGCGTCTCGGCATGGATGGGGTGGTCGCGCCATGCCCGCGCCGCGTCGTCGTCGGCCCAGTAGCTGACCGTGATACCGAACCCATCGGCCCCGCGCGTGCTTTCGACGCCGCGATAGCCGGCCTGGGCGGCAGCGAGCGCGTCCATCGCCACGGCGGCGATGTCGTACCCGGCCGCGTCGACCCCGTTGCGCTGCGACGCGAAGATCACGGCGACCTGGCCGGTGCGGTCCGTCATGCCTGCGATCGGATAGGCGATCGGGGGGGCGAGGCAACCCTTCGCGCCCGAAAAGGTTGTCGCAGCGGTCCTAGTCGATTACCGCCGCCGGAATTGCGACGGCAGCCGCCGACACTTTCAGGGAGCCTCCATGCCCTCGTCCACTACCGCCGCACGGCGTGCGCGCTCCCGACCCGCAGGCGTGCCTTCTCCGTGGGGCATGTTCTTCCAGGGCTTTCTCAAGCACCCGGTGATGGTCGGGTCGATCATCCCGTCCTCCGACCGGCTCATCCGCAAGATGCTGGCGCCCGTCGACTGGGCGAACTGCAAGCTGTTCGTCGAATACGGCCCCGGCGTCGGCACTTTCTGCCGTCCCATTCTGGAGCATATGGCGCCCGACGCGAAGCTGATTGCGATCGACACCAACGCCGACTTCATCCGTTATCTGCGCCATACGATCCCCGACCAGCGTTTCGCCGCGGTCAACGGGTCGGCCGCCGACGTCGAGCAGATCGTTCGTGACCATGGCTTCGATGCCGCCGACTACGTGCTGTCGGGGCTGCCTTTCTCGACGCTGCCGACCGGCGTCGGCCCGGCGATCGCGCAGGCGACCCACGACGTGCTCCGCCCCGGTGGTGCGTTCCTGGTCTATCAGTTCTCGCCCAAGGTGAAGGACTTCCTCGACCCCCATTTCGCGCGCATCGACCACGGCATGGAATGGTGGAACGTGCCCCCGGCGCAGCTATACTGGGGCTACAAGGGCTGAAGGCTGGCGCGGTTACCCCAGGTTGAGCCGTCGGCTGACCGTCGGGTCCACCACCGCCAGCACCATATAGGCGAGGAACTGCCGCACCCGCGCGCCGATCCCGGTGCGCTGGCGATGCAGCGTGGCGGTGATCTCCTCCGAGTTCGCCACCTCGCCTTCGACATAGCGGCGGACATGCGCGGCGAAGCCCGGATCGTCGACGCGCAGCATCAGCTCCAGGTTGATGAACAGCGAGCGCATGTCGAAATTGGCGGAGCCGATGTGAACCGCGTCGTCGACCAGATACAGCTTGGTGTGCAGCTTCGTCGGCCGGTATTCGAACACGCGCACGCCCTTGCGGAGCAGCCCGGCATAGGTAAAGCGCGCCGCCGCCACCGCGTTCTGGTGATCGGACAGCGCCGCCGTCACCACGCGCACCGCCGCGTGGCGCTTGCCCGCCTTGTCCAGCCGCCGCAGGATCGTCGGGCTGGGCGAGAAATAGCCGGCGATGATGTCGATCCGCCGCGCGACGCGCATGTCGGCGCGCAGGCAGCGCGCCCAGGGCGACAGCCGCCGCGTCGGTCCGCCGATCAGCCAGCGGAGCGCGCCGTCGCCGCCGCTCCATTGGCGCAGCGACCGGTTGAGCGTGCGGAGCTTCGCCTTGGGATCGCCCGTCCAGCGCCGCAGCGCGTCGAAATAGCCCGCCATCGCCGCCGCCACCGGCCCCTCGACCAACAGCCCCAGGTCGCGCCAGACCTTCCACGCCTCGTCCGCCTTGCCGAGATAGTCGTCCTCGATATTGAAGCCACCGACAATGATCCGCATCTCGTCCGCGAGCGCCAGCTTCTGGTGGTTCCGCAGCAGATACCGTGCGCCCCAACGTGGGCTGAACCAGCAGGTGTCCACCCCCGCCTCGCTCAGCGGCGCGAAGAAACTGCGCTCCGCCACCAGCCCGGCGCCGAAGCCGTCGACGATCAGCGAGACCTTCACCCCGCGCTGCGCCGCGCGAATCAGCGCGGCGTTGACCTGCCGTCCGGTGTCGTCGTCGGCGTAGATGTAATAGATCAGCCGCAGCGTCCGCTCGGCACCGTCGATCAGCGCCAACAGCGCCCGCAACCGCTCGCGCCCGGTGACGAGCAGCGTCATCTGGTTGCCGTCGACGGTATAGGGCTCCGCGTCCGCCATCGCGTGCGGCATTGGGGCAGACGCGGGGACGGGGCAAGCGGGCGCCGCGCTCAGCGAAAATCTTGACTTTCGCAAGCGCGGTGGCTAGCCGCTACAGCTTCACCGTTACCGTTGGTTTTTAAGGACACGGCATGGCGCGCGTCACCGTCGAGGATTGCGTCGACAAGATTCCCAATCGCTTCGACCTGGTGCTGATCGCGGCGCAGCGCGCGCGGCAGATCTCGGGCGGGGCCGAGCTGACGATCGATCGCGACCGCGACAAGAACCCGGTCGTGGCGCTGCGCGAGATTGCGGAAGAGACGGTGCGCCCGGACCTTCTGAACGACTCGATCGTCAGCGGGCTGCAAAAGGTGCAGATCGACGACGACGACGAGGTCGATGCTGTCGGCTCGCTTTCGGCGTCCGCCGAAGCGCTCCGCCTCACCGCCGCCGCGCCGCCGCGAAACCAGAACATGGGTGGCGATTACGAGTAACGCCCAAGGCTGAGCGCAAGGCGCTCGGCCGGCAATCGGCGCTACGCCGTCCGACGGCGGCGCGCGCTCATCTCGCGTGCGCCGATCGGCGTCGCCGCGTTAGCGTTCGATATTCCAGGTGATGCCGTCGGCGTACATCCGTGCGAGTTCGGCGCGCGGCACCGTCATGTGCTCCGGCCGGAAATACCCCGGTCGTGCCAATGCACCGGACCTGATGTCGCGGTCCACGCCCCGGCGCTTGTTGTAGGACGCTTCCGGCAGCTCCAGCTCCACCGCATCGCCCTTCACCGCGACGACGCGGATCGCACCGAACATCTCCGGCGCCTCGGGCCGATCGACGATGCGCGCGATGTTGGTTTCGTAGACGTCCCCGGCCTGCGGCTGCGCGGCATAGTCCCGGTTCGCGGCGTTCATCGACGCGCCCGCGACGGCGATGACCACGATCAGCGACGCCAGGATGCCGGCGCCGATCAGCCAGCCGCGTCGATCGAACGCCGGAATGGCCTTGACCACCTCCGGCGCCCGCACGTCGCCATCGTCCAGCGCGGGCGCGCCGCAATTGCCGCACACCAGATGGAGCTGTCGATTCGTCGCCCAGCGGAACACCCAATAGGCGTGGCGCACCCGATAGGTGACGACGCGGCTGAACACGCTGTCCTTGTCGCAGACGTTGCAATGAAGCAGGCCCGCCGACCCGACCGTCGCGCGCTCGCTGCGCGCACCCCACCAGAAGATCATCGTCGGCCCCTATTAACGCAGACGACGATGCCAAGCCGCGTCGGGCGTGACAAGCATCAGCGTGGTGCGTCGCCCTTGAACCCCTGTGCCACGACGAACCATTCCACCGATCCCTTGCGGCTGGCCGGCGGCTTGGCGTGCTTGACCGTCGTGAACCGCCGCTTCAGCTCCGCGACGAACGCCGTATCCGCACCGCCCGCGAATACCTTGGCGACGAATGCGCCGCCGGGGCGCAGCACGTCATAGGCGAAGTCGGCCGCCGCCTCCGCCAGAGCCATCGTCCTGAGCGCATCGGTCTGCGGATGGCCGACGGTGTTCGCCGCCATGTCCGACAGGACCAGATCGGCCGGCCCGCCAAGCGCGTCGGTCAGCAGCGCGGGTGCTGCGTCGGTCATGAAATCCAGTTGCAGGATGTGGACGCCGTCGATCGGGTCGACCGGCAACAGGTCGATGCCGACGACGATGCTCTTGGACAGCTGGCGGCGCACCACCTGACTCCACCCGCCGGGCGCGAGGCCGAGGTCGACGACCCGCTGCGCGCCCTTGAGGAAGCCGAACCGCTCGTCGAGTTCGATCAGCTTGTAGGCCGCGCGGCTGCGATAGCCGTCCGCCTTGGCGCGGCGGACATAGGGGTCGTTGAGCTGGCGTTCGAGCCAGCGCGTCGACTGCGCCGTCCGCCGCCGCGCCGTCTTGACGCGCTGGTGACCGGGCGGCTTCATGGGCGAGAGGCCCCCATCAGCCGCCGCAGGATGCCTTCGCGGATGCCGCGATCGGCAATGCCCAGCCGCTCGGCGGGCCACAGGTCCATGATCGTCTCCAGGATCGCGCAGCCGGCGACGACCAGGTCGGCGCGCTCGGTGCCGATGCAGGCGAGCTGCGCGCGTTCGCGCACGTCCATCGCCGCCAGGTCACCGCTGATCCGCCGCATCGCCGCCGCCGGCACGATCAGCCCGTCGACCACCGACCGGTCATAGCTCGGCAGCCCGAGATGGACCGAACCGAGCGTCGTCACCGTCCCCGACGTACCGAGCAGCCGCGCGCGCGGCACCCCGGTCGGCAGCCGCGCGGCAAAGGCCGCCATGCTGTCCGCCACCAGCGCGCGCATCCGCGCATAGGCGGCGATCCGCCCGTCGCGGCCCTCGCCGCCGGGCGAGCTTTCGGTCAGCGACACCACGCCCCAGGGGGCCGAATGCCAATCGAGTACGCGCGGGATCGCGCCGCCGGTGTCGACCAGCACCAGCTCGGTCGACCCGCCGCCGATGTCGAAGATCAACGCCGGCCCCTCGCCGGGCTCGATCAAGACGTGGCAGCCGAGCACCGCGAGGCGCGCCTCCTCCTCCGCCGAGATGATGTCGAGGTGGATGCCCGTCTCGTCATAGGCGCGCGCGATGAAGTCCGCGCCGTTGACCGCGCGGCGGCACGCTTCGGTCGCTACCGATCGCGCCAGCGTCACGTTGCGGCGGCGCAGCTTGTCGCCGCAGATCTTCAGTGCCGCGAGCGTCCGGTCGATCGCGGCATCGCTGAGCCGGTTGCTCGCCGCCAGCCCTTCGCCCAGCCGGACGATGCGCGAAAACGCGTCGATCACCGCGAAGCCGCTGCCGGTGCCGCCGTCGACGGGCTGAGGCCGCGCGATCAGCAGGCGACAGTTGTTGGTGCCGAGGTCCAGTGCGGCGAACGCCTGCGCGTTGGACCAGCGACCCCGTTGGGGCCGATTCACCGCCTGACGATCCGGCCCGATCGCGGGCGGGACCTGTCGCTGCGGCTCGCGGGCGGATACATCCCCCATCGGCCGATACTCGCTTCTTCTGTTATGCCGGCGCGGACGGAGGCCCGCTCGGTGCTTGCCGCCAAGCTAGCGGTGCGCGGGTCACTCGGCAAGCGGCCCCTTGACCCCCGGCCACCATCGGCCTAGTGGCCCCGACCTGCTGCCCGATCCTCTAATGGTAAGAGAGCGGACTCTGACTCCGTCAATCAAGGTTCGAGTCCTTGTCGGGCATCCAGTTTTCCACCGGCCGCGGTCTTCTCGCTGATCCATGATCGTCGGGCGGGAACCGACGCGCGCGCGGCTCGCTTGAGCGACATGGATGCAGACCAGACACAGGCCGCCGATCGCCGGACGGACGCCAACCCCCGATCCACCGCGACTCTGTTCGGGCACCCGCTTCACCCGATGCTGGTGCCGTTCCCCATCGTCTGCTTCAGCGGCGCGCTGCTGACCGATCTCGCCTATCTGGGCTCCGCCAACGTCCAGTGGAGCAATTTTTCGATCTGGCTCATCACCGCCGGGTTGATCGGCGGCGGACTGGCGGCGCTGACGGGGATCATCGATTATGCCGGCGACCGGCGGGTGCGCGCGGCTGGGCCGGCTACGCTGCATATGATCCTCAACCTTAGCGTCTTCGCGATCGAGTTCGTCAACGCCTTCGTCCACAGTCGCGACGGCTGGACGGCTGTGGTGCCGACCGGGTTGACGCTGTCGATCGTCAGCGTGGCGCTGTTGGGCGTCAGTTCGTGGCTGGGCGGGTCGCTGGTCTATAAACACCGTGTCGGAGTGCGGCCATGAGGCGCGCCGGGGTCGCGGTCGCCACCGCGCTGGTGCTCGCCGGCTGTGGCGACGGCGGGGCGAAGTTCGATCGGCGGACGCAGATCGGGGCGAACCCGGTGCTACCCGCGCCGCAGCAGTATCTGGTGCCGCCGATCCATGTCGCGGAGGTCGTCGGCTGGGGCGCGAACGAGACGCCGACCGCGCCTGCCGGGTTGCAGGTGCAGGCGTTCGCGCGCGACCTCAACCACCCGCGCAACGTGGCGCTGCTGCCCAACGGCGATGTCCTCGCGGTCGAGTCGCAGGGGCCGAACCTCGATCCGATCACGCGGCCCAAGAATCCGATCGTCGGCTGGGTGCAGAAGCGTGCGACCGGCGGCGGTGCCAAGCCGAAGGGTGCGACCAACCAGATCACGCTGCTGCGCGACGCGGACGGCGACGGCGTGGCCGAAAGCCGCAGCGTGCTGATCGGTCACCTCAATTCGCCGTTCGGCGTCGTCTATGCCGACGGTTTCCTCTACGTCGCGGCGACCGACGCGGTGCTGCGCTATCCGTTCACGCCCGGTCAGACCCGGATCACCGCGCCGGCGGTGCGGCTGACCGACCTGCCCGGCGGCCCGATCGACCATCATTGGACCAAGAGCCTGACGCTCAGCCCGGACGGCACGCTGCTCTATGCGACGGTCGGATCGAACAGCAACATCACCGAAAACGGGATGGAAGCGGAAAAAGGCCGCGCCGCGGTATATGAGATCGACCGCGCCAGCGGCCGCGCGCGCGTCTTCGCGTCGGGGCTCCGCAATCCGAACAGCCCCAATTTCTATCCCGGCACCAACACGCTGTGGGTGGTCGCCAACGAACGCGACGAGCTTGGGCCGAATCTGGTCCCAGACTATCTGACCTCGGTGCGCGAGAACGGCTTCTACGGCTGGCCGTACAGCTATTACGGCCGCCACGTCGATCCGCGTGTGATGCCGCAGCGCCCCGACCTCGTCGCCCGCGCGATCGCGCCGGACTATGCGTTGAGCAGCCATGTCGCGGCCCTCGGCCTGACCTTCTACACGGGCGCTGGCCTGCCCCCGCGCTATCGCGGCGGGGCCTTCATCGGCGAGCACGGTAGCTGGGATCGCGACGAGCTGAACGGCTACAAGGTCGTCTTCGTCCCCTTTGCGAACGCGCGACCCAGCGGGACGGCGCAGGACTTCCTGACCGGATTCCTGGGCAGCGACGGCAAGGTGCGCGGCCGCCCCGTCGGCGTCGCGGTCGATCGCAGCGGCGCGCTGCTGGTCGCCGACGACACCGGCAACGTCGTCTGGCGGGTGTCGGCGGCGACGCGCACCGCCGCCCGCCGCCGCGCTCAGACCGCGGGGTAGCGCAGCCGGCCGATGAAGCGCGACAGGCTGGGCATGTGCTCGGTCCGCTTGGCGAACCCCGCCTTCGCCTTCTCGAAGCGCATGATGCCGTCGATCCGGCGCCCCAGAAAGGCGCGGGTGTCGGCGAACGCCTCGCTCTCGTCGTCCAGGAAGACGCTGAGCGTCGCGCCATAGACGCCGAGCAGGATCGCGCGCTTGGTATAGTGGTTGTAGTCGGTCGCGGTGTCCCCCGCCGCGCGCCAAATCGTGTCGACCGTGCGCCAGCCCAGCCGCGCCGCGCGCGCGAGATGCTGCGGCATCGCCAGCGTCGCGAGCGCGCGGCGCAGCGCCTCGCGGTCGGGCGCGACGGCGGCGAGCCGCGCCTCGACCAGCCCCGCGATCCGTGCGCGGATCTTCATCCCCGCAAGTTCGGCCGGCGGTAGCGCGGTCAGCATCGCGCGATCGACGTGGCGGAACCAGGCGTCGATCATGTCCACCGCGCCGCCCGGATAGGCGAGCCGGGCGACACCGGGATCGACCCCGGCGGCATCGGCCGCCATCGTCAGGGCCTCCTCGCCCCAGCCGTCGAAGGCGGCGTTGGCGGCGATCTCGGGCGCCAGCTTTTCGGTCAGCTCGTCGAGCGTCCAGTCCTGGGTCATGCCACCCTAATGGGCCTCGACGGCCCCGCGTTCAACCGGCGAGTCCCGGCCTGCGCGCCGCACCAGCACCAGCGCGACCGCGACCAGCGCCGCGCCGAACAGGTCGGGCAAGCCCAACTTCTCGTCATACCGTATCCAGCCGATCGCGGCGGCGACCACCGGCTGCACCAGCAGCGCCAGCCCGATCACCAGCGGCGACAGCTTGCCCAGCGCATAGATCATCGATCCCTGTCCCAGCACCTGGCTGACCAGCGCCAGCCCGATCAGCGGCCACCAGTCGCCCGGCCACACCCGCTCGCCGAGCAGCAGCGACAAGGCGAGCAGCGGCAGCACGCTCGCCGCCGTCGCCAGCGCGAGCGCCGACAGCGCCGCCATCGTCTCGCGCACCCGCGCCATCAGCACGAAATAGACGGTATAAAGCACCCCCGCCGTCAGGCAGAGCAGGTCGCCGCCCAGGTTGCGCGCGTCGAGCTGATAGGACCGCCCCATCAAGAGACCGGCGCCCGCCAGCGCCAGCGCGAACGCGACGCCCTGGCCGCGCGTCGGCCACGCCCGCGCGACGACGAAGCCATAGATCGGGAAGATCAGCGTCGCGCAGTTCCCGAACAGCGTCGCATTCGCCAGCGTCGTCCGCAGGATGCCGAGATGCCATGCCGCGATGTCCAGCGCGAAACACAGCCCTGCCGCCGCCAGTGCCCAGATCAGCCACCGCTCGACCCGCGCCGGGCGCGCGCCCCCCGCAAGCGCCATGGCCGCCAGGAACGGCGTCGCGATCGTCAGCCGCCAGAACCCGGCGGCGACCGGCCCCGTATCGGCCAGCCGCACGAACCACGGGCCGAAGGCGAGCGCGACGTTGGCGACCAACACCGCGGCCAGCGGCAACGCGGCGCTATGCCGCGTGACAGCATTTCTTGAGCGATCGGCGTCGTGCATGGTGGCCCCTAACGCCCTATCTCCTGCACCGACACCCTTCAGGAGCACCCATGCCGACCCTGTTCGACCCCATCCGTCTCGGCGACATCGACGCCGCCAACCGCATCTTCATGGCGCCGTTGACGCGCGGCCGCTCGACCCCCGCGCACGTGCCGACCGACCTGATGATCGACTATTACCGCCAGCGTGCGGGCGCGGGGCTCATCATCACCGAGGGCACGGGCGTCAGCCGTCAGGGGCTGGGCTGGCCCGCCGCGCCGGGGCTGTGGACCGACGAGCAGACCGAGGCATGGAAGCCGATCACCGCCGCGGTGCACGAGGCGGGCGGCAGGATCGTCGCGCAGATCTGGCACATGGGGCGGCTGGCCCGGCCCGACGTGACCGGCGCGGTGCCGCTGTCGTCGTCGGCGACGCGCGCGCCTTACCACAAGGAGCCCAACCCCTATGGCGAGGCGCAGGCGGCGACGCTGGACGACATCGCCCGCGCGCAGGACGAATATGCCGACGCCGCGACCAACGCGATCCGTGCCGGCTTCGACGGCGTGCAGCTGCACGGCGCCAATGGCTATCTGATCGACCAGTTCCTGCGCGACGGCACCAATCATCGCGACGACGATTACGGCGGCAGCCCGGAGAACCGCATCCGCTTCATGCGCGAGAGCGTGGCGCGGGTGGCGGACGCGATCGGCGCGGGGCGCACCGGCATCCGCCTGTCGCCCAACGGCGAGACGCAGGGCGCGGACGATTCCGATCCGGCGGCGGTGTTCGTGCCGGCCGCCCGCGCGCTGAACGAGCTGGGCATCGCCTTTCTGGAGCTGCGCGAGCAGGGGCCGGACGGCACCTTCGGCAAGACCGACGTGCCCAAGCTCAGCCCGTTGATCCGCGAGGCGTTCACCGGCCCGCTGGTGCTCAACCAGGACTATGGCGTCGAGACCGGTCAGGCGGACGTGGCGTCCGGTCGCGCCGACGCGATCGCCTGGGGCCGCGCCTTCATCGCCAACCCCGACCTGCCCGAGCGTTTCCGGCAGGGGGCCCCGTTGGCGAAGGATGACATGCGGACCTGGTATACGCCGGGGCCGGAGGGCTACACCGACTATCTGGCGCTGGAGGCGGCGACCGTCTGACGAATGGCTGTCCAACGGGGCCGCCGGCTTAACAGGTGCCGGTGGCCCTTTTGAATTACCGCGCATTTGCGGTGGAGGCCATGGCTCCTCTGCGTCATCCCGGCTGGAGGCTGGGGGTATAGCGATTGGCTACCCACTATACGCCACGGACCACAGCGCATCCTATCCGTGTAGGTTCGACCGAAATCGCGTCGCTGCGAACGCCTCCACAGCGAAGGTCCCGCGCGTTGAAATACCTGTGTCGCCCGGTTCTTCTCCGAGGCCGATATCGACCAGGAGGCCACCTGGATTTCGGGGTCCACCGGAGGCTCGAACGAGCCGTCGGGAAGCCGGAACCGGCCATCATGGGCATGGTGCCCACCTTTTGACCGGAAGTGGTGCGGCCGAGAAGACTCGAACTTCCACGTCCTTTCGGACACAGCCACCTCAAGGCTGCGCGTCTACCAATTCCGCCACGGCCGCACGTGATCGCCGCCCCTCGCGATCGCGACGGACGGCTGGCAGGAGCGGGCCACTAGCAAAGCGACCCGCCCGCCGCAACGGCTTTGCGTGGGAGGGGAGGCGGCGGCGTCAGCTCTCGCCGGCGAAGCTCAGCACCAGGCGCTTGGAATTGGCCGGCACGTCGAGCTTGGCGGAATTGAAGTCGACCGACGCGCCCGGTGCCAGCGTCCGCAGCTGCGGCGTGATCGTCCAACTGTAGACCAGTCGTCCCTGCGCGTCGCGAAGCTCGGCGCGGACGTCGGGTACGCGCTGACGCTCGGCGGACGCATTGGTGATCTGGCCGGCGACCGCGAACAGCTCCGACCCGTTGTCGAGGTCGCGGCGCTGGATCGGCTTGTCCTTGATGAGCAGCGGGCTCTCGGTCGGCCCCAGCGCCAGCCCGAGGCGGCCGAGGAAGCTCGGCGCGCCCAGCCAGGTGATCGCCGCCACCGCCGCCAGCATCAGCGCGCCCGCGATCAGCGCCGCAATCGTCCACCGCCGGACGGGATTGCGCCGCGCGCGGAACGGCGGTTGCTCGTCGTAGCTCTCGACCGAGGCGACCGGAGCTTCGGCTTCCGGCTCGTCGAGCGGCGGCAGGAAGGGCGATGGACCGGCGAACTCGTCCTCGACCGGCGGCGGCGGCACGGTGATGGTCCCCGTCGCGATCGCAGGCGCCGGGGATGCCGCCGGCTCGGGCAGCGGCGCGCCGTCCTGAAACCAGCAATGCTTGCAATTCGCGCAGCGCACCGTGCGCCCGGCCGCCCCGATCGCGCTGTCCGGGACGAGGTAGCGGGTCTGGCACTCGGGGCATTGCAGGATCATGCGTGTCGGACACCCCGGAGCCGGATGCGGCCCGGTGCGATTCTTAGGCACGGGTCCGCCGGGCTGGCAAGCTTGAAGGGGCGCGGCGGTCATGGCAAGGTTCCGCGGACATGGCGACGGTGGTGCAGTTCGAGAATGTGGGACTGCGCTATGGTAGCCAGCCGGAGACGCTGGCCGACGTGTCGTTCCAGCTTCGCAGCGGCGCCTTCTACTTCCTGACCGGCGCCAGCGGCGCGGGCAAGACCTCGCTGCTGAAGCTGTTATACCTCGCGCAGCGGCCGAGCCGGGGTATCATCCGGCTGTTCGGCGAGGACGCGGTGCTGTTGCCGCGCGACCGGCTGCCGGGCTTTCGGCGACGGATCGGCGTCGTCTTCCAGGACTTCCGGCTGGTGCCGCACCTGTCGGCCGCCGACAACGTCGCGCTGCCGTTGCGGGTCGCGGGCGTGCCCGAGGAGGAGTTGCGCCAGCCGGTGCGCGAGATGCTCGCCTGGGTCGGGCTGGGCGAGCGTGCCGACGCGCGGCCCGCGACGCTGTCGGGCGGCGAGCAGCAGCGCGTGGCGATCGCGCGCGCGGTGATCGCCCGGCCGGAGCTGCTCGTGGCCGACGAGCCGACCGGCAACGTCGATCCCGACATGGCGGAGCGGCTGCTCGCCCTGTTCGATGCGATGCACAAGATGGGCACGACCGTGCTGATCGCGACCCACGACTTCCACCTGCTCAGCCGGATTCCGCACGCGTCGATGATGCGGCTGGACAAGGGTCGTCTGCTCGACCCGACCGGCGCGCTGCGCCACCCGGCGGGCGCGTGAGCCGCCGGTCCTCCGCACGGCGCGTGCTGGACGAGGCGGGCGGGCTGCGCGCGATGACCGGCGTGATGGCGGTGATGCTGTTCCTGACGGTGCTGGCGGCGGCGGCGGGGCTGGCGACACGCAACGCGACCGCGCAGCTCGACCGGCAGCTGGCGGGGCGGCTGACGGTGCAGATCGTCGATGGCGAGCCGGCGCGGCGCGACGCGGCGGCGGCGCGCGTGCTGGCGGCGTTGCGCGGATTGCCGGAGGTGCGGCGCGTCGTCGCGGTAGACCGGGCGGAGCTGGCGCGGCTGTTGCGGCCGTGGCTGGGCAGTGACGGCGCCGACCCCGAACTGCCGGTGCCCGCGCTGATCGACGTCGATCTCGCCGACCCCGGCGACGCGACGGCGGCACAGGTCGCCGGCATCGCCCGGCGCGCCAGCCCGCTCGCGCAGGTCGACCGGCACGAACGCTGGATGTCGCCGGTCGGCGACTTCATGCGCTCGCTGACCTGGCTGGCGGGTACGCTGGTGCTGCTGATGGCGAGCGCGGCGGCGGCGGTGGCGGTGCTCGCGGCGCGCGCCGGGCTGGAGACGCATCGCGCGACGATCGAGGTGATGCACATGCTCGGTTCCACCGACGTCCAGGTCGCGCGGCTGTTCCAGCGCCGCGTCGCGATCGACGCCGCGATCGGCGGCGCGGTGGGCGGCACGGCGGCGGCGGCGGTGGCGTGGCTGATCGGCGGGCGGATAGCCGGGCTCGGGTCCGAGCTGCTCGGCGGGGCGACGCTCGGTGCCGGCGACTGGCTGTTGCTCGTGATCCTGCCGCTCGCCTTCGTCGCGGTGGCGACGCTGGCGGCGCGGCGGACGGTCGTCGCCGCGTTGAGGCGCACCCTGTGATCCGCCGCGCGCTCGGTTTCCTGGTGATCGCCTGGAGCCTCGGCTTCGTGCTGTTCACGCTGCTGCTGCCGTCGCCGCTGGAAGGGTCGACCACCGACGCGGTGGTAGTGCCGACCGGGGGGCCGGGGCGGATCGATCGCGGGCTCGACCTGCTGCGGCGGCATCAGGCGAAGCGGATGCTCGTCACCGGCGTCGCGCCCGGCGTCCGCGAGGCGGATCTGGCGCGCGAATACAAGGCCGACCCGCGCCTGCTCGCCTGCTGCGTCGATCTCGGGCGCGACGCGGTCGACACCCGCTCCAACGCGGGCGAGACGGCGACGTGGCTGACGGCGCAGGGGTTTCACACCGTCCGGCTCGTCACCTCCGACTGGCACCTGGCGCGCGCGGGCATGGAGCTGCGCGCGGCGGTCGGCCCGGACGTCGTCGTGCTGGGCGACGGGGTGCCGGGCGAACCGCGCCTGCTGACGCTGGTCAGCGAGTACAACAAGCTGCTGTTGCGGCGCGTGCTGCTGTGGATGGGCCGATGACGGATATGGGGAGCCGGCTCCGCACCTGGCTGTTCCGCCTCGCCTTTTACGGCGGATCGGGGCCGATCATCGTCACGGTGCCGATCAGCGGGCTGTTCGGGCGCGGCGCGATGATCGGGCACGCGCGCATCTGGTCGAGCTATCAGCGCTGGTGCGCGCGGCTGATCCTGGGGATCACGGTGCGCGTCGAGGGGACGCTGCCGACGCATCCCGTGCTCTACGCGGTCAAGCACCAGTCGTTCTTCGAGGCGATCGACATGGCGGCGGCGCTGAACGGCCCCGCGATCATCCTCAAGCGCGAGCTGACGCGCATCCCGTTCTGGGGCTGGGCGACCAAGGTTTATGGCGCGATCGCGGTCGATCGCGAAGCCTCGGCGGCGATGATGCGGCGGATGATGACGGAAGGCCGCGCGCTGACCGGCGAGGGCCGCTCGATCCTGCTGTTTCCCGAGGGCACGCGGGTGCCGCCGGGCGAGCAGCCGCCGCTCAAGGCCGGTTTCGCGGGGCTGTACAAGACGCTGAAGCTGCCGGTGGTCCCGATCGCGGTCGACAGCGGGCGGCTATGGCCCAAGCATGGCGCCAAGCGACCGGGCGTCATCACCTATCGCATCGGCGAGGAGGTCCCGCCGGGCCTGCCCCGTGACGAGGCGGAGCGCCGCGTCCATGCGGCGATCAACGCACTGAATCCGCCGGGGCCGTCACGGGAATAAATCCCGTGACGTCGAAGCTCGGCCGGTGCCGAGCCCGGCCGGCCTAGCGCGGCTCCTCCGCAGCGTCGATGCGGTGGTGCGCGCTTCGGCCGAAATCCGGCGCCGAATCGTCCTGCCCCTGTTCGACGATCGATCGCCGCACCGCGCGCGTGCGGGTGAAATGCTCGAACAGCTGCTCGCCGTCGCCGACCCGGATCGCCCGTTGCAACGCGGTCAGGTCCTCCGAGAAGCGTTGCAGCATCTCCAACACCGCGGTCCGGTTGGTCAGGAACACGTCGCGCCACATCGTCGGGTCGCTGGCGGCGATGCGGGTGAAGTCGCGAAAGCCGCCGGCGGAATATTTGATGACCTCGCTCTCGGTCACCTGCTCCAGATCGCTGGCGGTGCCGACGATCGTGTAGGCGATGAGGTGCGGCAGGTGGCTGGTCACCGCCAGCACGCGGTCGTGATGGTCGGGCGTCATCGTCTCGACATCGGCACCCAGCCGCCGCCAGAACGCCGCGACGCGCTCGACCGCGACCTCGGGCGTGCCCTCGACCGGGGTCAGGATGCACCAGCGGCGGTGGAACAGCGTCGCGAACCCCGCCGCCGGCCCGCTCTGCTCGGTGCCCGCGACCGGGTGGGCGGGGACGATCGCGACGCCGGGCAGCGCGTCCGCCAGCGCCCGCGCGACCTCCGCCTTGCAGCTGCCGACGTCGCTGACGATCGCATCGGCGGGCAGGTCGTCGCGGACCGCCGCCGCCGCCGCGCCGATCGCGCCGACGGGCACGCAGAAGATCACCAGGTCGGCGTCGATCACCGCCGCGCCGGGCGTGTCGGTGACATCGTCGGCGAGGTCGAGCCGCCGCGCCGCCTCACGCACGTCCGCGTCGGCATCGTGCCCGGTGATACACACCGTCGGCATCGTCGCCCGGATCGCGCGCGCGACAGACGAGCCGATCAGCCCCAGCCCGACGATGGTGACGCGCGTGAAGGGCAGCATCAGCCGCGTTCGATCCCGCCGTCCCGGGCGGCGGCGTGCGCGTCCTGCGCGCCGGTGCGGTCGGTGAGGTCGCGCAACGCCGCGATCACGCCGCGACACTCGTCCTCGGTCCCGATCGTGATCCTGAGGCCGTGCGCCAGCCCCTGGTTGGGCAGCCAGCGGACGATATAGCCCGCGTCCATCAGCCCCTTGTATGCCGCCTCGCCGGTCAGCGCGCCCTCGAACAGCACCAGGACGAAGTTCGCCTGGCTCGGCACCGCCCGCAGGCCGGCATTGCCGAGCTTGCCGATCTCGTCGGCGAACCAGCGCCGCCATTCGGCATTGTGGGCGCGCGCATGCTCGACGAACGCGATATCGCCCAGTGCGGCGACGGCGGCATGCTGGCCGGCGATGGTCATGCTGAACGGCAGACGGATGCGGTGCATCGCGTCGATCAGCGGCGCCGCGCCATAGCCCCAGCCGATCCGCTCGGCGGCGAGACCGTACATCTTGGAAAAGGTGCGCGTCACCAGCACGTTCGACGCCGTCCGCGCCAGCTCCATGCCGCCGTCGTCCAGCTCGCCTTCGATATATTCGGCATAGGCATGGTCGAGGACGAGCAGGATGTCGGCGCGCAGGCCGGCGTGAAGCCGCGCGACCTCGTCGCGCGTGACATAGGTGCCGGTCGGGTTGTTCGGATTGGCGACGAACACCACGCGCGTCCGGTCGGTGACGCAGGCGAGGATCGCGTCGACGTCGGTGGCATAGTCGGCGTCGGGCGCGATCACCGGTACCGCGCCCGTCCGCCGCGCCGCGATCTCGTAGACCGCGAAGCCGTAATGGACGAAGATCACCTCGTCGCCCGGCCCGCTGAACGCCCCCGCGGCGAGGTGCAGCACCTCGTCGGAGCCGTTGCCGTAGATGATCCTTGCCGCATCTAGCCCGTGTTTCGCTGCCAGCGCCTCGCGCACGATCGCGCCCGAGGCGTCGGGGTAGCGTTCCAGGCTAGTCGCCGCCTCCAGGAACGCCGCGCGCGCGGCCGCCGGCGTGCCGAGCGGGTTTTCGTTCGACGACAGCTTTACCACCTTGCGACCGTCGTCGGTGGTGGCGCGACCGGGGACGTAGGGCGCGATGCCCATGATCCACGACTTGGGTTGGGGAGCGGTCATGGGGCGCGGCTGTAGCGGCCCCCGACCGTTCCGTCACGCCATGCGAGGGGCAGCGCCGGAGAGACCTTGCCGAGCGCCGCAGTCCCTCTAAAGAACCGGCAAAAGACGGGGGTCCGATCATGCCGTTCGACAAGGCCGCGTTCGCCAAGCACCTGCGCGACAATGCGGGGCCGCCGTTCGGCAAGGGCAAGTGCGCCACCTTCGTCCGGCAGGCGATGGAGGCGGGCGGGCTGTCGACGGTGGGCCGGCCGCGCGACGCGAAGGACTATGGCCCGTTCCTGCAGCGTCTGGGCTTCCAGAAGGTCGAGGTCGACGCGAGTTACGTCCCGCTCACCGGCGACATCGCGGTGATGCCCGGCAACCCCTCCTCGTCGGCGGGCCATGTCGAGGGGTGGGACGGCCGCAACTGGATCTCCGATTTCGTGCAACGCGAGGTAATGCCGGGTCCGGCCTTCCGGACGAAGGGGGTGTATGAAGTCTACCGCCATCCGTAAGCTCGTGCTGTCGATCGTCGCCGTGGCGGCGACCGGCGCCGCGACCCGGCCATCCGTGCCCGTTGCTATCCGCGACCCGCTGGTCGGGCTCCGCTGGTCGCCCGCGACGACCGCCTTCGCGCCGGTCGACGCGGATTTCCTGCGGCGCTGTCCGGACTTGCAGAACGACAATTACGCGCATCAGCTCTGGGTGCTGGCGCGGTCCGGCGACGTGATGGTCGTGTCGGGCCGCTATGTGCCGCGCCGTGCCGGGCTGGACGACTCGGAGGGCGATCTGGGTGCGGTGGTGCGCCTTCGCCCCGACGGCTGCGCCCTGGTCGGTCCGGCGCGCGCGCTGTTCGTCGCGCCGGCGGACTATGCACCGGACGTGAGCGGGACGGAGGCGCAGGCGCTGGCGACGGATGCCGCCGACCGGTTCGTGGCCGCCTATCGCGGACCGGCCGGCCTGTGCGCCGCGATGCGCCGGCAGGGCAAGCGGCTGTCGGGTTTCCCCGCCATGTTGCGCGCCGCGTTCCGTGGCAAGGCGCCGTGCCTGCGCTGAACTTGTCGGCGCCGCCGGGTGTCCCTACCCCGCCGGGGATGTCCGTCGACGCTCGCCATGGCCTGAACCGCCACGTCACGCTGCCCGGGTCGCTGGTGCTGGACGGCGGCGGCAGCCTGACGCCGGTCGAGATCGCGTACGAGACCTACGGCACGCTCTCACCCGAGCGTGATAACGCGATCCTGGTCTGCCACGCGCTGACCGGCGACCAGCACCTCGCCAGCGTCCATCCGCGCACCGGCAAGCCGGGCTGGTGGGCGCGGATGGTCGGGCCGGGCAAGCCGATCGACACCGATCGCTTCTGCGTCGTCTGTCCCAACGTGCTGGGCAGCTGCATGGGGACGAGCGGCCCCGCCTCCATCGATCCCGCGACCGGGCGGCCCTATGGCATGGCGTTTCCGGTCATCACGGTCCGCGACATGGTGCGCGCACAGGCGATGCTGCTCGACCATCTCGGCATCGGGGCGCTGGCCGCCGTGGTCGGCGGATCGATGGGGGGGATGCAGGCGCTGAGCTGGGCTGCGACCTTTCCCGACCGCGTCCGCGCCGCGCTGGTGATCGCGTCGACCGCGCGGCACACCGCGCAGAACATCGCCTTTCACGAGGTCGGACGGCAGGCGATCATGGCCGACCCGCGCTGGCAGGGCGGCGACTATGGCGATGCACCGCCAGCCGCCGGGCTGGCGGTGGCGCGGATGGCCGCGCACATCACGTATCTGTCGGAAGCCGGGCTGACCGAGAAGTTCGGCCGGCGGTTGCAGGCGCGGGATGCCCAAGAAGACCCAAAGCTCAGCTTCGGCTTCGACGCCGATTTCCAGGTCGAGAGCTATCTGCGGCATCAGGGGTTGAGCTTCGTCGACCGGTTCGACGCCAACTCCTATCTCTACATCACCCGCGCGATGGATTATTTCGACCTGGCGGAGGAGCATGGCGGCCGGCTGGCGGATGCGTTCCGGGGCAGCGCGACGCGGTTCTGCATCGTCTCGTTCGATACCGACTGGCTCTACCCCACCGCCGAGTCGCGGACCGTCGTCCACGCGCTCAACGCGGCCGGGCTGGCGGTCAGCTTCGTCGAGCTGTCGAGCCCCTATGGCCACGACGCCTTTCTGCTCGACTCGCCCGCGCTCGACCGGGTGGTCGGCGGCTTCCTGGGGGCGGCATGATCGAATTGAGCGACGCCATCGATCGCATCGACTTCGGACGCGTCCATGGCTGGCTGGCATCGAGCTATTGGTCGCCCGGCATCGCGCGCGATCTGGTCGAGCGTGCTGCACGCGGGTCGCACGTGCTCGGTGCCTATCGCGACGGCGCGCAGGTCGGCTATGCCCGCGCGATCACCGACCGCACCACCTTCGCCTGGATCGCCGACGTCTGGGTGGACGAGGGCGGTCGCGGCCAGGGGCTGGGGCGGCGCATGGTACGCTGGTTCCTCGACCATCCCGACTATGCCGGCATCCGCCGCGTCGCGCTGGTGACGCTGGACGCGCATGGGGTGTACGAGGCGCTGGGGTTCCACCCACCGATCCGGCCGCAGAATTACATGGAGCGGCTCGACCCAGACGCCGCTGCACGGCTCAGGGCGACGCCATGACGGCGCCCAACGCCCCGACCCTGCGGCCCGACTTGGAGGTGATCGCAAACCATATTGAAGCACGCGCGCGCGTGTTGGACGTCGGCTGCGGCACGGGTGACTTGATGGAGTCGCTTCAGGCGCACAAGCAGGTCGACGCGCGTGGGCTGGAGATCGACCCGGTCAACGTCGCCGCCGCGGTCGGGCGCGGCCTGTCGGTGGTGCAGGGCGATGCCGACATCGACCTCGCCGCCTATCCGGACGCCAGCTTCGACTATGCGATCCTCAGCCAGACCTTGCAGACCGCGCGCGCGCCCGACCGGGTGTTGGGCGAACTGATGCGGATCGGGGCGCGCGCGTTCGTCTCGTTCCCCAATTTCGCGCACTGGCGGGTGCGGTTGTCGCTGCTGTGGGGCGGACGGATGCCGGTGACGCGCCAGCTGCCCGAGCGCTGGTACGACACGCCCAACATCCACCATGTGACGGTGGACGATTTCAGGGCGTTCGTCGCCGATCAGGGGCTTGTGGTGGAGCGTGCGTGGTTCCTGTCGGGCGACAGGCGGCGCGGATCGGGTGCGGCCAACTTGCTGGCCGAGCACGCGATTTTTCTCCTGAAACGTCGTCCGCCGGAACCGCCGGGCGCCGGGCGGGTTGCTACGGGATGATACAGGTTACTATATGAGCAAGACGGCGCTGATCGTCGAGGACGAGATCTTCGTCGCACTCGATCTCGAACGCATCTTGACCGACGGGGGCTATACGGTGGTCGCGATCGCGGCGGACCGCCTGGAGGCGGAGGCCGCCGCTGATCGTGCGACGTTCGCGTTCGTCGACGTCAACCTGCGCGACGGTTGCACCGGCCCGGCGATCGCTCGCGCGATCGAGGCGGAGCATGGCGTCCGCGTCGTCTTCGTCACCGCCAACCCCGCGCAGATCGAGCCGCCCTGTTCGGCGCTTGGCTTCGTCCGCAAGCCGTTCAACGAGGCGCAGATTCTCGCGGCCGCGGCACTCGCCTGCAACGAAGATGCGCCGCCCCGCACGACCGGCGCGCTGGCGGCGCTCTAACGCCGGGAAAAGGCGGTTCGCGGCACCGTCACGGTCAGCCGCAGCCCGTCCGATTGCCAGTCACGCTCGACGGTGCCGCCGAGCTGTCTCACGGCGCTGAGTTCCAGCAGCTGCGAGCCAAAGCCTTCGCTCGTCGGCGCTACCACCGGCGGTCCACCCGCCTCCGTCCAGCGCAGCGTGACGGTTTCGCCACCGGCTTCGACATCGAGCGTCACCCGCCCGCCATCGACCGACAGCGCGCCGTATTTGGCGGCGTTGGTCGCCAGCTCGTGAAACAGCAACGCCAGCGGCGTGGCGGAACGATCGTCGACGGGCAGGTCGTCACCCATCACTTCGACCCCGCCGACGCCGTCGCGGGCATAGGCGGCGAACAGCTCGCCGAGCAGCCCGTGCAGCGAGTCCTGCCGGGCGTCGGGCATCGAGTTGCGGCTGTGCGGGCGGACGAAATCGTGCGCCCGTCCCAGCGCGGTGATGCGATCGCGCAGGTCGCCCGCCGCTTCCTTCATCTCCGGCCGCGCACGGGCCGCGAAACCGATCAGCCCGGCGATCACCGAGAAGATGTTCTTGATCCGATGCGACAGTTCCTGCGCGATCACCTCGCGTTCCTCCGCCGCTATCTTCTGCTCGTCGATATCGGTGCAGGTGCCGAACCAGCGCGTGATCTTGCCGGCTTCGTCACGGATCGGCAGTGCCCGGCCCAGCACCCAGCGATAGCTGCCGTCGGCATGTCGCAACCGGTATTCGATCTGATAAGGCTCGCCGCTGATCAGCGACTGCCGCCAGACCTCCCAGGCGCGTTCCCGGTCGTCGGCATGGAACATGTCGTTCCAGCCCTCGCCATCGGTTGATCCCACCGGCGTGCCGGTGAACTCGTACCACCGCGCATTGTAATAGTCGTGATACCCGTCGGGCAGCGTCGACCAAACCATCTGCGGCATGGTGTCGGCGAGCGTTCGGAACCGCGACTCGGAATCGCCCAGCTTCGCCCGCGCGTCGCGCTCGCGATGACGCCAGGCGGCGGCGTCGCGGGTGTCGCGCAGGCGCGCCATGACATTGTCCGCCAGCGCCTCCAGCCCCTGCCGCTGTAGCGGCGTCAGCCCGTCGGGATGCGGCACCGTGTCGAGCACGCACAGCGAACCGAGCGCCACGCCCTCGTCGGTGAACAGCGGCACGCCGGCATAGAAACGGACGTTGAGATCGCCGGTCACCAGCGGATTGTCGACGAAGCGCGGGTCGGCGGTCGCGTCCGTTACGACCATGATCTCGTCGCTTCGGATCGCGTGATCGCAGAAGGATATTTCCCGCGGCGTGCTGTCCAAATCGATACCCGAACGCGACAGGAAGACCTGCTGCGTCTCTTCAAGCACCGTGACCAGTGCGACCGGCGAGTCGCACAGCGCGGCGGCGAAATCGGTGATCCGCCGCAGCGCCGGCGCGTGGCGAAGGCGGTCGAGATCGTAGGCGGCGATGACCGCCGCCCGTGCCGTCTCGTCGACCTGCCATCCTCGGCCTACGCCACTGGCACCGATGTCCTCCACTCAGAAGGGGACGTCGTCGTCGAGATCGTCGGCGAAGCCGCCGCGCTGCCCGCCGGCCGCACCACCGGCACCCCCGCCGCCGAAGTTGCCGCGACCACCGCCGCCGCCGCGCCCACCCGAGCCGCCGCCGAAATCGTCGTCGCCGCCACCTCCGAAGTCACGACCTCCGCCGCCGCCGCCACCCTGGCCGCCCGCGCCGTCCAGCATCGTCAGGACGCTGTTGAAGCCCTGCAGCGTCACCTCGGTCGAATAGCGATCCTGGCCCTGCTGATCCTGCCATTTCCGGGTCGTCAGCGCGCCCTCGATATAGACCTTCGAGCCCTTGCGGAGATACTTCTCCGCGACGTTGGCGAGGCCTTCGTTGAACACCTTCACGGTGTGCCACTCGGTCTTTTCCTTGCGCTCGCCCGAATTTCGGTCCTTCCACGACTCGGAGGTGGCGATCCGCAGTTCCACCACCTTGCCGCCGTTCTGGAACGACCGGCTTTCCGGGTCCTTGCCCAGATTGCCGACGAGAATGACCTTGTTGACGCTACCTGCCATCGCTGCCCCTAGAGGCCCGCGGCGACCGCGAGCCAGTATGTGATTCCGGCCATGATGTAGGCGGCGGCGAACAGATAGCCAACCATGAACAGCGGCCACTTCCAGCCGTTGGTCTCCCGCCGGGTCACCGCGATCGTCGAGATGCACTGCGGCGCGAACACGAACCACATCAGGAACGCGAGCGCGGTGGGCAGGCTCCAGCGTGCGCGCAGGTTCCGGGTCATGGTCTCGCCGCCCGCCGCCGAATCGGGATTGTCGACGGCATAGACGGTGCCGATCGCCGCCACCGCCGCCTCCCGCGCCGCCATCGCGGGCAGCAGCGCCAGCGCGATGTCGTGGTTGAACCCGATCGGCTTGACCGCGACCTCGATCACGCTCGCGATCCGCCCCGCCACCGAATATTCGCTCTGCCGCTGACCGGCGGGCGCGACGGGATAGGAGGCGAGCACCCACAGCAGCGCGACCGTCAGCGCGATGGTGGTGCCGGCGCGCTTCAGGAAGATCAGCGCCCGTGTCCACAGCCCGATGGCGATGTCGCGCAGTCGCGGCATCTGGTATTTGGGCATCTCCAGCATGAAGCCGGACGAGGCGCCCTTCGTCACCGTGCGCCGGAGCGCGAGTGCCGCGACATAGGCGCCCGCGACGCCGATCAGCAGCAGCGCGAACATCACCAGCCCCTGCAGTCCGACGCCGGGTGCCACGCGCCGCGCCGGGATCAGCGCGCCGATGATGAGCGTATAGACCGGCCAGCGCGCCGAGCAGGTCATCAACGGCGCGATCAGGATGGTCGTCAGCCGGTCCTTCTCGTCCTCGATCGTGCGCGTCGCCATGATGCCGGGCACCGCGCAGGCGAAGCTGGACAGCAACGGGATGAACGCGCGGCCCGACAGCCCGACCGACGCCATCAGCCGGTCCATCAGGAATGCGGCACGAACCATGTAGCCCGATGCCTCCAGCACCAGAATGAAGGCGAACAGGATCAGGATCTGCGGCAGGAAGACGACCACCGCGCCGACGCCGGCGAGCACGCCCTGCACCAGCAGATCGCGCCCAAAACCGGGTGAGAGCGCCTCACCAAGCCAGCCCTGCGCTGCGGCGACGCTATCGCTGATGAGGTCGGCGGGCACCTGCGCCCAGCTGAACACCGCCTGGAACATCGTGAACAGCACCGCGAGCAACAGCGCCGTGCCCCAGACCGGATGCAGCGCCACCACGTCGAAGGCATGCGTCCAGCGCCGTACCGGGCTTTCCGCGACGATCGCGGCGCGCGCGACGCGGCGAGCGTGCAGGCCAAGGGCCCGTCCCTCGTCCGCCGCGCCGAGCGTCCGCGCCGGGGCGTCGAGCACATCGCCCACCGCCGCGCGCAGCTCGTCGACGCCGCGCTTGCGGACCGCGACGGTGGCGACCACCGGCACGCCCAGCGCCTCGGCCAGCGCCGCCGCGTCGAGCGTCAGCCCGTCGCGCTCGGCGAGATCGACCATGTTGAGCGCCACGACGACCGGCCGTCCCAGCGCGATCAGCTGGAGCGCGAAGCGGAGATGATGCTCCAGATTGCCCGCGTCGACGACGACGATCAGCGCGTCGGGCGTTCGTTCGAATCCGCTGCTGCCGGTGACGACGTCGCGGGTCACCGCCTCGTCGGGGGAGGAGGGATCGAGGCTGTAGGCGCCGGGCAGGTCGACCAGCTCGACGGGCCGCCCGTCGGCGAGCGCCCAGCGGCCGGCATGGCGCTCGACGGTGACGCCGGGATAGTTGGCGACCTTTTGCCGGGCACCGGTCAGCGCGTTGAACAGCGCGGTCTTGCCCGCGTTCGGGTTGCCGACCAGCGCGATCAGCGGCGCCGCCGCCGGTGCGTGGGCGGGCGCGGTGGGCGTGTCACGATAGAGCGCGTCGGTCATCGCGCGGGCCGGAGCCAGCCGGTCAGGCGGCAGCGGGCGCGACGAGCACGGCGGCGGCGACGGCGCGGCGCAGCGCCACCGTCATGCGACCGATTCGGCAGGCGACGGGGCCACGGCCGAAGCGCGCGCGGTGCAGTACCTCCACCTCGACACCCTCGTCGAAGCCGAGCTCACGCAGCCGCCGCGCTTCCGCCACGCCGAGTCGCGACCACTCGATCATATGCACCGTCGCATACGCGTGGCGGGGCAACGTCTCCAGGCTCAACGATGCGACGATGCGGCGGGGCAGCTCCATTGCAACTGATTATCAGTTACATCCGGGCCCGGCAAGGGCGTTCGGCCCCGGCCGCGGACCGACTGGTCGAGGACGGTCATCGCCTCGCACCCCCGCAGCGTCGCCGACAGGTGGCTCGAACATGTCGCCATAGCGGGACGGCGGTAGCGCGATCGTCAGCCGGTTGTCCTCGGCAAGCGCCACCGGCCGCACGAACCCGCTCCGTCCGCCGAGCGTCAGGAACCGTCCCATCAAGGCGGGCGCAAGCAGCGCGCGCGCCAGACGTACAGCGCGATCGCCGCCGACGGCGATCGGCGACGTCACGCGCCGATGGTGCGCATCAGCTTGATCGAGTCGGCCTGCGCGGCGTCGGACGTGATCGCCGCCGCCTTGCCGAACCCCGCCAGAGTCGCCGACGCCCAGCGGCCGTCGCCGAGCGCAACGTAGAGGGCGTGCATCTGGGGCAGCCACAGCGCCGCCTTGCCGACGCCGGGCAACTCGACCGGCCGTTCGTTGGTGACGATCCCCATCTGGCCACGCAGGCTGGCGACGACGCCCGCCACGTCCGGGCTGCCGGCCGCCGCGGCGGTGCCGAACACCAGCATCCGTCCGTCGGCGAGGGTGAAGGTGCACTGCGAATAGACGTCGCCGTTGCCGACGCTGCCGTCCTTCACCGCCTGTAGCTCCGCCGTCGCGACAGCGGTGCCGAGCGTCTTCGCCACCGTTGCCCGCGACATGATCGCGCAGGCGTCCGTCGCCTTCCAGCCGTTTGCCGCCACGAGCCCCGACGTGTCGGTCGCGTTCCCGCCACCCGCGCCGCCGCCGCACGCCGTCAACATCAACGCCAGCGCACCGGTCCACCCCATCGCCTTCATCGTCCGCTCCTCGTCTGATCCGCCCGATGTAGCACCGCGCATTCGGGCGAAACCGCTACCGGATGGGAGCGGAAATCGTCACCTCCGTTGCGCCAAAGGAACGACGATCGTCGCCGGGCGGCGGCGGGCGACGCGGTGGGGGGCCGCGTGCGCGCCTGCCGCTCCCTGCGGCGGTCACCGGGTGTCCGGTTGATCGGCCAGGCGCTTGCGTGGTCGCTGACGACGGGTCAGGATGACGGAACGATGCGGGCACCGGCCGGCCCATGTCGCGGGGGTGCGGTCGCTGGCCGAAGGGGACCTGTTCATGACGATGCTTCGCTGGCCTGCCATGGCGCTGGTCGCTCTGTCGCTTCTCGTCGCGGGCTGCGCCAAGAAGGACGATGCCGACGCGAACGCGCAGGCGCTCGTCAACGCGCCTGCCGCCGTCGCCGCGCCCACGCCGGCCGCCAGTGCCTCGCCCGCCACCGTCGCAGCAGGCGGCTTCAATCCCGCGGCCGCGCCGCAGGGCAATGCGCCGTCGGGTGCCTTTCCCTATTTCGGGCTGATGGACGGCTATCATCCCGTCACCAGGGACGAGGCCAGTTCCTTTGCCTGGGAAAGTCAGCACGACTCGAATTACGACCATTATCAGTTCTTCGACGGCACCAAGCCGGTCACCGTCGAAGGGCGGCTGCGGACGGTGCAGGCGATCGGCAAGGGGCGGTCCTTTTTCGAGGCGCAGAAGAACTACGAGAAGCTGATCCACGACCTCGGCGGCGTTACCGTCTGGGAAGGCACCGGCGAGGCCATGGAGGCCGCCCACGTCACCTTCGCCGACCCACGCCACCGCGCGCGTTACAACATGCTGCGGCACGAGGAGATGGGGGTGTATATGGTCCGCACGCCCACCAGCCAGATCTGGGTCGAGGTCTACAAGATGTACGACGACAAGCCGGACAATTACTGGCTGACGATCGTCGAAACCAAGCCGCTGGACGTCAGCGCCAAGCTGGTCCCTGCCGCCGCGCTGAAACAGGCGCTCGACACCGCCGGGCATGTCGCGCTGTACGTCAATTTCGCGACCGACCAGACCGCCGTACTACCGGCGTCGCAGCCGATGCTGGCCGAGGTGGTGAAGCTGCTCACCGCCGACCCGGCGCTTAAAATCCGGATCGAGGGGCACACCGACAATGCCGGGACGCCGCCGCACAACCAGACGCTGTCGCAGGGCCGCGCCAACGCGGTAATGGGCACGCTGATCGCGGCGGGGATCGAACCGTCGCGGCTGCAGGCGAAGGGCTTCGGCCAGACCCGCCCGCTTGCCGACAACGGCGCCGAGGACGGCCGCGCCAAGAACCGGCGCGTCGAGCTGGTGAAGCTGTAGGGCGAGGCGCGCGCGGAACTTCGACGATCCTCACGCCCCGTTGCCCGCGAAAACGCCCCGTGCGTGGATGAGGGCGATGGCTGAACGAGGCGGGGCGGGCCGATGGCATGACCCGAGCGTGACGTGGCCGGCCATGTAGGACGGCGAATAGGTCATTCGATCCGATGCCGGACCGGTCAGTGCAGCCGCTCGCCTTGCCGATCGAGCAGCGTGTGCAGTTCCACCCGGCTACCGATCTCAAGGCGCTCGTAGATGCGTTTGACGTAGCTGCGCCAGGTCGCGATCGACACGCCCAGCGCCTGAGCGCCGCCGTCCGCGTCGCTGCCCATGCCGAGATGATAGGCGACCTGCCGTTCGCGCGGTGACAGGTCCAGCCCGGCGAGGTGGCGGACCATCCTGATCTCGGCGGGCAGCTGTTGCGTCAGCGTGAAGACGCACAGGTCGCCGCCCGCCTGCGGATAGGCGCGGGCGCGGAACAGGCCGCGCCGGGTGCGGCGGTCGATGGTGGCGGGCGCGGACGGCGCGCCGGTACGGATGCGCGCGAGGCGGCGCAGCAGCTCCAGCAACGGCGGGGGCACGCTTACCGGCGCGTCGAGCGGCCGTACCCCCGGCCAGGGCTGGCGATCGTTAAGCTCGAACATCAGCACCGGCGCATCGGCGCTGAACGAGGCGATGCTGCCGTCCGCGTGCGCCACGACCACGCCGCTACGCTCCTCGCCCTGACCCGGTGTCGATGACGGCGGTTTGGGATGGGCGGTCAGCGCATGCGTGAAATGCGGCGCCAGCGCGGCGAGCGCGCGTGCCTCCGCCGCGGTGAAACGACTGTGCTTCGCCTCTCGATTGACGAAGAGCAGCCCCAGCGGCCGCCCGCGATCGCGCAGCACAAGATCGAGGCCGCAGCCGATCCCGTACGGCCGCCATACCTCGTTGACGAGTACCGAGCGCGAAAAGTCGTGCGCGCCATGGAGCCGCTGCGCGCCGCCGATCTCGCGACGTTCGGACAGGATCCGGTCGAAGGTCGGCTCACCGGCGGGTAGGCGATCATAGCCGATCGAGAAGACCTCCAGCGCGCTCATGATGACGACCGGCGTGTAGGCGTTCGTCAGTCCGCCGGCGTCGTCGACCCAGAAAAAGCTGTTAAAGGCGCCGGGCACCACGGCGTCGACGACGCGCAGCATCTCCGGGATCGCGATCTGGCTGTCGAGCCCGAGCGATGCCACATGCTGGATATGCTTCACCGCCGCCGATGCGCGCATCTTCTTCCCGTCCCGAAGCGATGCGACCCGTTCTTTTATTATGGGCGTGGCTCTGCCCCAGCGCGCAACCCCATGCAAGCGGGCCGTTTTGCGACGAACGCTCAGGCGCGCGCGGGGAGTAGACACGCTTGCATCGCTTGCCAAGCCCGCGACCGGGCGCGACAAGGCGCGCGGGGGACGCGATGACCGACCATCACGACGAAGGCATGACGCGCGTCGGGTCCGGCCACGCGGGCGGGCTGACGCCGGGCACGACCCTCAACGGGCTGTACCGGATCGAGGAGCGGCTCGGCACCGGCGGCATGGGCGAGGTCTATCGCGCCATCAACCTTGCCAATGAAGAGCAGGATGCGATCAAGGTAATCGGTCGCGGGCTGGCGGGGCAGCCGCTGGTCGAGGCGCTGTTCCACAAGGAAGCGCGCGTGCTGCGCCGCATCCACTCGCCCGCCGTCGCGCAGCTGCGGCTGCTGGCGCGCGATCCGACGCTGGACCTGCTGTATTTCGCGACCGAGTTCGTCGAGGGCGTGTCGCTGCTCGACCGGCTGAAGCAGCGCGCCGCCACCGAAGCCGAGCTGCGCGCGCTGCTGCGCCGCCTGCTGACCGGCATCGCGGCGGTGCACGAGGCAGGCGCGGTGCATCGCGATCTGTCGCCCGACAACGTCATCCTGCCCGGCGGCGTGGTGACGGAGGCGAAGCTGATCGACTTCGGCATCGCCAAGGAGCTGGACCCGACGCACACGACGATCATCGGCGACGGTTTCGCGGGCAAGTTCGGCTACATCGCGCCCGAGCAGTTCGGCTATTCCAACAGCCGCATCGGCCCGTGGACCGACTTGTACTCGCTGGCGCTGGTCGGCATCGCGTTTGCCGCGGGCAAGCCGCTCGACATGGGACACAGCCTGGGCACCGCCGACGAGGCACGGCGGCGCGCGATCCCGTTCGACGCGGTGCCGGCGTCGCTGCGCCCGTTCTTCGCCGCGCTGCTCACCTATGACTGGCCGGCGCGGGTGGCCTCGGCGGCAGAGGCGCTGGCGTTGCTCGACGGCGCGCCGGCGCGGGTGGAGGAGGTGGTGCAGCCTTCGCCGACGGTCCTGATGCCGGCAGAGCCCGAGGAACCGCCGCGCCGCGGGCGACGCGGCCTGCTGATCGCCGGCGGCGTCGTCGCGGCGGGCGCGGCGGTGCTGGGCGGCTGGCTGATCGGCAGCGACAAGGTCGAGATGAACGCGCCGATGCCGTCGCCCTCCGCGACCGAGGCGGTGCTCGCGGAGACCGTGCCGGGCGGCAACGAAGTCGCGGCGTTAGATCCCATCGTGGGTCCGACCGCCGCCGCCACCGCAGTGCCCCTCCCGGCCCCGGTCGAGACGCCCTCCCCGGTCCCGACCGTCGCGCCGCCGCCGCCGCGCGTCTGCACCGCCGGGCCGTTCACGGTGTCCTTCGATCGCGACAGCGCCGACCTCCGATCCGACGCGGAGACGGTGCTGGCGAACGCCGCGTCCGCCTATACCGGCTGCCTCGGCGCGCGCATCCTGTTGACCGGTCATGCCGGCGAGGACGAAGGCATGGTGCTCGCCCGCGACCGGGTCCTCGCCGTCCGTCGCTCGCTGCAATCGAATGTCCCACCCGACGCCCGCATCGTCATTTCGCTCGCCAAGCCCGGTGCGGAGGACGGGCTGAAACGGCCCGAGAACCGCCGGGTGGAGATCAGCTTCCGCTTCGACCCGCCGACGCCTCCGCGAGCAATGCGCGCGACTCGGCCGACGACCAGTCCCGTCCGCCGCTGACCCGCCAGATCTCCTTGCCCTCGCCGTCGTAGAGCAAGGTCGTCGGCAGGTTGGCGGGCAGTCCCATGCTGATCGCCATATCGGCATCGATCAGCGGGCGGAGATGCGCGAGCTTGCGCGCGGCCAGGAAGGGCCGGACCTTGCCCGCCGCCTCGCCCTGATCGACCGCGACCGCCGTCAGCCCGGCGGCGGCGCGATCGAGCGAGGGCAGCTCGGCGACGCAGGGCGCGCACCAGGTCGCCCACAGATTGACCAGCACCGGCTTGCCGCGAAGGTCGGCGAGCGTCATCGGCTTGCCGTCCAGATCGACCAGCCGGCTCGTCGGTGCCGCCATGCCGCGATGGCTGCGATCGACCGCTCCTGCCTGCGCCGCCGGCCCGGCGGGGACGGTCACCTCGTCTGCGGTCGCCTGGTTGGCTACCACGCCGTTCGCCTGCGCGCCGTTCGCTTGCTCCGGCGGGGTGCTTTGCCTAGTGCAACCGGCGGCGATCAGCATGAGGAGACACGCCATCGCCGAGCGTCGCGCCATCGAACCGGACATCAAGGGCTCCAATCGCATGTGGGGCGGCCGCTTCGCGGAAGGGCCCGCGGCGGTGATGCGCGAGATAAATGCCAGCCTGCCGTTCGACAAGCGGATGTGGCGGCAGGATCTCGCGGGCAGCCGGGCGCACCTGGCGATGCTGGCCGCGCAGGGGATCGTCGATGCCGAGGCGGCCGACCGGATCGCAGGCGGACTGGCGACGATCGCGGCGGATTACGCGCGCGACGGCGTGCCCGACGACCTCTCCCTCGAAGACATCCACATGCTGACCGAGAGCCGGCTCGCCGACGCGATCGGGCCCGACGCCGGACGGCTGCACACCGCGCGATCGCGCAACGACCAGGTCGCGACGGATTTCCGCCTGTGGGTGCGCGATGCGATCGACGAGGTGGATGCGGCGCTGACGGCGTTGCAGGCCGCGCTGCTGGATCGCGCGGACGAACATGCCGCCAGCGTCATGCCGGGCTTCACCCATCTGCAATCGGCACAGCCGGTGACGCTGGGCCATCACCTGATGGCGTATCATGAGATGCTGCGCCGAGACCGCAGCCGTTTCGCCGACGCGCGGCGGCGGCTCAACGAATGTCCGCTGGGCTCGGCGGCGCTGGCCGGGACGGGCTTTCCGATCGACCGCGACGCGACCGCGACGGCACTGGGCTTCGACCGGCCGACCGCCAACAGCCTCGACGCGGTCAGCGATCGCGACTTCGCGCTCGACTATCTTCAGGCCGCCACGCAGGCGGCGCTGCACCTGTCGCGGCTGGCGGAGGAGTTCGTGCTGTGGGCGTCGCAGCCGTTCGGCTTCGTCAATCTGTCCGACCAATGGTCGACCGGCAGCTCGATCATGCCGCAGAAGCGCAACCCCGATGCGGCCGAGCTGGTGCGCGGCCATGCCGGGCGGATCACCGGCTGCCTGGTCGCGCTGACGGTGACGATGAAGGGCCTGCCGCTCGCCTATTCCAAGGACATGCAGGACGACAAGCCGCCGGTGTTCGAGGCGCACGACCTGCTCGGCCTGTGCCTGGCGGCGATGACCGGGATGGTCGAGAGCGCGACCTTCCGCACCGACCGGATGCGCCAGGTCGCGGAGGCCGGCTTCTCCACCGCCACCGACCTCGCCGACTGGCTGGTGCGCGAGGCGGGGGTGCCGTTCCGCGAGGCGCACCACATCACCGGCCGCGCGGTGCGGGCGGCGGAGGAAGCAGGCGTGGCGCTTGACAGCTTGCCGCTCCAGACGCTGGCCGCGATCGACGCGCGGATCGACGCGCGGGTCTATGACGTGCTGTCGGTGGACGCGTCGGTGGCGAGCCGGACCAGTCACGGCGGCACCGCGCCCGCCAACGTGCGCGCCGCGGTGACGCGGGCGCGGGAGGAGATGCGATGAAGCGATTGTTGCTCGGGGCCCCCCTGTTGCTGGGTGCCTGCGGCTCGGCGGTGGGGTTGAAGCCGCCGCCCGGCGTCGCGCTGCCGGTCGCGCCCTATGGAGCGACGACGCAGCCGACCCCGATCCAGCTGGTGACGCCGACGCCGCAGCAGCGGCCGCAGCGGTCGGACGAGCTGCTCCGCAATTCGGAGGAGCGTCGCGCCGACGACTTCGACCTGCCGCCCGACGACGGCAACGGCAACTAGGGTGGATCATTTCGGCTTTCGCGACGGCGTCCTGCACGCCGAGGACGTTCCGCTGCCCGCGATCGCGGCGGCGGTAGGGACGCCGGTCTATGTCTATTCCGCCGCCACCCTTCGCCGCCACGCGCGCGTGTTCAAGGCGGCGCTGAGCGGCCTGCCGCGCGTCCACCTCGCCTATGCGATCAAGGCGAACCCGAACCTCGCCGTGCTGCGGCTGATGGCGAACGAGGGCTATGGCGCCGACGTGGTGTCGGCGGGCGAGATGAAGCGCGCGCTGGCGGCCGGCATGGCCGCATCGGCGATCGTCTTTTCCGGCGTCGGCAAGACCGAGGGTGAGCTGGCGGCGGCGCTGGATGCGGGAATAGGGCAGTTCAACCTGGAGCTGGAGGAGGAGGGCGAAGTGCTCGCCCGCCTCGCCGTGACGCGCGGGATGCGCGCGCCGGCGGTGCTGCGCGTCAATCCCGACGTCGATGCGGGCACGCATGCGAAGATCTCGACCGGGCGCAAGCAGAACAAGTTCGGCGTGCCGATCGATCAGGCACCCGCGATGTACGCGCGGCTGGCGGCGCTGCCCGGCCTCGACCTGCGCGGCGTGGCGCTCCACATCGGCAGCCAGCTGGCCGATCTCGCCCCGCTGGAGGCGGCGTTCGGGCGGATCGGCGAGCTGGTGCGCGCGTTGCGCGGCGCCGGGCACCGCGTCGAGCGCGTCGACCTCGGTGGCGGGCTGGGCGTGCCCTATCGCGCCGACGACGTGCTGCCGACGCCCGCCGATTACGGCGCGATGGTCGCGCGCGCGACCGCCGGATGGGACGTCGAGCTGCAATTCGAGCCGGGCCGCGTCATCGCGGGCAATGCGGGCGTGCTGCTGACGCGGGTGATCTGGGTCAAGCCCGGACCTGAGAACGTCGAGGGCGTCCACCCCTATGTCATCGTCGACGCGGCGATGAACGATCTCGCGCGGCCGGCTTTGTACGACGCCTGGCACGACTTCATCGCAGTGGAGCCGACGTCGGCGCGGATGGTCGCCAACATCGCCGGCCCGGTCTGCGAGAGCGGCGACACCTTTGCGATGGGCCGCGACATCGACGCGGTGAGGAACGGCGATCTGGCGGTGTTCCGCACGGCGGGTGCGTACGGCGCGACGATGGCATCGACGTACAACAGCCGCGCGCTGGTGCCCGAGGTGCTGGTCGACGGCGACCGCTATGCGGTGGTCGCCGATCGGGTCAGCCCGGAGGCGCTGATCGCCGCCGAGCGGGTGCCGGAGTGGCTGTAGCGCGGCGCGCACGCGCGCAGCGACGCTGGGCGCGGGACGCGCGAGGTCGGCCCACGGCGCCGCCACGCCGGTGACCTGGCCCGGTCTGCCGATCCTGGTGAAGCTGGACGCTCTCCCGGTGGTCCTGCTCGGGACCGGCGAGGCGGCGGACGCCAAGCGGCGGCTGCTGGAGCGGGCGGGGGCCACGGTCGTGACGGACGCCCCGGCGGCGCGGCTCGCGGTCGTCGCCATCGAGGACGAAGTCGAGGCGGTCGCCGCGGTCGCGCGGCTGCGCGCGCGCGGCATATTGGTCAACGCCGTCGATCGGCCCGAACTGTGCGACTTTACCCTCCCTGCCGTGGTCGACCGCGCGCCCGTGCTGGTGGCCGTGATGACCGGCGGCGTGTCGGCGGGGCTGGCGGCGGCGCTGCGGCAACGGCTGGAGGCGCTGTTGCCGAGCGGCGTTGGGCGGCTCGCCGAGGCGTTGTTCGCCGCGCGTGGGCAGATGCGCGCGCGCTGGCCCGATCCGGCGGCGCGACGACGCGCGATCGGGGCGGCGCTAGCAGCGGGCGGCGTGCTCGACCTGCTATCGCCCGATCCCGACATGGGCGTGTGGCTGAACGAGGACGCGGTCGGCTCGGTCACGACGGACCTTGCGTTCATCCGGCTGTCCTCTCCCGATCCCGACGACCTCACGCTGCGCCACGCGCGCGCGCTGGCGCAGGCCGACCGGGTCTATCACACCGCCGCCGTGCCGCCCGCGATCCTCGCGCGTGCGCGCGCCGATGCGCCCAGGATTGCCAGCGCCGCGCCGCCGGGGCAGGTTCCCGCCGGGGCCAATGTGTGGATCGGGATGGCGTGAGCGGGTTCGGCTATCGTATCACCGACGGGCACGGCGAACGCGTCGAGATCGACGCGGCGCTGACCTGCCAGGCGGAACTGGTCTGGGTCCATCTCAACACCACCGCCGAGCACGCCGAAGCGTGGCTGCGCGACGACGCCGAGCTGTCGCCCTATGTCGTCGATGCGCTGACCGCGACCGAAACGCGGCCGCGCTGCGAGGCGTTCGACCACGGCGCGCTGGTCAATCTGCGCGGGCGGTCGGACGAGGAGATGGCGTCGTCAGATCCGCTCGCGTCGGTCCGGCTGTGGGCGATCAAGGGCCGGGTGTTCTCCGTCACGCGCAAGCACCTGGTCGCCACCGACGCGGTGGAACAGGCGGTGCAGGACGGGGAGATCAAGGACCCGGGCGACCTGATCGCCGCCTTCGCGACGGCGATCACCGCCGACCTCGATCCGCTCGTCGCCGAACTCGGCGACAGCCTGGACGATTGCGAGGAACAGCTGTCCGCCGACCGCATCTTCGATCTGCGCCGCAACGTCAGCCGCGTGCGCGTGCAGGCGATCGGCTATCGCCGCTTCCTCAACCCGCAACGCGCGGCTTTGGAGAAGCTGGGCTCGCTACCGGGCGACTGGCTGGAGGACGACGATCGCCTCCACCTCGCCGCCGCCGCCGACCGCGCTGCGCGGATGGCCGAAGAGCTTGAGAGTATCCGCGAACGCTCGGCGGTGATGCACGATACGTTGTCCGACCTGCGCGCCGAACAGCTCGACACGCGCGGCCTCATCATCGCGATCGTCGCCATGGTGTTCCTGCCGCTCACGTTCATCACGGGATTCTACGGCATGAACGTGAAAGGGCTGCCCGGCGCGGACGCACCGCATGCGGCGGAGTGGATCACGGTGTCATGCATCGTGATCGCGCTCGGCATCACCGGCTATTTCATGCGTCGCCACTGGTTCAAGGGATAGGCTCAGGCGGCGCGCGCGGTGCGCCACGCGCCTGCGATCTCCGCCAGCGTATCGGCGGTATCGCGGAACGGTGCCGGGTCGTTGTGCATCGCCGCGTCGAGCACCGTCGCCCGAGCGCCGGCATAGAGGCGCGCCAGCGTCGCCGACACCTCGCCGCCGCGATCGAAGTCGAGTCCCGCTTCCAGCGCGAACAGGATCGCGGTGGCGCGGGTGACGCGGCCGCTCTTGGCCGCATAATGGCCGTGCTCGGCCGCGTGCGCCGCCGCCCGCAACGCCCCGACCAGCTCGTCGTAGAGCAGCTGCACCAGCGCCGGCCCGTCGGCGGTGGCGGTACGCCCGGCGACGTCGATCTGGCGATAGGTGGCGGCGGGATCGCGCAGCAGCGCGGAAGCATACATCAGTTCTTGTTCCAGGCGTCGACCTGTTGCTTCAGGAAGTCCTGCGTCGATTTATAGGCCGCGACGCGCGCGTCCATCGTCGCGAACTGCTGCGTCAGGCGGTCCTTCATCACCGCCGCCGCGTCCGTGGCCCTGGCCTGCGCGTCCGTCAGCGTCGCCTTGGCCGTCGTTGCGCGGGCCGCCTCCGCATCGAAGCCGGTGGCGCGATCCGTGGCGCGGGTGGTGATGGCGCCCAGCGCCGCCGTCAGCCCGCCGTCGCTCGCACCGGTGCGGTCGGCGAACATCGCCTCCACCGCCTGCGGAAAGTCAGCCAGCGCCTTGGCGAGCCGCACCGTATCGACCGCCAGCGTACCGTCGCGATTGGTCTTGACCCCGATGTCGCCAAGCGTGCGCGGGGCACCGGTGGCGTTCGCGGCGAGCGAGGTCGTGGTCAGCGCGCCGAGCGAGCGCATCATCGCGGTCGCCGCGGGGTCGCCGTAGAGCGTGCCCTCGACCGGATCGAGTTCGGTCGCGATCGCGCCGCGCAGCTCGTTATAGGTGGCGACGAAGTCGCTCACCGCCTGGCTGATGTTGGCGGTCGGCGGCGTGGACCCCAATGTGGCGACGCCGGTCGCCTTGAGGTCCAGGCGGACGCCGGTCAGCAGGTCGGTGACGGTGTTGGTGGCACGGTGAAAGGTCGCGCCGTCCAGCGCCAGCTCGGCGTCGACCGCGGTCGTGCCGATCGTCGTGCCCGTCGCCCCCGCCCCGACCGACAGGTCGGCGAGGCTCATGCCTGTCGCCGCGGGATCGGTGTCGTTGCCGGCGATGGTGAAGCCGTTGGCGGCGCCGGTCGCGCCCTTGAACGTCAGGCGCGCGCCGCCGCCGTCGTTGACCACCGTCGCGGTCACGCCCAGCTTCGCCGCGTTGATCTTCGCCGCGACGCCGTCCAGCGTCGCATCGGCGCCGCCGATCGTCAGCGTCGTCGTGGTGCCGCCCACCGTCACGTCGAGCGTCCCCTCGCGAAACGCGGCGGTCCGCGCGACGGGCGTGTTGGTGGTCGCCGCCTGCGCGCTGGCGAGGCGGACGACGGTCAGCGTCGCGGCGAGACCCGCCGCGTTGCCCGTGCCGGTCACCGTCACCGCGCCGGTGTTGGAGCTGGTCGGCTGCGTCGTCAGCGACCCGCCTTTGACCAGGGTGCGGAGCGCGGCGTCGAAGCCGGTGATCCCGCTCTTCAGCTTGGCGATGCCGGAAATCTGCGCGGTCAGCGTATCGGCGCGCTTGGTCAGCTGCGCGTTCTTGGCCGCGAACTGCGCCTCCACCAGCGCGGTGACGATCGCGCCGGTGTCGAGGCCGGAGCCGGACCCCAGCGTCTTGACGATCGAGGCGGTGCTGCTGGTCGTGGCGGCGGTGCTGGCGGTGGTGGTCATGGCTACCCCTCAGAACGACCGGAAGGCTCGGGATTTTAGCCGGTCGCCGCACCATTTTCGTCGAACCGCGCACCGGCCGGCACGTCGATCGGCGGCGGCGAGCCGCCGGCGGCGGCGTTGAGGTTGAACACGAAGGCGAGCACGGTCGCGATGGCGAGATACAGGTCGTCGCGGACCTCCTGCCCCTCGCGACTGGTATAATAGATCGCGCGTGCCAGCTGCGGGTATTCCAGGATCGGCACCGCGCCTTCGCCGGCCAGATCGCGGATCGCCAGCGCGGTGGCGCCACGCCCGCGCGCGACCACGACGGGCACCTGATCGCGCCCTCGTTCATAGCGCAACGCCACCGCGAAGTGCGTCGGGTTGGTGAGCACGACATGCGCCTCGCCGATCGCCTTGCGGACGTTCTTCGACAGCATCGCGCGGGCACGCGCGCGCTGCTGGCCCTTGGTCTCCGGATTGCCCTCGCTCTCCTTGTGCTCGTCCTTGATCTCCTGCTTCGCCATCCGCAGCGTGGCGAACAGGCGGATCATCTGCACCGGCACGTCGATCGCGGCGATCGCGACCAGCCCCGCCGCCATCGCGAACAGCAGCGCGACGAACGTCCCGCCGAGCTGCCCTATCGCGGCGCCGAGGTCCTGGCTGGCGAGATTGATCGTCCCGTGCGCGATCTTGCGCAGCATTAGATAACCGATCGCGCCGAGCAGGATCAGCTTGGCGAGCGATTTGCCCAGCTCGATCCAGCCGGCGGGACCGAAGATGCGCCCGAGGCCGGCGGCCGGATTGAGCCGCGACGCCTTGGGCAGCAGCAGCTTGCCGTTGAATCCCGGTCGGCTCAGCCCCGCCTGACTGGCGATCGCGGCGACGACGCTGATCGCGAACAGCGTCAGCAGCGAGGGGATCAGCTTCGTGCCCGCCTCCGCCAGCGGGCGCCAGGGCGAGAAATCCTCCAGGTCGTGATGGTCGAAGCTGAAGGCGGACGCCATCACCGCCTTGCACGCCATCATCAGCGACGGGCCGAACGCCCACAGCCACACAGCACCAGCCAGCACGACCAGCGCGGTGGCGAAGTCCTTCGAGCGCAGGATCTGACCGTCGTCGCGCGCCTTTTGCAGGCGCTTGGGTGTCGGTGCTTCGGTCCGTTCGGCGTCGCTCATCGCCCGAGCACCAGCGACGAGGTGGCGGCGAGCCCCTCGCGGACGATCACCTGCATGTAGTCGCCCATCGCCGGGAACGCGATCGCCAGCGCGATCACCCCGACCGTAACGCTGGCGGGGATGCCGACCGCGAACAGGTTGAGCGCCGGCGCCGCGCGGCTCATCATGCCGACGACCATATTGAGGCAGAGCAACAGGAACCCGACCGGCAGCGCCAGCAGCAGCCCGGCGATAAAGGCATAGCCGCCGAACAGCGCGATGCTCTTGAGCTGCGCCGGGGCGAGCCAGGCGGCGCCGGGCGGCATCACGTCATAACTCTTCACCAGCAGGTCGACGAGGACGAGGTGGCCGTCCATCGACAGGAACAAGAGCGTCAGCATGACGGTGAAGAACTGGCCCAGCGCCGGGGTCGACCGGCCATTGAGCGGATCGACGGTGGCGGCGAAGTTCAGCCCCATCGACCCGCCGATCAGCTCGGACGCGACCAGCGGGCCGGCGAACGCGATCTGGAGCACGAAGCCGAGCGAAAAGCCGACCAGCGCCTCACCCATGACGCTGATGAAGGTCGCAAGCGAGAACACCGTCGGCGGCGTCGCGACCGGATGCGCGCCGAGCACCAGGATGCCGATCGCGCCCGACAGCACGACGCGGACCTGCAACGGCACCCCGACCGCGCCGAACACGGGTGCTACGACGAACGCGGCACCGATGCGGACCATGACGAAGATCAGCGCCCAGAGCTGCGGCTCGATCGAGAGGCCGAAGCCCAGCACGCTATTTGACCAGGTCCGGGATGCGCTCGAACATGCCGACGGTAAAATCCGTCAGCAGGCCCAGGATCAGGCTGCCGAAGATCACGATCGAGAACGCGACGACGACCAGCTTCGGGATGAAACTCAGCGTCTGTTCGTTGATCGAGGTCGCCGCCTGCACCATGCCGAGCAGCAGCCCGGCGATCAGCGCCGGGATCAGGATCGGCGCGGACGCGAGTGCCAGCACCCACATGGTCTGATTGGCGATGGTGAGGAAGTAATCGGCGTCCATCGAAGGCGATCCCGGCGAAAGTAGGTGATGAGGTTACGTCACGAAGCTGTTGGCGAGGCTGCCCATGGTCAGCGCCCAGCCGTCGACGAGGACGAACAGCAGCAGCTTGAACGGTAGCGAGATGATCGACGGCGACATCATCGCCATGCCCAGGCTCATCAGCACCATCGCGACGACGAGGTCGATGACGATGAAGGGCAGGAAGACGAGAAAGCCGATCTGGAACGCGGTCTTCAGCTCGCTGGTGACGAAGGCGGGGAGCAGCACCGTGTAGGGGATGTCGTCGGCGCTGCGATACGGACCGGACTTCGCCATCTGCGCGAACAGCGTCACGTCCTTGATCCGCGTCTGCTTGGCCATGAAGGCGTGGAAGGGCTTGCCCGCGGTCTCGATCATCTGGGTGCCCGCGAGCTGGCCGGCGGCATAGGGCTGGATCGCGGTGCGGTTCACCTCGGAGATCGTCGGCCCCATCACGAAGATGCTGAGGAACAGCGACAGGCCGATCAGCACCTGGTTGGGCGGGGTCTGCTGCAGCCCCAGCGCCTGACGCAGCACGGCGAGCACGATGACGATCCGCGTGAAGCTGGTCATCATCAGGATCAGGCCGGGCAGGATCGTCAGCAGGCCCATGATGACGAGGACCTGCAGCGACAGGCTCAGGCCCTGACCCTGCCCGCCCTGGCCGTTACTGCCGAGCTGACCCAGCGCGCGGTCGACCGCGTCGCCGACGCCGGGTGCGGCGGGGGGCACGGGGGCGCCTTGCGCGAACGCGGGGGCGGCAAGGAGCAGCGCGACGATCAGCGCCAGCGCGACGATGATCCACTTGTGTCCTCGTGAAGGCGGTGACCCAGGTCGGGCTCCTGCCTTCGCGGGAGTACGATGCTCCCGGACCAGCGACGGACCGGCGCCGAGGCGACGGACGGAGAGGCTCACCGCTCCACCTGCGGCATCGACACGGCACCGGCCTTATCGATCAGCTGCACCCCACCTCGCCCGACCGAGACCAGCAGGCGCTTGCCCTCGAAGTCGAGCACCGCGAGCCGGAGGCCCGGCGAGATCATCATCGTTTCCTTGACCTGGATCAGCCGCGTCGTCGCCTTGCCCGGCATCCGGCTCTCAAGCCGGCGCCAGAGATAAAGACAGCCGATCATCAGCCCGCACACCAGCGGCAGCAGCACGACCAGCTTGAGGATATAAGTCCACAGCATGGTTCAGGCGGCCCGCCCGGAAGCGACCTTGTCCGGGTTGACCAGCTCGGTCATCCGCACGCCGAACCGGTCGCCGACCGTCACCACCTCGCCGCGCCCGATCAGCGTGCCGTTGACGAACACGTCGAGCAGCTCGTTGGCCTGGCGGTCCAGCTCGATCACCGAGCTCTCGCCCAACGCCAGCAGCTCGCGCAGCGTCAGCTCGGTCGAGCCGATCTCCACCGTCAGCTTGACGTCGACGTCCTGAAGCAGCCGGAAATTGCTCGCCAGCGCCGCGTCTACCGGAAACCCGCCGGTCATGTCGTTCATGCATTCAGTCCTTCGATGCGGGCGAGGTGGGTCAGGCGGATGGCGGCGCGGCCGTTGGAGGTGCCGACGGTGCCGGCACCCAGGCAATCGCGGCCGACCATCACCGGCACGTCGGCGGTGACCGTGATCGGGATCACGTCGCCGGGTTTCAGATTGAGCAGCAGCTGGAGCGGCACCACCGGCTCGGCCAGCACCGAGCGGACGGGAAACTTGACCGCCATCACCGAGCGCGCGAGGCCCGAGCGCCAGGCGGGGTCGGGATCGGCCTTGTCGAGCACCTTGCCGGTCAGCGTCGCGGTGTGCGGCTTCAGGCTGCCGACCGGGTAGACGATGTCGACGAACACGGGCGCGCCCGTGCCCTTCGCCAGGCCGAAGCGCGTCACCACGCAGGCGTCCTCGCTGTCGATCCCGGCGAGCATGGTCGCGTTGGCCTCGACCCGGCGAGGCACGAAGTCCTGCGCGGCGAGCGGCTCCCAAGCGGTCTTGAGCGGAGTGGCGAGGAGCAGGCCCAGCCGTGCGACCAACGCCTCGGCAGCGGGGGAGAACTCGGCCGGCAGCTGCGCCGGTGCGGCCCCCGTGCCGCCGAAGAACAGGTCCAGCACCTCCAGCACGAAGCCGCCGTCGAGCACGATCAGCGCGGTGCCGCCGGTCACCGAACCGTTCCCCGTCGGCCCGGTCATGCCCATCGGCAGCCACGCGGTCAGCCGGTCGGGGCGCTCGGCGCGATAATCGGCGAAGCGCTGCACCACCAGCGGCTCCGCCCAACTGCGGACCTCTGCGCGCAGCAGCGGCTCCCACACCCCCTTGAGCGCGCGGGCGAGCCGGGCGGACAGATGCTGCAGCGTGTGCAGGTCGCCGAACGGATTGAGCTTGGGCGTGCCCAGCGACGACGGCGTGACGAGCTCGTCACGCTCCCGCGCGCGCCGCTCGTTGCCGGTCGTTTCCTGGGCGTTAACCATGCCTCACTGAACAACGAAATTGGTAAAGTAAACGTTACTGACGCCCCCGAAGCCCTCCTTTTCCTTGAGGGTGGCGTTGATCGCCTGGACCAGCCGGGTCTGCAGCTGCTTCTTGCCGTCGGACGAGAAGACCTGCTCTTCCGTGGTGTCGCCGAGCGTCATCAGGATGGCGGAGCGGACCGCGATCTCGTTGGTCTTGAGGTGGTCGATCACCGTCTCGTCATAGGGCGTCGACACCGCGACCCCGACCTGGACGAAGTGGACCGACTCGCGCAGGTTGGAGGTGAAGTCCTTGTCGAGCGCGTAGTAGTTGGAGGCGTACTGGTCGCCGCCCTGCCCCGCCGGCGTCGCCTGGCCGCCGGTCGCGGCGTGCTCCTCGCCGCCGCCATGGCCGCCGCCCTCGCCGCCGTCGCCGGGCTTCTTCTGCTCGCTCTTGGGCACCAGCTGCGGGCCGACGTGCTCGGGCTTCGCACCGGCCTTGGCCGCGTACATGCCGCCCGCGACACCGCCGCCGACCAGCACGAGCACGCCGACCAGCATGACGATCAGCTTGCCCTTGCCCTTTTTCCTGGGCGCGTCGGGGGTGGCGTCCTTGTCCTTGTCGCTCATCGATCGGGTTCCTGTTTAGGCGAGGCGGTCTTCGCCGGCGGCTGGATCGTCCGCCGGCGTGGAGGAAGCGGGGCGCGGGGTGCGCGCGAGCTGGGGTTGCGCGTGGGGCGCAGGCTGGCGGCGGTCACCCTGGCCGTTACCGTCCACCCCGGCCTGGGTCAGCCGCAGCCCGCGTGCCTCGGCAAGCTCGGTCAGGCGCGGCTGCGCGTCGGCGAGCAGGCGGGCGGTGGCGGATTCGGCGGCGGTGAAGTGGACATGGACCGCGTCGCCCTCTCGCCGCAGCGCCACGTCGACCGCACCGAGCGCGTCGGGGTGGAGGCGGATGCGCGTGTCGGCGGCGGAGCCGGGCGCGGCGGCCGCGTCGCGCAGGTCGTCGATGCGCGCGATCATCGTTTCGGGCCAGTGGAGCCGCGTGGTGTCGACCGGCGCCGGCTGCGCTAGGGTCGTCGCGGCGAGGCCGGTGACGGGCGCCGACATGATGGCGGTGTCTTCGACACGGATCGCCGGCTTGCGCTCGGCCACCGCGGCGCGGTGGAGCGCGGCCCCGAACGCCTGCAGCGCGGGCAGGATCGCGGGCGCGATCGCGGCGATCGCCGCCGGCGGCACGGACGCGGCGGCAACGCCCGCCTCGCGGGTCGCGGATGACTGCTCCGGCGTCGGAGATCGGTCCCGGATGGCCGTGTTCGACGGGGCAGCGGTAGCGACCTGCGCCGGAACGACGATCGGCTTGATCGCGGTCGTGTCGGCGCCGGTCAGGGGCGCGGCCGACGGGCGTGCGATGCCGGCCGGCAGGTGCGCTGCGACCGGCGCGGGTGCCATCTCGGCATCGCGTGGCAATGGCGATGGCACGTCCATCCGCTTCGGCGATGTGGTCGTCGGCGCGCCCGATACGGGACGCTCGGGCCTGAACGCACCGGTTGCCGGACGGGGCGACCGGCGAGGGACGACCGGTCGGCATCGAACCGTCGCCGCCCAACGGAGAAGGGCCTGGCGATCCGGAGGCGGTGGGCGAGGTCCGCGGTTGGTCCGCCGTTCTGTCAAGCGCACCTGGCGGCGGCGTCGAAGTGACGACCGGCGACGGCGCATCGGCGGATGGCTCGCCTGAGGGTAACGGCGGGACGATAAGGTCCTGCCCGACCGGCGTGTCGCTCCGGGTCGGAACGATGGCTTCCTGCTCACCGCGAACGGACGGGGCAGCGCGGAACCGGGACGGACCGGCGCCGTCGAGAACCGCGCCGGGTGGACCGAGCGAACGCTGCGGCGGTGTCGCGACCTGGTCCGCACTCGCAGCTTCCGTGATGCGGTGAGGTACGGCGATCGGGGCCGGTACGTCGGGCAGCGGCGGCGCGGGTGGGGATGGCGGATCCTGCCGACAGGGCAGCGCGATCGAGACTTCATCCGTCGGCGTCTCATGCTCGGGCGGGGCGGCCACTTCCTGCTCGCCGTCGCCGTTGCCGTCGCCGTCGCCGTCGGGGGCGGGGCGAAACCGCGATGGCCGAGCACCGTCGGGAACGGCCGAGAGCCGCGACTTCGTCGACGACGGCGTGCCGGCGTCATGGAGCGTCAAATCCGCGCTCGGCATGCCCGCGATCCGGCGCGAACCCGCGTGCTGGTCCGGCACGTCAAGCGGCAGCGGCGATGCGGTGCTCGTCAATACGAGCGGAGATGTGTCGGCGGACTGCACGATCGTGCCGGTCGACGGCAGGTCGGTGCCGGGTGCCGCCGGCACGGGGGCGGGCGGCGCGCCGGGCACGAAGCCGGCTTCGGACGCGTTGGGCCCCATCACGAACGATGACGACGGCATCGTCGGTGCCGTCGGCGCGACCAGTCCCGCCAGCAGCGGCGCGAACGCCTCGCCGCCGTCGCCGCCGCCGGTCGCGGGCGCGAGGTCGAGGGCGCTGAAGATCGGTGGCGTGGCGGAGATCACGGGCATCGTCCTGGCGTTCAGCAAGGATCGTGCCGAAGCGGGCGCTGCGGTGCCGGTGCGCCTTCGAGCGCGCGGATCGCGGCGAGCGCGGCGGCAGCATCGGCTTTCGCCTGGAGCTTCTCGACCGCCTTCAGATCGCGCTCCGCCCCCTGCGCGGCAGCGGTGGCGGCGGTCGCGCGGCGCTCGGCCGACGCGACGCGATCCCGCGCGGTGGCGGCCGACAGGTGCAGCCGCTCGCGATAATGCGCCGCCGCCGACAGGCTGAACGCCGCGCCCGTGTCCGGCGCGGTCGCAATGGCGTCGGCAAGCGCGGCGACCCGCCCGGCGAGCGCGGTCTCCGACGCCGCCGCGGCGTGCGCGTCGATCTGCGCGGCTCGTGCAAGCGACAGCTGGACGGCGCGGACGCGCTCGATGCGGGCGAGCTGCTTCGCCGAAGCCATCAGGCGCCCATCGGTTCCGGCCCGAACACGCCGACCAGCTCGGCGGCGGAGTCGGCGAGCGACACCACCTCGTCGGCCTCCTGGCGGATGAAGGCGGTGATCGCGGGATGGCTGGCGACCGCCGCGTCGACGGCGGCGTCGGCGCCGTGGCGATACGCGCCCATCAGGATCAGGTCGCGGTTCTCCTCATAGGTCGCGAGGTGCCGGCGCAGCGCGCGGGCGGCGCGGGCGTGCTCGGGCGGGACGATGTCGGTCATCACGCGGCTGACGGACGGGCCGACGTCGATCGCCGGGTAGACGCCGCGTTCGGCCAGCGCGCGGCTGAGCACGATATGACCGTCCAGGATCGAGCGCGCGGCGTCGACGACGGGATCGTTGCCGTCGTCGCCGTCCGCCAGCACGGTGTAGATCGCGGTGATCGAGCCACCGCTCGCGACGCAGGCCCCGGCGCGCTCGATCAGGTTGGGCAGCATCGCGATCGCGGACGGCGGATAGCCGCGCGCCGACGCCGACTCGCCCAGCGCCAGCCCGATCTCGCGCCCGGCATGCGCGACGCGGGTCAGCGAATCGACGATCAGCAGCACGCGCTTGCCCTCGGCGCGGAACGCCTCGGCGATGGCGTGCGCGCGCAGCGCGCCGCGGATGCGGAGCACGGGCGAGTGGTTGGCGGGAACCGCGACGACCACCGACCGTGCGCGCGCGGCACCGGCGACCTTGGTTTCCAGGAAGTCGGCGACCTCGCGGGAGCGCTCGCCGATCAGGCCGATCACCACCACGTCGGCGGCGGCGGCGCGGACCATCATGCCGAGCAGCACCGATTTGCCGACGCCAGAGCCGGCCATGATGCCGACGCGCTGGCCCTGACCAACGGTGAGCAGCCCGTTGATGGCGCGGACGCCGACGTCCAGCGGCGCACGCACGCGGTCGCGGTCGAGCGGCGACTGGTGCGTGCCGGCGAGCGGCCAGTGCCCGGCACCCCGGATCGGGCCGAGCCCGTCGATCGGCTTGCCGGCGCCGTCGACGACGCGCCCGAGCAGCGCCGCGCCGACCTCCGCCGTCCCGGCGCTGCCGGTCGGCTGGACGCGGGCGCCGGGCAGCAGCGGCGCCGGACCGCCGAGGTTCATCAGCAGCGTGCGGCCGTTGCGGAAGCCGATCACCTCGGCCTCCACCGTGTCGCCGACGCGGCAGACGGTGCCGACCGGGAGCTTCAGACCGATCGACTCCATCAACAGCCCGTCGAACGAAGACAGCCGCCCGGACACACGCGGACGCGGCGCGACGTCGGCGGCGGCGAGCGTGTCGAGATAGTCGGCGGCGAAGCGGTTCAGCATGGCGCCGTCGTCGTCGCCGGCACGGCCGCACGCTCGACGGCGGCGGTCAGCTGGTCGAGCCACAGGTCGGGGCCGTCCTCGACCACCGTCGACGCGCTTTCGAGCACGAAGCTGCCGCGCGGCACCGCGGCGTCGCCGGCGGCGAAGACGGTGGCGGGCAGGCGACCGTCGACCAGCGCGACGTCGGCGGGGTGGAGGCGGAGCAGCGCAGATTCGGCGGTGTCGGCGAGCAGCTCGCTCGCGGCATCGACGCGCGCGGCGAGCAGGTCGGCGGAGACGCCCGCCTCGCCGACCAGCTTGGTGACGAGATGGAGCACCGTCTGGCGCAGCTGCGCGGCGAGCCGTGCGCGGTCGATCGACGTGCCGCTCGCCAACGCCGCCGCCAGCCCGGTCAGCAGCGCGCGATCGGCCTCCGTCCGCTGCGCCAGCGTGGCGACCGACGCCGCCTGCCCTTCCGCGAAGCCGGCGGCATGCGCGGTCGCGATCGGATCGGCGAAGCCGTTGGTCGGCGCGTTCGGGTCGAGCGGGTTCCACCCCGCCGTCGGGTTCGCGTCGCGATCCGCCGGGCTGAAATGACGGGGGCCGCCGCTGCCCACCGGCACGGCGGCGAAGTCGCGCGGGCCGGGCGAAAACGCGCGTTGCAACAGCTCGGCCGCGGCATGGTGCCGGGCCACGAACCCGGCCTGGAAGGCGTCAGACATAATCGTCGTCGCCGCCGCCGCCCATCTGGATCGTGCCGTCCTTGGCGAGGCCGCGGGCGATCGCGATCATCGCCTTTTGCGCCTCCATCACCTCGGCCAGCTTGGTCGGGCCGCGCGCCTCCATCTCGTCGCGGATGCCGTCGGCGGCGCGCGCCGACATGCAGCCCAGGATGCGGTTGCGCGATGCCTCGTCGACCCCCTTCAGCGCCTTGACCAGTATCTCGCCGTCGACGTTGCGGATCATCGTGCCCAGGTTCTTGTCGTCCATCTCCAGCAGGTTCTCGAAGACGAACATCGCCTCCTCGATCTGCTTGGCGAGTTCACGATCGAGCTTGAACAGCTTGGGCATGACGCGGTCGCCGGTGGTCTTGCGCGCCGCCGACAGGATCTTGCCCGCCTCGCGCGTGCCGCCCAGCGTCACGCCGGCGTTGGCGGCGGAACCGTTGTGCCCCGCCAGCACCGCCTTCAACGTCTCGACCGCCTCGGGTGCGATCGGACCGAGCCGGGCGACCCGGTGGAGGATGTCGGGTTGAAGCGCGTCGGGCAGCATTTCCAACACCTGACCCGCCACCGACGGTTCGAGGTTGGCGATCAGCACCGCGGCGATCTGCGGATGCTCCTTTTCGATCAGGCAGGCGATTTCCGACGCGTCGAGCCACTGGAGCATTTCCAGCTCGCACTGCGCCTCCGGCGGGGTGATGCGCGCGAGCACGCTGTCGGCCTTGTGCGCGCCGAGCGCCTTGGTCATCACCGATTCGATGCGTGGCCGCGGGTCGAAGCTGATCGACGAACGCTCGCGCGCGCGGTCGACGAAATCGTCGAGCACGTCCTCCACCGCCTGCTCGCTGACGTCGGCGACCGCGAACATCGCCTTGCCGAGCTGGCGGACCTCCTCGGGATCGAGCTTCTGGAGGATGGCCGCGGCCTCTTCCTCGCCGACCAGCATCATCAGCACCGCGGCGCGCTCCACGCCCGAATAACTGCGCGCGATCGCTTCGCTCACTTGGCGTCCTTGATCATGTCGCGGACGGCCAGCGCGGCGCGCGCGGGATTGTCGCGCGTGAAGCCGCGCACCGCGCCCAGCCGGTCGTCCATCGCGCGGGCGCCGGCGAGCTGGTCGAGCCCGACCGGTGCTGCGACCGCCATGCCGTCGGCGCCGATCGCCAGCATCTGCTGACCCGCAGGCGTCTCGTCGCGCTTCTTCATCAGCGCCTTGGCGAGCGGCCGCACGCCCAGGAACAGGACCAGCAGCGCTATCACCAGCGCGGTGCCGTTGCGCGCCAGCACCGGCAGCCAGGCGTTGTCGTACCATTTCGGCGCGTCGGTCGCCGTCGCGTCGGCACCGGCGAACTTGCGGCTGATGACGGTGACCTGATCCTGCCGCGCGGCGTCGAAGCCGACCGCGCTCTTGACCAGATCGGTGACCTGCTGGATCTCCGCGCCCGTGCGGCGGCCCTTGTCGGGATCGCGCAGCAGCACGGCGACGGAGAGGCGCTTGACGCCGCCCGGCGCGTTCTGCGTGACCGACACCTCGCGGCCGTTGTCGTAGGCGCGCTGATAGCTGTCGGACTGTTTGTCCGGGTTGACGCCCGCGCCGCCCGCGACCGGGGCACGATCGGGCGCCTGCGTGCCGCTGACGCCGTTCGCGGCCTGCGGCGTCGACAGCGTCGAGGCGGGCGGCGGCGTGTTGGACAGCGCGCCGGGGATGCCGCCGGGCGCGGTCGCCGCACCGTCGCGCTGGTTGCCGGTCCAGTTCTGCGTCTCGGCGCGTACGACCTGCCCCTGCCGGTCGTAGCTTTCGCGCGTCGCCTGGGTCTGATCGAGATTGACGTCGGCCTGGACCTCGGTCGTGAAGTTGCCCGCGCCGAACAGCGGGGTGAGCAGCTGGGTCAGCTGGGTGCGGTATTTTTCCTCGACGCGGCGCTGGAACTCGACGCGGCGATCGCTCACCGCCTGGCCGGGATCGGCGCCGCCCGCCTGCGTCAGCAACGCGCCGAGCTGATCGACGATGGTGACCGCGTCGGGCTTCAGTCCCGGCACCGACGAGGCGACGAGGTTGACGATCGAGGCGACCTGCGCGTCCGCCAGCGAACGTCCGGCCTGCAGCTTCAGCACGACGCTGGCGGACGGTGCGGCGTTGTCGCGCACGAAAACCGAGGTTTCGGGCATGGCGAGATGGACGCGTGCCTCCGCGACCGCGTCGATCTCCTGGATCGAGCGGGCGAGTTCGGTCTCGCGCGCCTGGCGCAGCCGCTCGCCCTCGACCGCGCGGCTGACCCCCATCGGCAGCTGATCGAGGATCGCGTAGCCGCCCGGTGCCGCCTTGGGCAGCCCCTGTCCCGCCAGCAGCATGCGGGCGCGCGAATAGTCCTCGTCGCCCACGGTCAGCGCGCCGGTGCCCTCGTCGATGCGGCTGGCGATGCCGCCCTGCGTCAGTGCGGCGGTGACGGCGGCCTTGTCGCTGTCGGGCAGGCCGGAGAACAGCGTCTTTTGCGTGGGCGTCGACAGGCTCATCCACGCGAGCGCGGCGGCGGCGATCAGGCCGACCATCAGCATCATCGGCAGCGACCGGCGCACGGCCGGCTGCGCGAGGACGCTCCTGATCTGGGTCAGCGGGTTGGCGAAGCGCTCGGGAAGCGCGGTCGGCGTGGTGGCGAGGGCGGTGCTCATCTCAGACCGGCATGCTCATGATGTCCTTGTAGGCGGCCAGGATCTTGTTCCTGACCTGCAAGGTCGCCTCGAACCCGACCGACGCCTGCTGGCGCGCGAGCATGACCTTGGCGATGTCGACTTCCTGCCCGCGCTCATAGGCGTCGGACAGCTGCGCGGCCTGGGTCTGGCCGTCGTTGACCTGCCGCAGCGCGCCTTCCAGCGTCGCCGCGAAGCTGTTCGGCTGCGCCTGCGCCGGCGCGGCGGTGGAACCGACCGCGGCACCACTGGCACTGGCACGCGACAGGGCGTCGTTGCGCGCGAGGATCTCGGCGCGCAGCTGCATGACGCGGTCGACACCCATGGCACCGCCGATGCCGGACACGCCGCTCATGCGCCGACTGCCCGGCTCTGCGCCCATTCACGCGGCTGGACGATGTCCTCGCCCTGCTCGCGCGCCCGCGCCAGCCGATAGCGGAGTGTGCGTTCGGAGATGCCGAGGCGACGCGCGGTCTCGATGCGGCTGCCGTTACACGCGCTCAGCGTCTCGCGGATCGCCTGGAACTCGCTCATCTGCACGACCTTGCCCAGCGACTGCTGCGCCGCCGCGTCCACCGGCGCGGGCATGATCGGCAGCGCGGCGGGCGTGGCGACGAAGGTGAAGGAGATCGACCGGTCGAAGACGATATGACCGGCCTCGATCGTCGCGCCTTCCGCGAACAGCAGCGCGCGCTGGATCACGTTCTCCAGCTCGCGGACATTGCCGGGCCAGTCGTGGCGCAGCAGCTGTTCCAGTGCATCGACGGTCGGCCAGGGCACGACGGCCCGCGCCCCTGCATGGCGCAGGATCATCGTCGCGGCGAGCGCGGGGATATCCTCCGGCCGTTCGGCAAGCGGCTTGGTGGCGAGCGGGAACACCGCCAGCCGGTAATAGAGGTCGGCGCGGAAGCGGCCGGCGGCAACCTCCGCCTGCAGGTCGCGGTTGGCGCACGCGATCACGCGCACGTCGATCGCCTGCGGCTGCGACGCGCCGAGCGGCACCACCTCGCGCTCCTGCAACACGCGCAACAGCTTGGCCTGGAGCGGCAGCGGCATCTCGGCGATCTCGTCGAGCAGCAGCGTGCCGCCGTCCGCCGCGCGGAAGAAGCCCTCGCTGGCGCCGGCCGCGCCGGTGAACGCGCCCTTCTGATGCCCGAACAGCAGCGCCTCCAGCATCGTCTCGGGGAGGGCGGCACAGTTGATCGCGACGAACGGCTTGTCCGCACGCGGGCTGTTGTTGTGGATCGCGCGGGCGAGCACCTCCTTGCCGGTGCCGGTCGGGCCGTTGATGAGCACGGTGATGTCGGCGGCGGCGACGCGCTCGGCCAGCGCCAGCAGCGCCAGGCTCTCCGGATCGGCGGCGGTCGGCATCTCGGGACCGGCGACCAGCGCGCGGGCGAAGCCATAGCCGATCCGCGCGTCGGTGGGACCGAACGCGATCCGCGCGGGATTGCCGTCGCGTGACGGGACGACGTGGCGCCCCTCCTCGCCGATCACCACGGTGCGCGCCGCGACCGGCACCTGCTCGCCGTCCGCGACCAGGAACAGGTCGCCCGCGACCGGCTGCGCGGTCTTGAACGAGCCGATGCCGAAACCCTGCGCGCGCAGGCCGGACACCAGCGCGAAGCGGCGGGCGGCGATGGCGGCTGACGGGAAGATGGTGCGCATGGAAACCCCTTTGACGATCGGGGCATGCGGCCAAGGTGGTAAATCGACGGTTAAACACGACGACTACCTGCGCCCGGCCGACGAACTTTTTCCGGGCGCTGCCCGCCCGTACGCGCGCGAGGGGTCGTCGAATTTTCTCGCTAAAGCTCCGGCGAAAGCGGCCGTTACCTCCTGTGGCGGCTCAGTCCTCCGCTCTGGGGGCGGCGGGTAGGCGCTGATTAGCAAGGAGTTTTCTCATGACCGTGATCGGAACCAACACCGCGTCGCTGCGCGCGGGCAATGCCTCGACCAGCGCCAACATGTCGCTGGCGATGGCGATGGAGCGCCTGTCCACCGGCAAGCGCATCAATTCGGCCAAGGACGATGCCGCCGGCCTCGCCATCGCGTCGTCGATGACCTCGCAGGTGCGTGGCATGAACCAGGCGATCCGCAACTCGAACGACGGCATCTCGATGGCGCAGACGGCCGAAGGTGGCCTGTCCGAAGTCACCAACATGCTGCAGCGCATCCGCGAGCTGGCGGTGCAGTCGGCGTCGGGCACCTATTCCGACACCGATCGCACCAACCTGCAGGCCGAGGTCTCGCAGCTGACCAGCCAGATCACGTCGGTGCTGGCGAACACCAAGTTCAACGGCGTGGCGCTGTTCGACGGCACGGCCGGTTCGAGCGGATCGGTGACGATCCAGGCGGGTGCCGATGCGGCCGACACGGTCACGCTGTCGCTGGACACCGTCGATCTGGACGATGCGGTGGCGATCGACATTTCCGATTCCGGCGATGCCTCCGATGCGCTGGCGACGATCGACACCGCGTTGCAGACGGTCAACACCTCGCGGGCCAATCTGGGCGCGGCGCAGAACCGCCTGCAGTCGGTGGTCAACAACCTGACCAACAACGTCACCAACCTGACGGACGCCCGCAGCCGGATCGAGGATGCGGACTTCAGCCAGGAGACGGCGGCACTGGCGAAGGCGCAGATCCTGACCCAGGCGTCGACCGCGATGCTCGCCCAGGCGAACCAGTCGCAGCAGGGCGTGCTGAAGCTGCTTCAGTAGATACCGACACGGCGTCGGCACCGCCCCCAAGACGGGTGTCGGCGCCGGCTCCTTCGGGGGCAAGTGGAATCCCGGTCCGCGCCACGCGCGGGCCGGGATTTCCGCGTGGCGAGCAGGCGACGCGAGGGTCGCGCCTGTGGTCAGCGTCGATCGAGGACAGCGCCGGCCGGCGGCGGCGCCAACCCCCCGTACCACTCGCCATAGCTGCTGTTGTGGGCGAGGCGGCGGTTCTGGTCGGGGGCACCATCGGTCCACCATACCGGCCCGCGCTCGCCGAGCCCGATCTTGGCGGCATCGACGCTCGCACGCGCCGTCGCCAGGGCGGCGGCATCGCTCGCCGCCAGCGCCTTCCGCACGCCGCGCCGCGCGGCCATCAACGCCGCGACCAAGCCGGTCCGGTCCGCGTCCGTCAGGTCCGGGTTCGCGCGCCGCCACAATCGGCCGCGCACGACGATGTAGCGGCCGTCGGGGGTGACGAGCGGGGGTTCGCGCATCGTGCGTTAACGTCCGGCGCTTCGGCTGGTCGCGGGACGGAACCTCCGGCGTCGCCATCGCTTGGCCCGACATGGCGGATGATGGCGAAGTAAAGAGCCGCGCGGTGCCGAGCGGCCGGCTGGCGCGGCTGGGCGGGTTCGGGCGGCTGGCGGGCGGCGTTGCAGGCGGGATGATCGCGGAGGGCGCGCGGCGGCTGGCGGCGGGCGAGCGACCCCGACTGGGCGACATGATGCTGACGCCGAGCAATGCCGCGCGCGTCGCCGACCGGCTGGCGCATCTGCGCGGCGCGGCGATGAAGCTGGGGCAGATGATCTCGATGGACGCGGGCGACCTGTTGCCGCCCGAGCTATCGACGATCCTCGCGCGGCTGCGCGACCAGGGCTATCGCATGCCGCCGCAGCAGTTGCAGCAGGTGCTGGCGGCGGAGTGGGGCAGGGACTGGCGCCGGCGCTTCCGTCATTTCGAGGCATCGCCGATCGCCGCCGCCTCGATCGGCCAGGTGCACCGCGCGACGCTGCCCGACGGGCGACAGCTCGCGATCAAGGTCCAGTATCCCGGCGTCGCCGACAGCATCGACGCCGATGTCGACAACGTCGCAACGCTGCTCCGCGTGTCGACCCTGCTGCCCGCCAGCCTTGATCTCGGGCAGCTGCTCGCGGAGGCCAAGCGGCAGCTGGCGGGCGAGGCCGATTACGTGCGCGAGGGCACGGCGATGACCCGCTACCGCGCGCTGCTGGCGGACGATGCGCGTTATGTTGTGCCCGAACTGGAACCGGAACTCACCACCGCGCGGGTGCTGGCGATGACCTTCGTCGAGGGGCGGCCGATCGAGGCGCTGGCCGAGGCACCACAAGAGGCCCGCGACAGGGCGATGACGGCGCTGATCGAGCTGGTGCTGGCCGAGCTGTTCAGCTTCGGCACGATGCAGACCGATCCCAATTTTGCGAACTATCGCTGGCAGCCGGAAACGGGGAAGCTGGTTTTGCTGGACTTCGGCGCGGCACGGCCGGTGCCCGAAAAGGTCGCCGACGCCTATCGCGCGCTGATCGTCGCCGGGCTGTCGCGCGACCGCGACGCGATCCGCGACACCGCGGTCGCGACCGGGTTCCTGGGGGCGAACGCCGCGACCCGCTATCGTCCGGCGATCGACCGCATCATCGCCGCCGTCGACGCCGCGCTCAACCGGCCCGGCGCCTTCGACTTCGCCGACCGTGCGTTCGTGCCGGTCGTGCGCGAGGAGGCCAAGGCGCTGATCGCCGACCGCGCCACCTGGCATGTGCCACCGGTCGAAACGCTGTTCGTCCAGCGCAAGGTCAGCGGCACCGCGCTGTTGGCGGCGCGGCTGAAGGCACGGGTGGACGTGCGCGGGCTGGCGGCGGCGGCGATCGGGTCCGAAGTGGCGGGGATCGCGCTTGCGGGCGTCCCATGACGCGCATAGATTATGCGCGTGAAACACGAGCCCATCGCGTCCGGCAAGCGTAAGCCGGTGAATCTCACCCTCGACTCAGGTGTCGTAGCGGCTGCCCGCGACGCAGGACTCAACCTCTCCCGCCTCAGCGAGGATGCATTGCACCTCGCGACAAAGCGAGAACACGCGCGGCGTTGGCAGGAGCAGAACCGCGATGCGTTTGATGCGTGGAATCACTGGGTGGAGCAAAACGGGTTGCCGCTGGAAAAATATCGGGTCTGGTGATGGCTCAATATGACGTCTGGGCGCTGACGGAGGGCGACTGGGTCGTCGACGTTCAATCCGACCTGCTGGAGCCGGCGAACACGCGCGTGGTAGTGCCGCTCATCGCGCCCGATCCCGCCGGTCGAACGCTCCAGCGCCTGAATCCCATATTGAAGGTCGAGGCGGACCGACTTCTTCTCGCCACACAGCTCATCGGCGCGGTGCGTCGCAGCGACCTGAAGCGCAAGATTGGCTCGGTCAGCGATCAGGCCGACGCGATCACCGCGGCGTTGGATATGCTGATTACAGGCTTCTGACCGCCGGATCGGCGTCAGATCGCCGTCCCGCCGACCGTCAGCCCGTCCACCAGCAACGTCGGCTGACCGACTCCGGCGGGGACGCTCTGACCGCCCTTGCCGCACATGCCGATGCCCTCGTCCAGCGCCCAGTCGTTGCCGATGCCCGTCACCTTGGTCAGCGCGGTCGGGCCGTCGCCGATCAGCGTCGCGCCCTTGATCGGGGCGCCGATGCGGCCGTCCTCGATCTTGTACGCCTCCGTGCACGAGAAGACGAACTTGCCCGACACGATGTCGACCGAGCCGCCGCCGAAGCTCTTGGCGAAGATGCCCTTCCTGACGCGCGACAGCAGCTCGGCGGGATCGTCGCGGCCGTTCTTCATGAAGGTATTGGTCATGCGCGGCATCGGCGCGTGCGCGAAGCTCTCGCGCCGGCCGTTGCCGGTCGCCGCCACGCCCATCAACCGGGCGTTGAGCCGATCCTGCATATAGCCCTTGAGGATACCGTCCTCGATCAGCACCGTCTCGCTGGTCGGCGTGCCCTCGTCGTCGATCGACAGAGATCCGCGCCGGTCGGCGAGCGTGCCGTCGTCGACGATGGTCACGCCGGGCGCGGCGACGCGGTCGCCGATCCGGCCCGAAAAGGCGCTGGTCCCCTTGCGGTTGAAGTCGCCCTCCAGTCCGTGGCCGATCGCCTCGTGCAACAGGATGCCGGGCCAGCCCGGCCCGAGCAGCACCGTCATCTCGCCCGCCGGCGCCTCGACCGATTCGAGATTGACCAGCGCCTGCGCCAACGCCTCGTCGATCGCGCGGGTCCACGCCGCCTCGTCGAACAGCTTGTCGTAGAGGTAGCGACCGCCCAGCCCGAACGTTCCGGTCTCGCGCCGGCCGTTCTGCTCGACGACGATCTGGACGTTGAGGCGGACCAGCGGGCGCACGTCGGTGGCGACGAAACCGTCGGGGCGGACGATCTCGACCACCGACCAGGTGCCCGACAGCCCGACCGAGACCTGCGCCACGCGCGGGTCGCGGGCGCGGGCGGTGGCGTCGATCCGCTGGCACAGGTTCACCTTGTCGGCGAAGGGCACGAGGTCGAGCGGATCGGTATCGGTGTAGAGGTGGCGGTTGGTGGCGCGCGGCGGATCGGCGCGCGGGCCTTGCGTGGGGTCGATCAGCGCCATGGTCGTCGCCGCGCGCTTGATCGCCGCCTCCGACAGTTCGGTCGCGTGCGCGAAGGCGGTGGTCTCACCCGACACCGCGCGCAGCCCGAACCCGGTCTGGGTGTCGTAGCTCGCGGTCTTCAGCCGTCCGTCGTCGAACCCGAACGCCTCGGCACGGCGGTACTGGAGGTAGAGTTCGCCATCGTCGGCCCGTGCCAGCGCATCGGCGGTCAGCCGCTGCGCGGCCTCCGGCGAAAGGGCGTCGCGGTAGAGGAACGAGCGGGGGTCCTGATAGGTCATGTCGCGCAATATAGGACGCGAATCAGCGCGGGCTAGCGCCTTCGCTGATGTCGGGCAGCGCGGCCTGATCGGCGCCGTCGGCCGGCCCGCCGGTCAGGACGAAGCGACGGTCGCAATAGCCGCAGTCGACATAGCCGTGTTCGTCGATCTGCAACCACACGCGCGGATGGCCGAGCGCGGCACCGCCGGGAATGTCGGCGGCGCCGTCGCAGGCGACGCGGCGCTGGCTGACGCGGGTGACTTCGAGCGGCGGGGTCATGGCACGCGGATAGCAAGCGTCCCGCCGCGCGACAATGCCGAGACGGCCGCGATGCGGCGGGACTTGCAAACCGACCGACGGTCCTGAATGTAACGGCAACCGTCGCCAGGGGGCAGAACGACGTGGGGGCGCTGGAGATTGTCGAGGTCGTGACGCGCGAGCTGATGCTCTTCGCGGCGGTCGGTCTGTTGATCGGCGGGGTTGACGACCTGATCGTGGACCTGTGCTATCTGTTCCTGCGTGTCGTTCGGCGTCCGCGCCGGCTGACCGTCGAGACGCTGCCCCCCGCGACGCCGCTGCGCTTCGCTATCCTTGTACCGGCGTGGAATGAAGCCGACGTGATCGGCCAGATGCTGCGCGCCGCGCTCGCGCGGCTGCACGGCGCGCCGTTCCGCCTCTTCGTCGGCTGCTATCCCAACGATATGGCGACCATTGAAGCCGTTCGGGCGATCGACAACGAGCGGGTGCGGATCGTCATCGGCGAGCGATCAGGGCCCACGACGAAGGCGGACAATCTGAACAGCCTCTGGCGCGCGTTGATAGTCAGTGGGTGGAACGCCGATGCCATCATCGTGCACGATGCCGAGGATGCGGTTCATCCCGACGAGTTGACGGTCTTTTCGGCCCTGCTCGCCGGTGAGGATGTGGTTCAGCTGCCGGTCCTGCCGATCGTCGCGCGCGGGTCGCCGCTGTTGTCGGGCCATTATGCCGACGAATTCGCGGAGAGCCACACCAAGGGCCTGGTCCTGCGCTCGGCGCTCGGCGCGTCGCTGCCGCTGGCCGGGACGGGCTTTGCGGTCGCCACACCGTTGCTCGCGCGCGTCGCCGACCAGCGTGGGGGCGATCCGTTCGACGCGCAAAGCCTGACCGAAGACTATGAGTTGGGCCTGCACCTCGCCGAGCACGGCGCGCGCGGCTGCTTCGCGCGGGTGCGGGAGCGCGACGGCCGGCAGCTCGTGGCGGTGCGCGCGATCTTCCCCAGCGAGCTGCGCGCGGCGGTCCGTCAGAAAGCCCGCTGGATGGTCGGCATCGCGCTTGCCGGGTGGGACCGCACCGGGTGGGCGAAGCCGCTGGCGTTGAGCGATCACTGGATGCGGTTGCGCGACCGACGCGCGCCGCTGGCGATGCTGGTGCTGGCGACGGCCTATGTCGCGATGGCGGCGCTGCTGGTCCAGACGGTGTGGGCGTGGTTCGCGGACGAGCGCCTGTCGCCGATGCCCGTGGTGCTCGGGCCGCTGTTGCTAGCCAACGCCTTCCTGCTGGTCTGGCGCCTCGCGGTGCGCGCGCTGTTCACCTGGCGGGCCTACGGGGTTCGCGAGGCGATCCTGTCTCCCGTGCGGTTCGTGGTCGGCATCGCCGTCGACCTGATGGCCGCTCCGCGCGCGCTGTTCACCTATTGCCGCATGCTGCGCGGCGCGCCGCTGGTCTGGGACAAGACGGCGCACCAGTTTCCCGATCTGGCCGACACCTGAGGTGCGGCGGGGCAAGCCGTTGCGCTTCCTGACGCTGGTGGTGGGCGGTTGGGCCGGCCTGCGCTTTGTGACGCTTTGGCCGGAAAGCCTGCCGCCCCCATCCGAGGCGATGGCCGGCGCCACTTCACCCATCCAGAGGGTGGTGGCGGAAGCATCGTCGGTCACCGTCGGGGCGGTCCCCTTCGCGGTCGCGCGACCTGCCCCCACCCTGAACCTTGGATACCCGCCCTCCACCTTAGCGATGGGCGACGCTCCGCGCGCGGAGATGGTCGAGGCGGAGACAAGAGACGATGTCTTATCCGGGTCGGGAACGCCGCAGATCGTCAAGGCCGACTTCGTCGGGGACTCGCCGGACGACGGCGCAACCGGGCAAACGCTGGAGGCGAGGGCAACCGCTTCGGAACACACTGCGCGATCCTCCCGCCTGCACGGCGACGCATGGCTGGTAGCTCGGCCGAGCGGTGGCGACAGCCTCGCGTTCGGACAGCTCGGCGCGTCGCAGGCGGGGGTGCGGCTCACCTATGCGGTCGATCGCGACCGGCGGGTGGCGCTGTCCGGTCGGGTCGCGGCGCCGCTGAGCGGGCGGGGCCGCGAGGCGGCGGCGGGCGTCGACTGGCAGCCGCTTCCCTTGCCGGTACACCTGCTGGCCGAAGTGCGCGCGCCGCTCGATGGCGGATCGGCGCTGCCCGCCGTGCAGGTCATCGGCGGCGGCGCGGCGAGGTTACCCTTCGGGCTACTACTAGAAGGCTATGCCCAGGCAGGGGCGGTCCGCACGCGCGGCGCGTTCGCCGACGGGTCGGCACGCGTGAGGCGCCCGTTGGCGAGCATCGGCCGGGCGCGTGTCGATCTCGGCGCCGGTTCCTGGGGCGCGGCGCAGCGCGGCGTTTCGCGGGTCGATGTCGGCCCGACGCTGGGCGTCGCAGTGCCCGCCGGTCGCGCGTCGGTCCGTCTCGGCATCGACTATCGCCAGCGGATCGTCGGCCGGGCACGGCCAGGGTCAGGGCCGGCGGTGACACTGGGAAGCAGCTTCTAGCCGCGCCGTTGCGCCCCGCGGCGATCTAGCCGCGCCGCCGCGCACGGGGTAACGCGGCGCCCGTGGACCTGTACCTCCCCATCGCCAACCTGTCGGTCAACGCGATCGTCATCGTACTGCTCGGCGGTGGCGTCGGGTTGCTGTCGGGAATGTTCGGGGTCGGCGGCGGCTTCCTCACGACGCCGCTGCTGATCGTCTACGGCATCCCGCCGACCGTCGCGGCGGCGTCGGCGGCGAGCCAGGTGACGGGCGCCAGCGTGTCGGGCGTGTTCACGCATTTCCGGCGCGGCGGCGTCGACGTGAAGATGGGGCTGGTGCTGGTCGCGGGCGGGTTGGTCGGATCGCTGGCGGGCGCGTGGCTCTTTCGAATCCTGCAGGCGCTGGGGCAGCTCGATACTGTGATCGCGGTGATCTATGTCCTGCTGCTCGGATCGATCGGCGGAATGATGGCGCGTGAGTCGATTGGCGCCATCCTGCTGGCGCGCCGCGGCGAGGCGCCGCGTGCCGCGAAACGCCGTCACCACCCGCTGGTCGCCAGCCTGCCGTGGCGCACGCGCTTCTATCGCTCGGGGCTGTACATTTCACCGCTGGCGCCGCTGATGCTCGGCTTCGCGACCGGCATCCTGACGGTGATGCTGGGGATCGGCGGCGGCTTCATCCTGGTGCCGGCGATGATCTATCTGCTCGGCATGGCGACCGCGACGGTGGTCGGGACCAGCCTGTTCCAGATCCTGTTCGTCACCGCCGCCGCGACGATGATCCACGCGACCACGACCAAGGCGGTGGACATCGTCCTCGCCGGGCTGTTGCTGATGGGCTCGGTGGTCGGCGCGCAGGTGGGGGTGAAGCTGGCGGGGCGGATCAAGCCCGAATGGCTGCGGCTGGCGCTGGCGGCGTTGGTGCTGCTGGTCGCGTCGCGCATCCTGCTCGGGCTGGTGTGGCGGCCGGCCGAACTGTTCACGGTGGAGGCGGCGTGAAGCGGCTCGCGGCAATGCTGCCGCTGTTGCTGCTCACCGCGCAGGCTCAGAAGGGGCCGGGGCCCGTACTGGTCCCCGACGTGTCGCAGCGAACGGTGCGGATCGTCTACAGCTTCACCGGCGCCGACCTGCTGCTGTTCGGTGCGATCGTCCGGCCCGACGGGCGCACCCCGGCGGGCGAGCCGGTCGACATCGTCGTGGTGGTGAAGGGGCCGACCGAGTCGGTGCTGGTGCGCGAGAAGGAGCGGGTCGCGGGCATCTGGGTCAACGCCGGGCGGCTGCGTTATCGCTCGGCGCCCTCGTTCTACGCGATCGCCTCGTCGAAGCCGATCGAGCGGCTGGTCGATGCGCGCACCCGCGCGATCTACGAACTCGGTCTCGACTCGCTGCAACTGTCGCCCGCGTCGTCGGCGGCGTCGGACGAGCAGGTGCGGTTCCAGGACGGACTGGTGGCGCTGAAGCGTCGGGCCGGGCTCTACTACGCCGACGACCATGCGGTGGAGATCACCGCCGGCGTCCTGTACCGCGCGCGGGTCGCGATCCCGGCGCGGGTGCCGGTGGGGCGGTTCACGGCGGAGACCTTCCTGATCCAGAACGGGCGGGTGCTGGCCGCGGCGGTGCGGCCGATCGACATCCAGAAGGCCGGGTTCGAACGCTTCGTCGCGCGCGCGGCGGACAAGGATGCTGTGCTCTATGGATTGACGGCGGTGGCGTTGTCGGTAGCGCTCGGCTGGGCGGCCGGCTGGGCCGCGCGGCGGCTCTAGATTGCGACGAAGCGAGTGGTGAGCGCGCTGGAACGAAGGCATGCGACGCGGTAGCGTAATGTGGATCGAGGGGGACGGACGGATGCGTAGGGCGTGGCGATTGGCGGTGCTGGCGCTCGCATTGGCGCCGCTCGCGGCGTTCGGCGACAACAGCCCTCGGGTCGTGTTCGCGCAGCCGGGCGTCGGCAACGGCGCGATCGAGCGGTTCACCGTCCGTTTCAGCCAGGCGATGGTGCCGCTGGGCGACCCGCGCTTCGCCGCCCCGCTGACCACGCCGTGCGCGGGCCAGGGGCGCTGGGTGGACCAGCAGACCTGGGTGTTCGATTTCGCGACGCCGCTGGCCGGCGGCACCAAATGCGAGTTCACCGGCGTCGCCACCGCGCGCAGCGTCGCGGGCTATGCGGTGCCGTGGGGCAACGCCTACACCGTCGACGCGGGCGGGCCGGTGGCGCGCGCGGTTTTGCCCGATACCGATGGCGACCAGATCGAGGAGGATCAGGTCTTCCTGGTAGCCGCCAACATGGTGCCGACGCGCGAGTCGGTTGCCGCCAATGCCTATTGCGCGGTCGATGGTATTGGCGAGCGCATCCCGGTCGACCTGCTGCCCGCCGACATGCCCGCGCGACTGCTCGGTGCGCTGGGCAAGGGCGAGTATCGGCTCACCAACTTCCTGAGCAGCGCCAGCCTGCCCGATCGCCTGCCCGACGACGCCGGCGCGCGCCAACGCGCGTTGCAGAGCGCCATCGCGCTGAAGTGCCGCCGCCCGCTGCCGCCGGGGCGCGACATGGCGCTGGTCTGGGGCGCGAACATCGCCGGCGCGGGCGACAAGGCCGCGGGCGCGGACCAGCGGTTCGACTATACCGTCCGCAAGCCGTTCACCGCGCGCTTCGAGTGCAGCCGCGTCAACGCCGCCGCCGGATGCAGCCCGGTCGAAAAGGCGCACGTCGTCTTCTCCGCGCCGATCGCGTTGAGCCAGGCGCGCGCGATCCGCATTACGCTGCCCGACGGCCAGGCCATCGCGCCCACCTTTTCCAAGGACGAGGAGAAATCGGCGACGATCGGCGACGTGTCGTTCGCGACGCCGCTGCCCTTCGCGACGCAGGCGACGCTGACGCTGCCCGCCGGGGTCAAGGACGAGAGCGGGCGGACGTTGCAGAATGCGGAGCGCTTTCCGCTGGCGGTGCGGTTCGACCGCGCGCCGCCGCTGGTCAAGTTCGCCGCCGGCTTCGGCATCCTCGAATCGACGCAGGGCGGCGTGCTGCCGGTGACCGTCCGCAACGTCGAGCCGTCGTTGCAGGGCACCAACCTCGCCATCCCCGGCCGCACGCTGCGCGTCGATGCGTCCGACGCCAAGGTCGCGCAATGGCTGCGGACCGTCGACGATGCCGACGACGAGCGCTCGACGCCGATCGAGCGTAACGGCGAGGAGGTCGGGCGCGTCAACCACACCGGCGATACCTCGATCATGCCCGGCGGGCAGGGCGCGACGATGCAGGTCGGGCTGCCGGGCAAGGGCCGCGAGTTCGAGGTGGTGGGCATCCCGCTCAAACAGCCCGGCTTCTACGTCGTCGAGCTGGCCAGCCCGACGCTGGGCCGTGCGCTGCTCGGGCGCAATGCGCCGCGCTATGTCGCGACCGCGGCGCTGGTCACCAACATGGCGGTGCATTTCAAATGGGGCCGCGAGGCCAGCCTCGCCTGGGTGACCTCGCTGGACACCGGCAAGCCCGTCGCCAACGCGGCGGTCAGGATCACCGACAGCTGCACCGGCCAGCTGCTCGCACACGGCACCACCGATCGGTCGGGCGGCGTGATGGCGCCGGCGGGGCTGCCGGCGCCGGCGACCTATGGCAGCTGCGACGGGACCGAGCATCCGCTGATGATCTCGGCCAGTGCGGGCGAGGATTACTCGTTCACGCTGACGCGGTGGAGCGACGGCATCCAGCCCTATGATTTCGACCTGCCCTATGGGTACGAAGCGCCGGGCGAGACGATGCACACGATCTTCGACCGCGCGCTGGTGCGCCAGGGCGAGACGGTGCACATGAAGCATCTGGTCCGCCAGCCGGTCGGGGCGGGGTTCCGCATCCCGCCGGGCTTCGCGGGCACGCTGAAACTGTCGCATCGCGGCTCCGACACGGTGTTCGAGCAGCCGGTGACGATCGCCAACGGCGTCGGCGAGTCGACCTGGAACGTCCCCGCCGGCGCGCTGATGGGCGACTACGACCTGTCGGTAACGGCGCCGGACGGCCATTCGGTGGGATCGAGCCAGTCGGTCCGCGTCGACGAATACAAGCTGCCGACGATGCGCGCGACGGTTACGGGGCCCAAGGCGGCGGCGGTGCGGCCGCGCCAGCTGCCGCTCGACCTGTTCGTCGGCTATCTGTCGGGCGGCGGCGCGGGCAATCTGGCGGTGGACGTCCGCGTCGGCTGGTTCGCGCACGACAGCACGCCCGACGGCTACGAAGCCTATACCTTCGGCGGTCAGCCGGTGGTCGAGGGGGTCAAGCCGCTCGACTCGGACGGCGACGACGAACCGACGCCGCTGCCGCCGACGCAGACGCTGCCGATGACGCTCGGCGCGGACGGCACCGGCAAGCAGACGGTGGAGGTGCCGGGACTCGACCGGCTCGCCGACATGCAGGTCGAGATGGATTACCAGGACGCGAACGGCGAGACGCTGACCGCCAGCCGGCTGGTGCCGATCTTCCCGGCGGCGGTGCAGCTGGGGATGAAGACCGACGGCTGGCTGATGAAGCAGGACGACTTGCGCCTGCGGTTCGTCGCACTCGACGTGAACGGGAAGCCCATCAAGGGCCAGCGGATCGACGTCCAGCTCTACAGCCGTCAGATCCTGACCGCGCGACGGCGGCTGATCGGCGGCTTCTACGCTTACGACAATCAGATGAAGACCGAGAAGCTGGACGGGGGCTGCTCGGCGACCACCGACGCCCAGGGGCTGGCGCAGTGCCAGGTCGATCCCGGCGTGTCGGGCGAGGTCTATGCGGTGGCGACGGCGACCGACGGCGACGGCAACACGACGCGCAGCGTGCGGTCGGTGTGGCTGGCGGGCGACGACGACTGGTGGTTCGGCGGCGACAATGGCGATCGCATGGACCTCGTCCCCGAACAGACCAGCTATCGCGCGAACGACACCGCCCGCTTCCAGGTACGGATGCCGTTCCGCGAGGCGACCGCGCTGGTCACCGTCGAGCGCGAGGGCGTGCTCAAGAGTTTCGTGACGACGCTGTCGGGCACCGATCCGGTGGTCGAGGTGCCGCTGAACGGCGTCTATGCGCCCGACGTGTTCGTGTCGGTGATGGCGGTGCGCGGGCGGATCGAGGAAAGCTGGGGCGACTGGCTGCACGGTCTGGGCGAGAAGATCGGGCTGGTCGGCAAGCGCGAACCCGCGCCGCCGCCGACCGCGCTGGTCGATCTCGCCAAGCCCGCCTATCGGCTGGGCATCGCCAAGATCAAGGTCGGGTGGGAGACCCACCAGCTCCAGGTCGCGGTGCAGGCCGATCGGCAGCGCTATGGCCCGCGCGAGACGGCCAATGTCGCGATCCAGGTCAAGGGGCCCGGCGGACGGCCCGCGCGCACTGCCGACGTGGCGTTCGCGGCGGTCGATCAGGCGCTGCTGCAACTGGCCCCGAACCCGTCATGGGACGTGCTGACCGCGATGATGGGCGAGCGGCCGCTGTCGGTCCTGACCTCGACCGCGCAGATGCAGGTCGTCGGCAAACGCCATTACGGCCGCAAGGCGGTGGCGGCGGGCGGCGGCGGCGGAGCCGACGCGGCGGCGCTCAATCGTGAGAACTTCCAGCCGGTGCTGTTGTGGCGCGGCCATGTCGATCTGGACGAACAGGGCCGCGCACGGGTCGCCGTGCCGCTGTCCGACGCGCTGTCGTCGTTCAAGCTCGTCGCGATCGCGACCGACGGCAGCGATCGCTTCGGCACCGGCACCGCCGACATCCGCACCGCGCAGGACCTGCAGATGTTCGCCGGCATTCCGCCGCTGGTGCGCGAAGGCGACCGGTTCGCGGCGGGCTTCACGCTCCGCAACGGCTCGTCGAAGCCGATGACCGTCACCGCGACGGTCGACCTGCAACCGCGGATCGCCAACGGCCGCCCGCTGACCGTCACGATCCCCGCGGGCGGCGCGACGCCGGTGGCGTGGAACTTGGTCGCGCCCGCCAACCTGCCGCAGCTGAAGTGGCAGGTGTCGGCGCGCTCCGCCGACGGCAAGGCGCAGGACCGGCTGACCGTCACGCAGGATATCGTGCCCGCCGTGCCGGTCGAGACCTGGGCCGCGACGTTGGCGCGCGTGGGCGACACGCAGGTGCCGATCGCGCCGCCGATGGGCGCATTGCCGGGGCGCGGCACGGTCGACATCCAACTGTCCGACACGCTGGCGCCGCCGCTGACGGGGGTGCGCCAGTTCATGGCCGCCTATCCGTGGAACTGCTTCGAGCAGCAGCTGAGCCGTGCGATCGCGTTGGGCGACGCGCGGGGCTGGAACAGCCTCGCCGCCGCGATCCCGACCTTCCAGGCGTCGGACGGCCTGCTGCGCTATTGGCCGAGTGGATCGGGGGAGCCGTCGGAGGCGCTGACCGCCTATGTGCTGACGATCACGTCGGAGGCCGGGCTGCCGATCCCCGAGGCGTCGCGGACGCGGATGATCGAGGGGCTGAAGGCGGTGATCGATGGCCGCGTCCGGCACGAGACCTATGGCGACATCCGCGTCCGCAAGCTGGTGGCGTTCAACGCGCTCGCCCGCGCCGGTGCGGCGAGCCCGGCGATGCTGGGGCAGATCGGCCTGACCACGCGCGAGATGCCGACCGCGTTCCTGGCCGATTACCTGATGGCGCTCGATCATGTCCCCGCCGCCAATGCCAATGCGCTAAAGGCGGACGCGCAGGATCAGCTGCGCAGCCGACTGGTGTTCGAGGGCACGCGGCTGGACCTGTCGGACGCGCAGAACAGCTATTGGTGGATGATGTCGTCGTCGGACGAGGCCGCCGCCAAGGTGGTGCTGGCGACGCTGGGGCGCGCCGGGTGGCAGGACGACAGCGGGCGGATGATGCTCGGGCTGGCGATGCGGCAGATGAAGGGGCGCTGGGACCTGACCACCGCCAACGCCTGGGGCACGCTGGCGGTGGAGAAGTTCGCGCGGCTGTATCCGGCGACGGCGGTGACGGGGACGACCAGCCTGTTCCTGGCGGGCCGGACGCAGGACCGCGCCTGGCCGCTGGCGGCGGCGGCGCGCGGGGGGGTCTCGTTCCCGCTGCCGTCCGCGCAGGCGCCGCTGATGCTGCGGCAGGCGGGTGGTGCCGGGCCGTGGGCGACGGTCACCGTCCGCGCGGCGGTGCCGCTGCGGCAGGCGCTGTTCGCGGGCTATAAGATGACCCGGCAGGTGACGATGGTGCAGCAGCGCAATCCCGGCCGGCTGACGCGCGGCGATGTGATGCGCGTGACGCTGACGGTCGACGCCTCGGCCGAGCGCAACTGGGTGGTGGTGAGCGACCCCGTCCCGGCGGGGGCGACGGTGGTCGGCGACCTGGGCGGCAGCTCGCGGCTATTGCGGCAGGGTGAGGACACGCCGGGCGAGAGCGCCAACGTCGTGATCGACGGCAAGCCCTTCATCGTCATGTCGGGCGCGCAGCCCGCCTATGTCGAGCGGGCGCGCGACAGCTGGCGGGGGTTCTTCTCGTGGGTGCCGGCGGGGCGATTCGTGGTCAGCTATACGCTGCGGATGAATAACCCCGGCCGCTACAGCCTGCCGCCGAGCCGCGTGGAGGCGATGTACTCGCCCGCGATCCGCGCGCAGGTGCCGAACGCGGCGGTGGAGATCGGGGACCGGTGATGGTCGCCCGCCGGCCCACCCTGTCGTCATCCCCGCGCAAGCGGGGACCCATCACCCGCGATTAGCGCATGTCGGCGCGCCGGAGATGGGTTCCCGCTGTCGTGGGAATGACGAGTTGGTTCGCGGGAATGGCAACGCGGTTTGCGGGGTTGACGAAGGGTCGGCAGATCGCGCTGACGTTCGGCAGCGCGGCGATCCTGCTCCTCGTCACCGTCGCGCTGCTCACCGCCCCGCCCGCCGTGCCGCCGTTCGCGCTGGTCCGCACCGCCGCCACGCCGTCGGAGGCGTGGCTGTACGATCGTCACGGCGTCCTGCTCGATTCGTCGCGCGTCGACTTCGCGCGGCGGCGGTTGGCGTGGACGCCGCTCGATCAGGTATCGCCCGTCACCCGCGCGACGCTGGTCGCGGCGGAGGATCGGCGCTTCGCTTCGCATGGCGGCGTCGACTGGCTGGCGCTCGGCGCCACGCTGAAGGCGCGGCTGAGCGGGCATACAGCGCGCGGGGCGAGCACGATCTCGATGCAGGTCGCGGGCTATCTCAACCCGGACCTGGCGCGACCGGGCGCGCGCGGGTGGCGCGACAAGCTGCGGCAGATGCGCGCCGCGCAGGCGCTGGAGGCGGCGTGGTCCAAGGACCAGATCCTGGAAGCCTATCTCAACCTCGCCGGGTTTCGCGGCGAAACGCAGGGGATCGGCGCGGCGGCGCTGGGGCTGTTCGGGACGACGCCGGCCAGCCTCAGCCGTGACGACGCGCTGCTGCTCGCGGGCCTGCTGCCCGATCCGCAGGCGTCGCCCGAGCGACTGGCGCGGCGGGCGTGCCGGCTGAGCCATGAGCCGGACTGCGCCCGCTTCCCGGCACTGGCGGCGAGCGCGCTCGGTCCAGCCCGTTCGCTTCAGCTGGACCCAGGTCTGGCGCCGCATCTCGCCGACCGGTTGCTGGTCAAGCCGGGCATGCGCGTTCGCACCACGCTGGACGCCGCGATCCAACGCTATGCGATCGAGGCGCTGCGGCACCAATTGCAGGGGCTGGGCGGCACGCGCGCGCGCGACGGTGCGGTGGTGGTGGTCGACAATGCCAGCGGCGACGTGCTCGCCTATGTCGGCGGCATCGGCGGTGCGTCGACCGCACCGGCGGTGGACAATGCGGCGAGCTATCGGCAGGCGGGGTCGACGCTCAAGCCCTTCCTCTACGCCCAGGCGATCGAGCGCGGCTATCTGACGCCGGCGTCGATCCTGGACGACTCACCCGTCCAGCTCGACACCGCGTCGGGCCTGTACGTGCCGCAGAACTACGATCGCGGGTTCAAGGGGCCGGTGTCGGCGCGCACCGCGCTGGCGGGGTCGCTCAACGTGCCCGCGGTCCGCACGCTGTTGCTGGTCGGCGTCGACCCGTTCCGCGACCGGCTGTGGGACCTGGGCTATCACGGCATGGTCGAGGACGGCGGCTATTACGGCTTCAGCCTCGCGCTCGGCTCCGCGGAAGTGACGCTGCTGGAGCAGGTCGCCGCCTATCGCGCGTTGGCGATGGGCGGGCGCTGGTCGCCGCTGCGGTTGACCGGCGACGGACCGCGCGTCCGTGCGCGTGCCGTCATCACCCCGGCCGCGGCATGGCTGGTCGGCGACATGATCGCGGACCCCAACGCGCGCGCCGCGACCTTCGGGCTCGACTCGGCGTTGCGCCTGCCGTTCTGGGCGGCGGTGAAGACGGGGACGTCAAAGGCGATGCGCGACAATTGGTGCATCGGCTACACCGGTCGCTTCACCGTCGGCGTCTGGGTCGGCAACGCGGAGGGCGATCCGATGCGCGCGGTGTCGGGCACCAGCGGCGCGGCGCCGGTATGGCGCGACGTGATGACCGCGCTCGCGGGCGCCGCCGCCGAACCCGCACCGCCGACCGGCGTAGAGGCGCGGCGGATCGCCTTCGCCGGCGCGGTGGAGCAGCCGCGACGCGAGTGGTTCCTGAAGGGCACCGGTCAGGCGCTGATCGCGACGGTACCCGCCGAGGCGCGACGGCCGCACTTCACCAATCCGATCGCGGGCAGCGTCTATGCGCTCGACCCCGATATCCCGCTCGGGCGCCAGCGGCTGGCCGTGACGGTAACGGGCGCGGCGGCGGCGCACCGCGTGCTGCTGGACCGCGCCGACATCGGCGCGGCGGACGCGACCCCGCAGATCCTGCCGGCGCGGGGGCAGCATCGGCTACGGCTGGTAGACCTCGGCGGTCGAGTCGCGGATCAGGTGCTGTTTACGGTAAGATAGAGTCGCCAACCACGTTGTGTGCTGCGACTCAGGGCCGGCCCCCGCCGTTCCCGCCGCCGCCACCCGCACCGCCCGCGCCACCGGTGGAGCCGATCGTGCCGATGTTGCCGAACAGGTCCTCGAAGAAGCCGCGCTTCTTGCCCAGCGTCGGCGTCGTCTTGCCGTACATGTCGACCGCGGCGATCTGTTGCAGCCCGCCGCGCCGGATGCCGGTCACCGTGCCCGCCTGATCGAACTGGATCTGCAGCGTGATCTGGGCGGAGGGGTTGGGGTCCTGGAACGCGAGGCTGTGGGTGTCGCGCGCGACGTAGTACCAGTCGCCGCCGCCGAACTGGCTGGTGAAGCTGGGACGACCCAGCGTCTGACCAACCGAGGTGCGGTTGTCGACGCCAACCTGGACCGAGTTCACCAAATCCGCGTCGATCAGATAGCCCTGATGCTGGCGGATCGGCGTGCAGCCGCCGAGGAGCGTTGGCGCCAGCGCGAACGCGGTGGCGAAGCCGATGAGGCGGAGGGACGGGGACATGGGATACTCCAACGCTTGCGGGCCGTGGGCGGGGGTGGCAACGCAACGGACCTTCGTCGTCCGATTAGAACGCGGCGACGCCATGGGCAAGGTTCACGAAAGTGGGTGACGCGGGTTTGGGCTGGTTCGGCAAGCTGTTCGGCAGGAACGACGAGGCGGCGCTGCCGCTCTATCGGGCGGTGGTCGCCCACGCCCGTGCGCCGCATTGGTATGTGGAGGGCGCGGTGCCCGACACCGTCGACGGCCGCTTCGACATGATCGCCGCCGTGCTGGCGACGGTGCTGCTGCGGCTGGAGAACGAAGCGGCGGCGGCCGAGCCCTCGGCGCGGCTGGCGGAGCGGTTCGTCGACGACATGGATGGCCAGCTTCGCGAGATCGGGATCGGCGACGTCGTCGTCGGCAAGCATATCGGGCGGATGATGGCGATGCTGGGCGGGCGGCTGGGCGCGTATCGCGACGGCTGGGCGGCGGGCGACATCCGCCCGGCGCTGATCCGCAACCTGTATCGCGGCACCGCGCCTGCGCCCGAGGCGGTCGACCATGCCGCCGATGCGCTGGGGCAGCTGCGGGCGAAGCTGGCGACCCTGCCGTTGGCGACGATCCTGGAGGGGACGGTCCCGTGACGCCGGAGTTCAGCCGCCCGGAGCGGGTCGATCAGATCGGGGTGACCGATCGCGCGATCGAGATCGCCGCCGCCGACGGCGAACGCGCGGGCCTGGCGCGGCGCTTCGGGCTGCTCGCGGTCGACCGGCTCGGCGCGCGCTTCTCGGTGCGGCGCGACGAGGCCGGCATCGTCGCGACGGGTACGGTCACCGCCGCCGTGACGCAGGCGTGCGTCGCGACCGGCGAGCCGCTGCCCGCCGTGATCGAGGAGGCGGTGACGCTGCGCTTCGTCGAGCGGATCGAGACGGCGGACGATGCCGAACTGTCGGAGGACGCGCTCGACCTGCTACCGGTCGAGGACGGCGCGATCGACCTGGGGGAGGCGGCGGCGGCGACGATGGCGCTGGCGCTCGATCCCTTTCCGCGCAGCCCGGACGCCGACGCCGCGCTGGCCGAGGCGGGGGTCAAGGACGAGGAGACCGCGCGCAACGACGGCCGCCCGTTCGGCGGGCTCGCCGACCTGAAACGCAAGCTGGAGGAAGGCTGATGGCGCTCGCCCATACCTATGCCGGGAACCCGCACTGGCTGCCACGCCTGAACGGCCGCGCGCTCGACGCGCTGCCCGGCGAGGACGGCTGGCCGCTGGTCGGCACCACGCTCAAGATGCTGCGTAACCCCAAGGCGTTCGGCGACGCGATGGTGGCCAAGCATGGGCGCGTGTACCGCAACAATGCGTTCGGCGAGCGGTCGGTGATGATGCTCGGGGCGGACGCGAACGAGCTGGTACTGATGGATCGCGATCGGCTGTTCTCGTCCGAACAGGGCTGGGGGCCGCTGCTCAACCTGCTGTTCCCGCGCGGGCTGATGCTGATGGATTTCGATCACCATCGTGGCCAGCGCAAGGTGCTGGGCGTGGCGTTCAAGCCGGAGCCGATGCGCCATTATGCGCACCGGCTGGATCAGGGGATCGCGCGGACGGTGGCGCAATGGGCGGACCGCGGCCCGTTCCGCTTCTATGACGCGATCAAGCAGCTGAGCCTCGACCTGGCGGCGGACTGTTTCCTGGGGATGGAGCTGGGCGACGAGGCGGCACGGATCAACAAGGCGTTCGTCGACGAGGTGCAGGCGTCGGTCGCCCCCATCCGCCGCCCGTGGCCCGGCACGCTGATGAAGCGCGGCGTCGAGGGGCGCCGCTATCTGATCGAGCTGTTCGAGCGTGAGGTGCCGAAGCGCCGTGCGGCGGGCGGGCAGGACTTCTTCTCGCATTTCTGCCGCGCCGAGGACGAGGACGGCCGGCCGCTGTCGGCGGCCGCGATCGCCGATCACATGAACTTCCTGATGATGGCCGCACACGACACGATCACCTCGTCGGCGACCAGCCTGGTGATGCTGCTCGGCCGCAACCCGGACTGGCAGGACAGGCTGGCGACGGAGGTCGGCGCGCTGGACGGCGATTACCCGGCGCAGCTCGACCGGCTGGTGGAGACCGAATGGGCGTTCAAGGAGGCGCTGCGGATCGTGCCGCCGGTGCCGTCGCTGCCGCGCCGGGCGCTGCGCGACTTTGCGTGGGAAGGCTACACGATCCCGGCGGGGACGCAGGTGGGGATCAGCGTCGGCTGGACGCATCATTCGGCCGATTACTGGGCGGCGCCCGAGCGGTTCGATCCGCTGCGCTTTACACCGGAGGCGTCGCGCGGGCGGCACCGCTTCGCCTGGGTGCCGTTCGGGGGTGGCGCGCATATGTGCATCGGGCTGCACTTCGCGACGATGCAGGTGCGGCTGCTGGTCGCGCATCTGCTCAAGGACTATCGCATCGTGCTGGACGACGGCGCGGGCGCGACGTGGCAGCATTTCCCGATCCCGCGACCCAATGACGGCCTGCCGCTGCGCCTGGTGCGGGCGTGAACCATGCTGACGTCGGGTCGTCGTAAGGCCAAAGGTAACGAAACGTCGTACCAAGCGCCGCTGCTGCTTTCCCGCCCGTTTCTTCGCACCCCGGCCTTGAGCCGGGCGGTATAGCGATAGCGGCCGAATGCCCACTTGGAGATCAGCCAGTTCGACCTTCCAATCAGCAATCTCTGGTGTCGGGAAGGCGCGTCCGCAGTCTCAACGTCGGGATATGGGTTGTTGCCGCCGCGAGTAACTTCACGATCGCCGCCGATCAGGCGACCGTCACGCCTTTCCAGAACGCGACACGACCTCGGATATTCTGCGCCTTTTGGTTCGGCTCGGGGTAGTACCAAGCAGCATCGCGGTTCTCAGCACCATCTACATACAGGCTGTAATAGTGCGCCGTGCCCTTCCATGGGCAAACTGACGTCGTGCTGCTCGGCCGGAGCACCTCGGGATCGACGGCATCCAGCGGGAAGTAGTGGTTGCCTTCCACTACGACTGTGTCGTCGCTGCTGGCGATCAGCGATCCGTTCCACCGTGCTTCAATCATGGCCTGCCTCCGTCGACGAACTTAGGTTAGAAATCAGCCGAGTCCACCGTGCAAACGCCAGGTCGACAACGAGAAATCGGGTTCCATGGTAGTCCCGGGCAACCGCCACCGCGACGCTACTGCTTGACCCGCGGCAACCCGATGAAGTCGCGTTTGCCGAGCTGGACACCTTTCACTCGCAGGATCGCGTAAGCGGTGGTCGCGTGGAAATAGAAGTTGGGCTGCGCGAATGAGAGTAGGAAATTGGCGGCGGTGAACGGGAGCTTGAACTCGTCTGCGATAAAGGTGGTGTCACGATCGATCAGGGCATCGATGGCGGTGTGATCCAGCTCGTTCAACCGGGCTATCGTTTGCTGCAGAAGCTGGCGGAGGCCGGCAAAGTCAGTCGGCCAACTGGACTTGTCCGGTGAGAAGCTGCCGGCGCTGGCACCTTCCAGTGCTCCGGCCGAATGGACGACGCAGGATTTCACCTGATAGCCGAACGGCAACATGTCGGGCGCCAGCCGCGCGTCGATCAGATCCGTTTCCGATCGCCCGCCTTCGCTGCAGAAGACCTCGGCCTTCCCCAGTACCCCGACGAGCGCAGACAGGGTTTGGATGTTCGATGGAACGACGGCATCATAAAGTGAGAACGACATGCTTACTTCCTAACGACCCATCTGGCTCTATGATGATCAATCCGGCTCAGGTCCATTCGCGCCGGTAGCGGCTCGTCAGATGAACAGGCGTCCGCTTACAAGAGCGCGGCGATAAGCGTCGGACGATCGGGTAACGCATTCCCTGTTCATGGTCGTTGCCTCCAGCGATCACAACTGTGCCGAAACTGACAGCTCGGGCCATGGTGTGGGCTCAGAGCGCAGTGCTGCGACACAAGCATGAGATGAATGGCTGACCGCGTCCAGGAAGGCGTCGGAACACCGCTGAACGACCACAAGTGGGTAGGCGTGGTCAGTAGGGCGGAGCGGAACGTGCGCGCTGCTCGCGGGCGGCGGCAGTCCACCAAGCGAGATCGTCGGCAAATCTCGGGAATGCCTGGGCAAGTGCCGCGCCTCCATCACCTGTCGGAGCGCCATGCTCGTCAAGTGCATGACCGATTGCGCCGACACTAAGCGTGCTCGAAATCACGACCATGCCCATTTCGGAAAGCGTGCCATGCCAGGCGACGCTTGCGTGGGCGCCGGCGAGGCGACCCGCCGAGTAGCTCGCGATCGCGGCCGGTCGCCAATACCACTCCTCGAGAAAGTGGTCGGTCAGGTTCTTGAGACCTGGCTGCTGTCCCCAGTTATATTCCCCCGCCACGAAGATGAAGGCGTCCGCAGCGCGGATTTTGGTCGCGAGCCGCTCCAATGCTTCAGGTGCCTCGCCGGGCGGGTACTCCTTGTACATGCGATCGAGCATCGGCAGTCCGACTGCTCTGGCGTCGATTAGCTCGACTTCGGCGTCTCGCTCGCGAAGAGCCCGCACGAGATAATCGGCCAGGCGTATACCCTGCCGGTTTGAGCGGTAGGAACCGTAGAAGATGAGAACACGATTGGTCATGATCGCACCTACAGAGCGTAGCGGGAACAGAGGAGGCGCATGAACGACTGACGATCCGGACGGAAGAGGGCGATTGCTCCTGCCAGCCGTTCACGCCTGCGACTGGCGAGGGACCCTGCCCGCGATTTGGCCGGCATCAAGGTTGGCGCGGGGAACTTCTGCATGGGTGGCGGCATGGCGATTGCCGCAGCGGGTACTTTGGCCCCGGCGCTTCGCGGCGGTGGCAGCTTCCATGGCGGCCGTCTCGCAACCGACCAGCCGACCAGGCCGCACCTGTTGGCGCCTGGCATTCAGCCCGACCTCTACATCGCCGCCGCGGTCAATGACGGCTCCTTGCCGCCAGAGATGGCGGCGCGATTCTAGGCAACGCTCGCCGAGCCGGGCGTGCGCTACCGCGTTGAAGCCTACCCGGCTGCGCATGGTTGGATGAAGCCGGACTCCCCCGTTGACGAACCGTGGCGCCCATCACTTAGGTTACCTCAGGCGCCGTCGTCGCTACCGGGCTTTAACCAAGCGTCGGTACGCGGCTCGCTCATGAAGGCGATCCTTGTCACTTCCGAACGGGCACTTGCGTTTCTTGCGGCGCAACGGCTGCCGCCTTCGCCGCAGAATTATGCGCTGAGCTTCGCTTACTGCGGTGATACGCACCTCGCACTTGGCAAGGTGATCGCGGCGATCATCGACGGGGGTGTGCGGATCACGCAGGCCGAGGCGGATGCGCTGCACGAGACGTTCCTCGGCCGCGCCGGCCCGCTTCCAACGACGCCGCGCGACGCGGGTGCTGATACCTTGCGGCATCAGACGCTGCGTCTCGCGGATCTTGCCGCGTCGGCGACGGCGGTTACAGGTGAGTTCAGCCGCGAGCTGGCAGGGTGCATCGACGATGTTGCGCGTGTTGATCCGACGACGTTGCTGGAGCTGCTGGCGGCGACGCTCGAGCGTTCGCAGCGATCCGAGCGCGAGCTTGCCACGACCACCATGCAGGTCGATCAGCTGCGCCAAAAACTAGAGGAAGCGCAGGACGACGCCGAGCGCGACGCGCTGACCGGCCTGCCGAACCGCCGCGGGATCCAGACGCATCTCTCGCGTATTGCTCCGGACGATACCGGGCACATCGTCGCGATCTGCGACATCGATCGCTTTAAATCGTACAACGATCGCTATGGCCATGCCGTTGGTGATCGCGTCCTTAAAGCCGTCGCGACCAGCCTGGCGGAATCGCTGGCCGGACATTTCGTCGGGCGGTGGGGCGGCGAGGAATTCATGGTCGTGGCCAAGTGTGATGTGGATTCCGCCGTGACCTTGCTGGGGACGGCGAAGGACGCGCTCGGCGATCGCCATTTCAAGCTGCGCGAAACGGACGAGCCGATGGGCCGCATCAGCTATTCTGCCGGCGTGGCGGCTCTGTGCGGGACAACACACGCGATGGCAATCGAGGAGGCGGACGCCGCGCTTTACCGCGCCAAGGAAGCCGGGCGGAACTGCGTGATAGCTGCCTGAGGCAGCTTCGCGCGCGACCTGTGGTCCCCCGACAGCCCGTCGCGTCGCGCACCGTTTTCTTGCGCGAGCCCGCATCCGGGTCGCGCGAAACGAGTCGCTATGCGCTCCGGCCCAGCATCTCTGCCTCAGGCAGCGCGGGCGCCAGCCATTCCTTGAAGCCGGGGCGGGTCATCAGAACGCCTTGCATGTCACGCACGCCTATGGCCCGCAGCGACTCATACTCTGCCAGCGTCTCGATCCCCTCCGCCCCACCGTAATGCCCATCCGATTGCACATGGCGATCAGCCTTCCACGATCATGCGACGAGGCAGGCTGGCGTCGATGCCGCGCACCATCTTCAGCTTGATGATGTCGGTCTTCAGTCGTGCCAGTAGCGAGAGGCCGGCATTTCCTGCGCCGAGGTCGTCGAGCGCCGTGGCGAAGCCCAGGCGACGATAGGTGTCGATGATATTGGCGACATGCGAGATGTCGACCATCTCCTCGCTTTCGGCAAATTCAAGCTCGGCTCGTTAGAGCGGGGTAGGGTCGCCGAACTTCTTAGCTGAGCGAAAGTGACCGGCGTTCCGATTGGAGCAGCCGGTCACCTCGGCTTTCACGCTAGCGTGCGCACCTTCGGCTCTCGATCCCAGTACCGCCGCTTAGCCGCTTCGGGGAATGCGGCGAGATCGGTCACGCCCTCGTCAGCCTCGACCCCCGCCTTATCCAGCAGCGGCTTGGCCTCGGCGTTGGCACCGATCGCCTTGAGATGACCGAAGCCATCCATCACCCACTGCACCGCCGCGCCTTCCTTGACGAGCTTGGCGCAAGCATCCGCCGAAAGGATCAACGCGCAGGCATCGACCGTCACCGATGGTTGCCCGAACAGTTGCGCATCGGCGGCTACGGCGGAGCCGTCCGACAGCGGCACCTTGCCGACCTTGGGCGCGATGATCTTGGCCACGCCCTTTGCCTTGGCGATCGCGCTCGTCAGCGCGTTGAGCGCTGCCGCATCGGTGCCGTCGGCGATCAGGATGCCGACCGTCTTGCCCTCCAGCGTATGCTTCTCCAGCGGCCCGCGGATGATCCGTAACGCCGGCGACGGGTCCATGTCGATGACTGGGGCCGCGGTCGCGGAAGCGGGCGGCAGGTCCATCGCCAGTCCATCGGCGACACGGCCGGCCAGGCCCTCGTCGACGTTGCGCAGGTTCGCGACCATCGCCAGGCGGATGTGCTCCAGCGAGACCTTGCTCAGCTCGAACACCAGCGCCGAGGCGATGTGCGACTGCTCGGCCGGGTCCATCGACCGGAAGAACAGCCGCGCCTGGCTGTAATGGTCGGCGAAGCTCTCCGGCCGGACCCGCAGCTTCTGGCCCTCCTCCTCGGACGGGAAGGTCTTGTATCCGCCCTCCGGGTCCTCGCGATAACCGGCCGGCTCGCCCGCCTTGGCGAGGCTGTTGGGCTCGTAATTCGCGCGGCCCTTGGGCACCTGCATCTGCATGTGGCCGTCACGCTGCTGGTTCAGGAACGGACAGCCGCTCGCGGTGCCCTTCGCCTGATTGATCGGCAGCTGGTGGAAGTTGACGGAGCCGAGCCGCGACAGCTGCGTGTCGGTGTAGGAGAACAGCCGACCCTGCAGGAGCGGATCGTTCGAAAAACCGATGCCGGGCACGACATGGCTCGGCACGAACGCCGCCTGCTCGGTCTCCGCGAAGAAATTGTCCGGATAGCGGTCGAGCACCATCTTGCCGACGATCCGTACCGGCAGCACCTCCTCCGGAATGATCTTGGTGGCGTCGAGGACGTCATAGGGCTGGCTGTCGGCGAACGCCTCGTCGAACAACTGCACGCCAAGGTCCCACTCGGGATAGTCGCCGCGCGCGATGCGCTCGAACAGGTCGCGGCGCTGGAAATCCGGGTCGGCGCCGGCGATCTTCACCGTCTCGTCCCAGATCGTCGAGGCGAGGCCCGCCTTGGGCTTCCAGTGGAACTTGACGAAGGTGCTCTTCCCCTCCTTCGAAACGAACCGGAAGGTGTGAACGCCGAACCCCTCCATGTTGGCAAAGGTGCGCGGCAGCGTCCGGTCCGACATCGCCCACATGATCATGTGAGTCGATTCGGGCATCAGGCTGATGAAGTCCCAGAAGGTGTCATGCGCGGTCGCGGCCTGCGGATAGCCTCGGTCCGCCTCCATCTTGGCGGCGTGGATCAGGTCGGGGAACTTGATCGCGTCCTGGATGAAGAACACCGGGATGTTGTTGCCGACCAGGTCCCAATTGCCCTCACGCGTGTAGAATTTGACGGCGAACCCGCGCACGTCGCGCGGCGTGTCGACCGACCCGGCGCCGCCCGCGACCGTCGAGAAGCGGGTGAACACCTCCGTGCGCTGGCCCTTTTTCTGGAACAGGTCGGCGCAGGTGATGTCCGCGAGGCTTTCGGTGCACTCGAAATAGCCATGCGCGGCGGAGCCGCGGGCATGGACGATCCGCTCCGGGATGCGCTCATGGTCGAAATGATTGATCTTCTCTCGGTAGACCTCGTCCTCCAGCAGCACCGGGCCGCGCGCGCCGGCCTTCAGCTGGTTCTGGTTGTCGCTAATCGGCGTACCGTGGTTCGTGGTGAGAACCGGATGATCGTCATCGGCGATCTGGTGGGTTTCGCCGCCGCCGCGATGCGTGGACTGAAGGGCGGGATCTGCTTCGGCCATGGGTAATCCTCTATTTCATAATATTGCTGCTCCAACGAACGGCGTGCACGGCCGGGTGCGGGAAAACAGGCTGATTTCGCGCAACCGACGGAGAGCCAGGTCGCTGGTGCCAATGCGGATGAAGAGGCGGCTGAGCCCGAGCGCACCTAACGACTAACGATCATGCCACCGATCGTTGCTACAGTGCAGCGATGCGTGGGCCAAAGGCGTAGGTAGCTCGGGCCGCCTTACCAGACCTGCGTCGTGCGGCGAATCCGCGCTTTCCGTTACTGCTTGCCTTGCGCTGCGATCAGCCCGTCATATTGAGCGGCAGCACTGAGCTGCCCCCTTCTGAGTGGTCCATCGACTATGACAGTCTGGACCGAGGAAGTGACGACGAAAGCCTGCCAGGAAGCACAAGCCCGAGGAGATTATCGGGAAGCTGCGTGAAGTTGAGATCGTGCTGGGCCAGGGCGGGACGACGGCCGAGGCATGCGGGCGGATCGCGGTCAGCGAGCAGACCTACTATCGTTGGCGCAAGGAGTATGGCGGCCTGAAGACAGATCAGGCTCGCCGGATGAAGGACCTGGAGAAGGAGAACCTGCGGCTGCGGCGTGCGATCTCGGACCTGACGCTGACAAGCTGATCTTGCAGGAGGCGGCACGGGGAAACTTCTGAGCCCCGCACGGCGTCGGCGCTGCATCGACCAGGTGAAAGAGGTGCTGGACCGTATCCGAGCGACGCGTGTGCCGCGTTCTTGGCCAGCACCGGTCGACGCAGCGCAAGGTGCCGTGCGGGGCAGACGACGAACGAGCGTTGACGGAAGACGTCGTCGCGTTGGCCGGGCAGTACGGGCGCTACGGCTATCGCCGGGTGACCGCTCTGCTGCACGCGGCGGGGTGGTCGGCGAACCACAAACGGGTGGAACGGATCTGGCGGCGCGAGGGCCTGAAGGTGCCGCAGCGGCAGCCGAAACGCGGCCGGCTATGGCTAAACGACGGCTCGTCCGTTCGGCTGCGGCCCGAATATCCGGGGCATGTCTGGGCATACGACTTCGTCGAGGAACGCACCCACGACGGGCGCAAGTTCCGCATCCTCACCATCATCGACGAGGCCAGTCGCGAGTGCCTGGCGCTGGTCGTGTCACGCCAGCTCCGCCACGAAGACGTGCTGGCAGCTCTGGCCGAGCTGTTCATCGCGCGAGGTCCGCCCGCGCACATCAGATCGGATAACGGCAGCGAGTTCATCGCCACCGCGGTTCAGACCTGGCTCGGCCAGATCGGCGTGAGAACGCTCTACATCGCGCCGCGGTCACCTTGGGAGAACGGTTATAACGAGAGCTTCAACGGTTCGCTTCGCGACGAACTGCTCAACGGTGAGATCTTCTACAGCCTCGCCGAGGCCAAGGTGCTGATCGAGGCATGGCGGCGCCACTACAACACCGTCCGGCCACACAGCAGCCTGGGTTACCGGCCGCCCGCACCAGAAGCGGTGGAGACGACAATGCACTAACGATCCACCCGGACCACCCGGTGGGGGCCGCTCAACGGGCGATCCGACGCCGCCGGGATCAACGCCCTGGCAGCCCTATGCGCTGGACGAACGGGCGACGATGGTCTTCGACACGACCAGCCGGATCGAACGCGATCCCCGCTCGTGGCAGCGGGGGTTGTTTGCGCCTTATCCCTACTCGCAACCGGGCACCTGACCGTGAAGACATCGCCGACCGGGCGTCCGTCCGGCTTCGCCAATCCCGACCGCCTCGGCCCGCCGGGGCCGCTCACCGGGATCGGCGTGCTCGATCTCAGCGCCTATATCGCCGGCCCCTACGGCTGTTCGCTGCTGGCCGACCAGGGCGCCGACGTCATCAAGGTCGAGCCGCCCGGCGGCGACAACCTGCGTGCCTATCCGTCTACCCTCGACGGTAAGAACCGCGCGTTTCTGGGGGTCAACCGCAGCAAGCGGGGCATGGTGCTCGACCTCAAGGATCGGACGAAACGGCAGGTGCTGCTCGATCTGGTGGTCGAGGCGGACGTTCTGGTGCACAATTTCCGGCCGGGCGTCGCGGAGCGGCTCGGGATCGATCACGACCGGCTGGCGGCGCTCAACCCCCGCCTGATCTACTGTGTCGTATCCGGCTATGGCGAGGATGGGCCGATGCGCGGCAAGGCCGGGTACGATCAGGTGCTGCAGGCGTTCACCGGCATGTGCGTGCTGCAGGGCAAACCGCCGTTACCGGAGCTGACCTATGGCTCGCCGGTCGATTATTATGCGGCGGCGCTGGTCGCCGCCGGCGTCGCCTCCGCCCTGTTCGAGCGCGAGCGGAGTAAGGTCGGTCAATATGTCGGCGTGTCGCTGTTGCGGAGCGCGCTGGCGATGCAGTCGGCTCGGATGGTTCAAGCGCAGGGGGAGGCGAACGACATCGCGCGCGACATGCGATCCGGCGGCATCACCGGGCTGCACCCCACCGCCGACGGCTACCTGTACCTGTCGGCCAATACCGCACATTTCTGGAAGGCGTTGTGCGAGCGCACGGGATTGTGCCACCTCGCCAACGATTCCCGGTATGATTCGGTTCGCAAGCGTGCAGCGCGTTCCGACGAGCTCTTGCCGGTTCTGCGCCAAGCCTTGTTGAGTCGCACGGCGGTCGAATGGGAGGGTCTGCTCGGCGATGTCGTACCATGCTCGGCGGTACGACCGATCGACGACATGTTCGACCATCCGCAGGTTCGCGCCGAAAACATCGTCCGCTCGATCGCCCATCCCAAGCTGGGCAGCTACCGGGGCGTCGCCCACGCCATCAAATATTCGCGGACTCCGGGCCCTGATTCGTTCGCGGCACCGACGATCGAGGAAAACGAGTGATCCATTCGTCCGTCGCTTTCAACGACAGCTAGCTCTGCACTGGCGTTCGAACGTGTTCGAGGAACCGTCGTCAACCGCAACGGCCTGCGTCGGGGCGATGCGCCTAGGGCGGACGGACCGTCTACGAACACCGCAAGGACCTCGCCACCGTCGCCCAGTTCGTCGCGGGCCCAGGCGAGTCTTTCGTCCGCATCCATCGCGGGCTGGTCGTTCAGGTCGACGCCATCCGCAAGGTGGCTGTCGAGCGTTCGGGCGACTTCACCGTCGGCCTTGCGAGCGGGGCGACGGTGCGGGGCAGCAGGCGCGACCGCGACAATCCAAGGCGCTGGTCCGGTAGGATCGCCACCTGTCCAGGCCCACGGGCGTTCATGCACGGTATGACGATGTTTTTCACCGCCGACACCCATTTCGGGGACCACCGCACGATCAACATCCAGCGGCGGCCGTTCGCGAGCGCCGCAGAGATGGACGACGTTCTTGTCGAGCGCTGGAACGCGGCGGTCGGGCCGGACGATGTCGTCTGGCACCTTGGCGACGTCGCCAGGCGACCGGGCGACGTGCCGGCCCTCCTCGCCCGGCTATGCGGCACCAAGCACCTACTGCGCGGAAACAACGATCCCGACGCAACGCTCGAGGCGCCCGGCTGGGCGAGCGTCGGTGACTATGCGGAAATCGAGGCGGACGACCGACGACTGGTCCTGTGCCACTACCCGTTCCGCAGCTGGAACGGGCAGCACAAGGGCGCGCTGAACCTGCACGGGCATAGCCATGGCCGCCTCAAGCCGATACCGCGGCAGTTCGATGTCGGGGTGGACGTGCACGGCTTCGCCCCGGTGACCCTCGACGACCTGCTGGCCGCCCGCACCGTGCGTGCCGCTGCGCTGTCCCCGAAACCCGACCGCTGAGCATGCCGAAGCGATGTGCGGGCATCCTGCTCCACCGCCGCTGGGCGGGAGCCGCCGAGCAGCTTGGCGTGGCCCTGACCGGCGATCTGCTCCCGCGCGGCGAGGTGAGGCAGGGCGGCGGCAAGCACGTCGTCGCCCTCGCGGCGGAGATCGACCTGGCGGTCGCGGATGTCGCCAGCAACGTCATCGACGTAGCAATGGGGTCCGTCGCCAAGCCGCGAACATCCCGAAATAATGATATAAATCAGGCCGTATCCTGCTCCGCCGGAGCGCTTCTGCAGCCCGGATCGTTGAGCATGCCGAGGAATATCCGTCCCGATGCGCGATCGTATCCTGATCACCGGCGCGAGCGTCGCCGGCACCACCGCTGCTTGGTGGCTGGGACGCGCCGGCCTCGACGTCACCGTGGTCGAGCGGACGCCCGGCTTTCGTGACGGCGGCCAGAACATCGACGTGCGCGGTGTCGGCCGCGAGGTTTTGCGCCGGATAGGTCTCGAGCAGGCGGCGTTGGATCACGGCACCGAGGGTACGGCCTGGTCGAGGAGGACGGCCAGGTCGCCGCACAGTTCCTCACCGCCGATACGGGTGCGGACGGACCGACCGCCGAGATGGCAATCCTGCGCGGCGACCTGGCCCGGCTGCGCCTACTTCACCATCCCGCGCGAGGCCGACGATGACCGGCTGTGGCGCTGGTACAATGCGCCGGGCGGTCGCAGCGTGTCGCTCCGGCCCGATCGGCATGGCACCGCCCGAGCCATGCTCTCGGTGCAGCAGCCGCCCGGCGGCGAGCAGGACTGGGACGCCGATCGCCGGAAAGCGTGGCTGCGCGAGCGCTTCGCCGATGCGGGTTGGCAGACCGGACGCGTGCTCGACGGCATGGCGACGACCGACGACTTCTACTTCGATGTCCTACGTCAGGTGCGGATGCCGCGCTGGTCCAACGGCCGGGTGGCGCTGAAACCCTATCGCTTGCAGGGATAGGACCATTGAAGGCAAGGCGACCGGCTTCTGCCTGTGTGCGGAAGACGCTGGTGGATTGCGTCGAATGCCCGAGCGTCTGGTCGAGGCGGCCCGCCGCGATTTAATTGAGGTCGCGGTCGAACCCGCAGGCATCCCGTCGTCGACACGACAGGGTTCCGTTCTTGACAATGACGAGGTGCGCCAGCGGTCTGACCGCTCGCGGCTAGGCGCGATCCTGCCGGTGCCATCATCGGGCGTGCCGATGTCACTGTCAGCTTGTGCGAGTGACAATGGCCGCTGGTGGGTCCGCCGGGGCTCGAACCCGGGACCTCTCGATTAAAAGTCGCTTGCTCTACCGACTGAGCTACGGACCCATCAGCGGGTCTTCGCGCCTATTCACCGGCCGCGATGCGGTCAACCGGTGCTGGAGATGGCGGACGGTAAGTCCGTCGGCCGGATCGCGCCAGCCGGGCGCGATGGCGAGCAGCGGATCAAGGACGAAGCGGCGCTCGCGATACGCGGGATGCGGCACCGTCAGGCCGGGCGAGCGCCACACGCCGACCGACCACAGGATCAGGTCGAGGTCGATCGCGCGCGCCCCCCAGCGTCGCCCGCGCCGACGCCCGAAATCGCGCTCGATGCCCTTGAGTCTGACGAGCATCGCCGGCGGCGCGAGGTCGCTTTCGACCAGCACCGCCGCGTTGGCGAAGCGCCGCGTCGACGGGCCGAGCGGCGCGCTCGCCACGATCGGCGAGGTGGCGACGACGCCGTCGAGCCGTGCGATCGCGGCCGCGACCGCCTGCGCCGGGCTGCCGTGGCGGCTGCGGCGGTTGGCGCCGAGCGCGACGAGATAGGTTGTGGTGCCCACGCCGCCTCCCTACCGCACCGCGATGCCCGCCGCATCGTCGCCGTTCCCCGCCACCGAGCCGCCGCACGATTGCCCGCTATGCCCGCGCCTCGTGGCGTTCCGCGACGCGCTGCGCGTCGAGCATCCAAGCTGGTGGAACGCGCCGGTGCCGGCGTGGGGCGACCCGGCGGCGTGGCTGGCGGTGGTCGGGCTGGCGCCGGGCAAGCATGGCGCGAACCGGACCGGGCGGCCGTTCACCGGCGATTTCGCCGGCGAGCTGCTCTACGCGACACTGCTGCGCCATCGGCTCGCGACCGGCACCTATGCCGCCGATCTGGCGGACGGGCTGACGCTGACCGGATCGGTGATCGTCAATGCGGTGCGCTGCCTGCCGCCGGAGAACAAGCCGACCCCCGCCGAGATCGCGACCTGTCGCCCGTTCCTGGAGGCGCCGCTCGCCGCCCTGACCGACGTGCGCGTGCTGGTCGCGCTGGGCAAGATCGCGCATGACTCGGTGTGCCGCACGTTCGGGCTGAAGCTGAGCGCGGCGAAGTTCGGGCACCTTGCGGAACATCGGCTGCCCGACGGGCGTCTGCTGATCGATAGCTACCACTGCTCGCGCTACAACCAGAACACCGGCAAGCTGACGACGGCCATGTTCGACGCGGTGTTCGCGCGGGCGATCAAGCTGAAGGAGACGGAATGTGGCGCGTAACAAGGCAACGGTGATCGGTGCGGGCGTCGCGCTGGCGGGGGCGGGGCTGGCGGCCTTTTCGCACTGGGCGGGACGGCGCGCCGAGCGGCAGGTCCCGGCGGACGGACGATTCGTCGAGGTCGACGGCGCCCGGCTCCACTATGTCGACATCGGCGCCAATGATGTTGGGGGACCGCCGATCGTGCTGGTGCACGGACTTGGCGGCCAGCTCCGCAACTTCACCTATGCGCTGACCGAGCGGCTGTCCGCGCATCACCGGCTGATCGTCATCGACCGGCCACGTTCGGGCTATTCGACCGTGCTGGCGGGCGTCGAGCCGGGGCTGAAGGCGCAGGCCGACCTGATCGCCGGCGCGATCCGTGAGCTGGGCATCGAGAAGCCGTTGCTGGTCGGTCATTCGCTGGGCGGCGCGATCAGCCTATCGCTGGCGCTCGATCATCCGGGGCTGGTCAGCGGCTTGGCACTGATCGCGCCGCTGACGCAGCCGCAGACCGAGGTGCCGGCCGCGTTCAAGGGGTTGGCGGCGGGCGGGGCGTCGAAGGTGGCACGCACGCTGATCGCCAATCTGGTCGCCGTGCCGATGGGGGCACTGACCGGGACGCGGACGACGGCAGCCGTGTTCGCGCCCGAGCCGGTGCCCGACGATTTCGGCATCAGGGGCGGCGGCGTGCTCGCGCTGCGGCCGGGTAACGTCTACGCCGCGATCTTCGAGATGCAGGCGGCGGCGGACGAGCTGACGGGCATCGCCGCGCGCTATGGCGAGCTGACGCTGCCGGTCTCGATTCTCTATGGGCGCGAGGACAACATCCTCGACTTTCACACCAACGGCGAGACCACCGCCGCGCAGATCGCGCGCGCGCGGCTGGAGCTGACCGCCGGCGGCCACATGCTGCCGGTGACGCAGCCCGACCTGACCGCGCGCTTTGTCGCCAAGGCCGCGACGGCGCGCTAGATGTCCTGCACCAGCCGCCCGTACAGCTCCGGGCGGCGGTCGCGAAAGAAGCCGAAGGCGGCACGGTGACGCCTGACGCGGTCGAGGTCGATCGTGGCCATGATGACGCCCTCCTCCTCGCGGTCGAGTTCCGCCAGGATGTCGCCGCGCTCGTCGGCGATGAAGCTGGTGCCGTAGAAGGTCTGGCCGTGTTCGATCCCAACCCGGTTGGCGGCGACGATCGGCACGACGTTGGACACCGCATGCCCGACCATCGCGCGCCGCCACAGCCGCGCCGTATCGAGGCTGGTGTCGTGCGGCTCCGACCCGATCGCGGTGGGGTAGAACAGTATCTCCGCGCCCATCAGCATCATCGCGCGCGCGGTTTCGGGATACCATTGGTCCCAGCAGACGCCGACGCCGAGCGTAGTTCCCGCAATGTCCTTGCCGCCGGGCCAGACCTTGAACCCGGTGTTGCCGGGGCGGAAATAGAACTTTTCCTCATAGCCCGGCCCGTCCGGGATATGGCTCTTGCGATAGACGCCCTGCACCTCGCCGTCCGGGCCGATCATCGCGAGGCTGTTGTAGTGGTGCGGCCCGTCCGCCTCGAAGAAGCTGGTCGGAATCGTGACGTGCAACGCCTCGGCGAGCGCCTGCATCGCCAGCACCGCCTTGTGCTCGCCGACCGGCTTGGCGTTCGCGAACATCCCCTCGTCCTCGACGCGGCAGAAATACTCGCCCTCGAACAGCTCCGGCGGCAGGATCACCTGCGCGCCTCGCGCCGCGGCCTCGTGGACCAGCCGCGAGACATGCGCGATGTTGCGGTCGAGGTCGGGCGTAAAGCCGAGTTGCAGGGCGGCGACGGTGATCTGGGTCATGCGCGGCTACATAGTGTCGTTCGCGTTGCGCGACAGCCTGTGCGTGTCACCGTTCCGGCGAAGTAGCCTACCGCCGGCCCACCACAAGCCCCCAACCGCGCCTCGCCAGCAGGATAGCCATCCGCAGCATTTCGCGCAGCGTCATCGTGCGGTCGGCTGCCTTGTCCCAGATCTCGCCGCCAGTCAGTACGATCACCAGCGCGGCAACGGCGAGAACCCGATGCCGACCCCGACGAAGCGTAAGGCGAACGGAACGCCGGGGGCGACCCGCACCTGTAGCGTCGGCTCCTTCACCCCGGCACCTGCTGCGAGATGCAGTGGAAGCTCCCCCCGCCGGTCAGGATCGCGTCCGCGCGCAGGCCGATCGCGTCGCGACCGGGGAACAGCGCGCCGATCGCGGCCACGGCGGTGGCGTCGTTGGGGGTGCCATAGGTCGGGACCACCACGGCCGCGTTGCCGATGTAGAAGTTCATATAGCTCGCAGGCACGATCTGCTCGTCGCGCAGGACGCGGCCCGCCGACGGCACCGTCACCACCTGCAGCCCGGCCGCCTCCGCATCGCGGCGCGCGTGTTGATAGACCTGCCAGTTGGGATCGTTCTCCGCCGCCTCCGGCACCGCCAGCACGCCGGGCGCTACGAAGCGTGCGAGGTTGTCGACATGGCCGTCGGTGTGGTCGTTGAGCAGTCCTTCGCCGAGCCACACCACCTGCGTGTAGCCCAGGTCGGCGGCGAGCCGCGTCTCGATCTCCGCCTTGGCCATCAACCCGTTGCGGTTGGGGTTGAGCAGGCATTGTTCGGTGGTGACGACGGTCCCTGTCCCGTCGCCGTCAAGCGCGCCGCCCTCCAGCACCCAGTCCGCGCCGAACGCCGTCAGCCCGCGCCCGCGCGCCAGCCGCGCGCCGACCGTGTCGTCGCCGGGCAGGTCGTATTTGCCGCCCCAGCCGTTAAAGCGGAACAGCCGCGCGGTGCCGTCGCCGCCGACGATCGGGCCGGTGTCGCGCAACCAGATATCGCCGAACGGCTCCACCACCACCTGCGCGAACGGGGCCATCGCCGTGGCCGCGATCCCGGCCTCGGCGTCGGCGGCGACCAGCAGCACGCGCTCGCCGCGCCCGTCGGCATGGACCGCGCGAGCAAAGGCGACGACCTCCTCACGCGCGGGCTCCAAGTCGTCCGCCCACAGCTCGGCGTGGCTTGGAAAGCCGATCCAGACGGCCGCGTGCGGCGCCCATTCGGGGTGGGGCGGGCGGGTCGGCACGGCGTCAGCGCTCCGCCCGGCTGCGGTCGCGGACGCCGCGGAACTCGGCGGTCGGGTACCAGTTCGGCCACAGCCCCGGCGTGTCGGCGAGCTTGCGCCCGAGCCCGTAATAGATCCGCAGGTCCTCGACCGCGCCGGTCCAGTCCCAGCCCGGGTCATATTCGTCCTGCGGCTTGTGATAGCGGTGCGCGGTATAATCCTCCGCCGCCGCATGGCCCGCCGCGATTCCGCCGACGCGCAGGTCCTGTCCCGAGCCGCCGTCGAGCATCGGCACGCCCAGTCGCGCGAACGAGAAATGGTCGGACCGGTAATAGCCGCCGCGCTCCGGGTTGGGCTCCGCGCCGACGACGCGGTCCTGCGCCAGGATGAAGGGGCGGGCCAGGTCTTCGATCTCGGACTTGCCGGCGCCGGTCAGGACGAAGTCGCGGGCGCGCCCGGCGACGTTGAGGACATCCATGTTGACCCCGCCGACGGTGCGGGCGAGCGGAAACACCGGATGTTCGGCATAATAACGCGAGCCGAGCAGCCCCGATTCCTCCGCCGTCACCGCCAGGAACGCGATCGAGCGCTGCGCCGGCCCGGCCTTGGCATGCGCCTCCGCCAGCGCGACCAGCCCCGCGACGCCGCTGGCGTTGTCGAGCGCGCCGTTGCAGATGTCGTCTCCGTCGACGGCGTCGCACCGGCCCAGGTGATCCCAATGCGCGGTGTAGAGCACCGTATCCTGCGGCGTCGACGTGCCCGGCAGCACGCCGATCACGTTCTTCGACATCGAACGGCGGACCGCGTTCGTGAAGCCCGTCGACATGGCGACGCCGAGCGGCACCGCCTTGAACCCGCGCTGCGCGGCGGCGGTGCTCAGGCGATCGAAGTCCTGACCCGCGCTCGCGAACAGCTCCTTCGCCTTGGCGAGCTGCATCCAGCCGATCACCTGGCTCTGGTCCAGATGGCCGCCGGTCTCGTCCAGTTCGTATTGCGGACCGGTCCAGCTCGACTGCACCACCGCCCAGGGATAGGCGGCGGGTTCGGTATCATGGACGATGATCGCCGCCGCCGCGCCATGCTTCGCGGCATTCTCGAACTTGTAGGGCCAGCGCCCGTACCATGTCATCGCCCGACCCTCGAACGGGCCCGCACGCGTCCCGGAGGCAGGGGTGCGCCAGTCGGCATCGTTGACCAGGATCACCACCGTCTTGCCGCGCACGTCGACGCCGGCATAATCGTCCCACCGCTGCTCGGGCGCGGTGATGCCATAGCCGACGAACACCACGGGCGAGTCCGCGACCGCGATCGACGGCGTGACGCGATAGGTGGCTGCGACCATGTCGGTCCGATACGCCATCGTCACGGGGGCACGGCCGCCGGTGAAGGTGAGCGGTCGGACGGCCTGCGCGGTCAGCTCCACCATCGGCACGTCCTGCGTCCAGCCGCCGGCGTTGCCGGGTTGAAGGCCCGCCGCCTTGAAGCGCTCGATGATGTAGGCGACCGTCTTCGCCTCCGCCGGCGTGGTCGGCGCGCGGCCCTCATAGGCGTCGGACGACAGCTCGCGCGTCACCGACCGCAGCGTGTCGACCGAGATGGCGGGCGCCGTCTGGGCGAGCACGGGGGCTGCGGTGGCGAGAAACAGGAGGGCGGGCAGGCGGGACATGCGGTCACTCCGGAACGATGCGCGAGGGTGTGCCGCAGCGCCGGGACACGCGCAAGCGGGTGGGTCGGAGTTGTCGGCACACCGGATTGATCCCCACCCCAAGCACGATTAGCCTCGCCGCAAGGGGAGGCGATCTCGCATGTTCACCATTCTCGCCATCATGGCGGTGGCCGCCACGGATGTCGCACCGGTCGCGCGGGCGTTCGGTGCGCGAGAGGCGGTCAGCCAGATCAGCCTCTCGCCCGACGGCACCCACGTCGCGATCATCGCGCCGTCGGGCCGCGGCGAGGTGCTGGAGGTCGCCGATCCGGTGAAGGGCGGGGAGCCGGTGGTGATCCTGCGCTCGACCGGCGACCCCGACCGGTTGTCGTCGTGCGCCTGGTCGACCGACACCCGCCTGGTGTGCGACCTCTACATGTCGGTCGACAACGGCATGTCGAAGCGGCTGGGCTATACCCGGCTGTTCGCCGTCGACAGCGACGGCAGGAACCTGAAGGTCCTGAGCGCCCAGAGCAGCGACGCCATCGGCTTCGCGCAGCAGGGCGGCACCATCATCGACATGAGCCGCGGCCCCGGCGGCGGCGTGCTCATCACCCGCCAGTTCGTACCCGAACGCAGCACCGGCACGATGCTGGCCTCCAGCGCCGCCGGCCTCGGGGTCGAACGCCTCGACACGACCCGCCTGACCCGCTCCGTCGTCGAGCCGGCGCGGCCGGGGGCGGTCGAATACATCGCCGACGGCCATGGTACGGTGCGGATTATGGAACTGCGCGGCCTGACCGGCGGCGGGTAGACGCGGCGACGATGACCTATCTCTATCGTCGGCCCGGCTCACGCGAGTGGCTGCCGCTGTCGAAAGTGTCGGACGCGGGCGGATTCTACCCGTATGCCGTCGACCTGAATGCCAATGTCGCCTATGGGTTCGACCGGCAGAACGGGCGGGTGGCGCTGTTCCGCGTGGCGCTGGACGGAACGCTCAAGCGTAAACTGGTGCTCGACCGCGCCGATGTCGATGTCGACGGCCTGATCCAGGTCGGCCGGCAACAGCGCGTCGTCGGCGTCAGCTTCGCGACCGACGTGCGGCAGACGCGTTTCTTCGATCCCAATCTCATGCGCCTGCAGGCGGCGCTCGGCCGCGCGCTGCCCGACCAGCCGCTGATCTCGTTCGTCGACGCGAGCGCGGACGAGAGCAAGCTGTTGCTGTTCATCGGCGGCGACCGCGATCCGGGCCGCTACTATGTCTACGACAAGGCGACGCGGCACCTGGGCGAGGTGTTGCCGGTACGACCCGAGCTCGCCGGCACGAGGCTGTCGCCGGTGCGCGCGATCACCTTTCCCGCCGCCGACGGCACGCCCATCCCCGCCTATCTGACGCTGCCGCCCGGCTCCGACGGCAAGAACCTGCCCGCCATCGTGCTGCCGCATGGTGGGCCCGGTGCACGCGACGAGTGGGGCGTCGACTGGTTGTCGCAGTTCTTCGCGGCGCGCGGTTTCGCGGTGCTGCAACCCAATTTCCGCGGCTCGACCGGCTATGGCGACCGCTGGTTCCAGCAGAACGGCTTCCGCTCGTGGCGGACCGCGATCGGCGACGTCAACGACGCCGGCCGCTACCTCGGCCGCGCCGGGATCGCCGCGCCGGGCAAGCTCGCGATCTTCGGCTGGTCCTATGGCGGTTACGCGGCGCTGCAATCGGCGGTGCTCGACCCAGCGCTGTTCAAGGCGATCGTCGCGGTGGCGCCGGTCACCGACCTCGACATGCTGCGCGCCGAATCGCGCGATTTCACTAACTTCCGTCGCGTCGACGCGTTCATAGGACCGGGGCCGCACGTCCGCACCGGGTCACCGTTGCAGAACGCGTCGGCGATCACCGCACCGGTGCTGCTGTTCCACGGCGACCGCGACGTCAACGTCGGCGTCGCCGAGTCGCGTGCGATGGCCGGCCGCTTGAAGCACGACGGCAAGCAGGTCACCTATGTCGAGTATCGCGGCCTCGACCATTACCTTCTGGACGCGAGCGCGCGTGCGAAGCTGCTGGCGAAGTCCGACGCATTCCTCCGCGCGTCACTCGGGCTGTAGGCGCGTGGAAGGAGACCTGTCCGCCCTGCGTGCCTGGTTGGCCGCGCACCCGTCGACCCGGGAGGAGGTGGTGACCTGGCAGGATGGGGACGCGCAGATGCGGCCGGACGGCACGCGCGAGACCGTGATGCCATGGCCGGTCTACACGGCGACGATCGCCGATTACTGGACCGCGCTGGACGCGGCCGGCTGGGGCGGCGTCGACACGCGCGATTACATGGCCGTTACGCAGGCATGGCGGGCGGCGAACGGCGGGGAGGCGATCGACGCGGGACAGCTGGGGCGGATGGATCGGACGACGCTGTTCAACACGCTGCGCTCGTACAACCGGGCCGAGCGGTTCTGCGACGGCGCTTGGGCCGCGCTGTTCGGCGACGGCCGGCTCCACGCCGGTGCGCGGGCGGTGTTGGCGCTGCCGGGTCCTGCACCGGACCGGTGACCGCCACCGACCGCCTTCACATAATCACGGGCGGGCCGGGGTCGGGCAAGTCGACGCTGATCGACGCGCTCGCCGCCGCCGGGGTGGCGACCAGCGACGAGGTGGGGCGGGCGATCATCCGTGAACAGGTGGCGGCGGGCGGGACCGCGCTGCCTTGGGTGGACGAGCGGGCGTTCGCCGCGCTGATGCTGCCGTGCGAGGTGGCGGCGCACGCGGCCGCGCTGGCGGGCGGCAAGGTGACGGTGCTGGATCGCGGCGTGCCCGATGTGGTCGGCTTCCTGCGCGTGTCGGGGCTGGCGGTGCCGGCGGCGTTCGACGCGGCGGCGCGGGCGACGCGATACAACGCCCGCGTGTTTCTGGCGCCGTTCTGGGCCGAGATCTACACGCACGACGCGGAGCGCAAACAGTCGCCGGAGGTCGCGCGCGCGACGGAGGCGGTGATGCGTTCGACCTATGCGGATTACGGCTACACGCTGGTCGAGCTGCCGCGCGGGGCGGTTGCCGAGCGGGTCGCGTTCGTGCGGGCGCGGCTATAGCAGCCGCAGCGCCCCCAGCCCGAGCCACAGCGCCGCCAGCAAGAACAACGCCCCGATCGCGCGGCGTGCGGCCACCAGTGGCAGCGCGGTCCAGCCCCGCTCGCCGAGCAGCGCCGCCGCCGCCAGCGGGACCAGCCCCCCCAGCGTCGCGCCGACCGCGGCGAGCGCCGGCACCGGCGTCCGCGCCGCCAGCGCGGCGACCACGAGCTGGACGCCTTCGCCGAACAGCAGGATGAACAGGCCGAGCGTCGCGGTCGCCGCCGCGCCGAGCCGCCAGCCGTCGAGCCGCTCCGGCGATTTGACGGCGAACACCGCGCCGCCGCCCTGGAGCAGCAGCGCCAGCGCGAGCAGCAGCTGCTTCGCCTCCGGTGTCAGCTTCGGGGCCAGCAGCGCACCAAGCGCCGCCGCGATCGCGCTCGCCGCCGCCAGCGCCACCGCCGCCGCGACGATCACGACCCCCGGCTGGCGGTAACGGTCGGCCAGGATCGCGGCCAGCCACGCCGGACGGTCGCCGACCTGCGCCAGCGCGGCGACGACCAGCGCCGCCATCAGCGCGTCCACTATCGCGATCGCAAGGCAGGCGTCAGCCTGCCGGTTCGCCGATCGCGTCCGATAAGGGTCACGCCGCTAGGCGGATCGAGCAGGCGGCGGCGAAGCTGTCGCAGGCGGCGACGTCCTGCCGCTCGGCACCCACCGCGTCGCGCAGCATCTGCAGCCAGCCATGGACCAGCACCCCGCGCTCGCCCCGCGCCAGCGCCGCCTCGATGAAGTGTGCGACGGTGACGGTCGGGTTGAGCCCGGCATGATGCGCGATGTGCCTGATCTCGTCGACCGCCAGCGCCATCTCGCCCGCGCGCAGGGACGAAGCGCGCCCGTCGATCGCCGCGATCCGTGTCGTCAGTTCCAGCCGTACCGAATCAAGGTCCGCCATGTCGAACTCTCCATCTCGCGGAGACTTTGCCAGACGGCTGTTACACCCCGGTTAAGGCACGCACGGTTGACTCGCGCCGGGGGCTGGGCCATGGGCCGCGACTGTCCCGAGCGGCGGCTTTTGCCGGCCGCTCGCTTTGCTTTTACCGAGATCGAGTCATGGCCAAGCCAACAACCGTCAAGATCAAGCTCGTCAGCACCGCCGACACCGGCTTCTTCTACGTCACGAAGAAGAATCCGCGGACGAAGACGGAGAAGCTGACCTTCAGCAAGTACGATCCCGTCGTGCGCAAGCACGTCGAGTTCAAGGAAGCGAAGATTAAATAAAGCGCGGCTTGCGCCACGCTGGCGCAAGACTCGCGCGAACTCGGCCGGCGTAGCGCAGCGACGACCAACGACGCGGCTTTGCCGCGGCGCTTACCGGCACTCCGATCCGCAGCAGCGACGGCAGACCCGCCGCCGTCGATCAGGCCGGGCGGTTCGCCCGCCCGCTTGCCGGCTCCAGGCGCTACCGGCTTCGCCAGGCACCGGCGTGCTTGCCGCCTTGAGCGGCCTGCGCCTACAGCAGCCCGTTCACCGTTTCCATGAATCTAGCCAGGCTGATCGGCTTGGAAACATAGGCCGCCGCGCCCGCCGCGCGGATGCGGTCCTCGTCCTCGCGACCGGCATAGGCGGTTACCGCCATTACCGGAATGCCCGCCAAATCGTCGTCGGCCTTGAGTGCCACGATCAGCTCGAACCCGGTGACGTAGGGCATCTGGATATCCATCACGATCAGGTCGGGCACGAAATCGCGCGCCACCGCCACCGCCTCGCGCCCGTCGCGGACCGGCACCACCTCGTGCCCGTGCGCGCGGAGCAGGTCGGAAAACAGTTTGAGGTTGAGTTCGTTGTCCTCGACAACGAGCACCTTCTTTGCCACGCCGCCCCCCATGGTCCTTCGGTTCACGACGCTAGGCGCAAAGCATTGATCCGCCAACCCGAGACGACGGCCGACGCCGGCACGCTGGGCCTGCGCGCGCTGGCGTGGACGCTGACCGATCAGGATCGTGCCGAGCGGCTGCTGGCGACGACCGGGCTGGAGGCGGACGCGCTGCGCGATCGGCTGGGCGATCCGGTGGTGCTCGGCGCCTGCCTGTCGTTCCTGCTCGCGCATGAGCCCGACCTGATCGCGTGCGCCGCCGACCTGGACGTGCGGCCGGAGGCGCTGGCGCGCGCCGCCGCGGCGATGGACGCATGACCCAGCGTCAGGCGCAGGACAGGCGCCCCCTCCTCATCACCGATTGCGACGAGGTGCTGCTCCACATGGTGAAGCATTTCCGCACCTGGCTGGACGAGCATCACGACATCGATTTCACGATCGGCGCGGGCGATTTCCAGCAGTCGATCAAACGGCGGAACACCGTCGAACCGCTCCAGCAGGAAGAGATGTGGGGCTTGCTCCACGGCTTTTTCCCCGGCGAGATGGCGCGGCAGACGCTGGTGCCGCACGCTGCCGACGCCTTGGCGTCACTGGCGGAGACGGCGGACATCGTCGTACTGACCAATCTCGCCGACGAGTGCCGGCAGCCACGCCTCGATCAGCTCGCCGCGCATGGCATCCATCACCGCGTCGTCTGCAATCAGGGCGGCAAGGGCACGCCGGTCGCAGCGCTGGTCGCCGAATACGAGCCGTCGGTGACGGTGTTCGTCGACGACCTGCCCGTCCATCACACCTCGGTCGCGAAGCACGCGCCGGGGGTCCATCGCCTGCACATGGTGTCGGAGCCGGAACTCGCCCCCGCGATGCCGCCCGCCGCCGACGCGCATGCCCGGATCGACGACTGGCGGGAGGCGCAGGCATGGATCGCCGCGCGCTTCGCCGCCGGCCAGCCCGCCGCCCACGCAAAGGAAGACGCATGACGACGCAGACCGACCGCCGCCTGGAAGAACTCGGCATCACGCTGCCCACCGCCGCCGCGCCGGTCGCCGCCTATGTGCCGACGGTACTCGCGAACGGGCTGCTCCACGTGTCGGGACAGCTGCCGTTCCGCGAGGGGCAGGTCGTGACCGGACGGCTGGGCGAGGACGTCGACGTCGCGCAGGGGCAGGCGGCGGCGCGGCTGTGCGGCCTGATGCTGCTGGCGCAGGTGCAGGCGGCCGTCGGGCTCGACCGCGTCGAGCGCGTCGTCAAGCTGGGCGTGTTCGTCAACTCGACCGGCGGCTTCACGCAGCAGCCGGAGGTCGCCAACGGCGCGTCCGAGCTGATGCAGGACGTGTTCGGCGAGGCCGGCCGCCACGCCCGCGCCGCCGTCGGCGTCCCGGCGCTGCCGCGCGGTGCGGCGGTGGAGGTCGATGCGGTGTTCGCCGTGCGGGACTGATCCCCCTCCTGCGGTTTCGATGGAGAAGAAGGGTGGTCCCGACCGGTTCCGCGCCTACATAGCCCCCCAATGACCGCCGTCACCGCGCGCCTCGCCCCCGGCGTCTCCTCGATTCCCGCCGCCGAGTGGGACGCCTGCGCGGGTGACAATCCGTTCGTCGGCCACGCGTTCCTCGCCGCGCTGGAGGCGTCGGGCAGCGTCGGCGGGCGGACGGGGTGGCAACCGGTGCCCCTGATCGTCGATGGTGACGACGGCGCGGCGGCGGCGGTCGCGCCCGCCTATGTCAAGACGCACAGCCAGGGCGAATATGTCTTCGACCATGGCTGGGCCGATGCGTGGAGCCGCGCCGGTGGCAACTATTATCCGAAGCTACAGGTCGCCGCCCCCTTCTCGCCCGTGCCCGGCCCGCGCCTGCTGCTCTGCGATCCCGCCGCCGGCCCGAAGCTGATCGCCGCGCTAGAGGCGGTGACCGACCAGCACGGGCTGTCCTCCGCGCACGCGACGTTCGTAACGCCCGAACAGGTGCCGCTGTTCGAGGCGGCGGGCTGGCTGATCCGCGAGGGGACGCAGTTCCACTGGCGCAATCGCGGCTATGCGACGTTCGACGACTTCCTCGCCACGCTCGCCAGCCGCAAGCGCAAGGCGATCCGCAAGGAACGCGCCGCCGCCGTCGACGGACTGACGATCCGCCACCTGACCGGCGCCGAGATCGGCCCGCGCGAATGGGCGGCGTTCTGGCGCTTCTATCAGGATACCGGCAACCGGAAATGGGGGCAGCCCTATCTGACCCGCGCCTTCTTCCCGCTGCTGGGCGAGGCGCTGGGCGACCGCGTGCTGCTGATCCTCGCCGAGCGCGACGGGGTTGCCGTCGCGGGCGCGCTCAACCTGATCGGCGGCGACACGCTGTACGGGCGCTATTGGGGGTGCACCAAAGAGGTGCCGTTCCTGCATTTCGAGCTTTGCTACTACCAGGCGATCGACGCTGCGATCGCACGCGGGCTGGGTACAGTGGAGGCGGGCGCGCAGGGCGAGCACAAGCTGGCGCGCGGCTACGAGCCGGTGCCGACCTGGTCGGCGCATTACCTGCCCGATCCGGGCTTCCGCGCCGCCGTCGCCGACTTCGTCGCCCGCGAACGCGCGGCGGTGGAGCAGGAGCAGGCGTATCTGGGCGAGCTGACCCCGTTCAGGCGCGGGGGCGGGGCGGCTTGCTGAGTTGGGCCGGCGTGAATTGAGGAGGCTGCGGCGGTTCGACCGGCTCGGGCTGACGGCGATCGTCGACGCGATACAGCGTGTCCGGCCCATCACGCCAGATCGGCGTCATCCCCGCCGTCAGCCGCGGATCGAAGCGCGGCGGCTGCAGCATCCAGACATAGTCGAACGCATCGCGCGGAAACCGCGCGAGCGCCCGGTCGACCGGCCGCCACCACTCGCCCCGGCACTTCACGTCGGTCACGATCTGCGACGGGTCGTGCGCGAAGCCCTGTGCCGCGACGTAGCGCGTCGTCAGTTGCTGCGCGCCCGCCATCGACCACTGGTCGTTGGAATAGGCGAGCCGCCGCACGATCAGCATCGCGGGAATGTGCTCCAGCCGCGAATAGGCCCAGTCGTCGGTGCAGCGCCGCCCGACGAACGTCACCACCCGCGCGCCCTGCGGCACATGATCGAACGCGGCGAGCGCCTGGTCATAGCGTTGATCGTACAGCCAGTAGCTCGCCGTCGTCCCCGCCAGCCTTACGCCGAAGAACGCCAGCCCTAGCGCCGCATAGGTCGAGGCGCCCCGGAAAGACAGGCCGGGGCGCGGCCGGATCGCGATCAGCGCCACCGCGAAGACGAACGGCGCGAGCCGCATGTCGGCATAGGCGGACCCGAAGACGATGCGCGGCAACGCCACGAACACCGCGCACAGGAACAGCGCGGAGAGCGCCAGATGGCGCGAATATTCTACCCGCCGATCGAGCAGCCCCAGCACCAGCACCAGCCACAACACGCCGACCGACAGCAGGTCGAACGTCATCCAGCGGTCGCGCAGCACCATCTCGACCCAGTTGAGCTTGGCCTGCCAGTTGAACCAGTCCGCGGTCTGCCCGGAGACATGATCCCCCGAGCGCCACAGCACCATCAGCACCATCGGCAGCGCCAGCGGCGCGCAACCCAGCGCGGCGCGCAGCCAGCTCGCCAGCCAATGCCCGTTATGCCCTTCCTTCAGCCGGTCGTGCTGGCGGATCATCTCCGCCGAAAAGGCGAGCACGCCCAGCGCGCCCCAGCCGAAGGTATGGCAGACCCACAACAGGCACGAGAGCGGCACGAACAATGCCGCGCGCAGCCGCAGCCGCCCGGCGCGCGCCAGCCGCAGCCACAGCGCGAACAGGATCAGCGCCAGCGCCATCGACAGCGCGAAGTTCACGAACCCGAACTGGAACGGGTAGCAATAGGCGAGCGGCAGCGCGAACAGCGCGGTGGCGGGGATGCGGCCATGCACCTCGCGCGCGATCCACAGCAGCCCGGCGACGGTCAGCGCCGGGATCGCCATGACGATCAGCTTGACCGCCAACTCCAGCCCGAAGATCGGCGCCAGCGGGAGGACCAACAGGTCGATGCCGAGATTGCCGATCAGCGACCAGCGGAAATCATACCATTGCGCGAGGCCAGGGTCCGACGCCATCGCCAGCTCGACGCGATAGCGGCCCATATGGCCGGGCAGGTCGACCAGCGGCGGGATGTCGGGCCAGAGCAGCGGCACGCATGCGAGCAGCGCCATCGCGGCCACGAAGCCCCGTGTCTGCCACCAGTGCACCGGCTCCCCCTGCATGGGCCGGCTCTACCGGACGGCCGGTGCACCCGACAAGCGGTACGGATCAATATGCGGCGAAGGTCGAGGAAGGTTTTCAACTTACGTCATCTCGGCCTTGAGTCGGACCTAGCACCGCCGGTGGCGGCGAGGGCGATGGCGGAGAGGAAGATGGTGGGGCAGCGGTCGTGGCGGGTGGCGACGCGGCGTCCGTCCTTGCGGCGGCCGACCATGATCTCGCTGCGGCGCCGGTAGCGCCGCTTGTCGTACTTGACCGGCTCGTTGCGGGATCTGCGGTCATGAAGAAGCTCAAGGGACGGCCGTTCGCATCGGCGACGGCGTGAGGCCCCAGCGCTGCCACCGATTGTATAGCGTCCTGTGCGGACCGTCGGCGCTCGCCGCGTCACGCCAGCGCAGCCCGTCGCGGTCGACGAGGACGATGCCGCTCAGCACCCGCCGAAGAACGGCCGCAGAAGCGCAATCTGCTCGTCCGTCAGCCGATACGGATCGCGCATCCCCGGTCTCCTCACGGAGCCTGGATCAGATCGCAGCCCTCACCTCGATGAATCCTGACCCTTAGAGGCGGATCGAGAGCCGATCCCGCGCTCGCGCGCCCAGATCACCGCCGCGCTGCGGCGGTTGACGCCGATTTTGGCATAGAGCCTGGAGACGTGGTTGCGAACGGTATTGCTGGTCAGCTCGAGCCGCCCGGCGATCGCCTTGTCGTCGAGCCCTTGGCAGACCAGCTCAAGCACCTCGCGCTCGCGCCTGCTCAGTTCAGGTGTCGCCTGCGGCTCGGCGCCGTCGGTTCCCCGCAGGGTCGCGAGCTTGTCCATGATCGAGCGGCTGAACCAGCTGGCGTCCTTCATCACCGCCTCGATCGCGCCGACCAGTTCCAACTCGCTGTGCCGCCGCGCGGTCACGTCCTGGTAGAGCCACAGCACACGTCGCTCGCCCCGCACGTCGATCGCCTCGGCTGAGACCAGGCAGTCGATCGGGTTCCCGGCTTTGGGGAGCACGCGCACGTCGCAGGTCCGCACGCCGCCGCGCCGGTCGATCTCCTGCTCCATCGACCGCCGTTGGGCGGCGTCGTTCCACAGCTGGACGTCGTCGACGTTGCGTCCGACGAGTTCGTGGCTCGAACGGCCCGTCATGTGGACGAACGCCTCGTTCACCTCGATGATGCGCTGATCGTCGGCGGCGGTGACCGCCATGGCCGCCGGTGCCAAGCGGAATATCGTGGTCGACCGATGCTCGCTGTCCCGCAACGCGCCTTCCGCGCGGCGACGCGGCTCGAGGTCGGCGAAGGTGAAGAGGAGGCAACGCTGGTCGGCAACCTCGATCGGCTGCCCGGCGAGGACAACGAGCCTGCTCGACCCGTCGGGTAACGACAGCTCCGCCTCGACCTGCGGGATGGTGGCGCCCGCCGCAAGCCGTTCGGCGACCACCGCGTGACGGTCGGTTTTCGCGAGGATGTCGAAATCGCGCAGGTGCCGGCCCTCGATCGCGTCCCGCGCGCAACCGCAAAGCTCGGCAAACCCGGAATTCACCCGAATGAAGCGCTGGTCGGAGAGCCTCAGGATCAGCGCCGGTGCCGGATTGGCCTGGAACATGGCCTCGAACCTGGCCTCGGCATCGTACCGCTCCGACACGTCTTGGATCACGAGCGCCAGACAGTCGGGATCGCCGCCGTCCTCGTCCATCACCACATCGTGGACCTCGTGTGTCCAGCGCGGCTCGTTGGTGCCGACGGGCGCCACTTCGACGACGAGGTCCGGCAAGCTCTCGCCCGCGAGCATGCGCACCAGCGGGTATTCGCGCTTCGCCAGGCGGTGGTGGTTGCGGTAGCGCAGGCAGAACCGCTGGCAATAGTCGTCCACGGTGCCGCCGAGTTCTTCCTGGCGCGTCACGCCGTGCATGCGCAGCGCAGCCTCGTTAGCGCCGACGAGCGTGCCGGACGGGTCGATCAGGATCACTCCTGCCGTCAGTCCGGCCATCAGCTGCTCCAGATGTCTCAGGGTGGGGGAGCGAGGTCTCGTCGTATCGGCTTCTGTCATGAAGCGACAAGCCGCGACCCCAGCCCTCGGTTCCTGGCGGACAACCAAGAATGCTGCAAAACAACCAACCTTATCGTGACACCTACATCAGTCGACTGCGCGGCTCGAAGCGCGCTCGTTGAACGCGTGGTCGCACGGTGAGTTGATGCACCGGAACTAGGCGCATGCGGCACGACAATCGTGTCCGCCGCATCGTCGCCTCGGAGTGCAAACATGGGTCTCATCATTCTCCTCGTCGTCGGCGGCCTCATCGGGTGGGTCGCCAGCATGATCATGCGGACCGATGGCCAGCAGGGCATCTTCCTCAACATCGTCGTCGGTATCGTCGGCGCGGTGCTGGCCGGCTTCATCGTCACGCCGCTCATCGGCGGCGCGCCGATCACCAGCGGCGAGCTCAGCGTCACCTCGATCGGCGTGTCGCTGCTCGGCGCGATCGTACTGCTCGCGATTGTCAATCTCGTCCGTCGCGGCTCGGTCCGCTGATACGGGACTAAGTAGCAGGCAGGGTGCGCCGGTCCCCGCGGCGGGATCGGCGTCGCTCTGCGCGTAACTTAGAACCGGCGCGGTCGTCAGACCGGCGGACAGCGCACCCCAACAGGAGAGTCGGAATGGCTGAGAACGACGGCAAGCGGACGGACGGTGCGCCGCCAAGAGCAATTCACGTCGAGAAGAAGAAGGTGAACTGGCTGGCTTGGCTGCTGCTAGCGCTGGGTGTCCTTGCGCTGTTGCTGGCGCTCAGCCGCTGCGGGCATCGAGACGCGATCGAGACGACCACGACCACGACCAGCACCGTCGTCGCCCAGACCGCGAACGCGCCGCAGTCGACCGTGCTCTCGCCGACGTCGGGGCTGGGCACCTACCTGGCCGGCACCGGCCCGACTCCGCAGACGTTCACGTTCGAGAAGCTCAATTTCGACACCGCCAGGAGCGACATTCGCCCGGCCGACGTCGCCGACCTGGACGCGGTCGCGGCGACGCTGAAGCAGTATCCGAACGCGCGCATCCGCATCGCCGGCTACGCCGACACCCGCGGTAGCGCGGCGGCGAACGTCGCGCTCGGCAAGGCTCGGGCCGACAGCGTCAAGGCGGCGCTCGTCTCCAGGGGCATCGACCCCCGCCGCATCGCGACCGCCAGCGGCGGCGACGCCGACCCGGTCGATACCAACAGCACCGCCTCCGGTCAGGCGCAGAACCGCCGCACCGAACTCGTCGTCACCCAGCGCTAAGCACCGAGGAAGGAAGATCAACATGTCACGCACCATCACCGCATTGTTCGACACGAAGGCCGACGCCGACGCGGGGGCCGAGCGTCTCCGCCAGTCAGGGGTCGACGCCGGCTCGGTCGCTGTCCACGACCAGACCACCCACAAGACCTCGGGCGACTATTCGACCGGTGAGGACCAGGGACTGTGGGCTTCGATCAAGAACGTGTTCGTGCCGCACGAGGATCGGCATACCTACGAGGAGGGCATCCGCCGCGGCGGGTTCCTGCTGACCGCTGACGTGGACGACGACAAGACACCGGCCGCGGTCCAGGCGCTCGAGGAGGCCAACACGGTCGATCTCGACTCCCGGTCGCAGCAGTGGCGGTCGGAGGGCTGGGACTATGCCGCTCCGACCAACGGCGTCGACGAGGCTGACGAGGGCATCCTCTACGGTAGTCGCGACACCGCGATGGGCGGCCAGCGCTACCGATCCTACGTCACCGATCGGAGCTGAACTCCAGCAGTCGGGAAGCCGCCGGATCGTTTCCGGCGGCTTTAGTGCGTTCGGTCTACGCTGCTTCGTCCGTAGTGCGTCTCGCCGAAATTACGGGCTGACCAACACACGGCGATGCCTCTGCGAGATCGTGCTGAGCTACGGCGTCGTGGCGGAACCGCAGACTGTCATCCGCACCATGCAAGGCCAGACCTCGGTCATCCCCGCCGATGCCGTAAAGCTCGTCGGGAAGCAGCTGATGAACATCGTCCAGACGCCCGATGTCCAGCGGCGTGATATGCGCCCGGTCATGACGGCGCAGCGATCGGCCTGGCCAGGGCACGCTGCACCCAGAGATCGAACAGTGTGGGCCATCGCGAGCCGGGCAGATCGGTCGACAGGTAACTGGGGCCGAAACCATGCCCCCCCTGTTGCAGGAAATGCGCCTCGACCGGCACATGGGCCTCGCGTGCCGCTTGCAGCATGTCCAAAGGCTCGCTGAACGGCACGATAGGGTCGTCGAGCGCATGCACGATGAACAGCGGCGGGGTTTGCGCTCCCAGCCGGCGCTTGGGGTCGAAACGCCCGGCGGGGCCGGTGCCGACGCGCATGCGGTCCCCCGATGTCACCGGATATACCAGGCCGGCGAAATCCGGACGTGTGTCCACTTCGTCGATCGCGTCGACCTTGGTATAGACGGGGTCGTCCCAAGCGGCGGCGAGGGACGCCGCAAGCAGTCCACCGGCGGAAAAGCCGATCACGCCGATCTTGGCCGGATCGATCCCGAAAGATGCCGCGTTTGCCCGGATCAGTCGTATCGCCCGCTGACCATCCTGCAACGGCACGTCCTGTGGCTCGGTCCACCCCTCGCCCGGCAGGCGATAGCTGAGTACGAAAACGGTAAAGCCCAACGGGGTGAAGGTCCTGGCGACGTTCAAGCCTTCATTTTCGATCGACAGAAACTGGTAGCCACCGCCAGGAATCGAGATAAGCGCACGCCCGTCCGGCCTGGTCGGCCGGAACACGCTCACGCTCGGCTCGGCGACCCCCGTCAGCCATAGCTCGCGGCGGTCCGCAGGTCCGTTCAGGGTAAGTCGGGGTGTCGGCAGGCGGGCCGGCGCGTTGGGCGGGCGTTTCGGCCAGAGCCTGATGTGTTCGCCAGGCGGCCATGTCGCTGCTGGGGACTGCGCCAGCGACGGCCGGCTCGTTGCCGTTGCCGCTGCCCCGGCGGCGGCGCGAAGCAGCGTGCGTCGGTTGATGTCCATCCCTGTTTCCATAGTCAATTCCGCCAAAAGAGCTGCTTACGATATCTACCGTTCCTCGCCGGGGGTCGACGCCGACCTGTCGTCACCGAACGAGTTCGAAGCGTCCTGACACCCCCATTCCCTGTGCCGACGGTGCCACCCACAGGTTGAAGACGCCCGGCTCGACCGTCGGCTTCAGGTCCATGCCGATAAAGGTCAGGTCCTCGCGTCTCAGCACGAACCGCACCAGCACCGAGGCACCCGGCGCCAGCGCCACCTTGCGGAACGCCTTGAGTTCGCGGACCGGCCGCGTGACACTGGCGACGGGATCGTTGATGTAGAGCTGGACCACTTTCTCCGCGGCGCGGGTGCCAATGTTGGTGACCCGTGCGGCGATCTCAATGGCACCGTCCCAGGCGAGCTTGCCGTCACCGTCGATCTGCAGCGCCGAATAGGCGATCTCGCCATAGGTCAACCCGTGCCCGAATGGGAACTGCGCTGCGTTGGGGGCCTCTCGGTAATGCGCCTTGTAGGGCTGGGGCGGACCAGGCGGCTGCGCCCTGCCGGTCGGCTTGTGATCGTAGTGATAGGGTTCCTGCCCGGACAAGAAAGGAAAGCTGATCGGCAGCCGCGCCGATGGCGAAACCTTGCCGTAGACGATGTCGCCGATCGCGTTGCCCGTCTCGGAGCCGAGCTGCCATGTCACCAGGATCGCGCCGGCATTCGCGACCGCGCCGGACAGCGCCAGCGCGCGACCGTTCTTGAGGATGACGACGATCGGCTTGCCCGTCGCCGCCACGGCCTCGGCGAGCGCCTGCTGGGCAGCCGGCAGCACGATCTCGGCGCGTGACTGCGCCTCACCCGACATGTCCTGGCTCTCACCGACGGCAAGCAGCACCACGTCGGCCGCCTGCGCCGCCGCCACCGCCGCCGCGATGCCGCCCGGCAGCGCCGCCTCGACGCCCGACCCGGCCGTGGTCGTGATCGTGCCGCCCGCGTTCCGCAGCCCGGTCGCGAGGTCGATCGCCGATGCATCGTCGCCATAGACGCACCAGCCGCCGATCAGGTCGTGCTGTCCGCTGGCAAAGGGGCCGACCACCGCGACCCTGGCCGTCTTGGCGAGCGGCAGCAGTCCGCGCTCGTTCCTGAGCAACACGATCGACTTCTGCGCGGCCTCGCGCGCCAATGCGAGCGTCGCGGGACGGCGGGAGCGCGCGCGCTCCCGCCGCGGATCGATGCGGCGGAAAGGATCGTCGAACAAGCCGAGCAGCGCCTTGGTCGCGAGGACCCGGCGCACCGAGCGATCGAGGGTTGCGAGGGGCACCGCCCCGTCGCGGACCAGACCGGGAAGGTGCAGCATGTAGAGATTGCTTGCCATGCTCATGTCGACGCCGGCGAGGAAGGCGAGCCGCGCGGCGTCACGACCGTCCGTGGCTATACCCTGACCGATCAATTCCTCGTCGCCCGTGTAGTCGGACACCACCAGCCCGGGGAACTTCCACTCGTCGCGCAACAGGTCGCTGAGCAACCAGCGATTGGCTGTGGCCGGCACCCCCGACAGCTCGTTGAACGACGCCATCGTCGACATCGCGCCTGCGTCGAACGCGGCCTTGAACGGGCGTAGATATACCTCGCGCAGCGTGCGCTCGGAAACGTCGACGGTATTGTAGTCGAGTCCGGCCTCCGCCGCGCCGTAAGCGGCGAAATGCTTGACGCATGCCAGCATCGCGTCGTCGGCCGCGAGGCTGTGTCCCTGAAAGCCGCGCGATCGCGCCGCGGCGAACAGGCTGCCCAGCAACACGTCCTCGCCTGCACCCTCCATGACCCGGCCCCAGCGTTGGTCGCGGCCGATGTCGACCATCGGCGCGAAGGTCCAATCGATCCCGGCACCCGCCGCCTCGAACGCGGCGGCGCGCGCGGTCCGCTCGGCGAGCATGGGATCGAAGCTGGCCGCTTCAGCAAGAGGCGTGGGGAAGATGGTGCGATGGCCATGGATGATGTCGGCGGCGAACAGCAGCGGAATTTTAAGCCGCGACCGTTTCATCACCGCGGTCTGCATCCGGCGCGCCATCGTCGCGCCGTTGCCGTTGAACACGCCCGTCAGCCGGCCGGCGACGGCGTCCTCGATCTGCGCGTCGAAATCGTGGCCCACACCGGCCGGATTGAGCGCGGTCGCCCGACCGCCACTCCAGGCCGCCGGCAGCAGCGTGAGCTGCCCCGCCTTTTCTTCCAGCGTCATGCGCGCGATCAGGTCGTCGACGGCGGCCGGCACCGGCAGCGCGTCGGTAGCCGCGAGTGCAGCACGCACCGGACTTGCAGCCCATGCGCTGGACAAGGCTGTGGCCAGTCCGAGCGATTGTACCACCTGCCGCCGCGATGGCGTTTTACTCTCGGTCACAATGCTCTCCCCGGACCAGTGCCGCCGACCCTGCGACGCGCGGGTCACTTCGTTCGCATACGGCCCACATCGGTGCACTTATTCGTTAGCTTGTCGTCGCGATAACATCGGCGCGTCACCGCGCAGCAAGCCGAGCGTGTTCTCGACGCGAAGAGCGGTGCCGAACTCGCCATGCAAGCTTGCAATGGCAAGGTCGTGGACCGTTTGCGGATCGTAATCGACACCATCGAAGCCGAGACGGTTGCAGGTGGCACAAGCATCAGGGACCATATAGCTATCGTAGCCGAGGTTGCCTGCCATCCGCACCGAGGACTCCACGCAGAAATTCGTGAAATAGCCGACGGTCACCAGGCGACTGATGCCACGACGCCGCAGCTCGATCTCGAGGCTGGTGCCGACGAAGCCGCTGTTCACGTCCTTGATCACGACGAGCTCCCCGTCGCGGGGGGCGATGCCGTCGAGGAATTCGCCACCCGGCGTCCCCAGCTTCAACGGCGACACCTCCTGTCGGGAGTCGTGCACGGTGAACGCCACGGTGAGCGCACAACTACGGAATGCGCCGATCAGGTCGCGGACACGGTCTTCCGCATTAGGATTGTTCCGTCGTCCGGTCGGCCCGCCCCAATGCTCCAGGTCGTTGATCCCTTTCTGGGCATCGATCACCAGCAACGCCGTTTCTGGACCGAACCTGTTGATCATCGTTCCGCACCTTCCTCAAGCCGACGGTCGCGCTGTGCTGAACATCGATCTGCGTTGACAAATGGCGCCACCAAGAGTGATCACAGATCATCACATAGCCGATCGGCCTTGTCAATTTCTGGTTCTTCGCAACCGGCATGTGATCGTCGGCCCCTGCGTTCGGACAGGCTAGCGGCGCGTCGGTATGTGCCGTTCGAACCACATGACACAGCGCGCAGCGAAGTCAGCCGAGGCGTATGCTCCGTGGACGCCGTGTCCCTCCTCGGGGTAGCGAACTACCCAGGATTCCACGCCGTTCTCGACGAGCGCATTGTGGAACTGCAGCGCCTCGCTCGCCGGTGTGCATCGATCGAGGTCACCCGCGACGAGGAGCGTCGGCGTACGGCTGTGGTGCGCGTGCAGGAGCGGGCTGCGCGAATAGTATCTACCGGTAAGGTCGGTGTAATGATCCTGCACGAACAGGCGGACGAACTGCGGGATATTGCATGTGAGATGATGGCTGACATGATTGGTCGCAGGGCCGACCGAAAGCGCCGCTCCGAAGCGCCGGTCCTGCGTGGTCAGCCAGCAGGTCATCAGCCCGCCATAGCTGAGGCCCATCACGCCCAGCCGGCAAGGATCGGCGATGCCCGCCGTGATCAGGTGGTCGATCCCGGAGAGGAAGTCGGCGGTGTCGGCGCCGCCGATGTCGCCGACCACGCGGCCGGCGAAATCCTGTCCTCGTCCCGAGCTTCCCCTCGGGTTCGGCATGAAGATCGCGTAGCCGTGGCGCAGCAGCATCAGGACATGCGGGGCACGGCCCAGCCAATAGGGTCGCCAGTGTACGATCGGCCCGCCATGCACGTCCATCACGGTGGGATAGGGGGGCTCACCACCGGGACGAAGCAGCCAGCCCTCGATCGTCAGGCCGTCGGGCGCCTGCCATCGCACCGCCTCCGCCTGCCCGATGTCTCCCCATGGCGGCGCCGGGTCCGCGGTCGGCGCGATCTTCGCTATGCCATCGACGACGGTGGCGATACCCGGTCTGTCGAAGAAGCCTTCCCGGACGAAGACAAAGGTGTCGGGCCGATCGAGCCCGAGAACGACGGGATGGCTGCCCGACGTCGAGATGCCGCTCTCCTCCCACAACGTCCGGCCTGGCCCGCCGCCCACGCGGACGGTCGCGACCACGGTGCAAAGACCTCGATAGCCAGCCGCAAGCAACTCGTCCTCCCCGGTCCAAGCGATCGACGTGACGTCCATGCCGCTTGTTTCCAGCGACGTGAGCGATCGGTCCCGCCGATCGTAGAGACGCAGGTCTCCGGCGACGTACCCGCGATCGCTGGCGACCGCCTCGACAAACGCGACGAAGCGACCTGACGGCGATCCCCTCGGCACGGCGAGCTGGTGCGTCGGCGTGTACACCGGCGTCGCCATGCCGGTGGTCACGTCGATCAGCGACAACGCCGCCGCATACCAGGCACCTTCGTCCGGCTCGGGCGACGCGATCGCCGTCAGGCTGTCGTCGCCGCACCAACTGGCTTCCCAAACGGCGAGGGCGTCGCCGGATACGCAGCGCGCCTCACTCGTCTCGACGTCGACGATCCAGATGCGGCGCCACGCATTGTCCGGGGAGGGACCGATCACCTGCGGCATCCAGCTGGGCTCGTTCGAAGGAAACGTGTCCGTTCCGGTCGCGCCCTGACCGCTGGACAGGTCGGCGCCATGAGCTGCGACGCCGAGCAGGATCCTGCGGCCGTCCGGCGACCATTCGAAATACTCGATCCATCCGTGCGGCCTCGGACCGGCGGTCAGCCGTTGCGTTCGCGTGTCGAGGAAGAAGAGCTGGAAGTCGGAGGCCCGGTCGCGGTCGGACAGGAAGGCGATCAGATTCCCGTCTGGCGAGAGGCGGGCGTGCCGGTCCGAGTTGGGACCCTCGGTCAACATTCTGATCGAGCCGGTGGCGAGCTCGTAATCGCAGATCCGCGTCGTCGCAGGGCCGGTCAGGTCATCGGCGACCGTTCCCGTAAAGAGCAGGCGCCCCGGATCGGGAGATCGCCGAAGGTCAGCGATATCGCTGACGAAATCTTCGCCGGGTCTGCCTGCGGCCTGAAGCAGATTTCGTGCTTCCTGGAAGAGGGCGTCGGCGCGTATGTCCCGCTCCATCGTTGCGATCCTTCCGCTCGATCGGCTCAGTCGACGTCCGACCGGGTGGGCGGGGACGTCGACGTCACGGCATCAGTCCTACCGCGTTCGGCGCGTCGGACGGTCGCCCGACGATCTGACGCGGCTGACCATTGGCGCGGAGGACGCGCGCTATCACCGCAGGCCTCTCGCCGGGAAACGCGAGCCGCGACCGGTCTGCGACCTTGTATCGGGATCTGTCCTTACAGCGGCCGCGTCGGGGCGTTTTGCCGATGACCGCGCGCTGGATACCCTGTGGCCTTCCTCATCGTCGGTGCGACGGAAGTCGCTAGTGTTCGACGCATCCACCGCAGGACGCGTCCACGGCATGCTCGCCTGCAGGCGATCGGCCCTGCCAATCTGGTCCAGCGGTGAACGGCGGTCGAACGCCTTAGCGCCGCGGGCGTACCGCGCTTCCTGGGCGCATGCGGGCATCACCGGGATCGCAGCTCCCAAGCCGGGCGCGAGGGGATTGCGGCATGAAGCCGCGATACGCGCCGGTCGAGCCTTGATCTCCTGCCCTCGCATCCCCCATCCTGCGTTTCTGCTGTGTTCGCCGACGTCGGCCGGTCGCCGTTGTCCGCCGCACGCGGTCATGCTTGCGACGCCCTATTCTCGCGAGAGGCGACGAGATCGAGCGCGACGTCGACGATCATGTCCTCCTGCCCGCCCACCATGCGCCGCCGTCCCAGCTCGACCAAGATGGCGCGGGTATCGATGCCGTGATCCGCGCTCGCCCGTTCGGCGTGGCGCAGAAATGACGAGTAGACTCCGGCATAGCCGAGGCTCAGCGTTTCGCGGTCAACCCGAACCGGTCGTTCTTGCAGCGGGCGAACGAGCTCCTCTGCGGCGTCCATCAGGGCGAACAGGTCGCAGCCATGGTTCCAGCCTTTGCGATCGGCGGCGGCGATGAACACCTCCAGCGCCGCGTTGCCCGCGCCCGCGCCCATGCCGGCAAGGCTGGCGTCGACACGGATCGCTCCAGCCTGCACGGCGGTCAGGCTGTTGGCCACACCGAGCGACAGGTTGTGGTGTGCGTGGACGCCACGCTGCGTCGCTGGCTTCAGCACCCGGTCGTAAGCCAGCAACCGGGCGCGATAATCGTCCATATCCATCGCGCCGCCGGAATCGGTGACATAGATGCAGTGCGCACCATACCCCTCCATCAGCAGCGCCTGCTGTGCCAAGGCGTCGGGTGACGACATGTGGCTCATCATCAGGAAGCCGGACACGTCCATGCCGAGGTCGCGCGCGGCACCGATGTGCTGGCGGGCGATATCGGCTTCGGTGCAATGCGTAGCGATCCGCACCGATCGTACGCCCAGCGCATGCGCGTGACGCAGCTCCTCGATCGTGCCGATGCCTGGAATGAGCAGAGTCGTCAGCACTGCGCGATCCAGCACCTCCGCTACCGCCTCCAGCCATTCCCAGTCGGTATGCGCGCCGAAGCCGTAGGTGAACGACGATCCCGCCAGCCCGTCCCCATGCGCCACCTCGATCGCATCGACCCCGGCGGCGTCAAGCGCGCGTGCGATGCTGCGGACGTGATCGAGGCCGTAGCGGTGCCGGATGGCATGCATCCCGTCGCGCAGCGTCACGTCCTGAATATAGAGGTTGGTCGAGGTCGGATCGAACATCACGCCGCTTCCCTCATCAGCTGATGGGTCGCGATCCTTTCGGCCGTGGCGAGGGCAGCGGAGGTCATGATATCGAGGTTTCCGGCATAAGCGGGCAGGTAGTGCGCGGCGCCCTCCACCTCCAAAAACACCGTCGTCTTGATCCCCTCGAAGATGCCATGGCCAGGTATCCGTACCGGGTTGTTCGCGCCGAAGCGCTCGAATTGCACGCGCTGCTTCAACCGATAGCCGGGGACGTAGGCGTTGACCTTCGCCACCATCGCCTCGACCGCAGCGGCGATCGCGGCCTCGTCCGCGCCGGTGGAAAGCGTGACCACCGTGTCGCGCATCAGCATCGGCGGCTCGGCTGGATTGAGGATGATGATTGCCTTGCCAAGAGCGGCGCCGCCGACCTGCTCGATGCCGCGGCTGGTGGTCTCGGTAAACTCGTCGATGTTGGCGCGGGTGCCGGGGCCCGCGGATTTCGAGGCGATCGACGCGACGATCTCGGCATAATGCACGGTCGCTATCGCCGCGACCGCGGCGACGATCGGAATCGTCGCCTGACCACCACAGGTCACCATGTTGACGTTGGCGGCGTCCAGATGGGCGTCGCCGTTGACCACCGGGATCACATAGGGCCCGATCGCGGCGGGGGTGAGGTCGATCATTACTCTGCCGGCATCTGTAACCACCGTGCTGTGGCGCCGGTGGGCGCCGGCCGACGTCGCGTCGAAGACGATTTCGATATCAGGCCAGACGGGCAAGGCGACGAGGCCGTCGATCCCGTCGGCGGTGGTCGCCACGCCCAGTCGCGCGGCGTGCGCCAGCCCGTCCGACGCCGGATCGATTCCGACCATCGCTGCCATCTCCAACACGTCGGACTGACGCAGGATCTTGATCATCAGGTCGGTGCCGATGTTCCCCGACCCGATGATCCCCACCTTGACCTTCACGTTCAGCCCTTTCGTTCGACGGATCGCCGCTCAGCAATCGAGCGTGGTGTCGCGCTCCCATTGGGTCAGGTGGCGCGCATAATCGTTCCATTCGCCATGCTTGAGCTTCAGGTAGGCCGGCACGACCGGGCCGAGCGCGTCGCGCAGCACCGTCGAAGCCTCCAGCGACCGCAACGCGTCGAGCAGGTTGAGCGGCAGCTTCTTGGCATCGGCGATCATGTGGCCGTCGGTGTACATGTTGATGTCGAGCCGTGCGCCCGGATCGCGATGGTTGGCGATGCCGTCCAGCCCCGCCGCCAACGTCACCGCGGCGAGCAGGTACGGGTTGGCTGCCCCGTCGGCGAGGCGCAGTTCGAAACGGTCGCCTTCGGGCACGCGGATCATGTGCGTGCGGTTGTTGCCCGTCCACGTCACCGAATTGGGCGCCCAGGTCGCGCCGGACAGCGTCCGCGGCGCATTGATGCGCTTGTAGCTGTTGACGGTCGGGTTGGTCATCGCCGCCATCGCATCGGCCGAGTGGATCACGCCGCCGATAAAGCGCAGGCCCAACGGCGAGAGACCGTCGTCGCCGCCGACGAAGGCGTTGTCCTCGCCCTTCCACACCGAGACGTGCATGTGGCAACCATTGCCCGTCAGATGGACGAACGGCTTGGGCATAAAGGTCGCGCGTAGACCATGCTTCTCGGCGATGCTCCTGACCATGTATTTGAAGAACGCCTGCCGATCGGCGGTGACGAGCGCGTCGTCATATTCCCAGTTCATCTCGAACTGTCCGTTCGCGTCCTCGTGGTCGTTCTGGTACGGTCGCCATCCGAGCGCGAGCATGCAGTCGCAGATTTCGGTGATCACGTCGTAGCGGCGCATCAGCGCCTGCTGATCGTAGCAGGGCTTCACCTGGGTGTCGGCGACGTCGGCGACGCCGGTGCCGTCGGGCGCGATCAGGAAGAACTCGCACTCGACGCCCGTCTTCATCTGCAGGCCCTGTTCGGCCGCCTTGGCGATCTGCGCCTTGAGTGCGTTGCGTGGAGAGGCCGCGACCGGTAAATCGTTCATCCACAGGTCGGCGGCGAGCCAGCCCACCTCGGGCTTCCACGGCAGCTGGATCAGGCTGTCCGGATCGGGCCTGGCGAACAGGTCGGGGTCGGCCGGCGTCATGTCGAGCCAGGTGGCGAAGCCGGCGAAGCCCGCTCCGGCCTTCTGCATGCCACCGATCGCGGCGGCCGGCACCAGCTTGGCGCGCTGGCTGCCGAACAGGTCGGTGTAGGAGATCAGGAAATACTTGATGCCCTGTTGTTCGGCGACGCTCGCCAGATCGATGGTCATTCGTGCCGCCCCCGTTTCGTCAGAACTTGCCCGGTATCCAGTCGGTGCCGGCGAGCGGCACCCGCGCCATCGCCGCCGCCTCGATGGTGAGCGCGACGAGGTCTTCCGGTTCGAGATTGTGCAGATGGCTCTTGCCGCACGCGCGGGCGATCGTCTGCGCCTCCAGCGTCAGCACGGCGAGGTAATTGGCGAGCCGACGTCCCGCGGCGATCGGGTCTAGTCGGGCCGCCAGCACCGGGTCCTGCGTGGTAATGCCGGCCGGGTCGCGCCCCTCCTGCCAATCGTCATATGCCCCGGCGGTGGTGCCCAGCGCGCGATAGTCGTCCTCGAAAGCCGGATCGTTGTCTCCGAGCGCTACCAGCGCCGCCGTGCCGATCGCGACCGCATCGGCACCCAGCGCGAGCGCCTTGGCGACATCGGCACCGTTGCGGATGCCGCCCGATACGATCAGCTGCACCTTGCGGTGCATGCCCAGGTCCTGGAGCGCCTGCACCGCCGGGCGGATCGCGGCGAGGATCGGGATGCCGACATGCTCGATGAACACGTCCTGCGTCGCCGCGGTGCCACCCTGCATCCCGTCGAGTACGACCACGTCGGCGCCTGACTTCACCGCCAACGCGATATCGTAATAGGGCCGAGTCGCGCCGACCTTGACGTAGATCGGCTTTTCCCAATCGGTGATCTCCCGCAGTTCCTCGATCTTAATCTCCAGATCGTCGGGTCCGGTCCAGTCAGGATGCCGGCAGGCGGAACGCTGGTCGATCCCGTTCGGCAGGTTACGCATCTGCGCGACCCGATCGGAGATCTTCTGGCCGAGCAGCATGCCGCCACCGCCGGGCTTGGCACCTTGGCCGATCACCACCTCGATCGCGTCCGCCCTATGCAAATCCTCCGGGTTCATGCCGTAGCGCGAGGGCAGATATTGGTAGACGAGAATCTTGGACTGGCTGCGCTCTTCGGGTGTCATCCCGCCGTCGCCGGTGGTCGTCGAAGTGCCCGCCGCGCCGGCCCCCCGCCCCAACGCTTCCTTTGCCTGGGCGGACAGCGAACCGAAGCTCATGCCGGCAATGGTGATCGGGATGGCGAGATGGATCGGCTTTTTCGCGTAGCGGGTGCCGAGCCATATGTCGGTGGCGCACTTCTCGCGGTAACCTTCAAGCGGATACCGCGAAATGGAGGCGCCGAGAAACAGCAGGTCGTCGAAGTGCGGGAGCGCGCGTTTCGTGCCGGCGCCGCGAATGTCGTAGATGCCGGTCGCCGCGGCACGGCGGATTTCGGACAAGGTATAGGGATCGAACGTCGCCGATTGACGAGGCAACGTTTGTGGGATCTTGTCGGTGTCCATCGGCGCCTCAGTAAGCCGACGCATGATCGACGTGGAAATTGTAAAGCCGGCGCGCCGAACCATAGCGCTTGAAGTCGCCCGGCTGCACGGCCGTCACGCCCGCAGCTTCGAGCAACCGGCGCAGTTCGACGAGATGCTCGTCGCGCATCGGCTTCTCGACACAGTCGGCACCTAGGCTCTTCACCTTGCCGCGCACGAACAGCCTTGCCTCGTAGATCGAGTCGCCGAGCGCATCGCCCGCGTCACCCAGCACGACGAGATTTCCGGATTGCGCCATGAACGCGCTCATCGGTCCGATCGAGCCCTTCACCACAATGTCCACGCCCTTCATCGAAATGCCGCAGCGTGCAGACGCGTCGCCATCGATCACCAGCAGGCCGCCATTGGCGGTTGCCCCTGCCGATTGGCTGGCGTCGCCCTTCACGTGCACCTTGCCCGACATCATGTTCTCGGCGACCCCGACCCCGGCATTACCCTCGACGACTACAGTGGCGCGACTGTTCATCCCCGCACAGTAGTAACCGGCGTGACCGGCGATCTCGACCGTGACCGGCGTATTCAGCCCGACGGCCAATGCGTGCTGGCCGTGGGGGTTCTCGACCCGCCACAAGGTCTGGTTGGTGTCGGCGGGCAGCCGGTGAAGCTGCTCGTTCAGTTCCCGCCTGGTGCTGGCCGCAAGGTCGACCACCATCATCGAGCGCGTTCCCAAGCGTAGACGCGCGCCGGTTCGGGTTCGAACACGCGAGCATGCTCGATACCTGGCAACCCGACCAGCGCGCGATACTCGGAGCCGAAGGCGACGTACCGGTCGGTTTCGGCCATGACCGCCGGCTTGCACGAGATCGGATCCCGGACCACGGCGAAGCCGCCCTCGGTGCCGACGACGAGGGTGAAGAAGCCGTCGAGGTCGCCGAGACTATCTTCCAACGCCTCGGCAAGAGTGGAACCCTCGCGCAGCTTCCAAGCGAGATAACCGGCGGCGACTTCGCTGTCGTTGTCGGTGGCGAACGCGATGCCCTGAGGCTCGAGCATCCGGCGCAGCGAGCGATGGTTCGAGAGCGAGCCGTTGTGCACCAGGCATTGGTCCGCGCCGGTTGAGAAGGGGTGTGCGCCATCGGTCGTGACGGCGCTCTCGGTGGCCATGCGGGTATGGCCGATGCCGTGCGTGCCCGCCATGCCCGCAAGCCCGAACCGGCTGGTGACATCGGCCGGTCTGCCGACCTCTTTGTAGAGCTCTATTCGTTGCCCGGCACCGATGACGACGAGGTCGGGTCGCTCGGCAGCGAGCCAGGCGCGTACCTGCTGCTCTTGGTCGCCGGGAAAGCTCAGCACCAGATGACTGTCGCGCACCACCGCTCCGACCTCGCTACCGATTGCGGTTGCGACACTGTCGAGATCGGCACCACGTATCGTCAGCTTGATACGGCCGGGGTCACCCGCGCCGTACACAGCGAACCCGGCGCTGTCCGGCCCACGATCGCTCATCACCTCAAGCATCCCGGCGAGCAGCGATCCGAGTTGCGGCTCCAGCGCGGAGTCTTTCAGAAACAGACCGACGATGCCGCACATTGCGCGAGGTCCTTGGGAGGTGAACCTGACGCCTAACCTCTGCTTGGAGATCGGTCAATCTTCACGAATATCATTTTCCTGTGAAGAAACTGCCAGCACTCAGATTTCGCTGCGGGGGTAGATGATAATCGACAGGTAGCGAGTTTCCTCGCTGGCCAGCGTTTCGGGTCCATGCAGCGCACTGCTGTCGAACAGGAGGGAGTCGCCTGGGGCAAGATGATAGACCTCTGATCCGTGGCGATAATCGACCGAGCCCTTGAGCATGTAGAGGAACTCGACACCGGCATGGCGGAAGCCCGTGTGTGCGGCGGCATTCTCGCGCAAGGTGATGAGGTAAGGTTCGACCGCGACGTCGCCGCGAAGTACGTGCCCGAGCAATTGGTAGACGTGCCCCACCTTCGTACCGCGACGCTCGATCGTCAAACCCTTGCCGTCGGGGACATACGAGCAGTCCTGCCGCTCCTCGAAGGAGGCGAATAACGACGACAGCGGTACTTGTAGCACCGCGGCGATGGCCTGCAGTGTGGAAAGCGACGGCGAGATGCCGCCGTTCTCGATCTTCGACAGCATACCGTTCGAGATGCCGGCAGCCGCGGCAAGATCGGCGACGGAGAGATCATGTTGCCGGCGCACGGTCCGGACCTGATTGCCGAGCGCCTTTTCAAGGTTCCGTTCCGGGACCGCCGGTGCCGCTGATCCGGTCGGAAGGTCGTCGCCTTCTCCAGAGAACGATCGAACTGAGATGACCTGATGCTCCACCGGCACAACCGAAACAGTGTCTAGTTGGAGCGAGAGGTCATGTCATCAGCGGCATGGTCAATCCCGGAAAACGACGGTCTTCTGGCCATTGGCGAGCGCGCGGCCTTCGAGATGCAGGGCGACCGCGCGGGCCAGCACACGCCGCTCGATGTCGCGGCCCTTACGGACCAGATCATCCGCGCTGTCGGCGTGACTGATTCGCTCGACGTCTTGTTCAATGATCGGCCCCTCGTCCAGGTCGGCGGTCACATAATGCGCGGTGGCACCGATCAGCTTGACGCCACGCGCATGCGCCTGATGATAAGGCTTGGCCCCTTTGAACCCCGGCAGGAAGCTGTGGTGGATATTGATGCAGCGTCCTTCGAGGAAACCGGCGAGATCGTCCGACAGGATCTGCATATAGCGGGCGAGCACCACGAGTTCCGCACCCGTCGCCTCGACGATATGTTTGATCGAGGCTTCCTGCTGGTGCTTCGTCTCCGCCGTAACAGGAAGAAAATGGAACGGAATGGTGCCGAGGTCGGTGTCAGCGTAAGTTTCACGCGGGTGGTTCGACACGATGCCGACCACCTGCATCGCTAGTTCGCCGATGCGATGGCGGTAGAGCAGGTCGACCAGGCAATGGTCGAATTTCGAAGCGAGGATCAACACCCGGCGCTGCTCGTCCCGGGGGCGGAACGCCCAATCCAGCCTCAATTCGGCCGCCAACGCCTCGAACCCCCGCCGGAACGCCGCGGCGTCCTCCACGGATGGCAGCGCGGCGGCGATACGCATGAAGAAGCGGCCGGTCTCCACGTCGTCGAACTGATGTGCTTCCTTGATGTCGCCGCCGTGGCGGAACAGCTCGGCGGTGACCCTGGTGACGATCCCCGGGCGATTGGGGCAGGAGAGGGTGAGCAGATAGGCGGCAGCCATCGGGTCCTCGGCGATGAACGGGGATGTCAGAGGGTGGGCGTGGTGTGGTCGAGCCAGCGACGAAAGCTCGAGGCATAGCTGCGAAACGTGGCGATATCGTAAGTCGGGCGCTCGTCGACCTGCCACAGGATTACCCCGATGTGCGCGATCACCGTGCTCGCGGCCGAACCGGCGCCGAACCTGTCGGAATGCAGATCGATGCCCACGCCGCGCTGGAGCAATTTGCGCGCGCCCGCGCCCGACAGCCGCTGCACGACATAGGCGCTCGATTGGTCGGCGACCGAGGCGAGGCCGGTCAGCGTCCGCGCCACCACCTCGGCGTGATCGGCGCTGGCAGGGCTGGCGAGGAGAAGCCAGGTGCCGGGGCCGGTCCCGATCACCGTGCGATCGGCGGCGAAGATCGCTCGCGGTCCGCGCGGCATCTCGATCTCGAGCGCTGCGCCGATCGCGGCCGCGTCGATGCCCTTGCGCGCCATCACGGCGGCGATCCCCAGCCCGTCGCGACAGGTGACGACGAGGGCCTCAGCCACGGACGCGAGCACTTTCGGGATCGACGAACACGGGATGGCAGACTTCCGCCTCGACGTCGGCGCCTCGCACCGGATCGTGTACCGCGATCCGTTCCCCATGCCGCCCTGGGCCGTCGGTCAGTAGCGCCAGCGCGATTCCGTGGCCGAGCGTCGGCGAATAGGCGGCGGAGGTCACGTACCCCTCGTCATGGGCAGCGGTGCGCGGCGCGTCCGTGCGAAGAAGGTGCCCGCCGGCCCTGATCTTCGCCGTGCGATCGACCGGTCGCAGCCCGACCAGCGCCGGTCGCGTCGGATCGGCGAGACCGGGACGTGCCGCCATGACCCGGCCGATGAAATCCTTTTTCGTCGACATCATTCGGCCCATCCCGAGATCCGTAGCTGTGGTGGTGCCGTTGAGCTCGCTACCCGCCGGATGTCCTTTTTCGATCCGCATCACCCCGAGCGCCTCGGTGCCGTAGGCCACCGCGTCGAACAGGTCGCCGACCTCGAACAGGCGGCGCAGCAATGCCTCGCCATGAGCGGCCGGCACGCCGATCTCGAACGCCAATTCGCCCGAGAACGACAAGCGGAAAAGCCGTGCCGGCAGACCGTTCCAGCGGATCCTCGCCGCCGCCATGTACGGGAAGGCCGCGGTCGTCAGGTCCACGTCCGGGAGCACGACCTGAAGCAGCGCACGCGATCGTGGGCCGGCGACGGAATACGTCGCCCACTGCTCCGTCACGGACGTCGCCTGAACGTCGAGTTCGGGCCAGAGCACCTGGCGGGCATGGTCGATGTGCTGCATCACCCTTGCGGCGTTCACCGTCGTTGTCGTGACGAAGAAACTGTCTTCGGCAAAGCGTGTGGTGGTGCCGTCGTCCATCACGAACCCGTCTTCACGGAGCATCACGCCGTAACGTGCCTTGCCGATCGGCAGGGTGGAAAAGGTATTGATGTACAGCCGATCGAGGAGCAGGCCCGCGTCCGGCCCCTGCACGTCGATCTTGCCCAACGTCGATACGTCGCAGATGCCGACGCCGCCGCGGGTCGCCGTCACCTCGCGGTTGACGCTATCGAGCCAGTCGCGCTCGCCTGCCCGCGAGAACCACTGCGCGCGCTTCCACATCCCCGCGTCGACGAAACTGGCTCCCTGCACGGCCGCCCAATCGTGGCTGGCGGTGCGGCGCTCCGGCTGGAAGCTGGTGCCGCGATGACGACCGGCGAGCACGCCGATCGCGACTGGTTGATAGGGCGCGCGCGACAGCACCGTGCCCGCCTCCGCGATTGACTTCCCTGTCGCCGTGGCGAGCAGCGCATGGCCGTTGAGCTGGCTGGATTTGCCCTGGTCGGTCGCCATGCCGAGCGTGGTGTAGCGTTTGAGATGCTCGATCGAGACGAAGCCCTCGCGCGCGGACAGCGCGATGTCCTTGTCGGTCACGTCGTGCTGAAAATCGACGAACGCCTTGCCGCGACCCGGCGTGTGCCACAGCGGGCGGACTCCGGCCGGCTCGTCGGCAACGGCGAAGGACGGTGCGGTTGCCGCCTTGCCGAGCGCATCGGCAGCGGCGACGGCCTGGGAGGCGCCGTGGTTCAATGCGCGGGCCAGCGAGTAGTGTCCTGCTGCCGCTCCGGCCGGTGCGAGGCCGGGCGATGTCGTGTCCAGCAGGAAGGTCTGTAACGCATCGGACCAGACCGGCCGCGCGCCCATGTTGCTGCCGAGGCCGATCGCAGGATTCCAGCCGCCGCTCATCGCGACCAGATCGCACGCGATCCGGCGGGTGCGGCCGCCGGCGAGCCTCACCGCCACGCTGCGGACAGGCGCGCCGATCGCATCGGTCACGACCGCGCCAAGCAGGATTTCGGCACCCCCTCGGCGCAGCACTTCTACCTGCGGCGGCGCCGTGTCGCGCGGGTCGATCACGGCGGCCACCTCGATGCCCGCAGTCATCAGATCCGCTGCGGTTTGCCAGCCGCTGTCGCTGCAGGTGAACACCACCGCGCGCCGACCCGGCAGCGCGGCGAAGCGGTTGACGTAGGTGGATATGCCCGCAGCGGTCATCACACCCGGTCGGTCGTTGCCGCCGAATACCAGCGGCCGCTCCAAAGCGCCGCTTGCGACGATGGCCCGCTTTGCGACTATCTTCCACAGCCGCTGGCGAGACTGACCGGCGGGCGAAGAGGGCAGGTGGTCCGAAAGGCGCTGGACGGCGACATATTCCGGCCCATCATATACGCCCACGACGGTCGTGCGGGAAAGCACGCGGACGGTGGGAAGCGCGCCCAGTTCGCCGGCGATCCGTTCCGACCAGGTCGCGCCCGCCTGCCCGTCGATCTCGTGACGCTCGCCGAGCAGTCGTCCGCCGAGGCGAGTGTCCTCCTCGGCCAATATGACGCGCAGGCCGGCGCGTCCGGCGGTCAGCGCGGCGGCCAGACCCGCAGGGCCGCCGCCGATCACCAACAGGTCGCAGAAGCCGTGCTCGCGGTCGTAGGTGTCGGGATCCGGCAAGCCGGAGAGCGCGCCAAGGCCGGCGGCGCGGCGGATCAGCGGCTCGTACAGTTTTTCCCACAAGGCTGCCGGCCACATGAAGGTCTTGTAATAAAAGCCTGCGGCAAAGATCGGTCCGAACAACTGGTTCACTGCCATCACGTCGAAGCGCAGGTTCGGCCAGCGGTTCTGGCTGTACGCCACCAGCCCGTCAAACAGCTCGATGGTGGTCGCCCGCGTGTTCGGCTCGGCATGCGCACCGGTGCGCAGGGTGACGAGCGCGTTGGGCTCTTCCGACCCGGCGGTCAGGATGCCGCGGGGGCGATGGTATTTGAACGATCGGCCAACCAGTCGCACATCGTTCGCCACCAACGCCGACGCGAGCGTGTCGCCCTCGAAACCCGAATACCGGCTGCCATCGAAGGTGAACGACAGCGGTTGCGTCCGATCGATCAGCCCACCCTTCGCCCGGCGGCTCATCGCGTCAGCTCCGCGCCGTGGATTTCGTGGGTGCGCGTGTCACGCATAACCACCATCCAGTTGCGGCAGCCCAGGGCGTGATACCAGTGCTCGCGCATCGGCCCGGCGGGATTATCGCGAATATAGACATAGTCGAAGAACGCCGCCTCGTCGTGAGGGCGCTGGGGCGCCGCATCGCCTCGGTAGACGAACTCCTGCGCATCGCGATCGCCACAATAGGGGCAGGGGATCCTCATCGTTCTCGCCTCAATGCAGGTTCGGCTGAGCGCCGGCCCCCTTCTCGTCGATCAAGTGCCCGGAGCGGAACCGATCAAGCCGGAAGCCGGTGGCGGTGTCGTGCGAACGACCGGTGGCGAGCAGATGGGCAAAGCACCAGCCGGAGGCCGGCGTGGCCTTGAAGCCGCCGTAGCACCAGCCGGCGTTCAGATAGAGACCGGACAGCGGGGTGGTGTCGATTATCGGTGAGCCGTCCATCGACATGTCCATGACCCCGCCCCAGCTCCGGAGTAGCCGGGCACGACCGATCATCGGCATCAGCGCCATCCCGCCCTCGCACACGCCCTCGACCACGGGCATGTTCCCGCGGCTCGCGTAGCTGTTGTAGCCGTCGATATCGCCGCCGAAGACAAGCCCACCCTTGTCCGACTGGCTGATGTAGAAATGGCCGGCGCCAAAGGTGATCACGCCGGGGATGATCGGTTTCAGGCCTTCGCTGACGAATGCCTGCAGGACGTGGCTCTCGATCGGCAGACGGAGCCCCGCCATCGCAGCGACACGCGAGCTGTTGCCCGCGACCGCCATGCCCACTTTGCCCGCACGGATCGGGCCCCTCGTCGTCTCGACGCCAACTACCGCCCCCGCCGTATCGCGCAGAAATCCGGTCAACTCGCAATTCTGGATGATGTCGACGCCAAGCGCCGAGGCGGCGCGCGCGTAGCCCCAATTGACCGCATCGTGCCGCGCCGTGCCGCCGCGTGCCTGGTAAAGTCCGCCGACGATGGGAAAACGCTCCGTATCGAAGTCGAGAAATGGTGCTTGTCGACGTACCGCATCGCGATCGAGCAGGTCGGATTCGACCCCTTGCAACCGCATCTCGTTACCGCGCCGGGCGTAGGAGTCGCGCTGGCCGTCGGAGTGGAACAGGTTGAGCACACCGCGCTGGCTGACCATCGCGTTATAGTTCAGCTCCTGCTCGAGCCCCTCCCATAGCTTCATCGACCATTCGTAGAACGGCACGTTGCCGGGCAGGAGATAGTTGGAGCGGATGATAGTGGTATTGCGGCCGGCGTTGCCGCCGCCGATCCAACCCTTTTCGATCACCGCGACGCGGCGGATGCCATGCATCCTGGCAAGGTAATAGGCCGTCGCAAGACCGTGACCGCCACCACCGACGACTATGATGTCATAGCCTTCGGCCGGACTCGCGTCCCGCCACACCGGCCGCCAGCCGCGGTTGCCGCCGAGCGCCTGGGCAGCGAGCGAGAGGATCGAGTATCGTTTCGTCACTAAGTCGAAAGTAACTTCTTCGGCGTTGCGCTGCTTGTCTATATGCGTCGTCGGCATGTCCACCAACGCCGTCTCTCATATCGGCCTACTGCTGATCGACGGCTTCGCCCTCATGTCCTACGCTGCCCTGATAGAGCCGTTTCGCGCCGCGAACGTGCTGGCGGGCACCAAGCTATACGACTGGAAGCATATCGCGCTGACCGACGGCCAGGTGATCGCGTCGAACGGCGCACGGCTGGTGGCCGACCACAGCATCGCCGACGCCGGCGATCACGAGACGCTGTTCGTCTTCGCCGGTGGGGATCCGGCACGTTTCCGCGACGAGGCCTGCTTCGGCTTTCTACGCGCGCAGGCGCGACGCGGCGTCGCCATCGGCGGCATTTCGGGCGGACCCTTCTTGCTCGCGCGGGCCGGGCTGCTCGCCGGGCGGCGCGCGGCCATCCACTGGGAACACGCCGCAGCACTGCGCACCGAGTTTCCCGACCTGCGGCTCGAACAGGGCCTTTATGTGATCGACGGTAGCCGCATGACCTGTGCGGGCGGCACCGCGGGCCTCGATCTCGCGCTCGCTCTGATCGAGCGTGATCACGGCGGGCTGCTCGCGCAACAGGTGGGTGAGTGGTTCATCCGGCCCGGGCTGCGCGGTGCTCATGATGCCCAGCGGACCGATGTCGCCGTTCGCCACGACACGGCGAACCGACGGCTGCTGCCGATGCTCTCGGCGATGGAGGCAGCGATCGAAGAGCCGTTGTCGCGGAGCGATCTGGCCGAACGGGCGGGCATATCGCTGCGCCAACTCGAACGACTGTGTCAGGCCGAACTCGGCGCCGGCATCGGCGAGGTCTACATTACGCTACGCCTCGATCGTGCCCTGGAGTTGCTGCGTTCGACCGGCCTGTCCGTCACCGAGGTCGCGATGGCCTGCGGCTTCCGCAGCGCCGCGCATTTTTCGCGCCGCTTCACGCAGCGGCATCGGCGAACCCCTGTGTCCGCCCGATCAGGTCGTTAGAAGGGAGACATGACGTCGGTCTTGACCGGCGCGGAATGCTGACGGCGGCAGGCATGCCGTCCGTCGCGGCTACGGCAGTCGGTGGAGCGATGCCCGATCCGGCCGTTCCTCCGAATCCATCGATCCGGCATCACTCTTACGCGCAGTGTCACGCCTCGACGATCGTCGACCTGGCGGACGGCACGATTGCCGTCGCATGGTTCGGGGGAAGTGAGGAGGGGGCAGCCAACGTCGTGACCCCGTCCGACGGGCGACAGCAGCTGGTCTACATCCCAGCGCAGATTTGCCCGATCGCCCGAAGGACGGCGGCCGGCGTTGGGCATCGCGCGTTCCGTCAATGGCCTTCATTGGCATCAAGCGCCGACCTTGGAGCGCGCGCCGCTTCACGACGGCTATGCCTATCCGGCGGTCATCCAACGCCGGGACGGGCTCGTGCACGTCACCTACTGGGATCGTCGGCGCATTCGGCACATCGTACTCGACCCGGCGCGACTCACCTGACTTGGGTGAGCCGCGCCGCATAGCCGCCCGCACCGAGAAGCCGCATCACCAATGGTCGACCGGCGTCCACCCGCGCGGCGATATGACCGGTGACGTTGCGGTTTGCGGTGTCGGCATAGCCGTCGAGCGTCCAGCCGGCCCCCCTCAACATCGAGAGTCGGACGGTAAGGGTGCGCGCCCTGCGATCGGTGATCGCGCCCAGCCACCAGTCTTTGCCCTTTCGCCGAGCGATCACGATATACTTACCGACCTCGCCAGCCAGCACGCGCGTCTCGTCCCAGGTCGACGGGGTTGCGGCGACGAAGCCGAACTCGGGCGCGCCAACGTACCGTGCCGGGGTGTCGGCGACCATCGGCAGCCCGTTCTCCACCACCACATACGTCGCCAGCGCCCGCGCTCGCGTACCCATCACCTGCGGCGCACTGTTGCGGTTGCGAAAGTCGCCGGGCGAAACCGCGTCGAAGCCACCCTGGTGAATGTCCATCGGCCCGGCAAGCATTCGCGTAAACGGCGTAGTCACCTCATGTTCCGGCGTGCTGCCCGGATTGTCGGCGAACTTGTCGTACTCGGTGCCGCGAACCGCTTCACGGCTCAACATGTTCGGCCAGGTCCGGTTCTCACCGGTAGGCTTGTAGGCACCGTGGTAGACGACGGTCATTTGGCGATCTGCCGCCTTGCGTGCGATCTCGTCGTAGAAGGCGACCATGTCTTGATCGTCTCGATCCATGAAGTCGACCATCAATCCCTCGATGCCCCATCGCTGCCACTGGTCGAGCGCGGCATCGAGTTGCGCCTTCAGCGGCACCCAGTGCGTCCATAGCCGCAGCCGCACACCACGCAGGCGAGCGCGGGCCAAGATCGCGGCCATGTCGATCCCCGCGCGGGCGCGGGTGAGGTCCTGGACGTTCCCGTCGGGGGCGATCGGGCCGGCATACCAAGCTTGGCCGTTGACCCCGTCGAGCGTGTGATAGGGAATGCCGTGCGCGGCATCGAAGTCGATATACGCCAGCATGGTGGCGGTGTTCAGGCCGGGCGCGAACTTCTGCCCAGCCCAGACATAGTCGTTCCACCAGGGAAAGCTGGTCTTGCCCGGCTTTACCCAAGACCAGTCGCGATCGTCGGGCGGCGGGTTGAGGAGGGTCACAAGATTCGACTCGATCAAGCTTCCCGGCGTGTTGCCCAGCATCACCACGCGCCATGGTGACACGTGATCGCCGGGGCCGCCGGTCACCGCGACTCCGGGTCGACCGGGGCGCGGCGACAACCGCGAGCCGAACCCCGGCCTGCCGGCATGGCGCACCAGGTACAGTCCCGCCCAGTCGTGCAGTGCCGCCTCGGTGATCCCCGCCCAGACGGCGCCGCGCCGGACCAGCAGGGGCAAGGTGATGAGCCTACCCTCCGCTGCCGCCCGATCGAGCGTTCCGGTGCGGTAATAGGCCTCGTAGGATGACGTAAAACTTCCTGCCGGCGCCGCCCAAACGCGCGCGGATGCGGGGACACCGAATCCGGCGTCCTCGTCGGCGATGGCGAAGTCGCCAGACGTATGGAAGCGCCAGCGGTAGGCGACGCCGTCGTCGTAGGCGCGAACGACCAGTTCTAGGGGCTCGTTGCCATCGGTCATGGTGACCACGACTTCGTTGTAGCGGTCGCGTGCACTGCTCGCCTTGCCGAGCAAGCCGGTTACCAGCGCGTCGCCGGAGGAGCGGCGGACGGAGCCCGCGAGTTTCAGGGGCAGCGTCGGGCGATCGGCGCGGCGCAGCCGGAGCGGGGCCGGATCGAGTACCGGTCTGCCGCGCCATGATAACGCCCATCTGGGCGTACCCGCGGCCGATAGCGAGACCATCACCGCCGCCACGCGGCCAGGTGACCGAACGACCACGTCCGCACCAGCGGGCGAGCTTCCGAGCAGCATCGCTAGGATCACAGTGATGGATGTGCGCAGCGTCTGGACCTTCGCCTCGACGATTCTCTCAAGGCACTTAGCCTTAGCCGCTGTGGCAGGCGACGCGCCAGTGGTGACTTGACTGGACGGACTTTTTACCAACAAATAGCGCTGAATGACCGCGTCTTCGTGATCACAGACGGCGTGTCAGCATGAGGACGTGTATGCTAGACCCGATCGACCATCGTGGGACTGACGCGTGCCGGGAGCGCAAGTGCGTTCCGCCGCCGTTCTTGGCCACCGCCCACCGGCGCTCGAACCTGCGTAGCTCGGTGGGTGAAGGGCAGACGCGGTTCCCGCTGTCGCTTCTCGCCCGGCTGGCAGAACCGCGGATGGAACTCGGTCACGGCTTCCGGGAGGTCGGCAAATGAGGCGCGTTCCATCGATCCTCTTGCTCTTGTCGCTGGCTTCCGCGCCGGCACGTGCAGACCAGCACTTCTCCGACGAAGTCTTCTTCGATACCAGCTTGGCGCCGGATGCCTTTCACTACAGTCGGGGGCAGGCGACCGGTGGCAGCCGGCTCGCACTGGTGGCCGACAAACTGCCGGTGACCGGCGCGCATGTGATTAGCGGCCCCAATGCACTGCGCCTTGCTTGGACTTCCGCGAAAGAGGGCAACTGGTCGGCCGAAGTCAACAGCTATCGCTGGCGGAACCGTCCCGATCGGTGGGCGGGCACGACCCTCTATGCCTGGGCGTGGAGCGACGCCGGGATCGCCGCTGCGGATCTGCCACAGGTGGCGCTCGTCGACCTTACCAAGAATCCTACCCGAGCGCAGCCGCTAGCCGCCTTTGCTGGCGGCATACCGGCCCGCCGATGGACGCGGATCGTGATCCCGCTTGATCGCTTCACCGCCAGCTCGATTCACGGCTTCGATCCCGCGCGGCTGGGCGGGCTGGTGTTGTCGCAAGGGGCGGCCGGCGACGGACGCGCGCACGAGCTGATTCTCGACGATCTGCGGATCCAAGCCGAGCCAGGTTCGACAACGCCACCACCGACGCCGGCCGGGCTTACCGCGACCGGCTATGAGCGCCACGTCCTGCTTCAATGGCATCCGGTGAACGACCCCGACCTGGCGCAATATGTGATCTACCGCTCACTCAATGGCGGAGGGTGGCGATCGATCGGCGTGCAGCGGGCGGGGGTGACAGCCTATTCCGATTTCATCGGTGATCCGCACGCGCGCATCGCCTATCGCGTGTCTGCGCGCACCTCGGCGCTTGCCGAATCCGCGGAGTCGGTTGCGGCACGCGCGGCGACGCACCCGATGACCGACGACCAGCTGCTGACGATGGTCCAGCAAGCGAGCTTCCGCTATTACTGGGACGCGGCCGAGCCGAACTCGGGCATGGCGCGTGAGAGCCAGCCGGGCGACGACGACACGATAGCGCTGGGCGCTTCGGGGTTCGGGGCGATGGCGATGATCGTCGCCGCCGACCGTGGCTTCGTGCCGCGCGAGGCCACGGTCGCAAGGCTGAACCGTATCACCGGTTTCCTCGAGCGAGCCGATCGTTTCAAGGGTGCGTGGGCGCACTTCATGTCTGGCCGCACCGGGAAGGCGCTGCCGCTATTCCAGATCTACGACGATGGTGCCGACCTGCTGGAAACCGCCTTCATGATGCAGGGGCTGCTCGCCGCGCGCGGCTATTACACCCGCGCTACGCCAGAAGAGCAAGAGCTGCGCGCCCGGATCACACGACTGTGGGAGGCGATCGATTGGGACTGGTTCCGCGCGACGCCCAAGCGCGATGCGCTCTATTGGCACTGGTCTCCCAATTACGGCTTTCAGATCGCAAACCGGATGGAAGGTTTGAACGAGACGATGATCCCGTATCTTCTCGCTATCGCCTCGCCCACCCATCCTTCGCCGGCATCGATCTACGACACCGGCTTCACCCGCCAGAACGACAACCCCTATGGCGGTTATGGCGAGCGTTACGGGGTGCCGCGGACGTTCTTGGGCATCACAACCACTCAGAACTACTTCCCGCAGACGGCAATCTCGAAAGGTAGTCCAGGTCCTCTGTTCTTCACCCACTACAGCTTTCTCGGCTACGATCCACGCGGAGTGAAAGATCGCTTCAGCAACTATTTCGACGCCAACCGGCAGATCGCGCGGATCAGCCAGGCGTATTCGATCGCTAATCCGGCGAAGTTCAAGGGGTATGGTGCCGATAGCTGGGGACTGACTGCCGTTGATGGCCCCGAGGATGAATACCACGAGTATAAGCCGTTTCTGACCGATGACGGTACGGTGGCGCCGACCGGGGCGGTATCCAGCTATGTCTATACACCCGAGGCATCGATGCTCGCGATCCGGCATTGGTATCGTGATCTGGGCGCCGGATTGTGGGACATCTATGGCTTTCGTGACAGCTTCAACGAGCAGCGCGACTGGTATTCGGGTATTACCATGGGTCTGAACCAGGCGCCGCAGACGGTGATGATCGAGAACGCGCGCACCGGCCTCGTCTGGCGTTCGTTCATGGCCAATCCGGAGATCGCCACCATGCAACAGAAGATCCGATTGCAGCGCGATGCACGGTAAGACGGGCCACCGCCCGATACGTCTGCTGGCACCGCTCCTGGCGATGGCGCTGGCTCAGTCCGCATGGGCCGAGCCGCAGGGGGACGGCCCGGCCGTGCGCGCCGCGGCGATCGTCGCCAAGATGACGCGCGAGGAAAAGCTGCGTTACGTCCATGGCTTCTTTCCGGTTTTTAAAAAGCCGCTGCCGCCTGAAATGGCGAATGCAGCGGGGCATGTGCCGGGCGTGCCGCGCCTGGGCATACCGGCGTTGCGCGAAAGCGACGCTAGCCTGGGCGTCGCCAACAACATGGAGCAGCGCGCTGGCGATACCGCGACCGCGTTGCCGAGCACGCTGGCGCTGGCGTCCAGCTTCGATCCCGCGCTTGCCCGTGCGGCCGGTGCGATGATCGGTGGCGAAGCGCGTGCCATGACATTCAACGTGATGCTCGCCGGCGGCGTCAATCTAACCCGCGACGCCTGGGGCGGGCGCAACTTCGAGTATTTCGGTGAAGACCCGCTGTTGAGCGGGATCATGGCCGGCGCGGCCGTAGCCGGCGTTCAATCCAATCACATCATTTCGACCGTCAAGCATTTCGCGTTCAACGCACAGGAAACCGGACGCGACGTGCTCGACGCGCGGCTAGATGCCGACGCGCTGCATGAAAGCGATCTGCTCGCGTTTCGTATCGCCATCGAGGATGGTCGCCCGGGATCGGTGATGTGCGCCTACAACAAGGTGAACGGCGTCTATGCTTGCGAGAACCAGTGGCTCCTCACCGACGTGCTTCGCGCAGAGTGGCGGTATCCGGGGTTCGTGATGTCCGACTGGGGGGCGGTGCACTCTACCGAACAGGCGGCGATCGCGGGACTGGATCAGGAGTCCGGCCAAGAGCTGGATACCAAGATCTACTTCGGCGCGCCGCTCGCTGCCGCCGTCGCCGCAGGAACCGTACCGGAGGCGCGACTCGACCAGATGGTGACGCGCATCCTCACGGCGGTGATCGCCAGCGGTCTGTATGACGATCCGGTGCCTGCGACGAGGCAACCGATCGACGATGCCGCGCATGCGGATGTGGCGCAGCGCGTCGCCGAGGCGGGCATGGTCCTGCTTAAGAACGAGCACGGCATCCTGCCGCTCGCGCGCACCGCCCAGCGGATCGTCCTCATCGGCGGGCATGCCGATGTCGGGGTATTGTCCGGCGGTGGCTCGTCGCAAGTCCGCTCGGTGGGCGGCATGCCAGTCGAGATCCCACTGACCCAGGGCGCGGCGAGCAGCTTTGCGCGGATCTCCTGGCATGCATCCTCGCCGCTCGCGGCGCTCAGGGTCGCCTCGCCCGATGCGACCATCACGTACGTGGACGGCACCGACAAGGCGGCGGCCGCCACGGCCGCGCGCGATGCCGACCTGGCGATCGTCTTCGCTACCCAGTGGCGCACGGAGGCGCAGGATCTGCCTAGTCTGTCGCTGCCCGATGGCCAGGACGACCTGATCGCCGCGGTGGCGAAGGCTAATCCGCGGACCGTCGTCGTGCTCGAAACCGGCGGCGCGGTGCTGATGCCGTGGCTCGATGCCGTCGATGGAGTCGTCCAGGCGTGGTATTCGGGCCAGCGCGGCGGGGTGGCGCTCGCCAGGTTGTTGATGGGGGATGTCGACTTCGGCGGGCGCCTCCCGCTCAGCTTTCCCCGTGCCGCGACCCAGCTGCCGCGCGCCGGGCCTGCCGATCCGGCGAGACCGGTCGCCTATTCCGAACGCGCGAATGTCGGCTATCGCTGGTTCGCCCAAACGCGGCAGACGCCGCTGTTCGGCTTCGGCTACGGCTTGAGTTATGGGCAGGTGGCGTTCAGCGGCGTTCGCTTCTTCGGCGGGCCGCATCCACGCGTCGAAGCGACGATCCGCAACGTGGGAAGGCGCGCCGCCATCGCGGTGCCGCAACTTTATCTGGTCGGGCCGGAGCATGCGCCGACCCGCCTGGTCGGCTGGGCCCGAACAACGCTGGCGGCGGGGGAGCAGCGGCAGGTCACGATCGAGGCCGACCCCCGGCTGCTCGCGCGCCGCCGGAACGGCGGCTGGGCTGTCGCGTCCGGCCGCTATCGCCTGTCGATCGGCACCGATGCGGCGACCATGATCGCAAGCCGCGATGTGGCGATCACCGCGGCGACGGTCGCGCCGTGATGCTGCGGTGGTTCTTGCCTAGACTGCGATCACAGGTTACAACCTGTTGGCGGTCGAAGCGCATGAGGGGTGGGTTCTATGTCTCGGCATAAGCTGGTGCTGATCGGAGCGGGCAGCACCGTCTTCACGCAGCGCCTGGTAGCCGACATCATTCTCGCCGGCGAAGCGGACAGGTGGGAGCTGGCGCTGGTCGACATCGATCCCGTGACGCTGGATGCCGTCGAGAAGCTGGTCGGCAAGATGCTGCATGCCAAGAACGCCGACATCCCCGTTACTGCCACGGTCGATCGTCGCACCGTGCTCGGCGGCGCCGATTACGTGGTCACGACGATCGCGGTGGGTGGCCGGATCGGATGGCAGCGCGATATCGAGATCCCGCGTACCTATGGCATCTTCCAGCCAGTGGGGGACACCGCCTTGCCCGGCGGCATATCGCGCGCCATGCGGATGATCCCGCAAATGATCGGTATCGCGCGCGACATCGCCGATCTGTGCCCTGACGCTGTCTTCTTCAACTATTCGAATCCGATGACGGCGATCTGCCGCGCCATCCGCAAGGAAACCGGCGTTCCGGTGATCGGCCTGTGTCATGGCGTTCATCATGTGGAGGGCGTGATCGGACGCTTCCTGGGCGTCGAGGACGGATCGGTCTCGTCGTTCGGGGTCGGCCTCAATCATCTTACCTTCCTCACCCGGTTGTTCCACAACGGCGCGGACGCCAAGCCGCTGATCCGCGCCAAGATCGACGCGCAGAAGGCCGGTCTCGACGCCGAGCTGGCGAGCAAGAGCGTCTGGGCGAACATCGTCGAGGGGCGGGCACCGCGTTATGCCGACAACCCTTTCTCATGGGGCATGTTCGAGAAATATTCGGTCTTTCCCTGCGCCATGGACCGGCATGCGGTGGAGTTCTATCCCGAGCGGTTTCCGGGCGGGGCGTATTGTGGCCAGCGTCTGGGGCGAGAGGCTTTTCCGATCGACGAGCGGATCGCCTTGGGTGACAAGTGGTTCGACGAGATGCTTGCCATCGCCAACTCGGACCAGCCGCTGCCGCCGGCCTACTACGAGAACGTGCCGGGCGAGAGCGAGCAGCTGCTCGAGATCATCCATTCGCTGCAGCGCGACGAGCGCAAGGTGTTCTCCGTCAACATGCCGAACGCGGGGCAGGCACCGTACCTGCCCAGAGACGCGATCATCGAGTGTAACGCTTCTGCGGTCGGCGGCGGTTTTGCCGCGCTGATGGCCGACGATTTGCCAGCGGCGCTGATCGCCAAGCTCCAATCCAAGATTTCCGCCATCGAGATCACAGTCGACGCCGCGCTCAAGGGTAGCCGCGACTTGATGCTGGAGGCGCTGCTTGCCGACGGGGCGGTGAGCGATCCCGATACGGCTCGGTCGTTGCGAGACGACCTGATCGACGCGCATCACGCATATCTGCCGCAGTTCGCATGAGCTGCCGCGCCGCCACCCTTTCGATGGTACAACGGCGGCGGGTCGCGCCGGCATCGGGCGGGATGGGGCGCACATGATGCTCTTCCGCTCCGACTTCGATCGACGGATCGATCTGCCGGGGGCGGGGCCTTGCGCGCGACCGACCGATGTCGATCAGGGGCGGACGGGTTTCTCGGACCTGGTGTCGCTGCGGGTCTATTCGTTCGTCCAAGGAATGGAGATCGACGGCGAGGCGGAAGACGACGAGGTGTTCATCGTCTTGATGCGCGGTGAGGCCGACCTCGTGATATCCAGCGGTAGCGCTATGACCGAAATCCCGCTTCGTCACGACGGCGGCTCGCACGTGATCTATATGCCGCCCTCCGCTTCTTATCGGCTGAGCGCGATCCGCGATTGCGACATCGCTTATGCACGAACGAAGCCGGTAGGCGGCGACCCTCGGCCGCCGAGAGGTTTCGCGGCGAAGGGCGGCCGCCTCGAGATCATCGGGTATGCGACCGGCATGGATGTCGCGCTCGCAACGATCAGCGCGGGCGAGACCGTCGACCAGGTCGAGCCACCATCGGAGCGGTTCGTTCACGTCCGGTCCGATGACGGCGGTAGTGCAAGCATCGGTGAGCATCGGCTAAACGACTGGGACACAATCGCCGTCGGCAGCGGTGAGCGCGTCTTGCTGAAGGGACACGCCGGATCGGTCGACATGCTGATGATAACGGGATTGCAGCGCCACGGCGAAAGATCGCAAGGCTCTGATGTGGGAAACGAATAGGCCGCGATACGTGGCGAAAATAAGAAGGGGACTCCCAATGCCGATTGCCAGAACCTCACGCGCGGTGCTGCTTGCCGGCGTAACGTTGTTCTTCCCGATCAGCGCCTTCGCGCAGACCGTGCCGACGACCGACGCGCAGTCTGTGCCGCCGTCGACCGACCCGGCGACCGCGGCACCGACCGACGCCGCGCAGGCACCGGTCGATCAAGCGGCACCGGGGGGCGACGTAATCGTCACCGGATCGCGCATCGCGCGACCGGACTTCGAAGCGCCCAACCCGATCGTCTCGTTCAATGCGACCAACATCCAGCAGTCGGGTAACACCAACCTGACCGACTTCCTGCAGCGGGTGCCGGCGCTGACCGGATCGCGGGACCGCGCTGATACCTCGGGCGGCAACGGCACCTACGGGAGTTTCGGCCAGACCGGGCTGAACGAACTGAACCTTCGAAACCTGGGCACCAACCGCACGCTGGTGCTGGTCAACGGCCGCCGCCACGTGGCGGGCGAGGCGAACACCGCGGCGGTGGACATCAACAGCATCCCGACCGATCTGATCGAGCGGGTCGACGTGCTGACTGGCGCGGTCGGCGCGATCTACGGGGCCGACGGCGTGACCGGCGTGGTCAACTTCATCCTGAAGCGCGACTTCGAGGGGCTCACCGGGCGCGCGCAGATCGGCGTCTCCGACTATGGCGATGCCGGTAACCACTTCGCGTCGCTCGCGGCGGGAAAGAATTTCGGCGGCGGCCGCGGCAACATGACGCTGACCTATGAATATAATTCAGACGATGCCGTCAGGAACGATGATCGTCCTTTCCTGACGTTTGCCCAACGTAAGTATCTGATCCCCAACGATGGCGCGGGACCGTCGAATATTCTGGTCGGACAGATCCGATATGGGGGCGAGTCGCCACTCGGCTATGTATTCGTCGGGGGAAACGCGAATCAGGAATTCGACGGGCTCGGCCGGCCTTACGACAGCGGCACCCCCGCGGCTTATTACCAGGTCGGCGGCGTCGGCAGCGAAGTCGCAGGGTTCTACCAGGGCGATCTGTTCCCCAAGACAGAGCGGCATGCGGTCAACCTGCTCAGTCACTATGATTTCTCCGACGCGTTCAAGCTGTCGGTCGAGGCCAAATATGTCCAGAACCGCGCTAGCAGCTTCGGACAGATCACCGGCAGCTATGGTATCCCGATCAGCATCAACAATCCGTACATTCCGACAAGTATCTACGCTGCAGCGATTTCGGGCGGCACCACCGTGGTCGGACCAGACGGCGTCAGCACGTTCACGCCTGCGTCCATATCGGTCAGCCGCGACAATTTCGATTACGGCCGTCCTGGCGAAGAGGACTTGCGCCGCACCTACCGGGGGGTGGTCGACGCATCGGGACGGATATCGGAACACGCTACATGGGACGCCTATTACGAATATGGGCGAACCACCGTTCGTACCACCAAAATAGGTGACCGCCTCGCCAAGCAATATACCGATGCGATCGACGCCGTGCGCAATCCTGCAACCGGCCAGATCGTGTGCAATCCCGCAAACAACCCGACGACCGGCTGCATTCCGATCAGCCTGTTTGGCGCGGGGCCTGCGACACCAGAACAACTCGCCTATTTCCGAGTGAGCGACGTCAACCTCGCGCGCATCGAGCAGCATGTCGCGAGTGCGAGCATCAGTGGCGATTTCGGGCAGTTCTTCGCGCTGCCGGGCGGACCGATAAAGTTCGCGTTCGGTGGTGAGTACCGGCGAGAATCCAGTCGGTTCGATCCTGATCCCCGGTTCAACGCACTCGATCCGGTCACCAATACGACCGGCAGCCTTTTCTTCCAGTATGACGAGCCTGCGCTTGTGCAGCCCTCTCGCGGCCACTTCGACGTCAAGGAAGCCTTTGGCGAAATCGACCTGCCGCTTCTAAGGAATGTGCCGTTCGCCAATGTCCTGTCGGTAGGTGCGGCCGGGCGTTATTCGGATTATTCGACGGTGGGGAGCACCAACACCTGGCAGTTCAACGGCACTTGGGCACCGATCCGGGATATCACTTTCCGCGGCAGCTATGGCCGGTCGGTGCGAGCGCCCAACATCGGCGAGTTGTTTCAGCCGACCTCTTCGACTTCCGCGTTCTTTACCGACCCCTGCACACCCGACCAGATCAATAACGGGACCCGGTTTCGTGCGGCGAATTGCGCGGCGACGCTCGCCGCCGTCGGCGCGGTATCTAGGCCGGGCCTGCAGACCGGCAATTTCGTCAACGGCACTTCGACCGGGAACCGCAATCTCGATCCCGAAGTGGCCAAGACGTGGACAGCTGGCGTCTTGTTGCGGCCGAGCTTTCTACCCGGCTTCAATGCTGCAATCGACTGGTATGACATCAAGCTGACCGGTGCGATCAACACCGTCGATCCTAACGGTCTCGCCGTACAGTGCGTCGACCAGCCGACTGTGCCGAACCAGTTTTGCAACCAGTTCACCCGCGCGCAGGGCACCGGCATCATAACCGGCTTTACCGTCGGGCCTCTCAACGTGGCACAGTTCCGAACGGCCGGCCTGGACGTCAATATAAATTACGTGTTTCGCGTGGCCGGTGCCGGTACGTTCGATCTGAGGTTTGTCGGGGGCTATCTCGACAAGCTGGAGCAGGTGGGCATTCCCGGCGCACCCGCTACCAACAATGTCGATCAGGCAGGTTCACCGCAATACACCGCTAATTTCTCGCCTACATGGACGCTCGGCGGACTGGCCATCAACTATAACCTGCGATGGAACGACAAGACACTGACATATGATCGCAACACTATCGCAGCCGATCCCAATGTCGTGGCGGCCCAGTATTTTCGTTACTCCGCACTTTGGCAGCATGATGCACAGGTCAGGTATCAGCTCGACAACGGCTTCGCCTTTTACGTGGGGGTGAACAACTTCACCAATCAGAAGCCCGATGCATATTCATACGGAACCAGCACGCCGATCTCGCCGCTGGGACGGGTTTTCTATGCCGGTGCCAAGTTCAACCTTGGGCGCTGACCGGCACCATGGCGCGCGCCCTTGTCGTCACCGGCGGATCGCGAGGGATCGGCGCCGCCTGTGCGCGCGTGGCGGCGCAAGCGGGCTGGTCGGTATGTCTTAGCTACCGGTCAGCCGGCGCAGCCGCAGAGGCGGTCGTCGCGGACATTCAACGTGCGGGAGGGCAGGCCAAGGCGGTGGCCAGCGACGTCGCCTCGGAGCGGGATGTCGTCGAGCTTTTCGATCTGGCGGAGGAGGCGTTTGGTCCGGTCGCCGGACTGATCAACAATGCGGGCATACTCGCGCCTGCAACTCGGCTGCGCGACATCGGTCTGGATCGCTGGCAGGCGACGATGGCGACCAATCTCACCGGCACGTTTCTTTGTGCCCGTGAGGCGGTGCGCCGCATGGCGGTCTCGGCTGGAGGCACGGGAGGCGCGATCGTAAACGTGTCCTCGATGGCGGCGGTGCTCGGCGCCCCCGGCGAGTTCATCGATTACGCCGCGTCGAAGGGAGCGGTCGATGCCCTGACGATCGGCCTGGCCAAGGAGGTCGCCGCCGACGGCATCCGCGTGAACGGCGTGCGCCCCGGACTGATCGACACCGACATTCATGCCAGCGGCGGGGATCCCTTGCGCGCGGAGCGGCTGGCGCCCAGCGTTCCGATGCAGCGGACGGGCAGCGCCGACGAGGTGGCGAACGCGATCATGTGGCTCCTTTCAGCCGAGGCGTCCTACTGCACCGGAATCACGATCAACATCAGCGGCGGCCGGTAGCCGACCTTCCCGGTCCGCTCGGAACGACCATCACCATTGCGAAGAGGATCGATCGTCCATGTCCGCTCATTCACAGGCGTTCTCGGTCGAGACGCTGATCGACATCCTGATCGCGGACCCGGATCGCTTTGAAACCGAACGGTACGCGGAGATGGGCGTCCCGATGTTCCTGATCGCGGAAGACTGCACGCGCGATCGACAGGCGGGGATTGCTGCCGAGACGAACGACCCTCTCGGCGCGCGTCTGGCGGAACTCGCCGCCGTGTTGGCGTTACGCAAGCCCGAGCTCGACCTCGACGATGTGGCCCGGTTGCTGGAGGTTCTTGCCGACCGCCACTTCACGACGAGCGCCGAGCCACCGATCGAGCTACCCTCGGCCGCAATCGCCAACACATGGCTCATGCCCGCGGCGGCGCCGCCGGTGCTCGCGGAACTGGCTGCCGGGATGGCGCGGTCACAGACTATTCGACTGGTGAACTTCCACGCGACCCCGCGATATCGCGAGGCCGAGTTCCGTCGGCAGATCGAGGCGCTGTCGCACGCATTCGAACCTGTCACTCCCGCGAATTTCGCGGAAGCCATGGAAGGCCGCTGGTCGCACGAGCGGCCCGGCCTGATGCCCGCCCTGTTCGAGGGCTATCGTGACAATCTGGACGTGATGCTGCCGATATTGGAGGAGTTCGGGTTCACCGGATGGCTGTTCGTGCCCTCCGGCTTCCTCAACGTGCCGGCGGAGGAGCAGCGTGGCTATGCGGCGCAGCATACACTTCACCTTCCGGCGGTCGATGAATATCCGGGCGAGCGCTACGCACTCAGCTGGGACGAGGCGCGCGACATCGTTCGCCGAGGTCATGCGTTCGCGTGCCACACCCGTTCCCATTTCGAAGTGACACCCGACACCAGCCGCGAGGTTCTGGAGAACGAGATCATTGCGGCGAAGATCGAAATGGAACGCGAACTGGGCACGCGGATCGAGAGTTTCTGCTGGTTGGAAGGTGCCGAACTGGGCGTCAATCCGGAAGCCGACGATATGCTGCGCCAGGCCGGCTTTCGTTATCTGTTCTCGAACTTCAAGGTCCAGAAGCTGCAGTAGCGGGGGGGCGCCGGCCGCTCCGGCGTCTTATGTACCGAACGCGGCAAAGGCGGTCGGGTTGATCGCATCGGGAGGGAGGTGCCCGGCAAGAGCGGACAATGCGTTGTGCACGGCGCGCATCGCGGCGTCGACCTTCGCCGAGTGCGCGAGACCTGCTTGATGCGGCGTGAGGACGACGTTCGGGAGTTCGAAGAAGCGGCTGGCGTGCAGCGGTTCGACGGTGAATACGTCCAGACCCGCGCCGGCGATCCGGCGCTCGACGAGAGCCTCGAACAAGGCGTCCTCGTCGATCAGCTCGCCGCGCGCTATGTTGATAAGATAGGCGTGCGGCTGCATCAACGCGAGTTCGCGGGCACCGATCATGTTGCGCGTGGCGTCCGACAGCGAGGTATAGATGCTGACGATGTCGGCGCGCGAAAGCGCCTCGTCCTTGCCGACGAACTCGATCCCGTACTTCTCGCCGAACTCGACGTCGGGCGTGCGTGTGTGCACGAGTATTTTCACCCCGAACGCGGCGGCGCGTCGCACCGCCGCCTTGCCGATCATACCCAGGCCGAACACCGACAGCGTCGAGCCGTAGAGATCGAGGCTCGACTGCGTGTCGGCAGCCCAGCGGCCGGCCCGGATCGCCCTGTCGCCCACCAGGATCTGGCGCGCGACGGCGAGCATAAGACCGATCGAGAACTCGGCGCACTGCTCGGCATTGACGCCCCGGACGTTGGTGACGGTGATGCCGCGTCGTGTCGCCTCTGCGAGATCGATGTTGTCGGAACCCGAGGTGTGCTGTGCGATCACCCTTACGCGAGGTGCGAACGAGAGTGCATGCTCGTCGGTGTTCATCACCCGTCCCATGACGATCGCATCGGCGCCGGCGAGATCGCCCAGACGCTTGGCCGCAATTTCGGGGAAGCCGATCAGGCCATCGATATACTCGACGTCGTGCCCGCAGCCGGCAAGCGTGGCGACCGCCTGAGGAAGATGGTGGAGGCTGTCGGAAACGACGAGGATCTTCTGCTTGGTCACGGTACGTCGGCTCCGCCACATGAAGAACGAGATCAGGCCATGATCCGCTGCCCGTCGGCACCGAAATACAGCTGGTCGGCGAGGTTGGGACGGAGCCGGATCGGATCGCCGGGCAGCAGGGCAAGTCGCTTTTTCGTGACGACCGTCAGCCTGGTGCCCGCCAGTTCCACCATGACCAGCGTTTCAGCCCCGGTCGGCTCGAGCGCGATTACCCGCGCCTCGACGCTGTCGTCGTCATCCGTCACGACCTCGACATGATCGGGACGCACGCCGACGGTCAGCGCCGCACCCGGCTCCAGCTTCAGCGAGGCGCCGACCGGCAGCATGGCACCGTCACCCAAGTCGATCGCGCCGTGACGGTAGGTGCCGGAGATCAGATTCATCGACGGCGAACCAATGAAGGTTGCGACGAAGGTGTTCGCCGGACGATCATAGAGTTCCAGCGGTGCGCCGATCTGTTCGATGCGACCGTCGCGCAGCACGACGATCTTGTCAGCCATCGTCATCGCCTCGACCTGGTCGTGTGTGACGTAGATCGCGGTCACACCCAGGCGTCGATGCAGTTGCCGCAATTCGGCGCGCACCTGCACGCGCAATGCGGCATCGAGGTTGGACAGCGGTTCGTCGAACAGAAACACGGCCGGATTCCGCACGATCGCCCGACCCGTCGCCACACGCTGTCTTTGACCGCCCGAGAGCTGCCGTGGATAGCGATCCAGCAGCTGGGTCAGGTCAAGCGAGGTCGCAGCATCGGCGACCTGTTGCGCGATCTCGGCTTTCTTCCAGCCGCGCAGCTTGAGGGCGAAGCCGAGATTTTGCCTGACCGTCATGTGCGGGTACAAAGCATAGCTCTGGAATACCATCGCGATGTCGCGGTGCTTGGGCGAGACGTCGTTGATCACGCGGCCGTCGATTTCGATCGTCCCCGCCGTCACCGTTTCCAGCCCGGCGATCATCCGCAGCAGCGTCGACTTGCCGCTGCCGGACGGGCCGACCAGCGCGACGAACTCGCCGTGCTCGATCTCGAGCGTCACATCCTTGATGATGTCGACGGCATCGAACGACTTGCACAGCTGACGAAGGCCTACCGACGCCATGACTTATCCCTTCACGCTGCCGGCGGTGAGTCCGCGCACATAATATCGCTGCAGCAGCAGGAACACGGCGACGACCGGAACGATCGAGACGAACACCGCCGCCTGCTGAAGCGAAAAGGTGGACTGATCGATAAAGGCACCGCGCAGCAGATAGATGCCGACCGGAATGGTCTGAAGATCGGGCGCGCTTCGCGTAACCGTCATCGTCCAGATCACCTCGTTCCAGTGATAGATGAAGACGAAGATGCCGAGCGTCGCGAGCCCCGGCCGAACCAGCGGCAGAACGATCGTGGCGAAGATGCGAAACTCACCCGCACCGTCCATCCGCGCAGCGTCGATGATCTCGTTCGGTACGCTCATGAAGGACTGGCGCATCAGGAAGATGCCATACCAGGTCACCGCGAACGGCAGAACCATCGCGGCATAGGAGTTCAGGAGGCCCGAACCACCCTGACCGAACAAGTCGTTCCCTCCGGCCAGCGGGGCGAAGCGCAACAGGAAGAACATCGGGATGATGAGCAGGAAGAAGGGGAACATCTGAGCACCAAGCACCGCACTCAGCAGCACGCGCGATCCACGGAACCGGTATTTAGCCAGTGCATATCCCGCCATCGTACTGGTCAGCATCTGAATGGCGGTGATCAGAAAAGTGACGATGACGCTGTTCACGAACCACGTCAGCATCGGCAGCTCGGTAAAGACGCGAACGAAATTGTGCCATTGCGGATCGCGCGGCCAATAGACCATCGGCACCGCCAACCGCTCCGCCGGGGTGCGTAGTGATCCGAGGAACATGTCGAAGAACGGGAAGACGATCACCAGCGCCCCGACGAGGAGGACGGCGTACTTCGCGACGACCAGCAAGATCGTGGAGAGCCGGGTGCGTCGCCGCGAGGCAGGAGGCGTCGGCGTCGCGTTCATCAATGTGCCTCCACGCCGCCACGCCGGAGCAGGCGTAATTGAACCAAGCTGATCACAAGGATGATCCCGAACAGGATGTAGGCGGCGGCCGACGCCCGACCGAGTCGCAGGTCGGTGAATGCCATGTCGTACAGATACAGGCCGGTCACCGTGGTCGATCGCGCCGGACCGCCTTCGGTCAGGATCAGCATAAGCACGAAAGAGCTGAGCGAATTGATCAGGGTGGTGATCAGGACGAACAATATAGTCGGCCGCAACAGTGGAATGGTGACGTGCCAGAAGAGCTGTAGTGGACTTGCACCGTCCAGTCTGGCCGCTTCGTAGTAGGTCTCGTCGATCTCCCCAAGACCGGAGAGGAAGACGAGCACGTTCTGACCGACTGACATCCACGACGCGACCAGAATGGTCGAGAACATCGCGGTGGAGGGGCTCGTCAGCCAATTCGGGCCGGGAAGCCCGAACAAGTCGAGCGCCCGGTTCATCAACCCCGAGGTGTCGTTCAGGATGTACCAGAAGATATAGGCGACCGCGACGATGTTCGTGATCATCGGCAGCCAATATATGGTGCGCCAGACGCCCTGGAACCGGCTGCGGGCGATCAGCGCGGCCGCGACCAGCGCCGCCGGGACGCCCACCACCACCGTGCCGGCGGCGAAGACGAGCGTGTTCCAGATCGACGTGAAGAAGAACCGGTCACGGCCGAGCAGATAGGCGTAGTTCTGCACGCCGACCCATTCCGGGCTGCCGACGCCGTTCCAGTCCGTGAAGCTTATATAGGCTGCGAACAGCAGCGGCCCGACGAACAGCGCGACGCCGAAGACGAACACCGGCGCCAGGAAGAGGTAGGGCGCGACGCGCTTGGACGATAACCATTCGAGCACGTCAGTCGCACCGACCAGGACGGCTGCGCCGCGTCATGGCTGCTCGTTCAGGATGTCGGTGATGCCGCTGTCCGCGGCGGCCAGCGCCGCAGCCGGCGTCATGCGACCCGCCCAGGCGAGTTCGATATAGTATTTGAGCAGCCGATCGACCTCCGACGCATGCCAGATATTCGGCTGGCTGACCGCGCCCGGCGAGGCGAGCGCAACGATGTACTGCTGGCTGAATGCATCCGAGGTGCTGCCGCGCATCGCCGCGAGATCGGCGCGGTTGCCCGTCAGTTCGCCGATGCCCGCCAGCATCCGGCCGGTGCACGACAGTCCGTTGCCGCCACGCGGGCCGTTGAGCCAACGCAGCAGGTCCCACGCCTGTCGCTTGACTCGGCTCTGCGAATCCACACCCCAGAAAAAGGAATAGATCATGGTGCCGCCAGCGCCATCGGTGGGAATCGGCGCCACGCCGATCGTGTCGTCGAAGCGGTTCCGCAGCGAGGCGCGGAGCGTGTCCTTCAACCAGTTCGGCATTACCGTCATGCCGATGTTGCCGCCCGCGAAGTCGACCGCCTGGACCGAGCCGCTGGTGATCCCGCGCCGGAACAGCGCTACCTGCTTGGTCAGGATGTCGACGGCGGCGTGCGAGCGGAGGTTCGTATGCCGCAGGTCGGCGGTATAGGGCGAAACCCCGGCGGCGAACATTTCAGAATAGAAAACATGGGTGACGTTCGCGACGGATATCCCGAAAGCATAGCCACCGACGAGAAGGTTGCCCTGCCGGTTCTTTCTGGCGATCGCCGCACCGATACGCGCCATGTCGCGCCATGTTCTGGGCGGCGCGTGGTAGCCGGCGGCGGCGAACAGTTTCTTGTTGTACACGAGCTGATAGACGCTGACGGCGCTCGGGATGCCCCACAGCTGCCCGCTGATCGTCGCCGCCCCGATCGTCGACGCGGTGTAGTTCATCCGCACGAACCGACCGACATCCGACGGCGGCACGTCGAGCGTACCCGTCCCGATCAGCTGCGGCGCCCAGATCGAATAAAGATTGTAGATGTCGGTCGGCGATCGACCGACGCGCGAAATCTGGATCGCCTGGAAGAAGTCATCGTACGATACCTGCTGACTGACGATGCGGATTCCCGGATGCTCGGCTTCATAGAGGCGTAGGCAGGCGCGGAGCGGAGCGATCTGCTCCGCGTTGTAATGCGTCGCGATCCGGATGGTGGTCACCGGCGCCGCCGCCGCCGGCGCGACGGCAATACAGCAGATCGCGGTCAGGATCTGCAGCCAAACGCTCGTCCTGATCAGCACGTCCGGTTCCGTCCTTCGTCCCGTCTCTCACGGGATGGACCCGCGACCCGTACTGTAATGAGGCGAGCGGCTGCTCCCATGCTTGTGATCACAAATCAACGCAGGTTGCTTGTCAAGCCTTTTGCCGCTGCAACCGGCCGCCACTGCCCGTCTCGTCGCCGACGATCAGATGCTCCTGAATGATCCGCAATCCATCCAGGATGTCGTCGCGGATCGCGTCGTGCAGCGTCGCGGCATCTCGGTCCTGTAACGCCCTGATGGCACGCACATGCTGATCGATCACTCCTGCCGTGCCGACGCGCCCATAGACGACGCGCATCATCGGGCCGAACCGAAGCCACAACGAGTGGATAAGGCGGCTCATCACCGTGTCGCCGCCAGCGCGGTAAATCAGAAAATGAAACTGGAAATTGCTGTCCATATAATCGACCACGTCGCCGCGTTCGAGCGCGGCATCGAGGCGCGTGTCGATCGCCCGCAGGGAGCGAATCAGCGTCGGCGTGACGTGAGGCAGCGCAGCGACCGCCGCCTCCGGCTCGAGAAGGACGCGGCACCGGACGACCTGATCCAGCAGGTCCCCGGTCATGGCCGGCACCTTGATCTGACGTTTCGATCGGATCTCGATCGCGCCTTCTGCAGCCAAACGGTTGACCGCCTCCCTCGCCGGCATCTGGCTCACCCCCAGTTCCTTGGCCAAGCCGCGGGTCGAAATCGGCGAGCCGGGGGCCAGCCGCCCGGTAACGAGCCGGTGACGCAGCTCTTCGTAGATGCTGGCATGCAGCGGCAAGTCCACGCCGGTGCCGTCGGTCGGCGGCGCGGCCGACGTCACGCGAGGACGAGCGGTATTGGCAGGAGGATCAGGCATGCCCGAATGTGGCCGGATTTGCCGATCTAGACAATATGATCCTACGGCGCCGGCGCCACGGGGTCGGCCACGCGATCGCGACGTCCGCGAGGCTGCAACATCCTGTCTGCCTGCCCTTGTGATCACATCGACCGCGTGCGAACGATCGTCGCATCATCGAACAGGGCCGGCGCATGTACCTGCCCGGCGACAGGACGGACCATGCCCGTTACCTACTATGCCGCGACATCGCAGACGACGGTGGCCGCTGCACCTCTCGATGGATCGACCAAGGCCGACTTTTGCATCGTCGGCGGCGGCTACACCGGCCTGTCTGCGGCGTTGCATGCCGCACGGCGGGGATTGCGGGTGGTGCTGATCGACCGCGGGCCATTGGCGGATGGAGCGTCGGGCCGCAACGGTGGTCAGGCGCATATCGGCATGCGGCGGGAACAGCCGTGGCTCGAGGCGCACCTCGGCGTCAGCAAGGCGCAGGAATTGTGGCGGCTGGCATGGTCCGCGCGCGAGGCGTTGCTGACGCTGATCGCGGAGGAGAGGATCGCGTGCGACTGGCGGCCGGGTCTGCTGCACCTCGACCACAAACCGCGCTACGTCGCCGAGAGCCGCGCGACGGTCGGTATGATGCGCGAGCGCTACGGCCACGACGCGCTGCGTTTCGTTGATCGCGAGGAGGCGCGCGCAATGGTCGACAGTCCCGATTATCACGGCGGGATATTCGACGCATCCGGCGGTCACCTGCACCCGCTCGATCTCGCTCTGGGGATCGCGCGGGCGGCACAGGCAGCCGGTGCCGTGCTGCATCCGCACACGGCGGCAACCCGGATCGAGCGGACAGCCGGAGCCTTTCGCGTCCATACCCCGCAAGGCGAAATCGCTGCCGAGCGGGTCTTGCTCGCCTGCAATGGCTACTTGGGCGATCTGAACTCCTCGGTGAGCGCGCATGTCGCGCCGCTCAACAACTACATCGCCGTAACCGAACCGCTCGGTGCCGCCGCTGCGGCGCTGATCCGCGACCCTGTCGCCGTTTCGGACTCGCGAGCGGTCGTCTATTACTTTCGCCGCACGACCGACGACCGGTTGCTGTTCGGCGGCGGCGAAGGCTTCGCCCAGTCCTATCCGAGCGACGTCGCGGCGGTGGTGAGGCCGCATCTGCTCCGTGTTTTTCCGCAGCTGCGCGACGTGCGACTGGATTATGCCTGGGGCGGCACGTTGGCGATTACCGCCAATCGCCTCCCGTTCGTCCGCGCCGTTGAGCCGGGTATGTACGCTATCGCCGGTTATTGCGGCATGGGGGTAGTGCTGGGTCCTTATTTCGGTCAGCTGATCGCCGCGGCGATGACCGGAAGCCCGGTCGATTTCGATCGACTGGCCGACCTTCCGGTCCCGATGTTTCCGGGCGGGCGGCGACTGCGCCGGCCGCTGCTCGTCGCTGCTCTGACAATGCTCGCGATCAAGGACCGGCTATGACGGTGACATGCTGTCCAGGAGCTTTCCGACGGACCGAGGGTCGGGCTTGATCTCTGGCCGCGGGCTCGGCGAAACTGCCGACGTTGAACCGATGGCGCGGTCGTTTCCGGGAAGACGGCGCCGCGCGTGACAACGGACGCCGAACGAGCTAGTGTGCGATCACAGTAGTGGCGTGCCAGGGGTCGGCACGGCGTGGGGGTTTATGACGGCGGCTCGGCATCACGACCGGAATGGGGAAGCGGGACGTCTGCGTCCGCTGCTCGGCATCACCGCCTGCACCCGCACGCTGGGGGACGAAACCGCTCAATCGGTGGTCGACCGCTATGTCGAGGCGGCGGCCCGCTATGCCGACTGCGTGCCGTTGCTGATCCCCGCCCGGCCCGATCTGTTCGCGGCCGAGGAAGTCGCCGCGCGGATCGACGGCCTGCTGCTGACCGGGAGCCCGTCCAACGTCATGCCGAAGCGCTATGGCGAAGCGGTCGCAGGGCAGGGACCGTTCGACGACGGCCGCGACGCGATGAGCCTGGGGCTGATCAATTCGATGCGGACGTCGGGCAAGCCGGTGTTCGGCATCTGCCGCGGTTTTCAAGAGATCAACGTGGCGTTCGGCGGCTCACTGGCGCGCGATCTCGGCGATGCGGATCGCCCGGTCGTCCATCATGCATCGTCCGATGCCGATCTGGATGGGATGTTCGATCATGGTCACCTGGTCGACCTTGCCGAGGGCGGGGTGCTGGCGGCATCGCTCGACCGAGCCAGTCTGCGGGTCAATTCGGTACATTTCCAGGGGGTGCAGGCGCTCGGGGCCGGCCTGCGGGTCGAGGCGCGGGCCGCCGACGGCGTGATCGAGGCTGTTTCGGGTCCTGCCGACGGCGCGCCGTTGCTGGCGGTGCAATGGCATCCCGAATGGAACGCCGACGATGACGAAGCGTCGCGAGCATTCTTTGGCCTGCTCGGACGCGCCCTGCGCGGCCTGCCGCTGATCGGTGCATCGGGAGGGGGGTAGCGGCAGCTCTCGACCAAAGCGAGGCGCCGCCGCAAGGCGGATTTTAGGACAAGACCGAATGACCACCGACATGTTCAACCGCTGGATCTCCGAGCATCAGATCAGCGAAGTCGAGTGCCTGGTGCCCGACATGAACGGCGTGTTGCGCGGCAAGGTCTGGCCCGCACAAAAATTTCTACAGTCGGTCGCCAACGGCACGTTGCGGATGCCGGGCAGCATCTTCGACGTGACCGTCACCGGCGATTATGCCGACGACGGCATGGACCGCGCCTATGCCGATCCGGACGTGACCCTGCACCCCGATCCAGCCTCGATGTGCGTTGCGCCCGGCTTCAAGACGCCTACCGCTTTCGTTTTCGCGGATGCCTATACGAAAGCGGGCGATCCATATGCCATCGCGCCGCGCCACGTGCTGCGGCGGGTCCTCGATCTGTACGCTGAAATGGGCTGGTCGATGGTGGTCGCCCCAGAACTAGAATTCTATCTGACTGCGGTGAACACTGATCCCGACCTGCCGCTGGTGCCGCCGACCGGTCGCTCGGGACGCGCAGAGACCGCGCCGCAGCCCTACGGCCTCGAGGCGATCACCGAATACGAAGACATCATCGAGGAAATCTACGAACGTGCCGAGTCCGCCTCGCTGCACCTCGATACCATGATCCACGAAGCCGGCACGGCGCAGCTGGAGATCAATTTCAATCACGGCGAGCCGATATATCTGTCCGACCAAGTCCTGCTGTTCAAGCGTATCGTGCGCCAAGTGGCTTTGCAGAACGACGTCTACGCGACGTTCATGGCCAAGCCGATGGAGAACCAGCCTGGCAGCGCCATGCACCTTCACATCTCGGCGCACGACGACAAGGGCACCAATCTCTTCGGCGGCGAGGATGGCCCGACCCAGGCCTTCCGCCACTTCGTCGGCGGCCTGCAGATCTATCTTCCGCACGTCACCCCGCTGTTCGCGCCCAACGTCAACTCGTTCCGGCGGATGCAGCCCGACCATGCGGCGCCGATCAACCTGCAATGGGGATATGACAATCGCTCCTGCGGCCTGCGTGTGCCGATCAGCGGGGCGGGGAGCATGCGGGTGGAGAACCGGCTGCCGGGGGCGGATTCGAACCCTTATCTCGCCATCGCCTCTTCGCTGGTCGCGGGCTATCTCGGCTTGACCAACCGGATCGAACCGCTGCCGATGGTCGACGGCAATGCCTATCGCTACGAACGGACGCTGCCGAACAATCTGGACGTCGCGTTGGACCGCATGGCCGCCTGTACGGCGGTACGCGACATTCTGGGCGGCGAGTTCGTCGATTCGTTCCTGCGGATCAAGGTCAAGGAACTTAGCGCATTCCAACGTGTGATCAGCTCGTGGGAACGCGACCACCTGTTACTGAAGGTCTGACCGCCGGCGTTCATCGTCGACATGCGTTCATGGAGGGAGTTCAGGAATGACGGCCAATCACGATCTCTCCACCCGCCGGACGCAGGCGGTGCCGCGCGGGGTCGGATCGGCGACCGCGGTGTATGCCGCGCGGGCGGAGAATGCGGAACTGTGGGACGAGGAGGGCCGACGTTACGTCGATTTCGCCGGCGGTATCGCGGTGCTCAACGTCGGTCACCGGCACCCGCGGGTGTTGGCGGCGGTGCGGGCGCAATTGGAACTCTACACGCACACCGCCTTTCAGGTCATGCCGTACGAGCCGTATATTCGCCTGGCGGAACGGTTGAACGCGCTGGCGCCGTTCACGAGCGAGGCGAAGACGATCTTGTTCACCACCGGCGCCGAGGCGACGGAGAACGCTGTCAAGATCGCCCGCGCTGCGACCGGCCGGCCGGGTATCATCGCCTTTGCCGGTGGTTTCCACGGCCGCACGCTCCTGGCCTCGGCGATGACGGGCAAGGTCTCTCCTTACAAGAAGGGGCTGGGCCCGTTTCCCGGCGAGATCTACCATCTTCCGTTTCCTTCGGAGACGACGGGCGTTACCCTTGCGGACACGCTGAAGTCGTTGGACTTCCTCTTCGCCGCGGACATCGAGCCTGAGCGGATCGCCGCGATCATCATCGAACCCATCCAGGGGGAAGGCGGTTTTCACGTGCCGCCGCCCGCGCTGTTCGAGGCGTTGGCGGCGCTGCGCGAGCGGTACGGAATCCTGCTGATCGCCGATGAGGTGCAGACCGGCTTCGCCCGTACCGGGCGCATGTTCGGGATCGAGCATTGCGGTATCGAACCCGACCTGGTGACGGTGGCCAAGTCGCTGGCCGGTGGCTTTCCGCTGTCCGGCGTGATCGGCCGCGCCGAGGTGATGGACGCGGTCGAGCCCGGCGGGCTGGGCGGCACCTATGGCGGGTCACCGGTCGCCTGCGCCGCGGCGCTCGCCGTGCTCGATATCATCGAGGACGAGCAATTGAGCGCCCGCGCCGATGTCATCGGTGCGCGGATCCGTTCACGGATCGCGGGGTGGACAGGGCGCAATGCGATGGTGCCGACCGCCGGTCTGCGCGGGCAAGGCGCGATGATCGCGTTCGACATCCTCGACGCCGACGGCGGCCCGGACGGTGCCGAGGCCAAGCGGGTCTGCGCCCGCGCGCTGGAGTACGGACTGGTGCTGCTCGGTTGCGGCCAGCACGGCCAGGCGATCCGCATTCTGGTGCCGCTGACGGCCAGCGATGCGCTGATCGACGAGGGCATGACCGCACTCGAACAGGCGCTGGTTCCTGCCTCGGTCACTCTGCCGATCGAGGCGGTCGAGGACGTCGCGGCGTGACCGTTCCCGGCCGATGCTGCTCTGGACAGCGTCGGCCCCACAGTAATATGTGATCACACTTGGAGTCGTATGGTCCAGCTGTTCTCCCTACAAGAGTATCTGTCCGCGCATCCCGAGGTCGACCGGGTCGAGGCGTTCGTTTCCGACGTGAACGGCGTCGGGCGCGGCAAGTGGCTGCCACGGCAACGGGCACTGGCGATATCGAGCAAGGGCCTGGCGATGCCGCGGTCGATCTTCGCCCTCGACATCTGGGGTCGCGACGTCCGGGAAGCGGGTCTCGCCTATGGAACCGGCGATCCGGACGGCCTGTGCTGGCCGATCGCCGGCAGCGTCGCGCCCGTCGTGTGGGCCGATCGGCCGACCGCGCAGGTGATGCTGACGATGCGCGACGGCGACGGCGCGCCGTTCTACGCCGATCCGCGTGCCATGCTCGGTCGGATGGTCGAGCGGCTGAACGCCAAGGGTCTCTTTCCAATGGTAGCGACCGAGCTGGAGTTCTATCTGCTCGACGACATGGCTGCGCGGCCGTCGTCACGCGACAGCGGCCAAGTGCTGTCGATCGATGCGCTGCGCTCGGTGGCACCGGTGCTCGATGCGATCGAGGACGCATGCCGCGCTCAGGGGGTGCCGGCGGAGACGATCCAGCGCGAATACGGCGCGGGACAGTACGAGATCAACCTGAGGCACATCGGCGACGCCTGCCTGGCCGCGGATCACGCAATCCTGCTCAAGCGCATCGTCCGCGGGACGGCGGTGCGGCACGGCCGCATCGCGACGTTCATGGCCAAGCCGTTCGGCGCGCAGGCGGGCAGCGGCATGCACGTTCACGTCAGCTTGCTCGATCGCGCCGGTAAGACGCTGTTCGCCGACGAAGCCGGCGGGGAGAGCGCGATGCTCGGCCACGCCGTCGGCGGCCTTCTTTCGACGATGGCGGACGCGATGCTGCTGTTCGCGCCGCATGCCAATTCATATCGGCGCTTCAGTCGTGGTGCTTACGGGCCGGTGACGGCGAGCTGGGGATATGACGATCGGTCGGCGGCGGTGCGGGTCATCACCGGTTCGCCCTCCGAGACCCGGATCGAGCACCGCTTGGCCGGCGCCGATTGCAACCCGTACCTGGCGCTTACCGCGATCTTCGCGGGCATGCTGGCCGGCATCGACGGCGCGATCGACCCCGGGCCCAGGCATGCACCCTCCTCCCACGGTCACGGCGAGCGATCGCTGCCGCTCGATTGGAGCCCCGCCATCGCCGCGTTCGCTGCATCGGACGCGATGGCCGACGCGCTCGGTACGGCGGGGCGCGACATGGTGGCAGCGTGCAAGCGCCAGGATCGCGACGAACTGCTCACCCGCGTGCCCGATACCGAGTACGACACGTATCTGGCGACGCTATGACGAAAACCGCGTCTGCTGTGCCGCCGGCCTATGCGGGCATGACGAGCTATTATGCCGCGACCGCGCATCCGGCAGCCGAACGCCCCACCCTGGTGGGAGCGATCAAAGCCGATGTGTGCATCGTCGGTGGCGGCTTTACCGGACTTTCTGCCGCGCTGGAGATCGTCGGGCACGGACTGTCCGTCGTTCTCCTCGAAAGCGAGCGCATCGGGTGGGGGGCGTCGGGACGCAACGGCGGTCAGCTCATCAACGGCTATAGCCGGAGCCTGGAGGCCATCGGCCGGCGCTATGGTCGCGACGCCGAGCGCGGTCTCGGCGAGATGGCGCTGGAAGGCGCAGGTCTGATCCGCGAGCGCGTCGCGCGCCATGGGATCGACTGCGATCTCGTCGACGGCGGCTTCGTCGCCGCGTTCAACCGCAAGCAATTGGATGAGCTGCGCGCCGAGGTGGAGGTCTGGGCGCGCCACCGTCACGACGCTCCCTATATCGTCGAAGGCGATGCCGTGGACGGGATCGTCCGCACCGACCGGTATGCCGGTGGCATGATCGACCCCGTGGCCGGCCATTTCCATCCTCTTAATTTCCTGCTGGGCGAAGCCACCGCCTTCGAGCGGGCGGGCGGCGTGATCCACGAACATTCTCGCGTCGTCGGGATCGACGGCGGCACCCGACCGCTCGTTCGTACCGATCAGGGCTCGGTGGAGGCGGAGATCGTGCTCCTGTGCGGTAATGCATATCTGGACGATGTCGTGCCCGCGCTGACCACCAGGATCATGCCGGTCTCCAGCCAGATCATCGTCACCGAACCTCTTGGTAGGCACGCTGCCGACCTGCTGCCCGCGAACCATTGCGTCGAGGACGCCAACTACGTTCTCGATTACTTCCGTCGAACGGCCGACGACCGACTGCTGTATGGCGGCGGCGTGGTCTATGGCGGGCAGGATCCGGCCAGCATCATCGACAAGATTCGTCCGGCCATGCTCAAGACATTTCCCGATCTGGCCGACGCCAAGATCGACTATGCCTGGAGTGGCAAGTTCGCGCTGACGCTGACGCGGGTGCCGCAGATCGGTCGGCTTTCTCCGAACATCTACTTCTCGCACGGCGACAGCGGGCACGGCGTGACCACCACGCAGCTGCTTGGCCGGCTACTCGGCGAAGCGGTGCGCGGTCAGCTTGATCGCTTCGACCTGTTCGCGGCGCTGCCTTACCATCCGTTCCCCGGCGGGCGCGCGTTTCGCGTGCCGCTATCGGTGCTCGGCTCCTGGTACTATTCCATCCGCGATCGCCTGGGCGTGTGATCGACGGGCACCGTCTCCGCCTTCCGCTAGAGAGATGACGCTATGCAAACACTAACGGTCATGGAGGTCATCCGGCGTCACAAGGCGGGTGAGCGGATCGGCATCACGTCGGTCTGTTCCGCCCATCCTCTGGTGATCGAGGCGACGCTGCGCCACGCGCTGCGCCGGTCCGTGCCGCTGGTGTTGATCGAGGCGACCTCCAACCAGGTGAACCAGGATCGCGGCTACACCGGCATGGTGCCGGCGGATTTCCGCGCCTACGTCGAACGGATCGCCGATCGCGTCGGCTTCCCGCTCGATCGGCTGGTGCTCGGCGGCGATCATCTCGGCCCCAACGCCTGGACGTCATTGCCCGCCGAAACGGCAATGGCGAAGGCGTGCATCCTGGTCGCCGATTGCGTCCGCGCCGGCTTCGGCAAGATCCACCTCGATTGCTCGATGAGCTGTGCCGACGATCCCGTGCCGCTTCCGGAGGAAATCATCGCCGAGCGCGCCGCGCGCCTGTGCCGCGCCGCCGAGGGTGCGGTAAGCGGGGCCGCCGCTGCCCCGGTATACGTCATCGGCACGGAGGTGCCGGTTCCCGGCGGTGCCGCCGAGGACCTGGACGACTTGGTCGTCACCACCCCGGCGGCGGCGCTGGCGACCATCACCATGCATCGCGACCTATTCGCTGCCGCTGATCTGGGGGCCGCGTGGGAGCGCGTGATCGCCTCCGTCGTGCAGCCGGGGGTCGAGTTCGACCACGACAAGGTCGTCGATTATCGGTCGGGCAAGACCACGTCGTTGACCACCGCGATCGAATCCGTACCCGGCATCGTCTATGAGGCGCACTCCACCGACTACCAGACCTCGCAGGCCCTTGCCGAGCTGGTGCGCGATCATTTCGCGATTCTGAAGGTGGGCCCCGGCGTCACGTTCGCGTTGCGCGAGGCATTGTGGGCGCTGGATGCGATAGAGCGCGAGACGATCCCGGAACCGAGCCGGGCCGAGCTGCGCGCCGTCGTGCTCGACCGCATGCACGCCGAGCCCGGACACTGGCGCAAATATTACCATGCAACCGGACCCGAACTCGACCTGCAACTGCAATACAGCCTGTCCGACCGCATCCGATATTATTGGCCGAACGCGGCCATCGCCGCCGCGCAGGAGCACCTGTTCGCCAATCTGCGCGCTGCTCCGCCGCCGCTCGCCATGATCAGTCAATACCTCCCGCACGCCTACGCCGCGCTGCGCGCCGGCACGGCAACGAACGATCCCGCCGCAATCGCGATGGCGCATGTGAGTGCGACGCTCGATGCTTATCACGGAGCCTGCAACCCCGATGCCTGAACTTCGGCCCACTCTCTCGCCCGGTGTGGATGGCGACCGCTGGACGATGCGTGAGATCCGCCAGCAGCCCGAGACCCTACGCAAGACACAAGCGTCGCTAAGCGCGGATCGCGTCAGCATCGAGGCGTTCGTCGGGCCGCTCCTCGGCCGGCGGGACATGCGTATCGTGCTGACCGGTGCCGGCACCTCCGCCTTTATCGGCGAGAGCCTGGCCCCCTGGCTGTCAGCTCGTCTCCACCGGACGGTGGAGGCGATCGCGACCACCGACATCGTCAGCATGCCGACCTGCTTTCTACGACCCGAAATACCGACGTTGCTCGTTTCGTTCGGTCGGTCGGGTAACAGCCCGGAAAGTGTTGCTACCGTGCAAATTGCCGACACCCTCCTCGCCGAGGTTCACCATCTCGTCATCACCTGCAATGCCGAGGGCGCACTCGGCGCACGCTGCGGTGCGGGCAAGCACGTCGTCGTTCTCCCCGATGCGACGCACGACCGCGGCTTCGCGATGACATCCAGCTTTACTGCGATGCTGCTTGCGGCGCGATCGATCCTGAGCGGGATAGAAGCGACCGACGCTCGGGTTCCCCCGATCGCCGACGCGGTCGACGCCGTACTGACCGTGGCCGATCCGATCGTTACCGCGCTTGCCGCGCGCCGCTTCGACCGCGTCGTCTATCTCGGCAGCGGGGTCTTCAAGGGACTCGCGCACGAGGCGGCGTTGAAGGTGATGGAACTGAGCGACGGTGCCGTCGTGACGACGTTCGACAGCCCGATGGGCTTCCGCCACGGACCCAAGGCGATCGTCACCAGCAACACGTTGGTGATGGTCTTCATCGGCAACGATCCGATCGGCCGTCGGTACGACCTCGATATCCTCGACGAGCTGCGCGCCGACGGCCGTGCCGGCGCGGTCGTGGCAATCGCCGCGCAGCCGCTGGACGGCGACGCGATCGTCGTTGCAGGCCTCGACAACGCCGACGACGCGGACCTTCTCTGTCCGTTTGTCGCGATCGCCCAATTATATGGTGTGCGGGTCTCGCAGCACCTCGGACTAGTCCCCGATCGCCCGAATGCCAGCGGCACGGTCAACCGCGTCGTACAGGGCGTGCGCATCCACCCGCTGACAGCGTGACGGCGCGTTTCCTCGGGGTCGACGGCGGCGGCACCAAGACCGAGTTCGTCTGCATCGACGACAGCGGGGTCCAGATCGCCGGTGCAACGCTTGGGACGACCTATCATGTCGAGGTCGGTCACGAAGAGGCCGTCCGTCGACTGGGCGAGGGTGTGGCGAGGATCTGCCTGGCGCTCGGCATAGCCCCCACAGACCTTACGCAGGTCTTTTTCGGGCTGCCGGGCTATGGTGAGGACCGGACGGTCGATCCGCTCCTCTATGCCGCCTGTGGCGCGTTACTGGGGCACCATCGCTACACCTGCGGCAACGACATGGTCTGCGGTTGGGCCGGATCGCTTGGGTGTGAGGACGGGATCAACATCGTCGCCGGCACCGGATCGATCGGGTATGGGGAGCGGCAAGGGCGAAGTGCGCGTGCCGGCGGCTGGGGGGAGGTGATCGGTGACGAGGGCTCCGCCCATTGGATCGCGGTTCAGGGTCTCGCGACTTTTTCGCGCATGAGTGATGGAAGGCAGGCGATCGGACCGTTGCACCAGCGATTGGCGGAGCACCTTTCGCTCCGGGACGATATGGAGGTTTGTGAGCGCGTCATGGGCCGGGCTGCGCTGTCCCGATCGGAGATCGCAGCCCTGGCGCCGATCGTTTCCGCTGCGGCGGACGCTGGCGACGAGGCGGCGCATGCCATCCTGGTCGATGCCGCGGAGAAGCTTGCTGCGCTGGTTATCGCCTTGGTGGACAGGCTTGGTTTCGGAGCAGCCGAGCCGGTTAGCGTATCATACTCAGGAAGTATCCTGACCAATGTCGGTCTGGTACGACGACACTTCGTGACATCGCTGCAAAATGCAGGCGATTTCAAACTTGTGTCGCCCCGATACACTCCTGCCTACGGCGCTGCCTTGTACTCCCGGCATAACGCCGGGGCATAAATCGCAACAACGCCGATTGGTGCTGACCTTGGCGACGTCGAGCCGGTCGAGGCCACGTTCGCCACTCCGGGGTCCCCACCAGCGTTGAGGAACGTGTTTCCGATCCCACGAATGTATAGCTGTGACGTGTTGCTCGTGCTGGCGAAGTTCACGTTGGGCACCGAGATCGCCAGATCCTCAAGACGCGTTTGCCCCTTAAGTGCCTGCGCAGGTCCGGTGAGGACCGAAATCGCCTGCGGCGTGCGCTGAAGAGACGTCTCCCTCCGCGTTGCAGTTACGATGATGTCGGCGATGCCGTTGCTCGCAGACGGCGCCTCCGACGAAGGCTTCCCGACCTCAGGCGCTGGCGTCGACTGGACGTCGTCGAGGTCTACGACGGCGGCCGATCCCGCGACCGGCCGGTCCGAGGCACGCGCCTCGGCAGTCAGCGGCAGCGCGCCGCAACATAGCGTCGACAAGACGATCGCCGCACGTGACGCACCCAAGATATGGTCTACCTTCATAAGATCCTCTCCCGAGGTGGCTATCGCCCGTCCCGGACCTGCCACCTTTCGGAGTCTGGGCTAGCCATTGCCGTCGAAAGGTCGAGGACAGGACTGCGAGCGATGAGGACACTTGTCCCGGGGGACACCGCAAACCGGCCCTGCTCGAACAGCCTCGCCGGTTCGGAAACTCCGAAGGCGCCCGACCTTGGGGGGTCGATGACGCGTGCTGGGCGGTCGGCGTCCAGGTCGAACTGAGGTCTTGAAGCCAGAAGCGGGCGCGCTGGGTGTGCGAGGTCGCGGGCAGGCATCGGGGCTATACAATGCTGCTGATCACCTACTGGACTACGGAGCATCCTCGCCAACATCGTGCTTTCGCCGCTGTGGATGCAGACCAGTCTCGGCTACACCGCCACGCAGGCAGGCCGCGCCATATCCCGCGGGGGATCGTCGCGATCTGCATGTCCAGGTGAGTCCGGCGTGTGATGCAGCGATACGACAAAGCGCGTCCTGAGTCGCGCAGGCGTCGTGATCCTCGGGTCGGTGTTCGTGCGGCGCGGCTTCTTCTCGTGCGACGTCAGCTCCCCGGCATCTTCACGCACGGTTGCGATGGGCTGGGATGCAATACCGGCCGACCACGAGATCGCTGGCCCGGCGTTGATCGGATCGCCTTTTACGACCGTCGTCGTCGATCCTGCCGCGTGCGTTCGGCGCTCGGCCGACGGCGCCCTGCTGATCGAGCCCTAAAAATTGGTCATGCCCCCGTTGAACAGCGCCGAGCTGGCGGTGCTGCGGAACCGGCTCGACGGCGTTGCGCGGCGAATGTCGAACACCTTGCTGCGCACCGGGCGATCGGGCGTGCTCAACCGAGCACGTGATTTCTCCTGCTGCGTTCGGACGCGCGATTGCGAATAGCTCAGTGCCGCGTTATTTTGACGACTAGACCGCTCGCCAAGTCAGCCGCGACGATTTATTATCAACCGCAAGTTCGTCTGTTCTTCAGCAATTTATCGGCAGCCGTACGATCTGCGTAGCAGGAGTTAGGCAGGCTGGTTCGCGAGTACTGCTTCGAGAAGACCCGGAAATCGCTCATCGAAGTCCGATCGCCGAAGCATGTTAATCATTTCGCGACCTGCCTGGGTGGTCTCGATCAGTCCCGCGGCGCGCAGCAGCTTCAGGTGGTTGGACAATGTGCTTTTCGGGATGGATTCGCACGGCGAGGCGTCGGTACAGCTCAGCCGCTCGGTTGCCGCCAGCCGCGCTACCATGCTCAGCCGGTTGGGATCAGCGAGCGCGTGAAGCGCCAGATCGAGTGGAACGTCCTTCAGCCTTGGATGAGTGAAGCGGGGCATCGGTCAGATATAGGACGACCGCATAAATTTAATAGTTCGGGATTATTGAACTGTTTGCGTGTCGCCCCATCTTCGAGCTTGCCGACAGCGCACGACGGCGTGATCGCGGGCCACATCTCGGAGAATTCACATGTCACTTCAGGGCAAGAAGGCGCTCGTCACCGGAGGATCACGCGGCATCGGTTCGGCGATCGCCAAACGCCTGGCGGCTGATGGTGCGGCTGTCGCGATCACCTACGCCGGAAACAAGCATGCAGCAGATGCCACCGTTGCGGCGATTGAAAGCGCGGGAGGCACCGCTTTCGCGTTCCAAGCCGACGCTGCCGACCCTGCCTCTCAGCGCACCGGCGTCGAGCAGGCTGCGGCGGCCTTGGGGGCGATCGACATCCTGGTTCACAATGCCGGGGTGGCCGAGTTCTCTGCCGTTGCCGACGATACCGACGGAACCTTCGACCGCCAGTTCGGGGTCAACGTGAAGGGCCTGCACGTCGGTACTCGCGCGGCCCTGCCACACCTCGGCGATGGTGGGCGCATCATACTCATCGGCAGTGTCTCCGGCGAACTCGCCTTCCCGGCGACCGCCGTTTACAGCGCAACCAAGGCGGCAGTGGCGGCACTGGCACGTGGTTGGGCGAAGGACCTCGCGGCGCGCAACATCCTGGTCAACACAGTGCAGCCCGGACCGATCGATACCGACATGAACCCCGCCGCCGGCGAGTTCGCGCAGCAGATGATGGGAGCGATCCCGCTTGGCCGCTATGGCAAGGTCGAGGAGATCGCGGGCGCGGTCTCATTCCTTGCCGGACCCGATGCGAGCTACATCACTGGCACCACGCTGAACATCGACGGCGGCGCGGCGGCATGAGCGATCGCGATCGGTCTCCTCGCAAAAGCGGGAGAGGCCGGTCGCGCTCTCGGTGCGTTACGAACGAGCGACACCGAGCGGCGGCAACCGCTCGGTCATTTCACCGTAAGGCCGGCAGGGCTGTAATGGACGATCTGATGCGACAATCATTTGAAGCCGACGGACTTATCTCGATGCGGAGCACCCGATCATGAAGACCAGTGGCAACACGATCCTGATGACCGGTGGCGGCAGCGGCATCGGTGAAGCTTTGGCTCACCGTTTCCACGATCGAGGCGATACGGTCATCATCGTCGGTCGACGTCTGGAAGCGCTGCAACGAGCGGCGAAGGGACGCGATCGCATGTATCCGATGATCCTCGATGTCGAGGATGCCGCGGCCGTGGATCAGTTCGCGAAGCAGGTCGTCGTCGATTTTCCCGCGCTGAACGTGTTGTTCAACAATGCCGGCATCATGACGTTCGAGGATCTGACGAGGCGGCGCGATCTCGCTGATGCGGAAGCGACAATCGCGATAAACATTCTCGGCCCGATCCGGTTGACGAACGCGCTGGTCGGCCATCTGGCGGGCCAGCCCGATGCCGCGATCGTCACGGTCACGTCTGGCCTTGCCTATGTGCCGCTGGTGGCCGCGCCGACCTATTCGGCCACGAAGGCGGCGATCCACTCCTACACGGTTTCGCTGCGAACCCAGTTTGCGGGCAAGGTCGAGGTGATAGAGGTGGCACCCCCCGGCGTGCAGACCGATCTTACGCCGGGGCAGGCGAACCGCCCGGGCTATATGCCGCTCGATGCCTTCGCGGACGCTGTCGCCGCACAGTTCGCGCAACAACCGACGCCGCACGAAATTCTGGTCGACGAGGTAAACTTCCTGCGACTGGCGGAGCGCGAGGGTCGGTTCGATGAGACGCTGAAGACGCTGACCGATCGCGCCGCCAAGCAGCGTGCGGATGGTGAGCGACATGAATGAAGACGCCACACGTTATGAATTCGCCGCTCGCATGCTCTGGACCCGCTGGCCTAAGGCTACCGTCGAGGATGTCCCGGCCGCGCTACCATCGGGACGGTTAGGAACGTCTTCCAAGCAACACCGTTTGGCGACGAAGCTTGGGCCTAACGTTCCGGGCAGCAGACGTTTACCGCAGTCACTTCACCTGTCTTAAACGGCTGCTACAAACGTAGCCGACTAAAACTAAATAGCTTGGTCGAGACGACAGGCAAGCCCGTTGCACGCCAATCGATAATACCATCAGCCGGCGCGCAACGGTAGGCGATCACGCTGCTACGGTTACGGAATAGTCCATTGCAGTAAGATCGTCGATCAGATCGGGACCAACGGGTTTCCATCCCAGCCGCGCCTGGGTCCAAGAACTCGATGCGATCATATCGAGTTTTGAAAAGGGTGCCATCCAGCCGAAATAGCGTTCGATCTCGTTCTCGGCGATCGATCGGACCGGCAGTCCGGTCCCTTTGCCGATCGCCTCGGCAATGGTGCGCGCATCGATGCCTTCTTCGGCCGAGGCGTGGTATCTCGCGCCTGGCTCGCCACGTTCGAGAGCCAGAACGTAAAGCTTCGCCACGTCGCTGACGTGTGCGGCAGCCCAGCGCGCAGTGCCCTCGCCCACATAAGCCATTGCTCCGGCACGGCGCGCCTCCGCGACCAGCGGGGTGATTAGCCCGGCCTTGGTGGTGTCGTGCACCTGGGGCAACCGAATAGTGCGTACGTCGATGCGCCGAGCGATCAGCGCTGCGGCTGCAAGCTCGGTGACGATGCGGGGATTGGCGTGCAGCGGATTGAGTACGTCTTCGGTCGCCCGACCGCCGTTTCGTGGCGTACCGATTCCAATCCCTGAAGTAATCAGGATCGGCTTGTCCGTCCCAGCCAGCGCCTCACCCATTGCTAGGTGTTTAGTCCCGGCATCTGGTGGATCGGGTTGACGATGAACCGGTCTGGCTCTGCCGTCCAGATCTTGGCTAGGTATTCGTAGGGCGTGAGGCCGCTCAGCGTCTTGAGCCGGCGGGCGAAGTTGTAGGCGGCCATGAAGTCGGCGAGATGCGTCCGGAGCTGGTCGTGGCTCTCATAATGGAAGCGTTTGACGGTTGCCTCCTTGATGGTGCGGTTCATCCGCTCGACCTGACCGTTGGTCCAGGGATGGTTCGGCTTGGTGAGCCGGTGCTCGATGTCGTTCGCCTCGCAGATCATGTCGAAGCGCATCTGACGCGACCAGGCGGTGTTACGGTTGCGCGGCTGCTCGGCGAACTGAATGCCATTATCGGTCAGGATCGTGTGGATCCGGTAGGGCACGGCTTTCAGCAGGTGTTCGAGGAACTCCCACGCCGTTCGTCGATCGGCCTTGTCGACCAGCTGGGTGACCGCGAACTTGCTGGTGCGGTCGATGCCGACGAACAGGTAGAGCTTGCCTTCGGCGGTTTGAACCTCGGCGATATCGATATGGAAGAACCCGATCGGGTAGCGCTTGAAGCGCTGTCGCTTCGGCTTTTCGCCCTCAATGTCTGGCAGGCGAGATATTCCGTGTCGCTGCAAGCAGCGGTGCAGCGCTGACCGGGTCAAGTGCGGGATCGATGGCTGCAGGGCGTAGAGGCAATCGTCGAGCGGCAGCAGCGTGTGGCGCCGGAACGCGACGACCATCGCCTCCTCGGCCTCGGACAGGGTCGTTGAATGAGGGGCCTTCGGCCCGGTCTTCAGATCCTCGACCGTCGCCCGCTTGCGCCACTTCGCAACCGTCTTGGGGTTGATCCCCAGCTCCCGGCTCAGCGTCGCGAGCGAAGCTTGCGATCGCTGTATTGCTGCTCGGACGGCGTGCGTGGTCGTGGCGCTCCCGTGACGTACCTGTCCCATATGGCTTCCTTCCATTCAAACGAAAGGATCGCACCATCAAACCGTGGGATCAAACACCTAGGCTTTCGCATCTCCCGGTCAGTTAGCGTGGGCGATGTCAGCAATTAAGCGACTGCGGACAGGAAGGTATCGGTAAGCGCCGGGGGATAGCTGCCTTCCCTCGCTGTTGGCGGAACGACCCACAGTCGGTTACTCACGTGCTCAAGGACGCCCCCAAAAGCGGACGTCCGTTCAGCTCAATTTGGTCACCGAATAGCACCCGCGGTAGGATGGCTAAGTGCCAACTTGCAGATCGACCGGACGCTATTGATGCTGAAGGGCAGGCACTCGGCCCTCAGCCCGCAGGTCCCACCTGATCTGGTACGCGATCGAACCGCGCCATGCTCCAACGTGAATGTGCGGCATCCTGGCATGACCGTTGTTGCCGACTACGCCGACGACCTGGCCGGCGGTAACTTCCTGCCCGACCCTGACGGAAACATTCGCGACGTGAGCATAGGTGACCATCAAGCCGTCCGACCGTCGGAACGCGACATAACCGGCTAAGTCTTTGCCCGACACGCCTGGCGTGTTTTCGTTGCTGTTCTGGTGAACGCCGATCACGCGTCCTCTAAAAGGTGCGTGCACCGCCGTGTGCCAGCCGTACCAATCGGCGTTAGCCGCCCCGGATGTGCGAAAAGGGCGCGGGAACCCGCCATCGGTAGCCGGATCGATTCCGCCCACCACGACGCAGTCTCGTCCTAAAGCATCGCCGACATAGTGGAGGGAGCCGTCGGGGTGCTCGCCGCACAGGAACGGCTCATAGAAGACCGGTGCGAGCTCGACGACCGGGACGGGCGAGGTTGGCTTTGCTCGCGGCAGCTTCATAGGGTCGAAGCCCGAGATCACTGCGGCGAGAAGCAAGAGCATGCCGGCTAGGCTACGCCGACCATTAATCGACGGCAAACCAGATCGAGCGCAGTCACTCTTATGCGCTCCCGATTGCCGTTGGAACGACAGCCCGTCGTGGCGCAAGGACCCAAAAGGCGCCATTCGATGCCTCCGAGCGCCTTTCCAGAAACGGACGCTCGTTCAGAAGGACGCTAGACGTTGACCGTGTTGTGCGAAGGCGCGTCACATGATCGCTTCGCCACCAACGCACAATGAGGCGGATCGCCTGTCGGCAATGCAGCAATACGATCTCGTCGGCAGCGATGTCGACCTGAGCCTCGACACGGTGGTCACCCTCGCGCGCAATCTGTTTCAGGTCCCGTCGCATTGGCAGTCGTCGAGTGCGCCGATCGCCGAGGGCTGGCGTGCTTGACCGCAGCCTCGATCGGAAACCGCTTACTCGAAAGTTTTCGTCACCATCTGCTAGCAATGCTCGTACTATGCACCCTTGTCGGTTTGGGGAGAAACGGAATGGCCAATCTACTCGGTGCGCTGATCGGCGCCGCGATTGATCGAGGCGACGGCGACAGCGGGATCAAGGGCGCGATCATCGGTACCGTAGCCGAGTCCGCAATCCGCGTTTTAGCGCCGGTCGTGGCGACCTATGCGCTGGGTTGGGCCGTTCAATACGGCATCCGCAAGGGCATGCATGCTCTGACTGGAAGCGACCCGGTCGATGCGGGATCAGGGAAGCTCAAATCGGCAAAGTAGGCGATCGCCTGGAGTCGAACGGAGCGCCGCACCAGGGGCGGTGAGAGTTGCCCCAGTTTTCGGGCAGGCAGTTGGGGAGACTGCCGCTACAAGGCGACGGTCGAAACTGCTCGACCGCAACCACCGAACGTCGACGTGCATTATGTGGGCGGTACGGAGCAGGCGTCGCTAACCGGAGTGATAGATGACCACGGTAGCGGCGAACCAGAACCCAAGCGCCGATGATCGCGGAAAGCACGCGGACAGTCCGGCCGAGATCCCGGCAAAGGGCTGGAAGGACGTGCTGGTTCGCGCCTGGAAGGAGGGTTCTGCCGACAACATCAGCCTGATCGCGTCGGGTGTCGCTTTCTGCGGCGTCCTGGCGCTGGTTCCGATGCTCGGTGCGGTAGTGCTCTCCTACGGGCTGGTCGCCAGCCCGGAGTCGGTCATCCACAACGTCCAGGGTATGACGTCCGTCATGCCAGGCGAAGCCGCCAAGCTGATCGGCGAGCAGCTGATGAATGTGGTCACCACGTCCGGCGGCAAGAAGGGCCTCGGCTTGCTCGTTGCGCTGCTGATCGCGCTCTACGGCGCGACCAAGGGTGCCGGCGCGATCATCACCGCGCTCAACATCGCCTATGACGAGGAGGAAACGCGCGGGTTTGTGCGGCTCCAGTTGGTCACGCTGGCGATCACAGGGGGCGCGGTCGTGCTGGCGATCGTGGCGACGATAGCGATCGCAGCGCTGGGGCACCTCGACGCGCTGCTACCTTGGGCACCGGGATGGGTGCTCGGGCTCGCCAAGCTGGCGACCTACGTCGTTATGGCGGCGGCCGGCGCGGGCGCGGCGGCAACACTCTACCGCTACGCACCCGACCGCGATGAGGCCGAGTGGAAGTGGCTGAGCCCCGGCTCCGTCGGCGCGACACTTGCCTGGCTCGCCGCGACCGCCGCGTTTGGAATCTACGTTGCCAACTTCGGCAGCTACGACGCAACTTACGGCTCACTGGGCGCGGCTGTGGTGCTGCTGACTTGGCTTTACCTATCGGCCTATATCTTGTTGCTCGGCGCGGAGGTGAACTGCGAGCTGGAGCGGCAGACGGCTAAGGACACGACCATCGGCGCCGACCAGCAGCTCGGCACGCGCGGTGCGCACGCCGCCGACACGGTGGCGGGCGAGCGCGAGACGACGACCCGCAGCCCAGGATTGGGGGATGGTGGAGACACCGCGGATCAGGCGACGACCGAAGGGTCCGAAATCAAGAACTATGTGGCTGCACGCGCAACTAGTCGGGCGGGCGGACTGGCGGGACTGCAGAAGGTCGGAATGCTTTCGTCGGTGCTTGCTACGGGCGGTCTGGCGTTGCTCCGGCGCAAGGGTCGCGCTCCGATCGGCGGAGCGCTGCTCGCGACGGCCGCCGCGCTCAGCTGGATGAGGCGGAGAGACTGATCTTCGCCATAGCCGGCGCCCGCGAGGCGTCGCCTCACAAAGTGCGCGTGCGTCTGTCGTGACCCATAGTCGGTCGCTCAGGGGCACTGTGCTGTGCCTCGGAAGCGGACACTCGTTCATGCCGCTAAAGACATGCCCACGAGACGGCATGCCGGCTAACGGGAAGCGAGGGTCGAACGTTGGCGTAAGCCTTGCCGATGGTGCATTGATGATGTCAGCGTCTCTTATTTACGCTAGAAACAGACGATGTCCTCAATCTTCATCGACGCGAACATCCTGCTTGGATTCTGGAGCTGTAGGGCGGGACGTGTCCCGTCCGAGCTCCTCCTTCCGTTGGTCGAAATACGCGAGCACGTCTTGGTGACCCGGCAGGTGGCTGATGAGGTCCGTCGGCGTAAGCTGGCCGTGTTCGTTGAGACGCGAGGCAAGTTCGACCACGAGCTACCACCCGACCTGCCGGATCATCTTACCAAGGTAAAGTTGCATGCTGACGCGACCGCCAGAATTTTAGAGCTGAGTTCAGCGCTGAGAGAAGCAAGGAAGGATTGGGAGACCGCGAGCGCCGAGATCGCGCAGGCGATTAGCACCAATAGCGATCTCGCAACTGGCATGCTTTCGCCCTTGCTTGACCAGGCCGTGGAAGCGACGACTGAGCAGATGGCTCGAGCGCGGGATCGCCGAGAACGCGGAAATCCCCCGGGCAAGCGCTCAGATCCGCTCGGTGACCAGCTCTCTTGGGAGCAGTTCGTTGACGCCGCGCAAGGGCGACCGAAGGTTTGGATTATCTCACGTGACAGTGACTTTGCCGTCACTCTGAGCAAGCGCCGACTAATCAACCCGATGCTCGGCGCGGAACTCAAAGCGGTTGGCGTTGGCGATATTGAACTGCACGACACGCTTTCCGGAGCCTTTCGATCGATCCGAGATGCTGGCCTCGCCACACCCGCCGGGATCGAGGAAAAGACTCTTGAGGATGCCGAGAAGCAAGAGGATGCCTTCATCCCTCATCCACCGCATATCATCTGGCCAGATACGGATTGGCGCTGCCCAAGTTGTAACTCGGTCAACGGGCAGACCGACCTGATCCCTCGACCATCACAGTATGGCGGCTGGAGCTATTGGACAGGATGCCGCCGATGTGGCTTCACTTTCGACACGGGCGAACCGTACGACGAGTAAATCCGTTGAACTGGACAGCTCTAGCATCAACTTCAAATCGCCTGCGGGTAGCGCTTGTATGTGACGTGACCCCCGTTTCTTCATCCACCTGGACCTAAAGACCGGCCCCTCGAAGGGACGGACAGATGAAGCGGAAGCAGTTTTCTGAAGAGCAGATTATCGGCATCCTGAAGGAGGCCGAGGCGGGCGCGGTAGTGACCGAGCTGTGCCGCAAGCACGCGATGTCGAGCGCGACGTACTATGCGTGGAAGGCCAAGTATGGCGGTCTGGAGGTATCCGACGCGAAGCGGCTGCGGGCGCTCGAGGAGGAGAACGCCCGGCTCAAGCGGTTGCTTGCCGACACGATGCTCGACAACGCGGGTCTAAAGGATCTGCTGTCAAAAAAATGGTAGCGCCCGCCGCGAAGCGGCAAGCGGTCGCGCATCTCCAGGCGACGCTGGGGATGAGCGAGCGGCGGGCGTGTGCTGTCGTCGGGGCGGACCGCACGAGCATGCGGTATCGCTCGTGCCGGGCGGATGATGGCGACCTGCGGTCGAAGTTGTGCGAGCTGGCGCAGCAGCGCCGGCGGTTCGGCTATCGGCGGCTGCACATCCTGCTCCGGCGTGACGGCATCACGATCAACCGCAAGAAGACCCAGCGGCTGTATCGCGAAGAGGGTCTGACGGTACGCCGCCGGAAGGGGCGGAAGCGGGCCGTCGGCGCGCGGGCGCCCGCGCCGGTGCCGGCGCTTCCCAACCAGCGCTGGAGCCTGGACTTTGTCCATGATCAGATGGCAACCGGTCGGCGGTTCCGCGTGCTCAACATCGTCGACGATGTGACGCGCGAGTGTTTGCGGGCGGTGCTCGACACGTCGATCTCAGGCAAGCGGGTGGTGCGCGAGTTGGGCGATTTGATCGCCGAGCGCGGCGCACCCAAGATGATCGTCAGCGACAACGGGACCGAGCTCACCTCGAACGCGGTGCTCGCCTGGTCGGGCGACGCTGGCATCGAGTGGCATTACATCGCACCGGGCAAGCCGACCCAGAACGGGTTCGTCGAGAGCTTCAACGGTCGCATGCGTGACGAGCTGCTCAACGAGACGCTGTTCTTCACGGTTCGCCAGGCCCGGGAGATCCTCGCCCGTTGGGTCGACGACTACAACACCGAGCGGCCGCACTCCTCGCTCGGCTACGCCACACCGGCGGCGTTCGCCGCCGAACTCGAACAGCAACGGGCGGGGTTAACCCCGCCCGTTGCTTCACC
>NZ_CBDATK010000005.1:0-133052 GCF_965200135.1 Sphingomonas sp.
CAGCTCAAGAAGATCGCCGCGATCCGCAAGATGATCGACATGAGCGGACGCGCGATCGACCTGGAGGTCGACGGCGGCGTCGATGCCGAACAGGCGCGGCGGTGCGTCGAGGCGGGCGCGGATGCGCTCGTCGCGGGCACCTCGGTATTCCGTGGCGGGCCGGACCGCTACGCGGCCAACATCGCAGCCCTCAGGGGCGGGTGAGCGAAGCGGATCTCGACGCCGCGCCCGACGGTGTCGAGGAGGGCAAGCGGCTGATCCGGCTGGGCGGCGATACGGGGCTGAGCCTCGCGCAGCGGCTGTCCGAGCGTTTCGAACGACTGACCTGGCGCACGCCGCTACACACGCTGCGGCTGCGCGGGCGCTATCCGCTCAAGCTGATCGCCGTGCCGACCGATCCGATCGCGGGCGACGTCGGGCGCGGGCAGGCGCTGCTCGACGGACGGCTGAGCTATCGCGGCGAGCGGCACGATCTCGACATGCTCGACTTCAAGCGCCGCGATTGGGGCAAGCCGTTCGCGGCCTATGTCCACAGCTTCGAATGGCTGCGCGACCTGGCGACGGTGACGACGCGCCCCGTCGGCGCGCCGATCGCGGAGGCGCTGACCGCGCAATGGCTCGGCGCCTATGCCGACAAGGTCGATGCGCTCGCCTGGGCGCCCGAGCTGTGGGGGCGGCGCATCCTGCTGTGGACCGCGCACGCGCCGCTGATCCTGTCGTCGACCGACCTGGTCTATCGCTCGGCGGTGCTGAACACGCTGGCGAGAGGCGCGCGGCATCTCGATCGCGGCGCGGACAAGGCGCCGGCGGGGCTCAAGCGCATCGCGGCATGGTGCGGCGTCGTCGCGGCGGGGTTGCTGGTGCCCGGCGGCGATCCGCGCCGGTCGTTCGGCGAGGGCGGCTTGGCGCGGGCGCTGGCGAGCGGGATGCACGAGGACGGCGGCGCGATGTCGCGGAGCCCGGCCGAGCTGGCGGACATCGTCGGGCTGCTGGCGATGCTGCGCGAGACCTATGCGGCCCGGCGGCTGCTGCCGCCGCCGGCGATGACGGCGGCGCTGGCGAAGGCGGTGCCGGCGCTGCTGGGCGTCACGCACGGCGACCGGGGGCTGGCGAGCTGGCAGGGCGGGGCCCCGATGGCGGCGGAGACGCTGGCGGCGCTGATCGACGCGACCGGCATCCGTACCCGCCCGCTGCGCCAGCCGCGCGACTGGGGATATCAGCGGCTCGCGGCCGGCAGCGCGGTGGCGATCGTCGACGCCGCGCCGCCGCCGGTCGCGCGCGCGGTGGCGGGCGGCTGCGCCTCGACGCTGGCGTTCGAGCTGTCGGACGGCGCGGCACGGCTGGTGGTCAATTGCGGCGGTGCGCTGGCCGGTCAGGCGACGCTGCCGGCGGCGCTGTTGCAGGCGCTGCGATCGACCGCCGCGCATTCGACGCTGTGCCTGGCCGACTCGAACTCGACCGCGATCAACGCCGACGGCACGTTGGGACGCGGCGTGCGCGAGGTCGAGCTGAGCCGGCAGGAGAGCGAGGCCGCCAGTCGGCTGGAGGCGAGCCACGACGGCTATGTCCGCCGCTGGGGCTTCGTCCATCGCCGCCAGCTGCTGCTGACCGGCGACGGACGCGAGCTGCGCGGCGAGGACGCGCTGCTGCCGCCCGGTCGGTCAGGCGGGGGGCGGCGGCGAACGGACGCGAGCGGCTTCGCGATCCGCTTCCATCTCGGCAAGGGCGTGCAGGCGTCGCCGACCGCCGACGGGATGGCGGCGCTGCTGCGGCTGCCGGGCCAGGACGGCAAAGGCGGCGCGTTGTGGCAGTTCCGGTGCCGGGGCGGCACGCTGGCGATCGAGGCGAGCCTGTGGATCGACCCCACCGGCCGCGCCCAGCCGACGCAGCAGCTGGTCGTCACCGGCGAGTCCCCGCCCGGCGGTGCCAGCGTGAGCTGGACGTTCAAGCGGGCGATCTGACCGCCACCGCCCTCACGACGGGGTTGTTCCTGCCCCCACCCTGCGGCAAGCGCGCCCGTGTGGGTCATGGACCCCGGTCCGAGGCCGGGGTGACGGAGGGTTGATGACGACGGTTTCGATCAAGCGCGCGCTGTTGTCGGTGTCGGACAAGAGCGGCATCGTCGAGTTCGCGCAGGCGCTGGCTGGGCGGGGCGTCGAGCTGGTCTCCACCGGCGGCACCGCCAAGGCGCTCCGCGAGGCGGGGCTGGCGGTGCGCGATGTCGCCGAGCTGACCGGCTTTCCCGAGATGATGGACGGCCGGGTCAAGACGCTGCACCCGGCGGTGCATGGCGGGTTGCTCGCGGTGCGCGACGATACCGGCCACGCGGCGTCGATGGCGGCGCACGGGATCGGCGGCATCGACCTGCTGGTCATCAACCTCTATCCGTTCGAGGCGACCGTCGCACGCGGCGCCGGGCGCGACGACGTGATCGAGAATATCGACATCGGCGGCCCGGCGATGGTGCGCTCGGCGGCGAAGAACCATGCCGATGTCGCGGTGCTGACCGATCCGGCGGATTACCCGACCGTGCTCGCCGCGCTGGATCACGACGGCGGTACGTCGGTGGAGCTGCGGCGGCGGCTGGCGGCCAAGGCGTTCGCGCTGACCGCCGGGTACGACGCGGCGATCGCGCGCTGGTTCGCGTTCGCCGATCAGGGCGAGCGGTTTCCGCAGACGCTGCCGCTGGTGCTCAATGCGCCCCACGTGCTGCGCTATGGCGAGAACCCGCATCAGCATGCGGCCTTTTATGCCGGGGCGGAAGGGCGCGGCATCGGCCAGGCGCGGCAGGTGCAGGGCAAGGAGCTGAGCTACAACAACCTCAACGATGCGGACGCGGCGCTGGAGCTGGTGGCGGAGTTCCGCGACGCAGGCCCCACGGCGGTGATCGTCAAGCACGCCAATCCGTGCGGCGTCGCAACCGGTACGACGCTGGCCGAGGCATACGAGGCGGCGTTCGCGTGCGACAGCGTGTCGGCGTTCGGCGGCATCATCGCGCTCAACGGCACGATCGACGAGGCGACCGCGCGGGCGATCACCGGCATCTTTACCGAGGTCGTGATCGCGCCGGATGCGGACGACGCGGCGCTGGCGGTGTTCGCGGGCAAGAAGAACCTGCGGCTGCTGTTGACCGGCGACCTGCCCGATCCGGCGCGCGACGTGCTGGCGGTCAAGTCGATCGCGGGCGGGTGGCTGGTGCAGGGACGCGACAACGGTCGACTCGGCGAGATGACGGTCGTCACGCGGCGCCAGCCGACCGCGCAGGAGCTGGCGGATTGCCGCTTCGCCTGGACGGTGGCGAAGCACGTCAAGTCGAACGCGATCGTCTATGCCAGGGACGGCAGCACCGCCGGGGTCGGCGCGGGGCAGATGAACCGGTTGGAGTCGGCGCGGATCGCGGCGTGGAAGGCAAGGGACGCCGCCGACAAGGCGGGCTGGGACGCACCGCGGACGATCGGCTCGGCGGTCGCGTCCGACGCGTTCTTTCCGTTCGCCGACGGGCTGATGGCGGCGGTCGAGGCGGGGGCGACGGCGGTGATCCAGCCGGGCGGCTCGATCCGCGATGACGAGGTGATCGCGGCGGCGGACGCGGCGGGGCTGGCGATGGTGTTCACGGGGGTGAGGCACTTCCGTCACTGAGCAGGCGGCAGGCGCGGCCACGCCCGCGCCGATGCGCGTCAGCGCAGCGCCTGCGACGGCCGGCGGGACGGCCGCGCATGCGGCCGAATCCGTTCGACGTGAGGCCGGCGGCTTTGCCGTCGGCGGCCTGGTTACGGGCCGAAGTCCCGGCCAGCCGTTCGCGTCCGGCCCCCGCTAACTCGTACTCGCCCCGACATTGGGCAGCGTCGCCTCCTCCGCCGTCGGCATCCGCCCGAACAGCGCCCGGTCCGCCGGCCCGAACGCCCAGCGCCACAGCACGTACAGATACGCCGCCGCGATCGCGGGTTCGCCGAACACCAGCTCGGTCCATTCATATTGCGGCGGCAGCGCGGTGAAGATCGAGCCGACCGCGATCGCCGCCAGCGCGGCCCAGACCAGCGGCCAGCGCCACGGCGACACCGGCGCGCCGAGGATGCGGCCGAGCAGCCGCGCCTTGACGACCGAGGTCAGCCCCAGGCTCGCCATCAACGCCACCGCCGGGCCCGCTGCCTGCCAGGCGGGCGGCCAGCCCTGGCTCCGCATCAGGAACACCAGCCCGAACGACAGCGCCACCTGAAACGCCAGCATGCCCGCAGAGATCAGCAGGTTGGTATGCCGTGCGACATAGACCAGCGCCGACTCGCACACCGCGCCGGTCGAGGCGAGCACCTCGGCGGTGAGCAGGAACGCGAGCGCGGCGGTGCCGGCGACGAACTGTGGCCCGAGCACGCCCATCACCGCCTCGCCGGGGATCGAGCCCATCAGCGCGAGTCCGCCCTGCGCCGCCATGATCCAGAACGCGACCTGACGCACCTGCGCGGCGATCGCAGGATAGTCACGGACCGCGAGGCTGCGCGTGATGACGGGGCCGAGGATCGGATCGAAGCTGGTCTTCAGCTTCTGCGGCAAGGACGACACCTGCTGCGCCATGTAGTAGATGCCGACGATCTTGGGTTCGAACAGCACGCCCAGGATGAAACGATCGACGTTGCGGCTGCCCCATTCCAGCGCGTCGGCACCCGCCAGCGGGGCATTGGCGCGGGCGAGCGCGAACAGCGCGCGCGGTTGCGGCGACCAGCCGTGCGGCAGGCCGTAGCTGCGCAGGAACGGCACCAGGCTGGCGATCAGCGCCGCCACCATCGAGGCGACGTAGGACAGGACGAGGCCGTCGCGGATCGTGACGAACGAGAAGGCCCAGGCGGCGATCGAGATCGTCCACGGCTCGACGACGGCGCGCGCGGTGACGGCGGCCTTGACGTTCAACCGATAGGCGAGCGCGGCAAGGCTGACGTCCGACAGCGCCGGGCCGAGCACGACCAGCCCGAGATAGCGGTCAAGCCCGCGCACCGGCGTGTTCGGGTACATGATCTCCGGCGCCACCCAGAGCACCGCGCTGGCGAGCAGCGACACGATAAACGCCACCGCCATCGCATCCCAGACGACGCAGACATGCGGCCGCTCCGACTGCGCCAGTGCCTGCGCGAGGCCGCGCTTCAGCCCCAGCGTCGCTACCAGCGCCGCCAACTCGACCACCACCACCGCGAGCGCGAAGCGACCGACCAGCTCCGGTCCATACAGTCGCCCGGCGATGAACAGGAACGGAATCCGCGCGGCGAGGCGCAGGATGAACCCGGCGATGTTGGTCCGGCCGCCCTTGGCGAGCGTGTCGATGTCGGCGCGGGTGTCGTTCATCGCGCGGCGCAGGGTCGACGTGCAGGAAGTCGAGCTGGATCAGGGGTGGCGATGGCCATAACGGCGCATTGGCACAAATGCGGGCGTCTAGGACAGCATGTATGTCGCTGCCTGCGCCGGGCAGGCGGTGGCCAGGCAATCCGGCCGGACGCGGCCAGCCGTGCCTAGTGCGCGCTGCCCCAGCTTTGCCCGACGCCGATCTCCACGCCCAACGGCACCGTCAGCTTGACCGCCGGTTCCGCCGCGCCCGCCATCACGCGCTCGATCACCGGCGAGGCGGCGGCGACGTCGCCCTCCGGCAGTTCGAACACCAGCTCGTCGTGGACCTGGAGCAGCATCCGGACATGGCCCAGCCCCGCCGCCGCCAGCGCCGGTTCGATCCTGACCATGGCTCGCTTGATGATGTCGGCGCTGGTGCCCTGGATCGGCGCGTTGATCGCGGCGCGTTCGGCGCCCTGGCGTTCGTGCTGAACCTTCGATTTGATCCGCGTGAACCACGTCTTTCGCCCGAACAGCGTCGTCGTGTAGCCGCGCTCGCGAACCTGCTCCAGCGTTTCGGCCATGTAGCGGTTGATGCCGGGGAAGCGCTCGAAATAGCGGTCGATCATGCCCTGCGCCTCGTCCGCGCCGACCTCCAGCCGCCCCGCCAGCCCCCAGCGCGAGATGCCGTAGAGGATCGCGAAGTTGATCGTCTTCGCGCGCGCGCGGGTGTCGCGGTTGACCTCGCCGAACAGCTCGGTCGCGGTCAGCGAGTGGATGTCGTCGCCGTTCGCGAACGCCTCGCGCAGCTGCGGCACGTCGGCGATGTGCGCCGCCAAGCGCAGCTCGATCTGCGAATAGTCGGCGGCGAGGATGACGTTGCCCGGCTCCGCCACGAAGGCGTCGCGGATCTGACGGCCCGTCTCGGTGCGGATCGGGATGTTCTGCAGGTTCGGTTCGGTGGACGACAGCCGCCCGGTCTGCGCGCCGGTCAGCGAATAGCTGGTGTGGACGCGGCCGGTGGCGGGGTTGATCTCCTGTTGCAGCGCGTCGGTGTAGGTGTTCTTGAGCTTGGTGAGCTGGCGCCATTCGAGCACCTTGGCGACCACCTCGCTGCCCGGGCCCTTCTCGCGCTGGAGCCGCTCCAGCTCGGTGACGTCGGTCGAATAGACGCCCGACTTGCCCTTGCGCCCGCCTTTCAGCCCGAGCCGTTCGAACAGCACGTCGCCGAGCTGCTTGGGCGAGCCGATCGTGAAGGGGCCGCCGGCGAGGTCATGGACCTCCTTTTCCAGCAGCGCGATCTGGCCGGAGAACTCGCCCGACAGCGCGGCGAGGCGCTCGCGGTCGACCTTGATCCCGTGCCGCTCCATCCGCGCGATGACGGGGACGAGCGGGCGGTCGACCATCTCATAGACGCGCGTCGCGGCTTCGCCCGGCAGCCGCGCGCGGAACCGCTTCCACAGGCGGAAGGTCACGTCGGCGTCCTCGGCCGCGTAGCGCGTGGCGGCGGCGAGATCGATCTCCGCGAAGCCGCGCTGCATCTTGCCGGTGCCGACGACGTCCTTGTAGGCGATGCACGAGTGCGACAGGTGCGTCGCCGCCAGCTCGTCCATGCCATGGCCGTGGCGGCCGGCGTCGAGGTCGAAGCTCATCACGATCGTGTCGTCATGCGGGGCAACGGCGATGCCGCGCTCACCCAGCACGATCATGTCGAACTTGATGTTGTGGCCGATCTTGAGGACGGCGGGGTCCTCGAACAGCTCCTTGAGCCGGTCGAGGCATGGTTCGCACGCGACCTGGACCGGGTTCTCGGCGAGCAGGTCGGTGCCGCCGTGCTTCAACGGCACGTAGCAGGCGCGGTTGGGCGCGAGGCACAGCGACACGCCGACCAGCTCGGCGCGGGTCGCGTCGGTGCCGCTGGTCTCGGTGTCGATCGCGACGAACCCCTGCGCGCGGGCGTCGGCGATCCAGCGGTCGAGCGCGTCGAGGTCGACCACCGTCTCGTAGCCGTCGTGATCGCAGGGCGGATCGTCGGACATCGGCGCGTCGGGCACCGCGACGGGGGCGTCGGCGACCTGCTCCATGCGGCTCAGCAGCGTGCGGAAGCCGTGATGTTCCAGGAACGCACGCAGCGGCGCGTCGGGGATGCCCTGCATCGCCAGCTCGTCGAGCGGCTGCGGCAGCGGGGCGTCGCATTTCAGCGTCACCAGCACCTTCGACAGCCGCGCCATCTCGGCCTGCTCGATCAGGTTGTCGCGCAGCTTGCCCGGCTTCATCGTCGGGGCGGCGGCGAGCACGCCCTCCAGGTCGCCATGTTCGAGGATCAGCTTCGACGCGGTCTTCGGCCCGACGCCGGTGACGCCCGGCACGTTGTCGACGCTGTCGCCCATCAGCGCCAGCACGTCGCCCAGCCGATCGGGGCCGACGCCGAACTTCTCCTCGACATAGGCCGGGCCGAGGCGGCGGTTGTTCATCGTGTCGTACATGTCGACCGACGGATCGGTCATCAGCTGCATCAGGTCCTTGTCGGAGCTGACGATCGTCACCGACCAGCCCTGCGCCAGCGCCGCCTTGGTATAGCAGGCGATGATGTCGTCCGCCTCCAGCCCCTCCTCCTCGATGCACGGCAGCGAAAAGGCGCGGGTGGCGTCGCGGATCATCGGGAATTGCGGGACCAGGTCTTCCGGCGGCGGCGGGCGGTGCGCCTTGTACTGGTCGTAGAGGTCGTTGCGGAAGGTCGACGACGACTTGTCGAGGATGACGGCCATGTGGCTCGGGCCATCAGCCGCGTGGAGTTCGTCGGCGAGCTTCCACAGCATGGTCGTGTAGCCATAGACGGCGCCGACCGGCTCGCCATGCTTGTTGGTGAGCGGCGGCAGGCGGTGATAGGCGCGGAAGATATAGCCCGAGCCGTCGACGAGGTAGAGATGGGGCATGGGGGCGGGTGTAGCGCAGCCGGATACGCTTTACACCCGTTTGACCCGAGTTTACCCGTTTTGACCTGATCCCGGGTAAAAACGGGTAAACTTGATCATGGACCCTGTGCGTAACCCTTTCGCACCCGGTGCGGGCAATCCGCCACCGGAACTTGCCGGGCGATCGGCCCTGCTCGACCTGGCCGACATTGCCTTACAGCGGGTCGCGCAACGCCGCGCCACCCAAGCCTCATCCTCGTTGGCCTGCGCGGCGTAGGCAAGACCGTCTTGCTGGTCCGGATTCGAACCATGGCCGAGGGGCATGGGTATCGAACGGCTTTCATCGAGGCGCACGAAGGCAAGTCGCTCGCAGAGCTGCTTCTTCCGCCCATCCGCAATCTCCTGTTTTCACTGAGCAAGGTGGAGTCGGCGAAGGAAAAAGCGCGACGAGGTTTGCGCGTCCTGCGTGGTTTCATCGGCGCGGTGAAGCTGAATCTGGGAGAGCTGGATCTTGAAATCGGCCTCGATCCCGAGCGTGGCGTTGCCGACAGCGGCGATCTCGAAAGCGATCTGCCGAACCTGCTGCATACCGTTGCAGAGGCGGCGCAGGCGGCCGGTCGCAGCGTGGCGATTCTGATCGACGAGCTACAGTATTTCGAGGCGCGGGAGTTCAGCGCGCTGATCATGGCGATGCACAAGATCAGCCAATCCGGGCTGCCCTTCATCATGTTCGGCGCGGGTCTCCCGCAGGTGCTGGCACTTGCCGGTGAGTCCAAATCATATGCCGAGCGGCTCTTCCGGTATCCCGCGATCGGCCCGTTGGATCAGGTCGATGCCATCGCGGCGTTGCGATCACCGATCGAACAAGAGGATGCGGCGATCACGGACGGAGCGCTCGACCGAATATTGGAGGTGACCCGCGCCTATCCGTATTTCCTTCAGCAATGGGGCCACGACTGCTGGAACGTCGCGGACGCGCCGGTGGTGAAACTGGATGACGTCGTGCGGGCCAGCGTGGTCGCCATCCGCACCTTGGACGAGGGATTCTTCAAGGTCCGCTTCGATCGCTGCACGCCGTCCGAGCGGCGTTACATGCGGGCGCTGGCCGAACTCGGACCCGGCGCGCACCGCTCTGGCGACATCGCACAGCTGCTCGGGTTGAAGACGACCAGTGTCGGCCCGACACGCGGCAAGCTTATCAGGAAGGGGATGATCTACGCACCGGCGCACGCCGAGACGGAATTCACCGTCCCGCTATTCGACGAGTATATGCGGCGTGCGATGCCGGTGCTCTAGGCGCCGACCTATCCCCCGACCTGCTGCTCCATTGCCGGTGCCGCGCCGCCGCCGACATAGCCGGCGACCGCGGCCGCGACCTGCTGGATCAGTTGCTGGCGTTCGCGGATCGGGCGGGTGGTGTCGCCGATCATCACCGCCAGCGCATAGCGGCGGCCGTCGGGCGCGGTCAGGAGGCCGACGTCGTTGAAGCCGGCGTTGCGGCCCGCCAGATCCTGGCCGGTGCCGGTCTTGTGCGCGATCTGCCAGCCGCCGGGGACCGCGGCGCGCAGGCGGGCGCGGCCGGTGACCGACTGGCCCATCGTCGACAGCAGCACGCTGGTCGAGGTCTCGCTCAATAGCTCACCGCGTGCCAGCCGCGCGAGCGCGTCGGCGATCGCCAGCGGCTGCGCGCCGTCGGGCGGATCGGCGACATAGGCGTTCAGCGCCGCGTCGCGCGCCTCGCGCGTTAGCCGCGAGCGTGCGATCTCGAAGCCGTTGGTGCCGGCCCAGCTCTGATCCCAGACGACGCCGGCGGTGCGCGCCTGCAGCAGCCGTTCGCCCGGCCCGAAGCGGATCGGACCGAGCCGTTTCGCCTCGATCATCGCCCGCACCGCCGTCGGCCCGCCGCACAGCCACAGCAGCTTGTCGTTGGCGGTATTGTCCGAATGCGTCAGCGCGCGGGTCAGCAGATCGCCGACGGTGGTCTGGAACCCGCCCGGCTTGACCGCGAGATAGGCGATCGGCTGATGGAACAGCGTCAGGTCGGCGGCGGTGACGGTGACAGGATCGTCGAGCCGCAGCCGGCCCTGATCGCGCAGGTCGAGCACGGTCATCGCCACCCACAGCTTCGACACCGACTGCTGCGGCAGATACTGACGCCCGCCGGACTCCACCGTCCAGCCGTCGTCGACCGCGCGGATCGCGACCCCTGCCTTGCCCGCGAAGCCACGCTGGATGCGGGCGATCTGATCGATCAGCGCATAGGGCGCGGGGCGGACGACGCGCGGCTGCACGCCGGGGATGGGAACGGAGACATAGACCGGCGGCACCGGCTGCGGCGCGTGCGCGCTGGCGCCCGGACGTCCGGTCGAGCCGCACGCGCTCAGCACCGCGCCGACCATCGCCAGTCCGATCAGTCCCTTACGCTTACCCGACGTCATCAATCGACCAGCCCCGAACGCTTTCGCTTGTTGTGTGAACAGGCCGGCGTCAGACACAAGCAGGGCCTGGTGGCCTTGCGACGAGTGCCGCTGTCGGTGCGACGAGATGTGAAAAGGGGCGTGTCCGGGTGCAAGGTTTTGATTTCCCGGTGCTCGGCGCGCTGTTGCTGGTGGCGGCGCTGGTCGCGATGGTGTCGCAACGGTTGAGGCTGCCGTACAGCGTCGGGCTGGTGGTGGCGGGCTGCGCGCTGGCGTCGCTGGCGCCCGCCGCGACGCCGCCGCTGACGCGCGACCTGATCTTCTTCGTGTTCCTGCCGCCTCTGGTGTTCGAGGCGGCGATCCAGATTCCGTGGCGGCCGTTCCGCCGCGAGCTGCCGCTGCTGGCGGTGCTGGTGACGCTCGGCATCGTGCTTGCCGCCGGCGTGGTTGCGGCCGGGATGCACTGGCTGGTGGGGTGGAGCTGGATCGGCGCCGGACTGTTCGGTGTGCTGATCGCCGCCACCGATCCGGTCGCGGTGATCGCGGCGTTCAAACAGATCAAGGTAGCGCCCCGCCTGCACCTGCTGGTGGAAGCGGAGAGCCTGCTCAACGATGGGGTGGCCGCAGTCGGCTTCGCGATCCTGGCCGGGATCGCGGCGGGCGCGGCGGCGACGCCCGGCGGCATCGCGCTCGACCTGGTCAAGACGGTGGTCGGCGGCATCGCCTGTGGTGCGGCGGTGGCGGTGCCGCTGATCCTGCTCGCCAACGGCACCGACGACCGGCTGGTCGAGGTCGCGCTGACGACGGTGATCGCCTATGGCTCGTTCCTGCTCGCCGAGCACTTCCATTTCTCGGGCGTGCTGGCGACGCTCGCCGCCGGGCTGGTCGTCGGCAACTGGGGCTTCATCGGCTCGATCAGCGATGACGGACGTCGGGGCGTGCTCAACCATTGGGAGTTCGTCGCCTTTCTTATCAACTCGGTGATCTTCCTGCTGATCGGCGGTCAGATCACCGCGGTGCCGCTGACGCGCGTGCTGGAGGCGGCGGCGGTCGCCACCTCGCTGTCGCTGCTGGGCCGGGCGGCGGCGGTGTATCCGGTCGTGCTCGCCTTCGCGCGCACCCGGCTGCGGGTGCCGTGGGGGTACAAGCATGTGCTGTTCTGGGGCGGGCTGCGCGGCGCACTGGCGCTGGCGCTGGCGCTGGCGTTGCCGCCGCAGGTGGCGGAGCGGGCGACGATCATCGCCGTCGCCTTTGCCGTGGTCGCCTTTTCGATTATCGTCCAGGGGCTGACGATGGGGCCGCTGATCGACCGGCTGGGGCTACGGTCGACCGAGGATCACGGCACCAGCACGGTGTCGACCGCGACCGGCGACGTCTCGGGATAGTCGAGCGTATAGTGCAGCCCCCGGCTTTCATGCCGGTGCAGCGCCGAGCGGACGATCAGGTCGGCGGTCTGGAGCAGGTTGCGGAGCTCGATCAGGTCGGGGGTGACGCGGAAATTGCCGTAATAGTCGGCGACCTCCTCGGTCATCAGCCTGATTCGGCTGGCGGCGCGCTGGAGCCGTTTGGTGGTGCGGACGATGCCGACGTAATTCCACATGAAGCGCCGGATCTCCGTCCAGTTCTGCTTTATGACGACTTCCTCGTCCGAATCGGCGACGCGGCTCTCGTCCCACGGCCTGATCGTCGGCACCGGCGGCAGCGTGTCCCAGTGCGCGGCGATGTGCTTCGCCGCCGCCTCGCCGAACACGAAGCATTCCAGCAGCGAGTTGGATGCGAGCCGGTTGGCGCCGTGCAGCCCCGACTGCGTGCACTCCCCCGCCGCATAGAGGCCGGGCAGGTCGGTGCGCCCGTCGCGATCGACGACGATGCCGCCGCAGGTGTAATGCTGCGCGGGCACCACCGGAATCGGCTCCTTCGTGATGTCGATGCCGAGACCCAGCAGCTTTTCCTGGATGTTGGGGAAATGCTCGTGGATGAACGCGGGCGGCTGATGGCTGATGTCGAGATGGACATAGTCGAGCCCGTCGCGCTTGATCTCCGCATCGTTGGCGCGCGCGACGATGTCGCGCGGCGCCAGCTCGGCGCGCGGATCGATGTCGGGCATGTAGCGGTGGCCGGTCTTGGGATTGAGCAACCGCCCGCCCTCGCCGCGCACCGCCTCCGTAATCAGGAAGTTCTTGACCTCCAGATTGTAGAGGCAGGTCGGGTGGAACTGCATGAACTCCATGTTGGAGACGCGCGCGCCCGCCCGCCACGCCATCGCGATGCCGTCGCCGGTCGCGCCGCGCGGCGCGGTGGAGAACAGATAGGTCCGTCCCGCGCCGCCGGTCGCCAGGATGGTCGCGCGCGCGGTGTGGAGATTGACCCGGCCGGTCGTGCGATCGACCGCGTAGACGCCCCAGACATGCCCGGCGCCCGAATAGCGTTCCTCGTGCCGCGACGTGGCCAGGTCGATCGCGACCTGATCGGGCACCAGCGTGATGTTCGGGTGCGCGGTGGCGGCGCGGAGCAGCGCCTCCTGCACCGCCCAGCCGGTGGCGTCGGCGACATGGACGATGCGCCGGTGCGAATGGCCGCCCTCGCGCGTCAGGTGCAGTGCGTTTCCTTCGGTCGCGAAGGGGACGCCCAGTTCCTCCAGCCGGTGGATCGCGGCGGGGGCGCGTTCGACCACCATCTCGACGACGCCGCGGTCGTTTAGCCCGGCGCCGGCGATCATCGTGTCCTCGATATGCTGCTCGAAGGTGTCGCCTTCCTCCAGCACCGCGGCGATCCCGCCCTGCGCCCAGGCGGTGGCGCCCTCGTCCAGCCCGCCCTTGGCGAGCACGGTGATGCGGAACCGGTCGGCGAGGTTGAGCGCGGCGGTAAGGCCCGCGGCGCCGGAGCCGACTATGAGGATATCGGTCGCGCCGCTCATCGACCGGCCCCGGCGCGCGCGTGAACACGCCCCTCGCGCGGCGTTGCGGTGGCGGGAGCGGAGGCGATAGGGGTCGGAACGGGGATCATGGGAGCGATGTGGCACAGCCGGGGGCGGGTAGAACAGCGTTTCGCGCCTGCGGCGTGCCGCGATCGGCCTCGGAGCGCGCGTTAACTTGATTGATCGCAATGCGATTCCCTGTCGCGCAGATGAACCGTCCGCTCGGTTCGCGGGTTGTCGCTGTTCAATTTCTCGTGAGTTTTCCATGCTTCAGCTCGTTCAGCCCACTGCATCCGGCACCCAGGACCTGCTCGCCGACACCACGCAGCGCAGCCTCGCGCGCTGGAATGCCGCGCGGCTGGCGCCGGGCGTCCCGACCGCCGACTGGCGGGCCGGGCTCGATCGCGACGCGCGGATGATGCGGGTCGAGGGCGAGTTCCTGGAACAGCTGCGTGCAGAGGTCGCGGACGAGGCGGCGGCGGCGCCGACCGATGTCGACGGCTTCGTCGCGTGGTTCGAGGCGCTGGAGCCCACCGGGCCGGGGCAGCACGACGCGCTGTTTCCGTGGCTCGCCGAGGAGGCGACACTGGCGCAGTTCCGCTGGTTCTTTGAACAGGAAGCGGCGGGCGAAGCGGGGTTCGACGATCTGGTCGCGATGACGCAGATCAAGCTGCCGACCGCGCCCAAGCTGGAGCTGGCGCGCAATTATTGGGACGAGATGGGGCGCGGCAATCCCAAGGGCATGCACGGCCCGATGCTGGATGCGCTGGTCGAGACGCTGCAGGTCGATCCGTCGATCGACCGCACCGTGGCGGAGAGCCTGACGCTGGCCAACGCGATGACCGCGATGGCGGCAAACCGGCGCTATGCGTGGCATTCGGTCGGTGCGCTGGGCGTGATCGAACTGACCGCGCCGGCGCGCGCGTCGCTGGTCGAGCAGGGGCTGCGGCGGCTGGGGTTTTCGGGCAAGGAGCGCAAGTATTTCGCGCTACACTCGGTGCTCGACATCAAGCATTCGGAGGACTGGATCGCCGAGGCGCTGCGCCCGGCGATGGCCGAAGACCCGACGCGCGGCCGCTGGCTGGCGGAAGGCGCGTTGATTCGGTTGAAGTGCGGCGCGCGCTGCTTCGCGCGCTATCGGGCGGAGCTGTGGGGCGGTGCGGTCGCGGGCTGGAAGCGCGCCTTCGCTTTCTAGGTGCGGGCGACGCGATAGGCGTAGCGATAGGCCTCGCGGTCGAAGCCGAGCGTCCGGTATAGCGCGATCGCCGGTATGTTGGTGGCGAGCACCTGAAGACACGCATGCGCCGCGCCTGCTGCCGCCGCCCAGTGCATCAGCGCCGTCACCAGCGTGCGCCCATGCCCGGTGCGGCGGTGCGATGGCGACGTCACGATCGATTCGAGCACCAGCCACCCGTCGACGATCGTCCCGAAGCCCGCTGCGGTCACCGCGTCGTCGCTCACCAGCGCGAAGCGGGCCGGTGACGGCACCAGGCCGATGTCACGGTGCAGCCGCATCGCCTCCGCGCCGTCCAGCCCTGCGAAGTCGACACGGAGGGCTAGCCAGTCGGGGGTGACGCGATCGTGGAGGGCGACGCGATGGGGCGTCGGTGGGTTGGCCGGCGGCAGCGGCGCGCTCAGCGTCAGCGTCTCCCCCTCGGGCGGCCCGAAGCCGAGCCGGTCGAGCGCCGCGTCCAGCCCGGTCGCTATCGCGGGCACGCGGACGGTCAGCGGCTTGCCCGCCGCCGCCAGCCGCTCGCGCGCTGCCGCCAGCACCGGCGCGGGATCGCGCGGGCCGTCGCGGGTCGGGTGCAGCGCGTTGAGCCGCCGCGTCGACCCGCCGCTATGGCGCAGCAGCCAGCCGTCGAGCACCGTTTCCGCCGTCGTCGGCCACGCCGCCTGACACGCCGCCTCGATACGCCAGGCTTTGAGGCTCACAGGTTCCGCACCAGCCTGATCGCCTGCGCCAGCCATGGTGCGTCGGCGACCACCTGTTGCCGGGCGCCGGGGCCTGGGGGGAGCAGGTGCAGCTTGCCCGCCTGTCGGTCGAGCAACCGCCCGAAGGCGAAGCGGCCGCCGGGGCGGGGGACGAGCACGTCGCGGTTGAGCGCAGCACCGAACCGGTCGGGTTCGATCCGCTCGCACCACAACGTGTCCCCGGCGCGATAGTCGCCGACCCCGCCCGTCACCAGCACCGCGACCAGATCGGGCGCTGCGGCCGGTGGCACCACCCGCAGATCGCGGCGTGGCGCGACCGCGCCGCCCGCGTCGAGCTGCGCCGCGACGGGCAGGTCGGCGCGCTCGGGCAGCCGGACGAGGTCCGCCGCCGTCACGCCCAGCGCCGCCGCGATGCGGTTGAGCCAGCCGACCGACACCGTCCGCATCCCCGTTTCCAGCCGACCGATCGTCTGCGCCGTCGTCGGCGGCACACAGGCGCGAGCGACGTCGTCCAGCGTCATGCCGCGCGCGCGGCGGACTTCCCTGATGGCGGTAATCATTGGCCTGCTCCAACCTATCTGGTTTATCACCTGTCCTACAAACCACCCGTCATGGCAAGCGCCGCCCGATCGACGGAGGAGTGGCGATGCGGGAATTGGTGGAGCGCGGGCTGGACGAGCACGGCGTCGTGTGCGCGACGGGGGCGGCGCGTCGGCGGGTGACCGTCAATCTGGGCGAATCGACGCTGACGTGGCTGGCCGCGCGCAAGCTGGTGACGCGGCGGCAGGTCGAGGCGGGCGAGCGGCTGCGCGCCGACTACGAGCGCGCGCAACTGGCGCCGAGCGTGACGATGAACTGGACGGCGCGGGTCGACGGCGGCGGGGCGGGGGGCGATCCGACGACGGCGCATATCGCCGCCAAGCGCCGCTTCGACGGTGCCATCGCCGCCGCCGGGCCGGGGCTGGCGGACGTGCTGTGGCGGGTGATCTGCGCGGGCGAGGGCTTGCCGGCGGCGGAAAAGGCGCTGGGCTGGCCGACCCGCGCCGGCCGCGTCGTCCTGACGATCGCGCTCGACCGGGTGGCGGGGCATTACGGGCTGCATTGACCCGTTTTGGTGTTACCTTTCGTTACTTTTGGACGGCGCTATGCTGGCGCGACGGGGATTTGGGGAGGTCGATCGATGCGTCTGGCGTTGGTGAAATGTCATGGGTCGGGCAACGACTTCCCGCTGCTCGACGCGCGCACCGTGCGGTTCGACGACGATGTGTGGGAGGCGGTCGCGGTGGCGCTGGCGGATCGGGACGGCGCGGTCGGCGGCGACGGGCTGCTGGCACTGACCGGCGGCGACCGTAGCCATCCGTTCGGGATGCGGATGTGGAACAGCGACGGGTCGGAAGCCGAGCTGTGCCTCAACGGCCTGCGCTGCGTCGCGCGGCTCGGCTTCGAGCGGGAGGGGATCGAGGAAGCGGCGGTGCGCTGCAACGCATCGACCGTGCAGGCGAGCCGCGCGCCCGATCTCGCGCCCGGCGTCGTCACGGTGCGCGAGGTGGCGGGGCCGGCGATGCTGGACGTGACGGGGTGGCCGATGAACATCGGCGAGGTCGAGCTGGTCGAGGGGCCGCTGCCGCGCCTCGGCTCGACCCGGTCGTTCACCGCCATCGCGATGCCCAACCCGCATCTGGTCGCGTTCGTCGACGCGATCGACGAGGCGGAGCTGGTCGCGGTCGGCGAGGCGGCGCAGGACTCGCCCGCCTGGATGCCCAACCGCGCCAACGTCTCGTTCGTGACGCTGCATGAGGGCGGGCTGTTCGTCCGCACCTATGAACGCGGCGTCGGGCTAACCGACAGCTGCGGCAGCGCGATGGCCGCGTCGGTCTATGCCGCGTGCCTGACCGGGCGCGCCGATTACGACGAGGAGATCACCGTCTGGAACAAGGGCGGGCTGGTGCGCGGATCGGCGGAGATCGGCGGCGAGGTGACGCTGTCGGGCAACGCGACGTGGGCGTGGGCGGGGAGCGTCGACATCGACCCGGCGACCGGCGCGGTGTCGGACGTGCGGGTGGAGGCGCGGTTCGACGCGGAGGGGCTGGCCTATGCGGCGCTCGCGGCGTCCGTGCCGGGCGCGCCGATCGCGGCGACGGCGGCGGCGGTGCCCGAGATGGAGGCCGACATCTCCGCACCGGCCACGACGCCGAAACGCGAGGGCAATTTCAGCTGGGATGGGTTCGACATCAGGGCACGGTGATCTCAGCCCCACTGGCCCTCGCCGGGGTGGGGAAGGGCCGCCGGCAAAGCCGTCGGAAGGATCGGGCGCGGACGTGGCCGCGCCTGCGCCGCTCAGAGCTTCCGCCCGATTACTTCCTTCATGATCTCGGTCGTGCCGCCATAGATCCGCGACACCCGCGCCGCGCGCCACATCCGGGCGATGGGGTATTCGTTCATGTAGCCGGCCCCGCCGTGGAGCTGGAGGCACTTGTCCATCACTTCCCATTGCAGCTCGGTGTGCCACAGCTTCGCCGCCGCGCCCTCCTCGTTGGTGAGCTCGCCTTTCAGATGCCGGGCGATCGCCCAGTCGAGATGCGCCCAGCCGACCTGTAGCTTCGCCTTGAGGTCGGCGAGCACGAAGCGGGTGTTCTGGAAGTCGAACACCATGCCCGCGAACGCCTTGCGGCTCTTGGTGAACTCCACCGTGTCGTCGAACGCGCGCTGCGCCGAGGCGTGGGTGCCGACCGCGATCGCGAGCCGCTCCTGCGGCAGCTGGCTCATCAGATAGACGAAGCCCTGCCCCTCCTCGCCCAGGCAATTGGTCATCGGCACGCGGACGTCCTCGAAGAACAGCTCGCTGGTATCGGCCGCGTCCTGGCCGATCTTGTCGAGCTTGCGGCCCTTGGAGAACCCCTCGCGATCGCTCTCGACCAGGATGATCGACATGCCTTTCCACGCCGGTTTCGCGTCGGGATCGGTCTTGCACACGACCAGCGTCAGGTCGGTGTTCTGGCCGTTGGTGATGTAGGTCTTGGACCCGTTGATGACGTAGTGGTTGCCGTCCTTCTTCGCGGTGGTGCGGATCGCCTGGAGGTCGCTGCCCGTCCCCGGCTCCGTCATCGCGATCGCGGTGACGACGTCGCCCGAGACCATCTTGGGGAGCCAGTGCGCCTTCTGCTCCTCCGACCCGTAATGCTCCATGTAACCCGCGACGATGTCCGACTGGAGCGAGAAGCCGGCGGGGACGCCGTTGTAGCTCATCTCCTCGTCGACGATCGCGTTGTAGCCGAAATCGAGCCCCAGCCCGCCATAGGCTTCCGGCACGGTCGGGCACAGCATCCCGATCTCGCCCGCCTTGCGCCAGAATTCCTTGGGGACCAGCCGCTCCTTTTCCCAGTCGTTGACGTGGGGCACGCCCTCCCTTTGCAGGAACGAGCGCACCGTCTGGCGGAACGCCTCGTGATCGGGAGTGTAGGCGAAGCGGCCGGGAATGGTGTCGAGGGACATGGGGCTCTCCTTTTGCCGGGCAGGGTGCCGGGCGGAAGGCGGGGGCGTCAAGGGAGCAGAACAAAAGTTATGGTGCGACGGCGTGGCGCGATCACCCTGCCATTCGCCTTAAACTCACGTCGGGTGATGGGTCCCCGCTTTCGCGGGGATGACGGATGGGTCTACAACGACGACAACCAAAGGAGAGCGCATGAAACTGGCCAGCCTCAAGCAGGGTCGCGACGGACGGCTCGTCGTCGTGTCGGACGACCTCGCCTGGTATGCCGACGCCGGCCATATTGCGCCCACGCTGCAGGCGGCGCTGGACGACTGGGACCGGGTGCTGCCCGATCTCCGCGTGCTGGCGACCGACGTCCGCAACAGCGCGATCCCGCTGGAGCGGTTCCACGAGCACGACGCCGCCTCGCCGCTGCCGCGCGCCTATCAGTGGGCGGACGGATCGGCCTATGTGAACCATGTCGCGCTGGTGCGGCAGGCGCGCGCGGCCGAGATGCCCGACAGCTTCTGGCACGACCCGCTGATGTATCAGGGCGGCTCCGACGGCTTTCTGGGGCCGCGCGATCCGATCCCGCTCGCCGACGAAAGCTGGGGCTGCGACCTGGAGGCGGAGGTGGTCGTCGTCACCGGCGACGTGCCGCAAGGCGCGGGTCGCGACGAGGCGCTGGCCGCGATCCGGCTGGTCGGGCTGACCAACGACGTGTCGCTCCGCAACCTGATACCGGGCGAACTGGGCAAGGGGTTCGGCTTCTTTCAGTCCAAGCCCGCGAGCGCGTTCTCGCCGGTGTTCGTCACGCCTGACGCGCTCGGCGACTGGTGGCGCGACGGCAAGCTCCACCGCACGCTGATGGTCGACCTCAACGACCAGCCCTTCGGTCGCGCCGACGCGGGCGAGGACATGACCTTCGATTTCGGCACGCTGGTCGCGCACGCCGCCAAGACGCGCAAGCTGGGCGCGGGGACGATCGTCGGCTCGGGCACCGTGTCCAACCGAGACGCGGACGGCGGGCCGGGCAAGCCGATCGCGGAAGGCGGCGTCGGCTATTCGTGTCTGGCGGAAGTCCGCACGATCGAGACGATCGCGGGCGGCAAGCCGGTCACGCCGTTCCTGAAGCGTGGCGACACCGTTCGCATCTGGGCGGAGGATGAGCGGCACCACTCGATCTTCGGCGCCATAGAGCAGGTGGTGGGCGAGCAGGTGGTGGGGGAGGCGGCCGAAGCGGCGATCGGCGCATAGCGAACGCCGCACGACACAGCCGACAGCGCTTGTAATATTCTTGCGTGAGGCCAAAAAGGACGTGCGGGCGCTCGGCCCGTCGAGAGGAGTGCCCATGGCCGGCGAGCATCCGCGCGCCAACCTGCCCCCGTTGTCGCTCCACGTCCCCGAGCCGAAGTTCCGGCCGGGCGACGAGGTCGACTTCGCCGAGGTGGATATCCCGCTCGCGGGATCGGTGCGCCGCCCCGACACGGCCGCGCCGGCGCGCGAGTTCACCGACCTCGCCTATACGCTGGTGCGCGTGCTGGACGACAGCGACCGCGCGACCGGGCCGTGGGACCCGAAGCTGTCGCCCGATCAGCTCCGCCGCCTGCTGCGCTCGATGGCGCTGCTGCGCGCGTTCGACGAGCGGATGTTCCGCGCGCAGCGGCAGGGCAAGACCAGCTTCTACATGAAAGCGACGGGCGAGGAAGCGGTCGCGGTGGCGGCGACCTATGCGCTCGACCGCGACGACATGTGCTTCCCCTCATACCGTCAGCAGGGCATCCTGATCGCGCGCGGCTACAGCCTCGTCGAGATGATGAACCAGATCTATTCGAACCGGGGCGACAAGCTAGGCGGCAAGCAGCTGCCGATCATGTATTCGGTGAAGGACCACGGCTTCTTCTCGATCTCCGGCAACCTCGCGACGCAGTTCCCGCAGGCGGTGGGCTGGGCGATGGCGTCGGCGGCGAAGGGCGACACGCGGATCGCGGCGGTGTGGTGCGGCGAGGGCTCGACCGCGGAGGGCGACTTCCACTCCGCCTGCACCTTCGCGTCGGTGTATCGCGCGCCGGTGATCCTCAACATCGTCAACAACCAGTGGGCGATCAGCAGCTTCTCGGGCTTCGCGGGCGCGGAGGCGACGACGTTCGCGGCGCGCGCGGTCGGCTATGGCATCGCGGGCCTGCGGGTCGACGGTAACGACGCGCTGGCGGTGTTCGCGGCGACGCAATGGGCGGCGGAGCGCGCGCGGACCAATCAGGGCCCGACGCTGATCGAGCATTTCACCTATCGCGCCGAAGGGCACTCGACGTCGGACGATCCGGGCCAGTATCGCTCGGCGGGCGAGCCCAACGCCTGGCCGCTCGGCGACCCGGTCCGGCGGCTGAAAGCGCACCTCATCCAGCTCGGCGAGTGGGACGAGGAGCGCCACGTCGCGCAGGACAAGGAACTCGCCGAACAGGTCCGCGCCGACCAGAAGGAGGCGGAGAAGAACGGCATCCTCGGCCACGGCCTGCACCAGCCGCTCGACTCGATGTTCGACGGGGTGTTCGAGGAGATGCCGTGGCACCTGCGCGAACAACAGGCGCAGATGTTGGCGGAAGAGAAAGCGAGCGGACGGCCATGGGACAGGAAATGACGATGGTCCATCGTCGCGCCGTGCTCGCGGGCGGCGCGCTGGCGGCGTTGGGGGCGCTGGCGCTGCCCGCGACCGCGTCGGCGCGGGCGGCGATCGAGCCCCGGACCGTCGACCTCGCGGTGGGCCGGCGGACGACCAAGCTGTGCGTCTGGACCCCGGCCCGCCCGCGTGGCGTGGCGCTGTTCTCGACCGGGCACGGCTCCTGGCCGGAGCGGTATGCGCAGCTCGCCAGGCTGCTGACCGACGAGGGCTTCGTCGTGCTGGCCCCGCTGCATGTCGACTCGGTCCACTATCCCGAGCGCGACAAGTTCACGCTGGTGCAGAGCTTTCCCGAGCGGCTCGCCGACATGCGCGCGACGCGGGGCCATGCCGGCGCGCATTACGCGGGGCTGCCGGTGATCGCGGTGGGGCACAGCTTCGGCACGCTGACCGCGCTGTGCCTGGGTGGCGCGCTGGCGGGCATGGGGCCGTTCCGCGATCCGGCGGTGAAGGCGGTGCTGGGCTTTTCCACGCCCGGCAAGATCCCCGGCCTGATCCAGCCGACTGCCTATGCCGGCGTCGCGGTGCCGGTGATGATCGTGACGGGGACGGCGGACACCGTGCCCGGCTTCGTCACCGACCCGGCCGACCATCTGTTTCCCGCCGAGACGGTGCCGACCGACAGCTATGCGGTCGTGATCGCCGGCGCCGATCACGGCTTGGTCGCCGAGCCCGCGTTCGCGCGCGTGGCGGTCCCGGCGCGGCTGTTCGTCGACGGTTATGGGCTGGGCGATCGGCGCGCGCTGGCGCGGCTGTCGGCCTATCGCGCGGCGGCGGGCAACCGCTTCACCGTTCGCAAGGCGACCACATGACCGACCTGCCCGCCACGGCCGACGCGGAGGTGCCCGCCACCACCCGCATGAACATGATCCAGGCGATCAACTCCGCGCTCGACGTCATGATGTCACGCGATCCCGACGTGCTGGTGATGGGTGAGGACGTCGGCTATTTCGGCGGCGTCTTTCGCGCCACCGCCGGGCTGCAGGCGAAGCACGGCAAGACCCGCGTGTTCGACACGCCGATCACCGAGATCGGCATCATCGGCGTCGCGATCGGCATGGGCGCCTATGGCCTGCGGCCGGTGCCGGAGATTCAGTTCGCCGACTATATCTACCCCGCGCTCGATCAGCTGGTGTCGGAGGCGGCGCGGCTGCGCTATCGCTCGGCGGGGGAGTTCACCTCGCCGATCACAGTGCGCTCGCCGTTCGGCGGCGGCATCTTTGGCGGGCAGACGCATTCGCAGTCGCCCGAGGGCATCTTCACCCACGTCAGCGGCATCAAGACGGTGATCCCGTCGACGCCCTATGACGCCAAGGGGCTGTTGATCGCGGCGATCGAGGACAACGACCCGGTCCTCTTCTTCGAGCCCAAGCGCATCTACAACGGCCCGTTCGACGGCCATTGGGACCGCCCTTCGCAGAACTGGTCGAAGCATCCCGCCGGCGAAGTGCCGACCGGGTACTATCGCGTCGACCTGGGCAAGGCGAACGTCGTCCGCGCGGGCGAGGCGGTGACGATCCTGTGCTACGGCACGATGGTGCATGTCTGCGCGGCGGTGGTCGAGGAGGCCGGCGTCGATGCGGAGATCATCGACCTCCGCACGCTGGTGCCGCTGGACATCGAGGCGATCGAGGCGTCGGTCCGGAAGACCGGGCGGTGCATGATCGTCCACGAGGCGACCCGCACCGGCGGCTTCGGCGCGGAGCTGTCGGCGCTGGTGCAGGAGCGCTGCTTCTATCACCTCGAAGCGCCGATCGAGCGCGTCACCGGCTTCGACACGCCCTATCCCCACAGCCTCGAATGGGCCTATTTCCCCGGCCCCGTCCGCATCGGCGAGGCACTCAAGAAAATGATGAAGGACTAGGCGCGCATGGCCCGCTTCACGTTCAAGCTGCCCGATATCGGCGAGGGCATCGCCGAGGCGGAGATCGTCGCCTGGCACGTCGCCGTCGGCGACCGGATCGAGGAAGACCAGAACATCGCCGATATGATGACCGACAAGGCCACGGTCGAGATGGAGTCGCCGGTCGCGGGGACGGTGGTCGAGCGGGCGGGCGAGGTCGGCGACCAGGTCGCGATCGGCGCGGCGCTGGTGGTGATCGAGACCGACGCGGCGGCGAGTGCCGGCGAGGCGACCGCGACGCCGATGGACGAGACGGCGCGGCCGGCGGCGCTTGCCGCGGAGGACGAGGTCGAGGAGCAGTTCGAGGCCGAGAATCCGGGCGTCGAGGAGACGGTCGCCGCCGCGCCGATCCAGGGCGGGCGCGACCTGCGCGAGGCGACGCTGAAGGCGCTGGCGGACGTCAAGGACACGCCGCAGCCGGACGCGAAACCCGTCCTTGCGTCGCCCGCCGTGCGCCAGCGCGCGAAGGAACTCGGCGTCGACCTGGCGCAGGTCAGGACCGAGGCCGACCGCATCCGTCACGCCGATCTCGACGCGTTCCTGCGTTACGGCGCCGGCCAGGGCTATCACGCCCCGCACGCCAGCCGTGCGCGCGAGGACGAGACGGTGCGCGTCATCGGCATGCGCCGCCGCATCGCCGAGAACATGGCGGCATCGAAGCGCAACATCCCGCATTTCACCTATGTGGACGAGATCGACGTCACCGCGCTGGAAGCGATGCGCGCGGACCTGAACGCCAATCGGGGGGCGCGCCCCAAGCTGACGATGCTGCCACTGATGATCGTCGCGATCTGTCGCTCGCTACCCGACTTTCCGATGCTCAACGCGCGCTACGATGACGAGGCGGGCGTGGTGACGCGGTCGGGTCGCGTCCATCTCGGCATGGCGACGCAGACCGATGCCGGGCTGACCGTGCCCGTCATCCGCGACGCGCAGGACCGCAACGTCTGGCAGCTCGCGACCGAGATCGGGCGGCTGGCGGAGGCGGCGCGCGCCAACAAGCTGACGCCGCAGGAGCTGGGCGGCGGCACGATCACCGTCACCTCGCTCGGGCCGCTCGGCGGGATCGCGACGACGCCGGTCATCAACCGGCCGGAGGTGGCGATCATCGGGCCGAACAAGATCGTCGAGCGGCCGGTGTTCCAGGGCGAGGACATCGTGCGCGCGAAGCTGATGAACCTGTCGATCAGCTGCGACCACCGCGTCGTCGACGGCTGGGACGCCGCCTCCTACGTCCAGGCGCTCAAGAAGCTGCTCGAAACGCCGGTGCTGCTGTTCGCCGACTGACGGGTTAACCCGGCGCTAACCATCTTCACCGATAGCTCACCCGGTTTCCATCTGGGGGCGAGCATGAAGCTGACGGTGCGGGGCAAGGAGATCGCGGGACTGCTCGACCGGGCGCCGGCGGGAGTGACGGTGTTGTCGCTCGATTGTTTCGACACGCTGATCTGGCGGACCACCCACGCGCCGCACGACGTCTTCGCCGCGCTGGACCTGCCGGGCGGCGGGGTCGAGCCCCGCCAATGGGCCGAGCAGCTGGCGCGCCGTGTCGCCTACAACCGGCGCGAGGCGATCGAGATCGGGCTGGAGGAAATCTATGCGACGCTGATGCCGCAGGCGGATGCCGAGACGGTGCGGGCACACGCGGCGGCGGAGCTGGCGCTGGAGGCCCGTCATGCCTTTGCGTTCCGGCCGGTGGTCGAGCTGATCGCCGAGGCGAAGCGGCGCGGGCTGACGGTGGTCATCGTCAGCGACATGTATCTCAGCGAAGCGGAAATCCGCGCGCATATCGCGGCGGCGGCCAGCCCGGACGTGCTGGCGATGATCGACCATGTCTTCGTATCGGGCGCGCACGGACTGGGCAAGAACGACGGCCTGTTCGACGTCGTGCTCGCCGAGCTGGGCGTGCCGGGCGAGCAGGTGCTGCACGTCGGCGACAATCCGCGCGCCGATCACCAGTCCGCCGCGAAGCACGGTCTTCACGCGGTGCACTTCCAGCAGTTCGACGCCGCCACCGAGCAGCGGTTGCGCCACGAGGCCAGTGCCGCGGTGATGATCGATCCCGCCGCCCGCGTGACAAGGCCGGTCCATCAGCCGCACCGCGCGGCGGTGTCGCTGCGCGCGTCGGACGCACCCGCCTATGCGCTTGGTCACGATGTGCTGGGGCCGGTGATGCGGACGTTCGCCGCATGGCTGAAGGGTGAGCTGGACGCGGCCGCCGCGCGGATCGGGCGACCGGTCAAGCCGCTGTTCGTGATGCGTGACGGCTGGCTGCCCTTTCGCGTGTTCGACGCACTCTATCCGGACGCGGGCGCGGCGACGGTGGAGATCAGCCGATTCGTCGCCGGACGCGCGAGCATTCACGATGAGGCGTCGCTCGACCGCTATCTCGGCGAATGGCTCGACAAGCTGCCGCCGCACATCCTGGCGCGCCACCTGATGCTGTTCGAGAACGAAGTCGCGCCGATCGCTCGGATCAAGGACCACAAGGCGGCGCGGCGGGCGTTCGCCGACCTCACGGCAAAGCCGGCGACCCGCGCCAAGATCGTCAAGCGCTGTCGCGACTTCGGCGGACGGCTGATCGCACACCTAGCGCGCGCCGGCGTGACGGCCGGCGACGCGGTGATGCTGGTCGACATCGGCTTCAACGGCACGGTGCAGAACATCGTCACGCCGGTGCTGGAGGACCGCATGGGGCTGACGGTCGCGGGCCGATACCTGTTCCTGCGCGAGACGCAGGCGTCCGGCCTGGACAAGCGGGGGATGCTCGACGTGCGCGGTTTCGACAACCGCACGCTGCACGGGCTGTCGACCGCGGTCGTCGCGGTGGAGCAGCTGTGCAACGTCGCGCAGGGCTCGTGCGTCGGCTTTGACGCGAACGGCGCGCCGGTGCGGGAGGCGATCGACGGCAAGGCGGCGCAGAGCGCGGTGCGCGACGAGGCGCAGACGGGCGCGCTGGACTTCGCGCGCGATGCGGATGCGGGCGTGCTCCGCCCGGCCGCCACCGACACGCTCGACGCGCGGATCGGCGCGGCGGCGGCGGCGTTGACCCGATTATTCTTCCTGCCCAGCGCCGAGGAGGTGACGTTGTTCGGCCGGTTCGACTTCGACGCCAACCTCGGCAGTCACGAGGCGACTGCGCTGATCGACGCCGATGCCAGCGGACGGGCGTTACGCCGGCACGGCGTCGCGTTCGTCAACGAGGACCGACGCATGTTCCTGGCCGCCGACCTGCACCGGCAGGGATTGCCGCTGACGCTCGCCAGCTTCGCGGCGCATCGCTTCGGACTGGATCTCCGGATGACCGATTTCGAGGTCGGTGGGCTCGAGATCGGCGTCGTGCTGATGACCGCGACCGAGCAGCTGGTGCAGCCGATGACGGCCTATCCGACGTGCGACGGCTTCTATCGGTTGCAGGTGCCGATCGGGCAGAGCCGTCCGGCGGTGGCGGTGCAGTTCGGGGCACTGGCGCCGTGGATCGAAATCGAGGAGATCGCGGTCGAGCGGCTGGCCGACGAGAGCGAACGCCGGCCTGCCCGCCTGGTCGTGTCGACGATCACCGACGGGATGGAGGCGATGGACGACGGCCTGTGGCGGGTTGCGCCGGCCGGTTTCGCGCTGATTCAGGCACCCGCGCATCTCGCCGCACCGATGGTGATGACAGCGGTGTTCCGTCCGATCGGCAGGCGCGAAGCCCCGGCGGTCCGGTTGGCGGCCTAGCGCCGCGCCCTTTGCATGGCACCCGCTACCCGGCGCGCGAGTGCGCGGGGGGTGAGGCGGATGCTCTCCGCCAGCGCGGCGTTCATCGCGCCGGAAATCTTGACCGCCTGGTTGCGCCGCAGCGCGGCGAGGCCATCGCGGACGACGGCCTCGGGGCCGCTCGCCAGCTTCGTGAACAGCGCCATGTCGGTCATGCCGGCGCGGCCGGCGAATTCGGTGTGCGTCGGGCCGGGGCAGAGTGCCGCGACGCGGACGCCGTGCGGCTTCGCTTCCTCGTGCAGCGCTTCGGAGAAACTGAGCACGAACGCCTTGGACGCATAATAGACCGCCATCCACGGCCCCGGCTGAAACGCGGCGGTCGAGGCGATGTTGAGGATGCCGCCCGACCGGCGCGCGATCATGCCGGGCAGCACGGCACGGCTGAGCGCGACCAGTGCGCGGCAGTTGACGTCCACGATCCCGAGCTGTGCATCGGCGTCTAGGTCCGCAAAGTCGCCGCGCAGGCCATAGCCGGCGTTGTTGACGAGGTCGTCGATCGTCAGCCCGGCGGCGGTGATGTCGGCGATCAGCCTGGCGGGCGCGGCCGGGTCGGCGAGATCGGCGGGGAAGAGATGCACCTGCACGCCATGCTTGCCGCGTAAGTCGGCGGCGAGCGTTTCCAGCCGGTCGGCGCGGCGCGCGGTGAGGATCAGGTCCTTGCCCTCCGCCGCGACCGCGCGGGCGAAGTGTTCGCCGAGGCCGGCGGAGGCGCCGGTGATGAGGGTGGGCATTGGCTCTCTCCTTTACTCCTCTCCGGCATGGGGAGGAGTGCCGTCACACGATCTCGAAGAGGCCCGCCGCGCCCATGCCGCCGGCGGTACACATGCTGACCACCACCCACTGCACGCCGCGCTTGCGGCCCTCGATCAGCGCGTGCCCGACCAGACGCGAGCCGGTCATGCCGAACGGATGGCCGACCGCGATCGCGCCGCCGTTGACGTTGTAGCGGTCGGGATCGATGCCGAGGTGGTCGCGGCAATACAGGCATTGCGAGGCGAACGCCTCGTTCAGCTCCCACAGGCCGATGTCGGCGACCGACAGCCCGGCGCGGTCGAGCAGCTTGGGGATTGCGAAGATCGGGCCGATGCCCATCTCGTCGGGGCCGCAGCCCGCCGCCTGGAAGCCGCGATAGACGCCCAGCACGGGACGACCTTCCGCCTCGGCGGTCGCGCGGTCCATCACGATCTGCGCGGCGGCGCCGTCGGACAGCTGGCTGGCGTTGCCGGCGGTGACGCTGGTGCCCGGCCCGCTGAACTCGCCGCCGGGCCAGACGGTCTTGAGTCCCGCCAATGCCTCGGCGGTGGTGCCCGGCCGGATGCCCTCGTCCTGCGTCACGGTCACCGTCTCGGTGCCGGTGCGCGCGCCCGCCTTGTCGAACAGCGCCTTTTCGACGGTGATCGGCACGATCTCCTCGACGAAGGCGCCCGCCGCCAACCCGGCGGCGGCGCGCTGTTGCGACTGCGCGGCATAGGCGTCCTGTGCCGCGCGCGTGATGCCGTAGCGCTCGGCGACGATCTCCGCGGTCTCGATCATCGGGATATAGGCGGCGGGTTCGTGCGCGAGGACGCTCTGGTTGACGTAGCGCGGCGCGTCCTTGGTGACGGTGAAGCTGATCGACTCCATCCCGCCCGCCAGCGCCACGTCGATGTCGCCCGCGACGATCGAGCGCGCGGCAAGAGCGACCGCGGTCAGGCCCGAGCCGCATTTGCGATCGAGCGTGAACGCCGGCACCGACTGCGGCAGCCCACCGGCGAAGATCGCCATGCGGCCCGCGTTGCCGCCCTGCGTTCCCCACTGATTGCCGACGCCCCAGAACACGTCGTCGATCCGCGCCGGATCGATGCCGGCACGCTCGACCGCGGCGGCCATGACGTGGCCCGCGAGCGCAGGCGCCTCGGTGGCGTTGAAGGCGCCGCGATACGCCTTGCCGATGGCGGTGCGGGCGGTGGCGACGATCGCGGCTTCGCGCATGATAGGTCCCTACTGAATGGCTGTCACGGTCAGCCTAGCCGCCGACCCGAGCTTCCACTACCCGTCATCGCGGGCGACGACGGAGGAAATGCGTGACCGTTTCGACAACCAGGGATGACCATGTCGCGATCGTCAGCTTCGCGCGGCCACCGCACAACTTCGCCGACCTCGACCTGATCGAGGGGGTCGGTGAGGCGTTCGCCGCCGCCGATGCGGACGCCAATATTCGCGCGATCCTGTTGCGGTCGGAGGGGCGGGTGTTCTGCGCGGGCGCGGACCTCGCCAACGCCAATCCCGTCGCCGCCGATCAGGCGCAGGCGGGGGAGCGCAATCCCTTCTACGTCGCCGCCGCCCGGCTGTTCGCGGTCGGGAAGCCCGTCGTCGCGGCGGTGCAAGGCGCGGCGGTGGGCGCCGGGCTGGGGCTGGCGCTGGTCGCGGATTTCCGCGTCGCGAGCCCGGCGGCGCGGTTCGCGGCGAATTTCGTCCAGCTCGGCTTTCATCCCGGCTTCGGCATCTCGGCGGTGCTGGAGCGCGTGGTCGGGCGGCAAAGGGCGGCGTTGATGCTGCTGACCGGGCGACGGATCGGCGGCGAGCAGGCGGCCGACTGGGGGCTGGCGGATCAGCTGGTCGCGGCGGAGGCGCTGGATGATGCCGCGCTGGCGCTGGCGCGAGAGATCGCGACGGGCGCGCCGCTGGCGGTGCGGTCGACCCGCGCGACGATCAGGGGCGACCTCCATGCACTGGTGCAGCGGCAGACCGATCACGAGTTGGCGGAGCAGCAGTGGCTGCAGCAGACCGCCGACTATGCGGAGGGCGTCCGAGCGGTGAACGAGCGGCGGCCGGGGCGGTTCACCGGACGCTGAGCGACCGGCGCCTTGCTGGCGTGGAGCCTAGATCGACAGCTGAGCGAACCCGCATTGCAGCACCGCCTGATCGCGTTCCTCGCGCATCCGCGCCGTTGCCGCACGCTCCGCTTCGAACTGAGGCAGCGGAATCCAGAGGCGAACGCCGTCGATCGGCGCGTCGAAACGGTCGATCGCGTCGCCGGCGGCGCGTGCGGTGACCGCGAGCAGCTCGGCGAGCTTCCGGAATTGAGAGACCGCCATTTCGACCTTGGCGGCGTCCGCAGCCCCGGCCGTCGCCTCGAGCATCTTCGCCGATTCGCCCACGGCGCCTCGGATCACGGCATCGAGCTCGGATAGTCGCTGCATGAGGTCCTCCGTCCGGACCATTCGCCTACACGATCGTGGTCAACGGAAGGTTAACGGCGCTCGCCACGGCTCGGCACACCCGACCGCGCCCGTCGCGTCGTTAACGCGGATCAAACGGGTCGTGCGGCAAGGGGCCTGTCCATGCCACACGAAGCCAATCGCCAGAAGGTGCTGCACGCGCTGGAGCTGCTCGACACCACGCCGGAGCCGGAATTCGACACGATCGTCGATGGCGCACGGCAAGTGTTCGGGGCGACGAGCGCTTTCATCTCGCTGCTCGGCGCCGACCGGCTATGGCTCAAGGCGCGCTGCGGGCTCGACATTTCCGAAGTGCCGCGCGACATCTCCTTTTGCGACCGCACGGTCGCCGCGAACGCGACGCTGATCGTCCCCGACACGCATGTCGATCCGCACTTCGCCACCAACCCGCTGGTCCTCGGCCCACCCTTTATCCGCTTCTATGCCGGCGTGCCGCTGCGGGCTCGCGCCAGTGGTGAGGATGACGCGGTGCCGATCGGCGCGCTGTGCGTGATCGACCGGTCGCCGCGATCACCCACCGTCACGCAGATGAAGCTGCTGGCGGGCATGGCGCAGGTGGTGGAGGCATTGCTGGAGTTGCGCCGCGTCAGCCTGGAGAGCCTTGGCATGGCGCTGGATCGACACGATACGCTGATGAGCTGCGAGCGCGTGAGCCGCCAGCTCGCGCAGGCCGAGCGGATGGCGAACATCGGCTCTTGGCGGCTCGACCTCGTGACCGAGCAGGTCACCTGGTCGGACCAGACCTATGTCATCCACGCGCTGCCGAAGACCGATGGCACCGACCTGTCGAGTGCGCTCGACTTCTATCCGCCGGCGGATCGGGCGCGGGTCGCCGGCGCCGTGGCCGACTGCGCCGAGCACGGCCGCGGTTACGATCTGGAAGTCGATTTCGTCGACGCGGTGGGCAGTACCCGGCGGGTGCGCGCGATCGGCGAACCCGAGATGGAAGACGGTATCCCGGTGGCGATCATCGGTGTCCTCCAGGACATCACCGACCGCCACCGGCATGAGCGGCGACTGCGCGAGCTGGCGGCGACCGACGAACTGACGGGACTGGCGAGCCGTCGCGCCTTCAACGAACTCGCCGACGCGGCGATCGCAGCGGCGGGGGGCGAGCCGCTGGCGGTCGTGCTGCTCGATCTCGACCGATTCAAGGAGGTCAACGATCGGCTGGGTCACGCGGCGGGCGACGACGTGCTGCGGGCGGCGGCCGCGACGGTGCGGGACGCATCCTTTCTGGGCGATCACCTGGCGGCGCGGCTCGGTGGCGACGAGATGGTGCTGCTGCTGCGGGGGGAGGCGGCGGGGCCGGAACTGGAGGCCGCGATCGCGCGGCTGCTGGCCGCGTTGCGTCTGAGCGTGCCCGCTGCCGACGGGACCATGACGGTCTCGGCGACGATCGGGGCGGCGCGATTGACCCCCGGCGTGACCGACCGCTCCACGTTGCTCAAGGCCGCCGATCGAGCGATGTATCGCGCCAAGCAGGCCCGGCGTGGCACCGGGGCGATCGATGGCGAGGCGAGGCTGATCGTCGCCGGCCGAGGCGACGCGAGCCTCGCCGACGCGGCTTGACGTTGTGCGGTAGCGGCAAAGCCCGCTCCCCTCTGGCGCGGCGCCGTCGCGGTCCTACCTTGGTGGCATGGCGTTGCGCGACACGATCCGGGACGAGATACACCGCCTCGTCGGCGCGGGGCAGATGACGCTCGAACGCGCGCCGGACGATCCGGGCCTGTTCGGGCCGGGCTCGGCGGCGTGGGCGGTGCATGGCGATTTCTCGGCGATGATGATCGGCGGGGTCGCGGCGCTGATGACGCAGATGCTCCATCCCGGCGCGCTGGCGGGCGTGTGGGACCATAGCGACTGGGCGAAGAACCCCGCGGGCCGGCTGAAGCGCACCGCGCAGTTCGTTGCGGTCACCACCTATGGCGGCACGGGTCAGGCGGAGGCGCAGATCGCGCGGGTGCGGAAAATCCACGACCGGATCGCAGGGACGCGGCCCGACGGCACCGCCTATTCGGCGAACGACCCGGCGCTGCTGACCTGGGTCCATATCGCGGAGGCGGATGCGTTCCTGCGCGGTTACCTCGCCTACCGCGATCCGGGGATGAGCGGGGCGCGGCAGGACCGGTATTTCGCCGAGATGGCCGAGCTGGCGCGGCGGATGGGCGCGACCGACGTGCCTGAGAGCCGGCGCGCGGTGGCGGCCTATTTCCGCACCGTCCGGCCGCAACTCCGCTATGACGATCGGACGGAGGCGGTGGCGGACGCGCTGTTGAACCAGCCCACCACCAACGCCGCGACCGCCCCGATCCAGTCGGTGCTGCTGCAGGCGGGAGTCGAGCTGATGCACCCCTGGGCGGCCGCGCTGCACGGCCGTGACACGCCGGCGTTGCGGCGGCCGGCGGTGCGGCTGGGCGCGGCGGCGACGGCGGGAGTGCTGCGGTGGGCGCTGGCGAAGCGCGCGGCGGCGTGACGATCTGTCATCAGCTGCCTGATGTCGGTCGCCGGTCATTCGCCTGATCGCGGGGTTTCGGTCGATTATCAACAGGTCGCGTGGCCGGTCAGCATAAGAAGTGTTCCCGGCCGCGGACACGCCGAACAAGTAAATGGCAGGGCGATCCGTACCGAGCCGCAGATGCGCTGCTCGGGTGGATCGCGCAGTATCCCGCGTGTTGTCGGAAGCCGGCTTCTACCGCCCGCCCATCGCCGTCTTCAGCCGCCCGTGCGCCGCGGCCTTGATCTGGCACACCCTGGCCGCGCCGACGCCGAGCACCTCGCCGATCTCTTCCAGGTTCAACTCCTCGACATAGTAGAGCTGCACCACCAGCGCCTCGCGTTCTGGCAGGGCGGCGATCGCCTCGATCAGGCGGTCTCGGACTTCGCCCTCGGCCAGCTGGTCGAAGGCGTCCGGGGTGTCGTCGGCGAACCAGGGGAGGTCGTCGGCATAGACCTCGTCGATCGAGTCGAAGCGGAGCGCCTCGGCCGACAGAAAGTCGGCGCGCAGCTTGTCGACGCTGACGCCCAGATGGGTGGCGATCATGGCTTCCTCCGGGGCGCGGCCCGTCTGCTGGGTGAGGGAGGCGACCGCCTCCTTGTACTGGCGGTGGCGGCGCATCGCGCCTCGGGTCGTGGTCGCCTGACGGCGGAGTTCGTCGATCATCGCGCCACGCAGGCGGGTGATGAGGTACGAGCGGAATTGCGCGCCCTGTTCGAGAGCCTGGCCGGCGGCCTCGACCAGCGCGACCAGGCCGACCTGGACGAGATCCTCGACGTCGATCAGCGTGCTCATCGAACCATGGACGTGCCAAGCGAGCTTGCGGACCAGCGGCAGGTGTTCGCGCACCAGCGCGTCGGCGTCGCGGCGCGGCGTGCGGGCATAGGTCAGCGGCGTGGCGGCGTCGAAGTCGGCGGCGAATGGTTGCGCGGTCATGCGGGGAGGGCTCCGGGAGCGCCGATCACGGCGACGACCTCGACCGCCTTTTCCTCGGGCACCTCGAAGAAGGAGAGGACGGGCGTGTCGGGCAGGCAGGTGCGGACCAGCTTTCTGATCGCGACGCGGATCGCGGGCTGGACGACCAGCGCGAAGGGCTTTGCGTCGGCCACCAGCGGTGCGGCGGCGCGTTGCAGCGCGTCGACGATCCGGCGGCCGAGATCGGGTTCGATGACGTGGCGGCGTTGGGTGTCGGCGCGCATCGCTTGGCCGAGCAGACCCTCCAGCTGACCTTCCAGCGTCATCACGCGCAGCGGTTCGCGGACGCCGCACAGTTTCTGGATGATGAGCGCGCCCAGTTGCGGGCGGACCAGTTCCAGCAGGTCGTCGGCGTCCTGCGTCCGCTGCGCGGCGACCGCGATGGCCGACGCGATGCGGCGGAACTCCTTGAGCGCGATACCCTCCGCCAGCAGGCTTTTGAGCACCTGCGTCAGCACGGTCAGCGGCAGCGGCTGCGGCGTGAGCGAGGCGACGAGCTGGCCGGCGCGCTCCTTCAGCCCGTCGAGCAGCGCCTGGACGTCGTCGGGGCCGAGCAGCTCGGCGGCGTTCGCGCCCAGCAGATGGTTGAGGTGCGTCGCGATCACCGTGCCGGGATCGACGACCAGAAAGCCCATGCCGGTCGCGGCGTCCGCGTCGCCCTTCGCGATCCAGGTCGCATCGAGGCCGAAGGTCGGGTCCTTCGCTTTCTTGCCGTCGAGATAGCCCACCGCCTGACCGGTATCGAGCGCCAGCATGTCGTCGGGCGACACCTGATCCTCGCCGACGCAGACGCCGTTGACCATGATGCGATAGGCATAGGGCGCGAGGTTGATGTCGTCGCGCACGCGCGCCTGCGGGACGACGAAGCCGAGTTCCTTCGACAGCTGCCGCCGGACGCCCGTGATCCGTCCCATCAACGGCCCCCCGCGCCGTTCGTCGACCAGCGGCACCAGGCCGTAGCCGATATCGATATTGACCTGTTGCGCGTCGGTGACCTCTTCCCAGCCGATCCGCGAGGGATCGACGACCTCGGCGACGGGCGCCTCGATTACGACCGGGCGGCGCTCGATCTGGCGGAGCTTCCACGCGGCGAAGCCGGCGATGGCGGCGGAGGGCAGGATGACGAAATGCGGCATGCCGGGCAGCACGCCCAGCAGCGTCAGGATCGCGGCGACCGGGGTCCAGGTGCGCGACGCGCCGAACTGGGTGCCGATCTGGCCGGCGAGGTCGTGATCCGACGCGACGCGGGTGACGATCGCGGCGGCGGCGATCGACAGCATCAGGCTGGGCAGCTGCGCCACCAGCGCGTCGCCGATCGCGAGCAGGATATAGGTGCGCGCGGCGTCGGCGAACCCCATGCCGTGGCTGAACGGCCCCAGAATCAGCCCGCCGACGACGTTCGCCGCCAGGATCAGCAGCGCGGCGATGGCGTCGCCCTTCACGAACTTCGACGAGCCGTCCATCGCGCCGTAGAAATCGGCCTCGGTCGCGACCTCGACGCGGCGCGCCTTGGCCTCGGCGGGCGTCATCAGCCCGGCGTTGAGGTCGGCGTCGATCGCCATCTGCTTGCCGGGCAAGGCGTCGAGGGTGAACCGCGCGGAGACTTCGGAGACGCGGCCCGCGCCCTTGGTGACGACGATCAGGTTGATGATGAGCAGGATCGCGAAAACGAAGATGCCGACGACGTAATCGCCGCCGATCAGGAACGTCCCGAACGCCTCGATGACATGTCCCGCCGCCGCCTCGCCCTCATGCCCGTGGACCAGCACGACGCGCGTCGACGCGACGTTGAGGCCGAGGCGGAACAGCGTCGCGAACAGCAGCACGGTCGGAAAGGCGGAGAAGTCGAGCGGCTTGCGCGCGTTCAACGCGACCATCAGGACGGCGAGGCTGATCGCGATGTTGGCGACGAAGAACAGGTCCAGCAACTGCTTGGGGATGGGCACCACCATCACCAGCACCAGCAGCAGGATCGCGAGCGGCAGCGCCGCCGCGCGGGCGCTGGGAAGGAAGCGGCCCACCTAGCGGCCGCCCATGCCGGCGAGCATCAGATAGGCGAGCCGCGCGGTGTCCGGGGTCGGACGGAGCAGGCTGGCGGCCGCGGTCGTCTGTCCGCCGATCGCGCCGCGGGCCCAGGCGAGCGCGTCGGTGGCGCTTTCGTTGGCGCCGGTGACGACGGTGCCGCCGTCGACCTCCAGCGCCTGCGACGCATAGGTGGCGAGCGGCTGCATCGCGGGGGCGACGCTCCCGCCCGCCGCGCCGAGCTTGTCGGTGAAGCGCTGATAGATCGCGGCGAGCGAGCGCGGCTGGCCCTCGCGATCGTAGAAGACGTTGTGGTTGGCGCCCGCCGCGGCGGGGAACATCGCGGCGCCGGTCGCGCGCGGGTTCGCCTGCATCGCCGACAGGAAGCGGGTCGCGCCGCCCAGCCCCAGGAAATGCGCCATATAGAGGTCGGTGCCGGTGGCGTCACGGCCGAGGCTCGCCTCCAGCTTGTCCTTGTTGTCGCTGGCGTGCTCGGCGGCCATCAGGCTGGCGACTTCGGGGTCCTTGCGGAGCGCGAGGATCGCCTGCCGGGTGCCGGCGTCGCCGACGCCGAGGCGCCCGTTGGGCAACCGGTGGATGCTGTTCGCGGCCCAGCCGAGGCCGTGTTCGGCGCCGTGCTGCTTGACCACGGCGAGCCAGCTCTGATCGAGGAACTGGTAGAGGCCGGTCGCGGACGACGTGCCGGCGCGGGCAGAGGCGTTGAGGCCGGATTCGAGCTTGGCCTGGCCGAGCAGGTAGCCGAAGTCGACGCCGGTGCGGTTGGCGGCGCTGGCGATGGCGGACTGGACGCGGGCGGCGGCAATCGGGGTGACGGCGGTCATGCCATAGTTAATGCAAGGGGTGTGCCAGTCCTCTCCGCTTGCGGGGAGGTGGCGCGCGCGGAGGCAAGGGTCGCGAGCGGATCGTCCGTGGAGACCCCCCTCCACCACTCGCTACGCGAGCGGTCCCCCTCCCCGCGAGCGGGGAGGACTTAGATCAGCAATAGGCGGCGGTCACGCCGGCTCGATACCCGCCGTTGCCGGCTTCACCGGTCAGGGTTTGCAGGCGGCGGCGGACATTTGCCGCCATCAGGTTGACGTAGATGCGGCAGGTCTCGTTCAGCCGGTTCGCCTCGTCGGCCAGCTCACGCAGCTCGGGGCCGGCGGGGCCGGTGCCCAGCGCGGCGACCTCGTTGAGATGGAGCAGCTTGTCCTGCGTGGCGCGTTCCAGCGCGACGACGTCGTTCGCCTTGAGCGCCGCGATCTCGGCGTGGAGGGCGTCGATGACGCGGCAGAGTGCGTCACGCCGGGACGGTTCAGGCGTCACGGCTCACCCAGTCGTAGCGCAGCGCCAGGATGCGGTCGGCGATCGTCGCGGGCAGGATCGGGAAGGTGCCGTTGGCGATCGCCTTCTTGATCTGCGCGACGCGCTCGACGTCGACCGGCGGCTTGCTCGCCAGCTGGGCGGCGGTGTTCCCGACCGCCGCCACGTCGGCCGGGACGGGCGCTCGCACCGGACTTGTCGCAGGCTCGGCGCGGGGCACCGGGGCTGCCGCAGCCACCTGAGTCAAGGCACGCGCTACGGCGCGGTCCACTCCCTTGCTCGCCACTGGATCGCTCATCGCCCGCCTCTCGTGCTCGCGCTTCAAGGCCATAAACGGCCGGGCGCGGCGAAGCTTTAGCGGTTTTCGGTGACGAAGCCGGGCAGCGTCGCGCGGCCGCTCTCGATCGCGACCGCCTGGACGGGCTGCGTCGCGCCCTCGACCCGGACCGCGACGCGCGCGCCGGCGACCGCATCGGTGGCGGCGACGCCGGCGCGGGTGATCTGAAACCCGTCGGTGCCCGCCTCGATCAGCACCGGATCGCCGCGCCGGATCACCGGGATAACGGCGGCCACCGGGGCGCGGATCGGGGCGGCGACCGACGACGGCGCAGGGCCGGCGGCGGCCACCGGCGTGGCGCGAAGCACGGGGACGAACACGCGCCAGTCGGGGCCTGAGCAGGTCACGACCACCGCGTCATGCGCGTCCGACCGCCAGCTCAGCGCCACGGTCGGGCATTGCGCGAGCCGCAGCCGCGCATCCAGCGCCGCGCGCGCGCCGCCCTCCGCGCCGACCGGCCGGCCGGTGAACGCGGCGACGGCGCGGTCGAGCGACGGTACGTCCTGAAAGGCGCCAAGGCTCAGCGGGGCGAGTAGCAGCAGCGGGATCATGGGCGGCTCCGGGTCGGCTCGCCGGCGAAGGCGAGCGTCAGGGTCGCGCGGGCGGGGCCGCGCGCGGTGAGAAGGGTAAGCCGTGCGGGTGGCAGGCCGGCGGCGACCAGCGCGGCGAGGACGGCGCGGGCGCGATCGGCGGCGAGCAGTACGTCGCTGCCGTCGCTGCCGGTGACACTGACGACGACGCGCGGATCGGCGAGCGCATCGCGTGCCCAGGCGACGAGCGGCGCCGGATCGGTCAGTGCCGACGAACCGGACGCAAAGGCGACGGCGGCGGCGGCGACGGGCATCGGCGGCGCCTCGGGCGCGTCGAGGACGATCGTCCCGAAACCGCCGCGCAGGCCACGCGCCAGGGCGCTGTGGTCGCCGGTCGCCTGCACCAGCACCAGGAAGCCGACGAGCAGCAGCGCCAGGTCGGCGAGCGTGACCAGCCACAGCGCCTTGGCCGGCGCGGGGGCCAATGGGTCGCCGAGATCGAGGGACGTCATGCCGCCAGCTTCGCGGCGTGGGACTTCTGGGGCGCCTCGCGCGCGGCGAGTGCGGCGAGCGGGGCGGTCAGGCGGCCGCGCTCGAACGCCTCGATCCGGGCCGCGCGGCGGAGGCGATGCGCGATCGGCTGCGCCACCAGGTTGGCGAGCAGCGCGCCGTAGAGCGTGGCGAGCAGCGCCACCGCCATCGCGCCGCCGATCGCGGTGGTGTCGGTCATCCGCGCGAACATCGCGGCGAGGCCGATCAGCGTGCCGACCATGCCCATCGCTGGCGCCGCCTCCGCCGCGCCGGTCCAGGCGTCGGCGGCGGCGGCGTGGCGCTCGACGCGGGCACGGCGGCGCTCGTCGACCAGTGCTGCGACCTGCTCGGGTGAAGCACCGTCGACGATGGCGTCGAGGCCGGCGGCGAGATCGGGGTCGGTGATGACCGCGCGGTCGAGCTGTAGCACGCCGTGACGCTGGACCAGCTTGCCCTGCACCGCGAGCTGGCGGAGCAGCGGCTCGGCGGAAAACGGACGGCGCGGCAGGGTACGGAGCGCCGCGACGGCGCGGCCGAGCTCACGCGCCGGGGTGCGAAGGACGGTAGCGAGGACCGTACCGCCGCCGACGAGGGCGAGCGCGGTGGGATCGAAGAGGATCGCGGGCTGCATCGCACGGACTTAAGCAAGAGGCGGGCCAAAGCGCCTTGTCGCCGTCAATTCCGTCATCCCCGCGAACGCGGGGACCCATCCCGTGCGGTTCGCGCAAGCACTACCGTCGTAGTTACCCGTCGCCCAGGAGATGGGTCCCCGCTTTCGCGGGGATGACGAAGCGGCGTTCTCGTGTGGCGGCCGGGCGGCAACCTTGCCGCCGACCGGCAACCGTTTGCCGCTCCCACTCTCCACACCCTAGTCGGAACCGGCAAATCGCCCCCGCCGGCCCATCTGGCACGGCCATTGCTTATACCCGGTCAGCGTCATCCCGGCGCATCGGAGTATCGGGCCATGCCCGCAGAGTCGCTGTTCGGCGTCCACGCCGCCGCCCTGGAGGTCCGCTCGCAGCGGATGGGGGTGCTTGCGTCCAACATCGCCAATGCCTCGACCCCCGGCTTCAAGGCCCGCGACATCGACTTCGCCTCGGCGTTGCAGTCGATGGAGGGGGGCGCCGCCGACCTGTCGGGGTCGACGCTTTATCGCGTGCCGACGCAGACCTCGATGGACGGCAACACCGTCGAACTCAGCCAGGAGCAGACCGCCTTCGCCGAGAACGCCGTCCAGTATCAGACCACGCTGTCGTTCCTGAACGGCCGCATCGGTCAGATCACCCGCGCGCTGAAGGGGGAGTAGGACGATGGCTCAGCCGATGACGATCTTCCAGGTCGCGGGCCGCGCCATGTCGGCGCAGCTCGTGCGGATGAACACCACCGCGTCCAACCTCGCCAACGCCGGCGGCACCGCCGGCACGGCGGAGGGCGCGTATCGGTCGATGAAGCCGGTCTTCCGCACCCACATCGATGCGGCGACCGGGCTGTCGACGGTCGATGTCGAGCGCGTCGTCCAGGCGGGCGAGGCGCCGACCAAGCGGCACGACCCGTCCAACCCGCTCGCCGACGCGAACGGCGACATCTTCGAGGCCGCGGTCGACGAGACCCGCGAGCTGGTCGACATGATGGAGACCGCGCGCGCCTATCAGAACAACGTCGAGGTGATGCAGACCGCCAAGTCGCTCGTCATCGACACCCTCAAGCTGGGCCGCTGACCATGGCAAGTGCATTCGATTCCACCCTCGCCGGCCTCGGCATCTCGCGCGCGTCGTCGGGCGTCTCGGTGCAGGCCGCGTCGTCGGCCGGCACGACGCTGGGCCAGGCGGACTTTCTGAAGCTGATGACCGCGCAGATGCAGAACCAGGACCCGTTCAACCCCACCGACAACACGCAGATGGTCGCGCAGATGGCGCAGTTCTCGTCGCTCGCGGGCATCTCGGAGATGTCGTCGACGTTGAAGGCGATTTCCGACAAGCTGGGCGCGACCTCTACCGCCGACGCGGTGTCCTATGTCGGGCGCACCGTGCTGACCGCGGGCAACACCGCCTATGGCCGCACCAGCGGCGGCTTGGCCGGGGCGGTCGAGCTGGGCGCGGCGGCCACCGACGTGACCGTCACGATCACTAACGCGGGCGGGCAGATCCTCCATTCCAGTTCCCTCGGGGCGCAGGCCGCCGGCACCGTCAACTACGACTGGGACGGCAAGGACCAGAGCGGCGCCGACGCCGGCGCCGGCCCGTTCACCGTCACCGTCAACGCGCGCGACGGCAACAAGACCATCGCCGCCACCAACCTCGCCTGGGCGCCCGTCGAGTCGGTCTCGACCGCGAGCGGCAAGGCCGTCCTTACGCTGCCCGGCCTCGGCCAGGTCCCCGTCACCGCCGTCCGCCAGATCGGCTGAACCCCTTCACAGGAGCACCCCATGTCCTTCTACACCTCGCTTTCCGGTCTCCAGGCCTCGCAGTCGGAGATGTCGACGATCGCGCACAACATGGCGAACGTCGGCACCAACGGCTTCAAGAAGAGCCGCACCGAATTCGCTGACGTGATCGCCTCCTCCGTCAACCTGTCGCCGACGCAGATGATCGGGTCGGGCACGGTGGTGAAGGGCAATTTCCAGCAGTTCGGGCAGGGCAATCTGATCCAGAGCGCCAACACGCTCGACCTCGCCGTGTCGGGTGACGGGTTCTTCGCGGTGAAGCCGGACATGAACGCGAGCGGCGTCAACTTCACGCGCAACGGCGGCTTCATGGTCGATGCCGACCGTTACGTCGTCGACGCGCAGGGCGCCCATCTGCAGGTCTATCCGGTCGACGGGTCGGGCACGGTGATCGCCACCGGCATCGACTCGGCCGTCTCGCTGCGTCTGCCCGCGACCAGCGGTGCCGCGCAGGCGACGACGGCGGTGACGATGTCGGCGAACCTCAACGCCAACTCGGCGGTGCCGGCGACGAGCACCTTCGACCGGTTCGATCCGACCAGCTACAACCAGTCGACGCAGACGACGATCTATGACGGCGACGGCAACCCGCAGACGCTGACCAACTATTTCCGCCGCGACACGGCGACGACGACCGGCAGCCAATGGTCGGTCTTCTCGTTCGTCGGCGACCAGAAGCTGGTGTCGGGCGGCAACGATCACCAGACGCTGAGCTTCGACACGAGCGGCGTCGCCACGCCGGCGCCGACGACGGTCAACTTCGACCCGTTCACCAGCGCGGGATCGACGACGGCACAGGCATTCTCCTTCACCTTCGGCAGCGACACGAAGCAGACCGCGCAGCCGTTCAACGTCGGCTCGCGCAATCAGGACGGCCAGGCGGTCGGCCAGATCCAGGGCGTCACGATCGACAAGTCGGGCGTCGTCAAGGCGGCGTTCTCGAACGGCGACTCGCAGGCCATCGGCCAGGTGATGCTGGCGAACTTCGCCAACCCCACGGGGCTGCGCCAGCTGGGCAACAGCTATTGGTCGCCGACCGGCATTTCGGGCGACGCAAAGCTGGGGTCGGCGGGCACCGGCGGGTTCGGCAACATCATGTCCGGCACGATCGAGCGGTCGAACGTCGACATCACCGAGGAGCTGGTCAACCTGATCGCCGCGCAGCGCGACTTTCAGGCCAATGCCAAGGCACTCGATACCGCGAGCCAGATCTCGCAGACCATCTTCAACATCCGCTCGTGAACGAGCCGGGGCTTCAACATCCGCTCGCAAGCGCAGCGGACGCGGAGGGGTAAATGGACAAGCTCGTCTATACCGCGGCGACCGGCCTGCGTGCCCGCATGGCGGCGCAGGCGGCGATCGCCAACAACATGGCGAATGCGTCCACCACCGGCTTTCGCGCCGACCGGGTCGTGTTCGACCGGATCTCGCTGACCGGCGGGCCGACCACGCTCGCCGCACGCGCGCCGACCAGCGAGGAAGTGACCGACGCCGACCGGGCGCCGGGCGCAATGCAGCAGACCGGGCGGCCGCTCGACGTGGCGGTCACTGGTCCGGATGCGTGGCTGGCGGTGCAGGCGCCCAATGGAGAGGAAGCCTACACCCGGCGCGGCGACCTGACCGTCACCGCGTCCGGCACGTTGCAGACCGGCGACGGGTTCCTGGTGATGGGCGGGTCGGGACCGATCACGCTGCCGCCCTATCGCTCTCTGTCGATCGCCAACGACGGCTCGATCTCGATCATCCCCGCCGCCGGCGGCGAGCCGCAGGTGATCGACCGGCTGAAGCTCGCCAATGCCAAGGGGTCGGACACGGTCAAGGGGATGGACAATCTGCTCCATGTGCGCGGCGGCGGCACGCTGCCCGCCGATCTGGACGCGCAGCTGACGTCGGGTGCGCTGGAGGGATCGAACGTCAACATGACGCAGGCGCTGGTCGACATGATCGAGAACCAGCGCAGCTACGAGATGACCGCCGGGCTGATGAAGTCCGCCAAGGACATGGACGAAAGCGGCGCGTCGCTGATGCGGCTGCCCTCGTGAAGACAGACCCCGCCCCGTTCGTGCCGAGCGCAGTCGACGCACGTATCCCGCAACCTGCCCTTCGACTGCGCTCGGGGCGAACTGAAGTTGAGACAAAGCTATGAGCAGCGCCGCCATGCACGTCGCGCGCACCGGGCTCGATGCCCAGGACATGCGGATGCGCGTGATCTCGAACAACCTCGCCAACGTCAACACGACCGGGTTCAAGAAGGACCGCGCCGCGTTCGAGACGCTGGCCTATCAGCTGGTGACCGCGCCCGGCGCCAATTCTTCGTCGGAGACGCGCTACGCGACCGGGCTGAATCTGGGCACCGGCGTCCGCATCCAGGGCACCGCCCGGATCGATACGCAGGGGTCGATGCAGACCACCGGCAACAGCCTCGACATGGCGCTGGACGGTGACGGCTATTTCCAGGTGCAGCTGCCGGGCGGCCAGCTCGGCTATACCCGCGCCGGCAATTTCTCGCGCTCGCCCGAGGGCCAGCTGGTCACCAGCGAGGGCTATCAGGTGATGCCCGGCATCACCGTGCCGCAGGGCGCGACCAGCATCACCGTCGGCCAGGACGGCACCGTATCGGCGACCGTCCCCGGTCAGACCGAGGCGCAGAACATCGGCCAGATCCAGGTCGCGGGCTTTCCCAACGCCGCCGGGTTGCAGGCGACGGGCGACAACTATCTGATCGAGACCTCGGCCAGCGGCACCGCCAATCTGGGCACCGCCGGCGAGGACGGACGCGGGCGCGTGCGGCAGGGGATGCTGGAAGCCAGCAACGTCAACGTCGTCGAGGAACTGGTCGACATGATCGAGACGCAGCGCGCCTACGAGGTCAATTCCAAGATGATCCAGGCGACCGACGACATGCTCAAATACGTCAACCAGAACGTCTGATCGGACCGGCCATGACCTCCCGCATTTCTTCGATCTTCCGCAACCGTTCCCAGTGGATCGAGCTGGCGCTCGCCGGGACGGTCGCCGCGCTGGTCGCCGCCGCGTTCGCGCCGGTGCCCGCCGACGCGCGTCATCGCGAACCCGATCGCTTCGTCGCCACGCCGCCGCCGGTGGTGGCGGTGCCGGAGCCCGCGAACGGCGCGATCTTCCAGGCCAGCGCCGGCTATGCCGCGCTGTACGAAGGCAGCCGCGCGCGCCGCGTCGGCGATCCGCTGACGATCGTGCTGGTGGAGCGCACCGCGGCGACCAAGTCGGCGCAGTCGAAGCTCGATTCGAGTGGCGGCTTTTCGGTGACGCCGCCCAGCACCGGCCCGCTGGCGCTGTTCAACAACACCGACATCGGCGCCAGCGGTGCCCGCAACTTCAACGGCGGCGGCACGGCGGGGCAGGCTAACTCGCTGTCGGGCGAGGTCTCGGTCACCGTCGCCGCCGTCTATCCCAACGGCACCATGCTGGTGCAGGGGCAGAAGCGGGTGACGCTCAATCGCGGCGACGAGTGGGTCCGCATCCGCGGGCTGGTCCGCTTCGCCGACGTCGACGCGCTCAACCGGGTGCCGTCGACGCGCGTGGCGGACGCGGAGATCAGCTATACCGGCCGCGGCGACGTCGCCCGCGCCAGCCGGCAGGGCTGGCTCAGCCGGTTCTTCCAGATCGTGTCGCCGTTCTGACCGGGCATTAGCGGCTTGGTAACCATCATCGGTGCAGGCTGTCGCGCATGATCGCTATCTCCTCTTCCGTCATCCCCGCGAAAGCGGGGATCCCGCTGCCTGCCGCGGGCAAGAAGAAGCGGGATCCCCGCTTTCGCGGGGATGACGGAGTGTGGGCGTTGCTGCTCGCGCTGTTGGCGTCGCTGCTCCTCGCGCAACCCGCCTCCGCCGACCGGATCAAGGACCTCGGCGCGTTCCAGGGCATCCGCGCCAACCAGCTGACCGGCTATGGCATCGTCGTCGGCCTGCCCGGCACCGGCGACGACAACCTAGAATACACGGTGCAGAGCCTGAAGGCGGTCGCCTCGCGCTTCGGGCTGCAACTGCCCGCCAACGCCAATCCGGGGATGAAGAACGCCGCCGTGGTGCTCATCACCGCCGAGCTGCCGCCCTTCGCCAAGCCCGGCCAGCGCCTCGACATCACCGTCGCGTCGATGGGCAAGGCGAAGTCGTTGCGCGGAGGATCGCTGATCCTGACCCCGCTCTACGGTGCCGACGGACAGGTCTATGCGATGGCGCAGGGCAACCTCGCGGTCGGCGGGCTGGGCGCGGAGGGGGCCGACGGTTCGCGGATCGTCATCAACATTCCCTCGACCGGCCGCATCCCCGAGGGTGCCACCGTCGAACGCGCGGTGCAGACCGGGTTCGAGGCGTCGCCGACGCTCACCTTCGACCTCCAGCGCGCCGACTGGACCACCGCGCAGAACGTCGCGGGCGCGATCAATCTCGCCTATCCCGGCGCCGCGCAGGCGATCGACGCCGTCTCGGTGACGGTGCGCGCCTTTCCGGGCGCGGAGCCGCGCGCGAGCATGATGGCGCGGATCGAGAACCTCGACGTCGTCGCCGCCGATCCGCCGGCCAAGGTCATCGTCAACGCGCGCACCGGCACCGTCGTCATCAACGCCGCCGTCCGCGTCGGTCCCGCCGCCGTCACCCACGGCAAGCTGACCGTTCGCGTCGACGAGCAGCAGCGCGTGGTCCAGCCGGCGCCCCTCAGCCAGGGCCAAACCGCGGTCGAGCAGCGCTCCGGCGTGTCGGTCGAGGAGGAGCGGCGGCCGATGTTCGTCCTCGCCCCCGGCCCGCGGCTCGCCGATATCGTCAAGGCGGTGAACGCGATCGGCGCGTCGCCCGCCGATCTGGTCGCGATCCTGGAGGCGCTGAAGGAAGCGGGCGCGCTCAAGGCGGAGCTCATCGTGCTATGACGCAGACGCCCCCCGCAATCGGCGGCCAGACCGGGATCGCGTCGGGCCTCGGCCGCGCCGCGACCGGTGACAATCTGAAGCGCGCCGGGCAGCAGTTCGAGGCGGTGTTCACCGGCATGATGCTGAAGAGCATGCGGCAGGCGAAGCTGGCCGACCCGCTGTTCGACGACAAGGCATCCAACACCTTCCGCGACATGCAGGACGCCAACGTCGCCAAGGCGATGGCGGAGCACCAGCCGCTCGGCATCGGCAAGGCGATGACCGAGTTCCTGGAGCGCACGCACGGCGTTCCCGACGCACCGCCGGCCGCCACGCCCGAGCCGCCGCAGGCCACGCCCGAGCCGCCGCAGGCCACGCCCGAGCCGCCGCAGGCCACGCCATGAGCGATCTGCTCTCGATCGGCGCGTCGGGCGTCCGCGCCTATCAGACCGCACTGTCGACGGTCGGCGACAACATCGCCAACACCGGCGTCGCGGGGTATTCGCGCCGCACCACCAACCTGGCCGAGGTCACCTCGCTGACCAGCGTCACCGGGCGGCTGGTCGACGGCGTCGGCGTCACCGTCAACGGCGTGTCGCGCACCGGCGAGATGTTCCGCGCGCAGGCGGTCCGCAGCGCCGGCACCGAACTGGCCCGCACCGAGGCCGGCACCGTCTGGCTCGATCGGGTGCAGGATGCCCTGACCGGCAGTTCATTGGGCACGCGGCTGACCAGCTTCTTCGGCGGCGCGCGGTCGCTGGCGGCCGACCCGACCTCCGTCCCGCAGCGCGCGGTGGTGCTGGAACAGGCGGGAGCCGTCGCCCAGGCGTTCGGCACCACCGGGCGCCAGCTGGACGCCGGCATGGACGAACTCGACGACCGCGCCCGTCAGGCGACCACGCAGCTCGACGGCCTCGCGCAAAGTCTGGCGCGGGTCAACGACGGACTCGGCCGCGCCTCGCCCGACAGCACCAACGCCGCACAGCTCGCCGACCAGCGCGACCAGCTGCTCGACCAGATGAGCGCGCTGACCGACCTGTCGGTCTCGTTCGACCCGATCGGCCGCGCGGTCGTGGCGCTGGGGCCGGGCGGCCCGACCTATGTGCAGGGCAGCAACGCGGGCCACGTCATCTACGCGCGCAGCGGCGGTGCGGTGGCCTATTCGATGCAGGGCACCGACGGAGTCCACAGCTTCTCCCCCGCCGGCGGCGCGATGGCGGGCATCGCCGAGGGCGCCGGGCGGCTGGACGACGCGCGCACCTCGCTCAACGCGCTGGCGACCGACTTCGCGACCGAGGTCAACGCGATCCAGGCCGCCGGCCGTAATCTCGACGGGCAGCCCGGCGCGGCGATCTTCGCGGTCGGCGCGACGCCGACCGACCTGACCGCCACGCTCACCGACCCTCGCGGCATCGCGGCGGCAAGCGTGGGCGGCGGCGTCCGCGACGCCTCCAACCTCGCCCAGCTGGAGAGCAGCCGCACTTCGCACGGCTGGGAAGCGGCGCTGACTGGGCTGACCGCCGGCAACGCTGCGGCGTTGGAACAGCGCAAGCTGGTCGGCGACGCGCAGTCCGCGATCCGCAACGGCGCAGTGGCGGCGCAGGCGGCGGTATCGGGGGTCAACCTCGATCAGGAAGCGGTCGACCTGCTGCGCTTCCAGCAGGCGTACCAGGCATGCAGCCGCGCGATCCAGGTCGCGCGCGAGACGATGCAGACGCTGATGGACATCCGATAATGCAGATATCGACCAGCCTGTTCTACGATCGCGGATCGCAGGCGATGGCGACGCTGACCGGTCGCGCCGACACGTTGCAGACGCAGATCGCGACCACCAAGCGGCTGAGCAAGGCGTCCGACGACTCGGTCGCCTACACGCGGCTGCAGGGGATTGCGCGCGCCGATGCGGACGCGAAGGTGACGACCGGCAATCTGGACCTCGCCGCCGCCGGCCTCGCCACGGCGGACACCACGCTGGACGCGATCGGGAGCCAGGTGCAGCGCGCGTCCGAGCTTGCGATCAGCGCGCGCAGCGGGTCGCTCGACAGCGCCGGCCGACAGGCGATCGCCGCCGAACTGGACGGGATCCTCGACCAGCTCGTCAGTCTGGGCAACACCGCCGACGCGCGTGGCCAGCCGCTGTTCGGCGGCCCGGACGGCGGTGCGGCGGTGACGCGCAACGCCGACGGCAGCTTCAGCTTCGCCGGCACGCTGCCGAGTGCGATCCCGACGAGCGACGGTCAGTCGATCCAGCCGGGCGATACCGCCCAGCGGGTCTTCGCCGCCGGCGGCGGCGATACGCTGAGCACCATCGCCGCCCTGGCTGCCGCATTGCGAAGCGGCACGGACGTCGACGCCGCCGCCGCGACCGCCGTCACCGGGCTTGCCGCCGGCGGCGATCGTGTCACGACCGTGCGCGCGTCGCTGGGTGCCCGCGCGGCACGGATCGAACTGGATCAGGCCACGGTGAAGCAGGCCGGGATCGATCGCGAGGCGCTGCGCTCGGGGCTCGAAGACACCGACATCACCGCGACGATCGCCGAGCTGCAGAAGACGATGACGATCCTGTCGGCGACGCAGTCGAGCTTCACCAAGCTGCAGGGCCTGTCGTTATTCGATTACCTGCGCTGACGGTAAACCCGGCGTTTACCGTCAGCGGTTAAGCCTCTTTCCGAACGGTCGGCGAGCGCCCCGACCATCGGAGTAGCTTCATGTTTCCAGCCATCGGCCTCGTCGTCCTGCTCGCCATGGTGTTCGGCGGCTTCGCCATCACCGGCGGCGCGCTCGGCCCGGTGATGGAGGCGATCCCGCACGAAATGCTCATCATCGGCGGCGCCGCCGCCGGCGCGCTCATCATCGGCAATTCGGGCAAGGAACTGAAGGCGATGGGCGGCGGCCTCGCCAAGGTGTTCAAGGGGCCGAAATACAAGAAGCAGGACTATCTCGACGTCATCTTCCTGGTGTCGAAGCTGATGAAGATGCTCCGCACCGACGGCCCGATCGCGCTGGAACCGCATGTCGAGGACCCGCAGGCGTCGGCGCTGTTCTCCGAATATCCGCGGCTCCAGAAGGACCACACGCTGGTCAACCTGATCGCCGACACGCTGCGCCTCGTCGTCGTCTCGTCGGGCACGCTCGATGTGCACGCGGTCGAGGAGGTGATGGACAACTCGATCAAGACCCACCACCACGAGGTGGAGGGGCCGCACACCACGCTGACCAGCCTCGCCGACGCCTTGCCCGCACTGGGCATCGTCGCCGCCGTGCTCGGCATCGTCAAGACGATGGGGTCGATCGACAAGCCGCCTTCGGTGCTGGGCGCGATGATCGGCTCGGCGCTGGTCGGCACGTTCATGGGCGTGCTGCTCGCCTATGGCATCGTCAACCCGCTGGCGGGGCGGCTGAAGCAGGTGCTCGACGCGGACGCCGCGATCTACAACGTCGTCAAGCAGATCATCGTCGCGTCGCTCCACGGCCACCCGCAGCCGCTGGTGATCGAAGCGGCGCGCTCTGGCATCCAGCACAAAAACCAGCCCGGCTTCGCCGAGGTGTTCGACGGACTGCGGGGTAGGTAATCGTGGCTGCAAGGGCTCCTCACGGCAACAATCAGCCGCCCAAGATCGTCATCGTCAAGAAGATCATCGACGGCGGCCATGGCGGCCATCATGGTGGCGCGTGGAAGGTCGCCTATGCCGACTTCGTCACCGCGATGATGGCGTTCTTCCTGCTGTTGTGGCTGCTCGGCGCCACCAACGAAAAGCAGCGCAAGGGCATCGCGGACTATTTCGCCCCGACGCTGATCGACACCCGCGCGCTCGGCATGGGCGGCAACGGGCTGTTCGGCGGCGAGTCGGCGCGGTCGGACCAGCGCACCGGCGAGATGGCGGGCCGATCGCACGAGCAGGGCTTGGCCACGCCGGTGACCGGCGCGGGCGGCAATCGGCCCGGCAGCGGCGACAAGGGCAGCCTGCGTAACGCCGACCAGCAGAATTTCGATCGCATGCGTCGCGAGGTGCAGGCGGCGATGCAGGCGAAGCCCGAGCTGCGGCGCCTCGCGCAGCACGTCAAGTTCGTGATGACCACCGAGGGGATGCGGATCGACTTGGTCGACAACGCCGATTATTCGATGTTCGCGCTCGGCACGACGGCGCTGGAGCCGGAGGCGTCCGAACTGATCGGCAAGATCGCGCAGACGATCGCCAGCTCCGCCAACCCGATCATGATCCGCGGCCACACCGACAGCCTGCCCTGGGGCGATCCGCGCGCGATGAACAACTGGATGCTGTCGTCGGGCCGCGCGGAAGCGACGCGGCGGCGGCTGGGGCTGGGCGGCACGCCGGAGTCGCGGTTCGAGCGGATCGAGGGCGTCGCCGATCGCGAACCGATGATCGCGAACGACCCGGCCGACCCGCGCAACCGCCGCGTGGCGATCACGCTGCTCTATCGGCGTGGCGCGATCCGCTAGCCGAACCCTCTCCCGCACCGGCGGGAGAGGGTAGGGAGCTTACTCGCCCGCGGTGTCCGCCGGCTGCGCCTTCTTGCGTCCGCGACCGCCGGTCGCCGGGGCGGGTGCGGCGGCCGGAGCGGGCTCGCCACGCTTCTGACCGGGCTTGCGACCCAGGCCGATCTGCTTGGCCATCGCGCGACGGCTCTCCGAATAGTTCTCCGCGACCATCGGATAGTCGCCCTTCAGCTTGTAGCGGTCGCGATACTGGTCCGGCGACAGGCCGTGCGTCGACAGGTGACGGCGCAGCGTCTTGTACGGCTTGCCGTCGATCATCGAGATGATGTGGTCTTTCGACGCCAGGCTCTTGCGCGCGGTGACCTTGGGCTGATGCTCCTCGGTCGTCTCCGCCGCGATCTCGGGCGTGCCCGATCCCATCAGCTGCTGGACCGTATCGTGCATCTTGCCGATGAAGGAAGGCACGTCCTCGGCATTGCTGCGCGTATTGGGATTTCCTAGCCAAGCGATCGTCAGCTCGACGGCGAGTTCGACGGCATTCAGGTCGCCAGTATCATCGGCCATGGGTATCTTCTCCGTTGCTGACAGGGGCCGTAACGACTTCTTGATGCAGGTCAACGCCATCCGGCACGTAAAGTGTCGTACTGTCGAAACGATAGGCCGATTACTTTGCTCACATCGAAACAAATCGACGACGCTGGTCACGGACGCGATCTGTTCCTAAACTTGGCGGCATGACACTTTGCAACATCGTCGTCCTGACCGGCGCCGGCCTGTCGGCCGAGAGCGGGCTCGCCACGTTTCGCGGGCCGGGCGGGCTGTGGGAGGGGCACCGCGTCGAGGACGTCTGCACGCCCGACGCGTTGCGGCGCGATCCGGCCCTGGTGCACCGCTTCTACGATGCGCGCCGGGCGGCGCTGAGCCACGTTGCGCCGAACGCCGCGCATCTGGCGCTCGCAAGGCTCGGCCGGGACTGGGCGGGCGAGCTGTTAATCGTGACGCAGAATGTCGACGACCTGCACGAGCGTGCCGGTGCGACCCGCCTCGTCCACATGCACGGCGCGCTGCTGAGCGCGCTCTGCGCTCGCTGCGGCGAGCAGCGCGTGTGGGCAGGCGACCTGCCGCCCGGCACGCGCTGTAGCGTCTGCGACGCTCCGGCGCTGCGCCCGGACATCGTGTTCTTCGGCGAGATGCCTTACGCGATGGAGCGCATCCAGGAGGCCGTCGCGGAGTGCGATCTCTTCGTGTCGATCGGCACCTCGGGCGCGGTGTATCCCGCCGCCGGGTTCGTCCAGCTCGCCGCCGCGACCGGCGCGCGGACGCTGGAACTCAACCTCGATCCATCGGCGGGCAGCGCGTCGTTCGACGACAGCCGCATGGGTTCGGCGACGGTGCTGGTGCCGGGGTGGGTCGAGGCGGTGCTTGGTGCCGAATGACGCCACCGTTGCCCAATCTTATTCCGGAGCTGGACGTCGCGGATCTCGCGGCGGCGGTCGAGGTCTATCGCAACGTCTTGGGCTTCGCGCTCGCCTATGAGCGTCCCGACGAGGCGTTCGCGATGCTGACCCGGCCCGGCGTCGCGATAATGTTGCAGGCGAGCGCCGGTCCCGGCCGCCGCTTCCGCACCGCGCCGCTGGAGCGGCCGTTTGGTCGAGGCGTCAACTTCCAGATCGCGGTGGCCGATCTCGACGTTGTGTATGCGGCGGTGCGGGCGCGCGGTCTGTCGACGCCGATCCCGCTGGAGGAGAGAAGCTACCGGGTCGACGGCGAGGATCGGCTGCAGCGGCAGTTCGTCGTAGCCGATCTCGACGGCTACCTACTGCGCTTCTGCGCTCACTCCACCCAGTCCAGCCCGATCCCCCGGTAGCTTTCGCGGTCCTCGTCCCACCCCGCCTTGACCTTGACGTGAAGGAACAGGTGGACCGGCCGACCGAACAGGTCCGCCAGCTCGGTGCGCGCCGCCGCGCCGATCGCCTTGATCTGCTGGCCGCCCTTGCCGAGCACGATCGCGCGCTGCGTCGGGCGCTCGACCATGATCTGCTGGTGGATCTCGACCGAGCCGTCCGAGCGGTCGGTGAAGCGCTCGGTCTCGACCAGGCTGGCGTAGGGTAGTTCGGCGTGGAGCCGCCGGAACAGGTGCTCGCGCACGATCTCGGTCGCCAGCGACCGCTCGCTGGCATCGGAGACCTGATCGGCGGGATAATGCCACGGCCCCGCCGGCATCAGCGCCGCCATCGCGCTCTTCAGCGCGGGCACGCCGTCGCCGGTCTCGGCGCTGACGAACCAGGTCTCGGCGAACGGCACGATCGCGTTGAGCTTCTCGGCGTGGCCGAGCAGCTTTTCCTTGGCGGCAATATCGACCTTGTTGAGGATCAGCCATTTCGGCTCCGGCCGCGCCGCGATCGCCTCGGCGACCGCCGTCACCTTGGGGCCGACCCCTGCGCGGCCGTCGACGACCAGGCACAGCAGGTCCGCGCCCTCCGCCCCGCTCCACGCGGCGGCCACCATCGCGCGGTCGAAACGCCGCTCCGGCTCGAAGATACCCGGCGTGTCGACGAGCAGCAGCTGCGTGCCGTCCTCTTCGGTGCCCTCGATCGCGACGCCCAGCAGCCGCGCGCGCGTCGTCTGCGCCTTCGGACTGACCGCGGCGACCTTTTGACCGACCAACTGGTTGACCAGTGTCGACTTGCCCGCGTTGGGCGCGCCGACCACCGCGATCAGGCCGCAATGCTGGGTCATGCGCCCATTTCCCGTGGTGCCTTTCGGGGCAGGATCGTGCGGGGCGGGCGAACGCGCTTGCGCTTGACCGGCTGCTGTTCGGCGAGATGTGCCAGCAGCAGCCGTGCCGCCGCCGTTTCCGCCTCGCGCTTGGTCGACGCGGTGGCGGTCCGTTCGTCGGGGCCGAGCCGCGCGGCGACGGTGTGGAGCGGCAGGTGGTCGGGGCCGCTCTCCTCGACCGCCGCATAGACGGGCGCGCCGCGCCGGTTCGCCGCCGCCCATTCCTGCAGCGCCGCCTTGGGATGCTTGCGCGCCGCCGCCGGACCGTCGACGCGCGCCGCCCAGCGCCGCCGCACCCAGCCGCGCGCCGCGTCGAGCCCCGCTTCCAGATACAGCGCCGCGAGCAATGCCTCGGCCACGTCGCCCAGCACGTTGTCGCTGTCGCGCAGATCGCCGCGCACGCCCTTGTCGAAGAATATCCGTTCCGGCGCGCCGATCTCGCGCGCCACCTCGGCACAGGTCGCGCCGGACACCAGTACGTTGATGCGGCGGCTGAGCATGCCTTCCGGTTCGGCGGGGAACAGGTCGTAGAGCCATTCGGCGACGCTCAGCCCGAGCACGCGGTCGCCTAGAAACTCCAGCCGCTCATAGCTTTCCTCGCCCGTCCGGCTGCCGTGCGTCAGCGCGCGGCACCACAGCGCCTCGTCGACGGGGCGGTGGCCGAACGCCTGTTCGATCCAGGCGGCAAGCTCGCTCAGAACCCCTCGCCCGTCCGTTCGGGGCGTGCGGCGCTGAACCAGGTCCACGGCTTCCAGTACGACGCCGACCCGTCGGTCGAGAAGAAGGTCACCAGCGCGCGGCCCTCGATCCGGTCCTGCGGGATATAGCCCATGCCCTGCGGCGCCGCGAACCGGCTGTCGGCCGAGTTGTCGCGGTTGTCGCCCATCAGGAACACGGTGTCGGCCGGCACGGTGTAGAGCCCCGTGTCGTCGCCGTCCCTGCCCTGCTCGGTATCGAGCACGGTGTAGGTGCGCCCGCCCGGCAGCGTCTCGCGAAACCGCTGGTAGCGGCAGATCGACTGGCCCTGCGACACCTCCTGGTGTCCCAATGGACATTTGCCTGCGAAATTCGGGGTGATCGGTAGCGCGAAGTCGCCGACCCGCTGCTTGGGCACGAACTGGCCGTTGAGGATCAGCTGGCCGCGGCGCATCTGGATCGTGTCGCCGGGCAGGCCGATCACGCGCTTGATGACGTCGTGGCTGGACGGCGAGGTGGCGCCCGGCTCGACCACCTCCGGCGATCGGAACACCACCACGTCGCCGCGCGTCGGCTGCGCCCAGTGCATGTCGGGCAACAGCGGCACGCCCCAGGGCAGCGACCAGCGCGAATAGCCATACGGCCATTTCGCGACGAGCAGATAGTCGCCGATATACAGCCGCGACAGCATCGACTCGGACGGGATGTTGAACGGCGCGATGATGAATGACCGCAGGATCAGCACGAACAACGCCAGCTTGGCGATGAAGCGGATCGTGTCCTCGGTTTCGGAGCGCTTGCGCTTGGCGGCCATGGGGCACACGCGTTGGCGCGACGCCCCCGCAAGGTCAAGCGACGGCTTTACCTCGCATCCCGCGCGCGCCTAGGGCGTTGTGGCACGACACTTCCGCGTCCGAGGAAAAATCATGTCCGATTGGTCACGTATCGAGGCTCTGCCTTCGCCCAAGCTCGTCGACCTGTTCGACCAGGACGCGGAGCGGTTGGGCCGCTTCAGCCTGGACGTCGCCGGGCTGCATTTCGACTGGTCCAAGACGCATCTGACGACCGATGCGGTGACCGCGTTCGTGGCGCTCGCAGAGGAGGCCGGGCTGGCGAAGCGGCGCGAGGCGCTGTTCGCGGGCGAGCACGTCAACGTCACCGAAGACCGCCCCGTCACCCACACCGAGGAGCGCGGCGAAGGCGATGCCGAGCTGGTCGCCGCCGCCAAGCGCCTCCACGAACGCGAACGCGCGCTGATCGACGCGATCGAGGGCGGCGCGTTGGGCGATGTGCGCCACGTACTGCATGTCGGCATCGGCGGTTCCGCGCTCGGCCCCGACCTGCTGGTCGATGCGCTCGGCCGCGAGGAGAAGCGCTACGACGTCGCGATCGTCTCCAACGTCGACGGCGTCGCGCTGGAGGATGCGTTCGCGCGGTTCGATCCGCATTCGACGCTGCTCGTCGTTGCCTCCAAGACCTTCACGACGACCGAGACGCTGCTCAACGCCGGCTCGGTGCTGCAATGGATGACCGAGCACGGCGTGTCGGACCCCTATGGCCGCGTCATCGCGCTGACCGCCGCGCCCGACAAGGCGGTGGAGTGGGGCGTCGACGAGACCCGCGTGCTGCCGTTCAACGAGGGCGTCGGCGGGCGCTATTCGCTATGGTCGTCGATCGGTTTCCCCGCCGCGATCGCGCTCGGCTGGGGCGCGTTCGAGGAGCTGCTGGAGGGCGCGGCCGAGATGGACCGCCATTTCCGCCTGCAGCCGCTGGAGACGAACGCGCCGGTGCTCGCCGCGTTCGCCGACCTCTACTACACGCAGGTGCGCCACGCGGAAACGCGCGCGCCGTTCGCCTATGACGTCCGCCTGCGGCTGCTCCCGCCCTATCTCCAGCAGCTGGAGATGGAGTCGAACGGCAAAGGCGTCACCGTCGACGGTCAGCCGGTCGGTCGGCCGACGGCGGCGATCACCTGGGGCGGGGTCGGCACCGACGCACAGCACGCGGTGTTCCAGCTGCTGCATCAGGGCACGCATCTGGTGCCGGTCGAGTTCATCGCCTGTATCGAGCCGGGCGACACGCTGGCGCCCGAGCACCATCGCCAGTTGCTGCTCAACGCCTTCGCGCAAGGGGCGGCGTTGATGAAGGGCAAGCAGGTCGACGACCCAGCGCGCAGCTATTCGGGCGACCGGCCGTCCTCGACCATCCTGCTCGACGCGCTGACCCCGCGCACGCTCGGCGCGCTGATCGCCTTTTACGAGCAGCGCGTGTTCGTGAACGGCACGCTGCTCGGCATCAACAGCTTCGACCAGTTCGGCGTCGAGCTGGGCAAGGAAATGGCCAAAGAGGCGGCGAAGGGCGGCGGCGAGTTCGACCCGTCGACGACCGACCTGATCCGGCGCGCCGGTCTGGACTGAGGCGAGGTCGGCGCCTATGTGTATGAACGGCGGAGTTGATACACATGCGGACGAATATCGAGATCGACGATCAGATCATTGCCGAGGTGATGACGCGCAGCGGACGTTCGACGAAGCGAGAGGCTGTCGACTTCACGATGCGGCGGTATCTCCAGATCGAGCGGCAGAAGGAAGCTGTCGAAGGATTGCGTGGTCTTGGTTGGGACGGTGATCTTGAGGCCATGCGAACGGCCGAGCCGCCGGTGGCCTGGGGTTGATCCTCGTCGATTCCAGTGTGTGGATCGACCTCCTGCTTGACCGCCAAACCGTAGCGGTTCGTGCCGTTCAGACGCTACTGGACCAAGGCAAGCCACTCGCCATCGGCGATCTGATCCTGATGGAAGTATTGCAAGGCGCGCGCGAGCAGCGACAGTTCCGGGCCGCTAGCGAGTTTCTCGCCCGGTTTGTTCCCGTGACCATCTCGGATCATCGCGTCGCGGTCGCCGCGGCCCGCAACTATCGCTTGTTACGCTCTCTCGGCGTGACCATCCGCAAGACGATCGACACGCTGATCGCCACCCGCTGTATCCTCGACGACATCCCGCTGCTGTTCGCGGACCGCGACTTCCACCCGTTCGTCGAGCACCTGAATTTGCGCTCAGCCATCGACGACACCGGAGTAAACTGATGCCCCACGACTACGACCTCTTCGTCATCGGCGCCGGTTCCGGCGGCACCCGCGCCGCGCGTGTCGCGTCGCAGCATGGCGCGCGCGTCGCGGTGGCGGAGGAGTATCGCGTCGGCGGCACCTGCGTCATCCGTGGCTGCGTGCCCAAGAAGCTGCTCGTCTATGGTGCCCACTTCGCCGAGGACCTGAAGGACGCGAAGCGTTTCGGCTGGGACGTGCCCGATGCGTGCCACTTCGACTGGCAGCGGCTGCAGGCGAACGTGCTGGGAGAGGTCGACCGCATCAACGAGGCGTATACCGACACGCTGACCAACGCCGGGGTCGAGATCATCGCGCAGCGCGCGGAGGTGACGGGGCCGAACAGCGTCCGACTCGCCGACGGGACCGAGAAGACCGCCGAGCGCATCCTGATCGCGGTGGGCGCGCATCCCGCCGTTCCCGACTGCCCTGGCGCGGAACACGGCATCACCTCTAACGAGGTGTTCCACATCGACGCGATCCCCAAGCGCATCCTGATCGCGGGCGCGGGCTATATCGCCAACGAGTTCGCCGGCGTCTTTCACCAGTTCGGCGCGCACGTCATCATCATGAACCGGACGCAGGACATCCTGCGCGGCTATGAGCTCGCGCTGCGCGACCGCCTGCTCCAGATTTCGATGATGAAGGGGCTGGAGTTCCGCTTCGACGCGACGTTCGAGGGCATCGATAAGGGGGACGACGGCTGCCTGACGGTGCGGATGAGCAACCACGACCCCGTCACCGTCGATTGCGTGATGTTCGCCACCGGCCGCGTTCCCAACACGACGGGGCTGGGGCTGGAAAGCGCCGGCGTCGAGATGGACGACAAGGGCGCGGTGCGGGTCGACGAGGACAACCGCTCCACCTGCGACAGCATCTTCGCGGTCGGCGACGTCACCAACCGCATCCAGCTCACCCCCATCGCGATCCGCGAGGGACAGGCGTTCGCCGATACCTTCTATGGCAACAAGCCGACGCGCGTCGACTATGGCTTCGTGCCCAGCGCGGTGTTCAGCCATCCCCCGATCGCGCAGGTCGGCATGACCGAGAGCGAGGCGCGGCAGAAGCTGGGCGACGTGAAGATCTATTCGTCCGATTTCCGGCCGATGAAGAACCTGCTGGCGGGGCGTCAGGAGCGGGCGCTCTATAAAATGGTGTGCGACGCCACCGACAAGGTGGTCGGCATCCACCTGATCGGTCCCGACGCGCCCGAGATCATCCAGGGTGCCGCCGTGGCGGTGAAGGCGGGGCTGACCAAGGCGCAGTTCGACGCCACCGTGGCGCTTCACCCGACGATGGCGGAGGAACTGGTCCTGCTCCGCTGATCGGCTCGGCGAGGGGCGATCCAGGTGAAGCGGCGCCGCGCGTGTCTCCCGCGGTCGACGACGGCTAGGCGGTGACGATATGGCCGTCCGCCACGGTCACGGGCCATGGCGTCAGGTGCTGGCCGACACAGGGGCCGCCGACGCAGAGGCCGTCCTCGATCCGAAACAGCGCGCCGTGCCAAGAGCAGGCGATCAGGTCGCCCGTGGGGGCGAGGTAATCGTCGAGCTGCTGGGCGAGCGGCACGCCGGCATGGGGACAGCGATCGACATGGCCGAACACCGCATCGCCCCGGCGCACGACGAAGCCGTGAAAGCGGCCGGCGCGGAGCTGGAGGACGAAGTTACGCGCCTTGCCCTCCGCGATCTGGTCGAGCGGGCCTAGCCCCACGCCGGCGGGGGTCGCGTAGACGCGGTCGCTCAACGGTCGGCGTCGGGCTGTTCGTCGGGATGGGCGGCCTGCACGGCGGGCAACGCGCGGGCTCGTTCGGTGGCCGCCATGAGCTGCGGATAGGGCGCGAGGTCGACGCCGAAGCGTTCGGCCGAATAGACCTGCGGCACGAGGTGGCAATCCGCGAGGGTGGGGCGGTCGCCGAACGCGAACCCGGCACCGTGGCGGGCGATCATCGCCTCCAGCGCGGCGAAGCCGTCGCCGATCCACCCGGCCGCCCAGGCGTCGGCATCGCCGCCGAGCGCGCGCACCGCCTTCAGCACGCGCATGTTGTTGAGCGGGTGGATGTCGCACGCGATCGTCGCCGCCATCGCGCGGACGATCGCGCGGTCGCCGGGGGCGGCGGGCAGCAGCGGCGGCTCCGGGTAGCGTTCCTCCAGCCATTCGAGGATCGCGGGGCTCTGCGTCAGCACGCCATCGTCGGTCTCCAGCGCGGGGACGAGTCCCTGGGGATTGAGCGTCAGGAACGCGGCCGAACGCTGTTCGCCGGTCCGCAGGTCGTGGCCGACCTGTTCGTAGCTCAGCCCCTTCAGCGCGAGCGCGATGCGGGTCCGGTACGTCGTGCCGGAGCGCCAATAGCCGTGCAGGATCACGCGAGCTGCGCCTTCGCGAAGCCGCTCCACACCTCGTCGTAATCCAGCTGCATCGTTGGTGCCTCGGCTGCCCAGCGGGTCGGGCGGACGACGTGACGGGTCTCGAACATGAAGGCCATGGTGTCGGCGATCTTCACCGGCTTCAGGTCGGCGGCGACCGCCTTTTCGTAGCTCGCCTGGTCGGGGCCGTGGCCGTTCATCTGGTTGTGGAGCGATGCGCCACCGGGCGCGAAGCCGCCCTCCTTGGCATCGTACTGGCCTTGGATCAGTCCCATGAATTCGCTCATCACGTTGCGGTGGAACCAGGGTGGGCGGAAGGTATCCTCCGCCACCATCCAGCGCGGCGGGAAGATCACGAAGTCGCAATTGGCCGTGCCCGGCGTATCGCTCGGCGAGGTCAGGACGGTGAAGATCGACGGGTCGGGATGGTCGAAAGAGACGGTGTTGATCGTGTTGAAGCGGGTCAGGTCGTAGCGGCAGGGCGCGAGATTGCCGTGCCAGGCGACGACGTCGAAGGGCGAGTGGTCGAGCGTCGTCTTCCACAGCCCGCCCTGGAACTTCTGGATCACCTCGACGCGATCGTCGCGGTCCTCGAACCAGGCGACCGGCGTCTCGAAGTCGCGCGGGTTGGCGAGGCCGTTGGCGCCGATCGGGCCGAGGTCGGGCAGGCGAAAGAGACCGCCGTAATTCTCGCAGACATAGCCGCGCGCCTGTCCGTCCGGCAGCGCGACGCGGAAGCGGACGCCGCGCGGGATCAGCGCGACCTGGAGCGGGGCGAGGTCGATGCGGCCCATTTCCGTATCGATCGCGAGGCGCCCCTGTTCGGGAACGATCAGCAGCTCGCCGTCGGCCGAGAAGAAGGCGCGGTCCATGTCGCGGGTGGCCGCGTAGAGGTGGATGCCGACGCCGCTCTGCTCGGCGACGTTGCCGGTGCCGCCATAGCTGACGATACCGTCGAGCCAGTCGGTCGGCGCGGTCGGAAGGGGCAGCGGGTCCCAGCGGAGTCGGTTGGGGGAGGGGGCGACCTCGTCGAACGGCGCGGACTTCAGGTGCGGCGCGCCGTCATAGGGCGTGAAGGGCGGGTGGTTGGCGGTCGGGCGCAGGCGGTAGAGCCAGGCGCGGCGGTTCTCGGCACGCGGCGCGGTGAAGGCGGTGCCGCTGAGCTGTTCCGCGTAGAGGCCAAAGGGGGTGCGCTGCGGCGAATTGCGGCCGACCGGGAGGGCGCCGGGGACGGCTTCGGTCGCGTGGTGGTTGGCGAAGCCGGTGAGATAGTGGGTCATGGCGCCTCACGATCCTCCCCGTTTACGGGGAGGGGGACCGCTCGCGTAGCGAGTGGTGGAGGGGGCTCTCCACATTCGGTTCCGCCGGTGGAGAGCCCCCTCCACCAGCCTGCGGCTGGTCCCCCTCCCCGCAAGCGGGGAGGATTTCACGCGTCGACCTGGATCACACCCCTGCGAATCTGATCCAGTTCGATACTCTCGAACAGCGCCTGAAAATTGCCGTTGCCGAAGCCCTCGTTGCCCTTGCGCTGGATGATCTCGAAGAAGATCGGGCCGAACATGTTCTCGGTGAAAATCTGGAGCAGGATGCCTTCGTCGCCGACGTTGCCGTCGATCAGGATGCGGTTCTTGCGGAGGCGGGTGAGGTCCTCGCCGTGGCCGGGGACGCGCTTGTCGACCAGCTCGTAATAGGTTTCGATCGTGTCCTGCAACTTGACGCCGCGCTCGCGCAGGCGCTCGACGGTGTCGAAGATATCCGGCGTGGTCAGCGCCAGGTGCTGGATGCCCTCGCCCTGATACTCGCGGATGAACTCCTCGATCTGCGACTTGTCGTCCTGGGATTCGTTCAGGGGGATGCGGATCGCCTTGTCCGGCGCGATCATCGCCTGGCTGAACAGGCCGGTCGCCTTGCCCTTGATGTCGAAATACTTCTGCTCCTCGAACCCGAAGAGCGTGCGGTAGAACCCGCTCCACACCTTCATCTGCCCGCGACGGACATTGTGGGTGAGGTGATCGAGCAGATCGAGCCCGACATTGTTCGCCGCCTCCGCCTCGCGCCAGCCCGGCACCTCCGCCCAGTCGGCATACAGGTCCGCGCCGTCAGGGATGAAGTACAGGTAGGAGCCACCGATGCCCTTGATGACGGTGTCGCTCTCCTCCGTCGCCTCGGCGCCGTGCGCCATCGCCCATTCGACCGCCTTGGCGGGATCGGCGACGCGGAACGCCATCGCGCTGGCCGACGCGCCATGCGCGTTGCGGAACTCCTTCACCCGCCCCGACTCGTCGCGGTTGAGCATGATGTTGATGCGACCCTGTTTGTAGCGGGTGATGCTCTTGGTCGGATGGCGGTGGCTGGGCACGAAGCCGAGCTGTTCGAACTGCCGCGCCATCGCGTCGGGATCGGGGGAGGTGAACTCGACGAACTCGAAGCCGTTGAGGCCGAGCGGATTGTCGGTCGAACTGACGGGCACCTGTTCCATCTCACGCTCCGTTTGGTATCATCTGTAACCAACTTGCGCCCGTCGCCGCACGGTGTCAACGTGGCGGTGATGACAACGCTCGTCCTCGACGACTTCATTCCATATCGGCTTTCGGTCGCCTCCAACCTGGTGAGCGACGCGATCGCGGGGGCGTACGAGGCGCTGTTCGGGCTCAGCATCGCCGAGTGGCGGGTGATCGCGGTGGTCGCCGAACAGGACGGCCTGACGCAGGCGGCGGTCGGCGCGCGGACGCGGATGGACAAGGTGACGGTCAGCCGCGCCGCGATCGCGCTGGCGGGGCGGGGGCTGCTGCAGCGCGGAGTCCATGCCGACCGGCGTGCGCGCGGGCTGACACTGACGGCGGCGGGGCAAGAATTATATGCACAGGTCGCGCCCAAGGCGCTCGACCTGGAGGCGCGGATCCTTGCCGGATTTTCGCGCGAAGAGGTGGATGGCTTCGCTGCGATGCTGCGCCGGCTGGAGGCGGTGGCGCTTCGGCTTCAGGAAGGAACGGACGCCTAGTCCCGGCCGCGCGCGCTGCTGCGGGCTTCGAGCAGGCTCCATAGCCCGCGATGCTGGGCGAGCAGCTGCTGCGCGCCGAACGCGGCGGCGCGTTCCGGTGCCTGGGCAAGCAGCGCGTCCGACTCGAACAGCTCGGCGGTCGGCAGCACGACGCCGAAGCGATCCGCCGCGCAATCCAGCACGGTGCGGATCGCCTGCCAGTCGCCGATCAGCGCCGCCGCCGCGCCGAGCGCGACGCCGGTCCGTTCGGAGCGGGCGAGCATCTCCAGCGCGTGGTGCTCGGCGTTGAGCGCGGCCGAGCTCTCGGCCTGACCCGGTGTCGAAGGCAGCGGGCCGGCGGCGCTGACCAGCTGTGCCAACGCCGCGCGTTCGGCGGCGAACCCGGCCGCCGCCTCGGTTAGCCAGGCGCGGGCGGCCGCATCGTCCCCCTGTTCGGCGGCGATCGTCAGCATATCGGGGTGCTGGCCGTGCACCGTGCACAGCGCGTGCACCGTGTCGATCAGGTCGCGCGCATTGACGCGCGGTGCGAGCAGCGTGGCGACGAAGGGATGGCCGGCGGTGCCGTCGGTCGCGAGCAGTCGCCGCAGCGTCGTGCCGGCGGGGTTCGGTGCAGGCGTTGCGTGGCTTTGTGTCATCTGACCCCGGCTTGAAAGGCGAAACGGCGTCGGTCGTCTCGATCCACACCCTCATGTGCCCGGTCGTTCTATACGCGCTGCGTAAAGACCCGGTTGACCCGCGCTTAACCCTCGCGCAACCGCTGGACGGGTGCCGAGTGGAGAGAGTGGATGCGCGCATGGCTGGCCGGACTGGCGCTGATGGGGTTGGGAAGCGTCGCGGTGGCCGCTGACGCGCCGGCGCGTGACGGCGATCTGACGCTGGCGCGCGTGTTCGGCAGTCCCGATCTGTCGGGACAGCAGCCGCAGTCGCTCCGGCTCTCGCCCGACGGGACGCTGCTGACCTCGGTCCGCCCACGCGCCGACGAGCGCAACCGGTTCGACCTGTGGGCGATCGACACGCGCACCGGCGCGGAGCGGATGCTCGTCGATTCGAAGAAGGTCGGTAGCGGCGCGGCGCTGTCCGAGGCGGAGAAGATGCAGCGCGAGCGCGACCGCTCGCTGACCGGCAAGATCGGCGTGGTGAGCTATGACTGGGCGCCCGACAGCCGCGCGCTGCTGGTGCCGCTCGACGGCGAACTTTATCTCGCGACGCTGGATGGCAAGACGCGCAAGCTGGAGGGGACGCGCGATGCGCTCAACCCGGCCGTCAGCTCGCGCGGCGGGTCGATCAGCTTCGTGCGCGACCAGAACCTCTGGGTTCAGCCGCTGGCGGGCGGCGCCGCGCGGCAGGTGACGACGGGCGGGCAGGGCACCGTCCACTGGGGCGAGGCGGAATTCGTCGCGCAGGAGGAAATGGATCGGCGCACCGGTTACTGGTGGTCGCCCGACGACAGCATGATCGCGGTGGAGCGTTTCGACGAGGTGCCGGTCCATACCGCCGTGCGCGCATCGATCGGCGCGTCGGGCACCAGCACCTATGAACAGCGCTATCCGGCGGCGGGAACGCCCAACGTGCTGGTCCAGCTATGGGTGATGCGGCCGGACGGGTCGGGGCAGGTGCGGGTCGATCTCGGCACCGATCCCGACATCTATCTGGCGCGGGTCGACTGGACGCCGGACGGCAGGCACCTGCTGGTGCAGCGTGAGAGCCGCGACCAGAAGCGGCTCGACATGCTGCAGGTCGACCCGGCGACGGGCACGGCCACGGTATTGTTCACCGAGCGGGCCGGCGCGCGGAGCTGGCTCAACCTGTCCGACGCCTATCACCCGATGAAGGACGGCAGCCTGATCTGGCGGTCGGAGCGCGATGGCTTCGGTCATCTCTATCGCTTCGCGCGGGGCAAGTGGACACAGCTGACGCGCGGGCCGTGGGTGGTGACGGGGCTGGTCGGCGTCGACGAGGCGCATGGCCGGCTGTACCTGACCGGCAATAAGGACGACGTGCTGGAGCAGCACCTCTATTCGCTCGACCTGGCGCATCCGGGGCAGCTGACGCGGCTGACCGAAGCGGGGTGGTGGAACGGCGCGGTGATGGATGCGGCGGCGACGCGGCTGATCGTGACCCGCTCCAATCCCGCACAGCCCGCGCAGGTATATCTCGCGGACACCAGCGGGCACCGGCTGTCCTGGGTCAACGAGAACGCGGTGCGCGCGGGGCACCCCTATTTCCCGTTCGTGGGCAGCCATCGGCCGACGACGTTCGGGACGATCAAGGCGGCCGACGGCACGGCGTTACACTGGGAGATGATCGCGCCGCCGCTGGAGCCGGGCAAGCGCTACCCGGTGTTCTTCGAACATTACGGTGGCCCCGGCACCGGCCAGACGGTGACGCGCGGCTGGCAGGGCGCCTTGCCGCAATATCTGGTCGATCGCGGGTGGGTCTATTTCCGCATCGACAACCGCGGGTCGTACAATCGCGGCAAGGCGTTCGAGGACCAGATCTATCACGCGATGGGGACGGTGGAGGTCGCCGATCAGCTCGCCGGGGCGAATTACCTGAAGTCGCTGCCGTTCGTCGATGGCGGGCGGATCGCGACCTATGGCTGGTCCTATGGCGGCTTCATGTCGCTGAAGATGCTGGAGCAGACGCCCGGCGTCTATGCGGCGGCGGTGGCGGGCGCGCCGGTGACCGACTGGCAGCTCTACGACACGCATTATACCGAGCGGTATCTGGGCGATCCGGCGCGCGACCCGCGCAGCTATGCGTCGTCGGGCGCGGTGGCGGGGGCGAGCCGCATCCGCGATCCGCTGCTGCTGATCCACGGCATGGCGGACGACAACGTCTTCCTGACCAACTCGACGCTGGTCGCGGCCGAGATGCAGAAGACGAACACGCCGTTCGAGATGATGTTCTATCCCGGCCAGACGCATCGCGTCGGCGGGGCGGGCGTGTCCGAGCATCTGTGGGGGACGATCCTTTCGTTCCTCGACCGAAACGTGAAGAACAAGCCGGCGGCGACGCCGGACGCAGCGGAGCATGACCATGGGTTATAGGATCGTCGTCGCCGGGGCGACGGGCAGCGTCGGGCGCGAGATGGTCAACATCCTGGCCGAGCGCGAGTTTCCGGCGGACGAGATCGCGGTGCTCGCCTCCTCGCGGTCGCAAGGCAACGAGATCGAGTATGGCGACAGCGGCCGCATGCTCAAGGTCCAGAACATCGAGCATTTCGATCCCGTCGGCTGGGACATGGCGCTGTTCGCGATCGGCTCGGAAGCGACCAAGCTCCACGCGCCGCGCTTCGCCGCCGCCGGTTGCACCGTGATCGACAATTCGTCTCTGTATCGCATGGACCCCGACGTGCCGCTGATCGTGCCGGAGGTGAACGCCGACGCGATCGACGGCTATCGGCGCCGGAACATCATCGCCAATCCCAATTGCTCGACGGCGCAGATGGTGGTGGCGCTGAAGCCGCTGCACGACGTCGCGCGGATCAAGCGCGTGGTGGTCGCGACCTATCAGTCGGTATCGGGGGCGGGCAAGGAAGGCATGGACGAGCTGTTCGAGCAATCGCGCAACATCTTCGTCGGCGATCCGGCCGAGCCGCGGAAATTCACCAAGCAGATCGCCTTCAACGTCATTCCGCACATCGACAGCTTCCTCGACGACGGGTCGACCAAGGAGGAGTGGAAGATGGTGGTCGAGACCAAGAAGATCCTCGATCCCAAGATCAGGATCAGCGCCACCTGCGTGCGGGTGCCGGTGTTCGTCGGCCATTCCGAAGCGATCAACATCGAGTTCGAGGACGAGATCTCGGCAGAGCAGGCGCAGTCGATCCTGCGCGAGGCGCCGGGCATCATGCTCGTCGACAAGCGCGAGGACGGCGGATACGTCACCCCGATCGAGTGTGTCGGCGAGTTCGCGACCTATATCAGCCGGGTGCGCGAGGACCCGACGGTCGAGAACGGCCTGTCGCTGTGGTGCGTCAGCGACAATCTCCGCAAGGGCGCGGCATTGAACGCGGTGCAGATCGCCGAGCTGCTCGGGCGACGGCACCTGCAAAAGGCGGACTGACGTGATCCAGGGCGGCTGCCGCTGCGGTGCGGTGCGGTACACGCTGGCGCTGGACGCGCCGCCGCCGGTCTATGCGTGCCATTGCCACATCTGTCAGCGCTGGAGCGGTAGCGCATTCAGCGTGCAGGCGTTGGTGTTCCAGGCTGCGTTGACCGTCGAAGGGCCGATCGTGCTCTATGAAAAGGTGACGGAAGATCGCACCTCGATCCAGCGCGTCTGCCCCCAATGCCATTCGCGTATCTACAACACCAACACCCGCCGGCCGGGCATCGCGGTGATGCGGGCCGGGACGCTCGATCGGTCGGAGGAGCTGGTGTGCCGCGCGCACATCTTCACCAACTACAAACAGTCGTGGGTGACGCTCGATCCGGCGGTGCCGCAATGGGGCGAGGCGGCGCCGGCCGCCGATTTCGCGGCGGCGCTGATCCGCGCCTAGTGGCCCATCGCGTCGGCGTCGGGTTTGGCCGGCGCGGCGCCCTTCGGCCGCTTGAGCAGGAACACCAGCGGTAGCGCGGCGGCGGTCAGCACCATCATCAGCCAGAAATCGTTGAGATAGCCGATCATTGCCGCCTGCTGGTTGACCATGCCATTCGCGACCGCGAGCGCGGTGTCGGTCGAGCCGCCGAGCACGGCGGACACGAGCGGATCGTTGCCCATCACACCGATGTCGGGCAGCCGTGCCGCCAGTTCCTCGTGATTGCGCTGGATGCTTGCGCCGAGCAGCGCGGTGACGAGCGAGATGCCGACCGACCCGCCGATATTGCGCGACAGGTTCAGCAGGCTGGACCCTTCCGTCCGTGCGCTGGGCGACAGCGTCGCGAAGGCCATGATGTTGAGCGGGATGAACAGCATGCCGAGCCCCAGACCCTGGACGAAGCCGACCCAGACGAACTCGCGCGCGCCCATCTCCAGCGTCCAGCCGGTCATCTGCCATAGCGTCGCCGCCGCGATCAGCAGGCCGCTGCCGACCAGCCAGCGAGGGTCGGCCCCGCGCCCGATCAGCCGGCCGGCGAACGCCATCGAAATGACGATGCCGACGCCGCGTGGCACCAGCAGCAGGCCGGTGTCCATCACCGGATAGCCGAACAGCGACTGGAGCATCGGCGGCAGCAACGCCATCGACGCCATCATCAGCACGCCCGTCACCGCCATGAACCCGATGCCGGTCAGGAGGTTGCGGTTCGCGAACAGCGCGCGCGGGAACATCGGTTCCTTCGCGGTCGCAAGATGCGTGGCGAACATCCAGGCAGCACTCGCCGCGACCGCCGCCTCGATCCAGATCTCGGTCGAATGGAACCAGTCGGCGTCGGTGCCGCGATCGAGCATGACCTGCAAGGACGAGATGGCGAGCGCCAGCATCGTGAAGCCGAACAGGTCAAAGCGCCGCGTCTTGATCGGCCGCGAGGGCAGCAACGCCCACAGGACGGCGAAGCAGGCGATGCCGATCGGCACGTTGACGTAGAACACCCAGCGCCAGTCGTAATCCTCGGTCAGCCACCCGCCGATCACTGGCCCGAGGATCGGCCCGACCATGACGCCCATACCCCAGATCGACATGGCGGACGCCTGTTTGGACGGCGGGTTGATGTCCATCATCACGGTCTGGCTGAGCGGATTCATGAACGCCGCCGCGATCCCCTGAAGCACGCGGAACGCCACCATCTCGGGCAGGCTGGTCGCCAGTCCGCAAAGCATCGACGCGATCACGAAACCGACGACGCAGGTCAGGAACAGCCGGCGGCTGCCGACGCGGTCGGCGAGCCAGCCGGTCATCGGGATCGCGACGGCGGATGCGACGATGTAGCTGGTCAGCACCCAGGTAATGGTGTCGGTCGTCGCCCCCAACGACGCCTGCATGTGCGGCAGCGCGACGTTGGCGATCGTCGAATCGAGGATCTGCATGATCGTCGCGGCCATCACGCCGATCGTCAGCAGAGCTTTGTTGGTGGTGTGAAGTGCCGCGCGCTCGCCCTCGCCCTCGGGTTCCGCCGTTTCGGTGGCGGGCGCCCGGTCGAGCGGCCGGTCGCCAGCTTCAGCGGACGCCACGGATGTCGACCTTCACGTCCGCGGACTGGCCGGCGATGAGCTGACGCGGCGCGCGCTCGTCGATGGCGATGCGGACGGGCACGCGCTGCGTTACCTTAACCCAGTTGCCGGTCGCGTTCTGCGCGGGCAGCACCGAGAACTCCGACCCGGTGCCGGCACCGATCGATTCGACGTGGCCGCGCAGGTGCAGGCCGGGATAGGCGTCGAAGCTCAGCTCCGCCGGCTGGCCGATCCGCATCTTGTTGAGATCGGTTTCCTTGAAATTGGCATCGACCCATGAGCGGCCGTTGGCGACGATGGTCACGGCGGGTAGGCCGGTGACCATCATGTTGCCGACCTGGAGCCGACCCGACTGGCTGATCGTGCCGGCGACCGGCGCGCGGATTTCGGTGCGGCCCAGGTCGAGCTGCGCGCGGCTGCGCTGGACGGTGGCGGCGGCGATGGCGGGGTTCTCGCCCGGCGCGGCGGCCCCGAAGGCGAGCTTCGCCTGCGCTTCGGCGGCGGCGGACTGAGCGTTGAGCAGTTGCGCGCGGGCCTGGCTCAGCGCGAGCTCGGACTGCTGGATGCGCGCGCGGGTGGTGAAGCCCTGCCGCAGCAGCGCTTGCTGGCGGGTGTAATCCTGCTGCGCGTTGGCGATGGCGGCGCGCGCGCCCAGGATGTCGGCGCTGGTGCCGGCGTAGTCGGCGCGGAGCGAGGTCAGCTGGACCTGCGCGTTGGCGATCGCGGCGTTCGCCTGTTGCACCGCGATCCGATAGGGCGCGGGATCGATGCGGAACAGCAGGTCGCCGGCGCGGACCTCCTGGTTCTCGCGCACGGAGACCTGGACGATGCGGCCGCCGACGTCCGACGAGACCGACACCTTGTCCTGCCGGACATAGGCGTTGTCGGTCGACACGAACTGGCCCGAGCTGAGCCAGAACCACACGCCGAGCGCCGCGATCAGCAGCGGCACCACGAGGATCAACGCGGTCCGCAGCCAGCGGCGCGTCGGCGCGGGCGCGGTCACGGCGTCGTCGGCGACGATCGTGCGCTGGGGGTCGGCATCAGCCATGGGCGGCGTCCCTTCGTCCTTCGGGCGCGGTCAGGTTCGCGCGAATGCGGTCGAGCGACCGGGTGAGCATGGCGGTGGTGTCGGCATCGAACCCGTCCAGCGCATCGCCGACGACCCGGTCGGCGAGCACGCGCAGCTGATCGAGCAGCGGTCGCGAGCGGTCGGTGAGATAGATGTTCCAGGCACGGCGATCGGCGGGATCGCGGCGTCGCTCGACATGCCCGGCTTCCGCCAGGCGATCGATCATCCGGCACAGCGTGATCGGCTCGACCTCCAGCAGCTCCGCCAACGCACCCTGGTTGGCGCCCTCGTTGCGCGACAGCACCGTCAGCGTATGCCATTGCGCGCGGGTGATACCGATCGCGCGGGCACGCTCGTCGAAGCGCCGCCGTAACAGCCGCGCCACGTCGCTCAGCAGAAAACCAATACCGTCGCTCACCAGCCAGCATATAGTAAGCACGCTTAGCATTGCCAAGAGCTCGGGAGCGGCGCACGGTGCCGACATGACCGATACCATGACCGGCGGCTGCCAGTGCGGCCGCGTTCGCTATAGCGTCGAGGTGACCGACCGTGACGCCTACCTCTGCCACTGTCGCTTCTGCCAGCGCGCGACCGGGGGAGTCGCCGCGGCCTTGAAGCAGGTCGACACCGTTGCAGTGACGTGGGAGCGCGAACCCGACCGCTACCGCTCCTCGCCGATCGCGCAGCGCGGCTTCTGCCGCGAGTGCGGGACGCCGCTGACCTACGAGGGCGACGGGTCGGACGGGCTCGATCTGACGGTCGGCAGCTTTGACGACGCCGCGTCGTTGCGACCGGTCGAGCATAGCGGTACCGAGAGCATTATCGAGGCGTGGGTCCATACCGACGACCTGCCGCGCAGCCGGACCGACGAGAACGAGCGGATCAACGCGCGGTGGAAGGACGCCTGTGGCAAGCTGCCCGATTGAGCCGCAGTTCTTCGCGAGCTGGGACGGCACCCGGCTGGCGTGGCGCGAGCTGGGAAAGGGGCGCCCTGCGGTGCTGCTGCACGGCTTCTTCTCCGACGCCTGGACCAACTGGATCCGCTATGGCCACGCCGCCGCGCTCGCCGCCAAGGGCTTTCGCGTCATCATGCCCGACCTGCGCGCGCATGGCAGCAGCGACAAGCCGCACGATCCGGCCGCCTATCCGCCCGACGCCTTGACGCGGGACGGCCATGCCTTGGTCGCGCACCTGGCGCTGCGCGATTATGATCTGGTCGGCTATTCGCTCGGCAGCCGGACGGCCTCGCGGATGCTGGCGACCGGCGCGACACCGGGTCGCGTCGTGTTCTCGGGCATGGGGCTGGAGGGGCTGACCGACACCGGGCGTCGAGCCGGCCATTTCCGCAATATCCTGACCAACCTCGGCCAGCACGAGCGTGGGAGCGGGGCGTGGATGGCGGAACAATTCCTGCGGACCACCGGCGGGGACGCTCAGGCGCTGCTCGGCATCATCGACACGTTCGCCGACACGCCGATCGAGGCGATCCGCGCGTTCGACCTGCCCGCCGGCGTCGTATGCGGGGCGGAGGACGCGGACAACGGGTCCGCGCCGGCACTGGCCGAGGCTTTGCCGCAGGGGCGCTACTTCGAGGTGCCGGGCGGGCACATGAGCGCGGTTATCAAGCCGGAACTCGGACAGGCGATCGCCGACTTTCTCGCGGGTTGACCGGGGCGGCGGCCAGCCGCACTCTTGCCGACACAGAGAACTTGCGAGGGCTTCATGCTGCGACTGACCGCCTCCTGTGCCATGCTGGCCATCGCCCTGGCCGCGCCCGCGACCGGGCGGGGCCAGCGCGCTCCTGCCGCCGCCGCCCGTCCGACCGCCGCGCAAGCCGATGCGTTCGTCGCCGAAGCGGAGCGAACGCTGTCGGAGCGGTCGGTGGACTGGAACCGGATCGCCTGGGTCAACGCCACCTACATCACCGACGACACGGACGCGCTGAGCGCCAAGGCCGGGGCGGAGGCGACCGAGCTTGGCGTACAGTATGCCTTGAGTGCGGCGCGGTTCAACAACGTGCCGGGGCTGTCGGCGACGACGCGCCGCAAGCTGGACCTGCTCCGCAACGGGCTGACGCTGCCGGCGCCGACGCGCGCCGGTGCCGCGACCGAACTGTCTACGCTGACGACGCGCATGTCGTCGGCCTATGGCAAGGGCAAGGGCACGCTCGACGGCAAGCCGATCAACGGATCGGACATCGAGGCGGCGATGGGCACGGTGCGCGATCCGCGGCGGTTGCAGGAGATGTGGACCAGCTGGCACGACAATGTCGGCGCGCCGATGCGGGCCGATTACCGGCTCATGGCGACGATCGCCAACGAGGGCTCGCGGCAGCTGGGCTATGCGGACACCGGCGCGCTGTGGCGGTCGGGCTACGACATGCCGCCCGAACAGTTCGCGCGGGAGGTCGACCGCATCTGGGCGGAAGTGCAGCCGCTCTATCAGGCGCTGCACACCTATGTGCGGTGGAAGCTGGCCGCGAAATACGGCGCCGCGGTGCAGCCCGCGACCGGGCCGATCCGCGCCGACCTGCTCGGCAACATGTGGGCGCAGGAATGGGGCAACATCTATGATCTCGTCGCGCCGGCGGGGTCGGGGGACGTCGGCTACGACACGGAAGCGTTGCTGAAGGCGAAGGGCTACGATCAGACCCGGATGGTGCGGCAGGGCGAGGCGTTCTATTCCTCGCTCGGCTTTGCGGCGCTGCCGGCGACGTTCTGGGCGCGGTCGCAGATCGTCAAGCCCGCCGACCGCGAGGTGATCTGTCATGCCTCGGCCTGGGACGTCGACAACCGCGACGATATCCGGATCAAGATGTGCACGAAGGTGAACGGCGACGACTTCGTCACCATCCACCACGAGCTGGGCCACAACTATTATCAGCGTGCATATCAGAACCAGTCCTACCTCTATCGCAACGGCGCGAACGACGGGTTCCACGAGGCGATCGGTGATTTCGTGGCGCTGTCGATCACGCCCGATTACCTGGTGCAGATCGGGCTGCTGAACCGGTCGCAGGTGCCGTCGGCCGACAAGGATACCGGGTTGCTGCTGCGTCAGGCGATGGACAAGGTGGCGTTCCTGCCGTTCGGGCTGCTGGTCGACAAATGGCGGTGGGGGGTGTTCTCCGGCCAGATCAAGCCGGAGGGATATCAGGCGGCGTGGGATGCGCTGCGGCTGCAATATCAGGGGATCAGGCCGCCGGTGGCGCGCGACGAGACGCGGTTCGATCCCGGCGCGAAATACCATATTCCGGCATCGACGCCGTACGCGCGCTACTTTCTGGCGCGGGTGCTGCAGTTCCAGTTCTACAAGGCGGCGTGCAAGCAGGCGGGGTGGACGGGGCCGCTGCACCGCTGTTCGTTCTTCGGCAACCGGGAGGTCGGCGCGCGGCTGAACGCGATGCTGGAAATGGGGCAGTCGCGGCCATGGCCCGACGCGCTGGAAACGTTCACCGGCAGCCGCGAGATGTCGGGCGCGGCGATGGTCGAGTATTTCGCGCCGTTGAAGGCGTGGCTGGACGAACAGAACCGGGGTAAGCCGAGCGGCTGGTAAGTGGGGGACGTGAAATGAAGCTTTGGTTGTTGGCGGCGGTGGCTGCCGTGTCGGGAACGCAGGCGTCGGCGCAACGGGGCGGCGATCCCGTGACGGTCCCCGTAACGGTCGAGGTGATCGGCACCGGATCGGTCGAGATCAAGGCCGCGGCGCAGCGCATCGCGGTGACGTTCAGCGGGCGTGGTGCCACGATGGCCGCTGCCGAGGCCGCACGGTCGCGCAAGGAGGGGCAGGTGCTGGCGCTGCTCGCCGCCGAGGGCGTCCCCGCGACCGCGATCCTGCCGCTGCCCGAGTCGGAGCAGACCCGCATGTCGCTGTTGGGGTCGCTCGGCACGATGGGCGCCACGACTGCCGACCAGGGCGCGAGCGAGGATGCCACCGAGGAGGCGCGCGGCGGGCGCATCGTCCAGGCGGCGACCATGGCGCAGGTCGACACGCTGACCCGCAAGTTGAAGGCGATCGGCGTCCAGGTCGGCACCCCGGCGGCCTCGTTCGAAGGCGTCGCCGCGGCCCGGCGAGACGCGCGGCTGGGGGCATTGCGCGATGCGCGCGTCGGCGCCGATCGCTATGCCGTCGCGCTGGGCATGAAGGTCGGCGGTGTCCGACGGGTGAGCGAGACCGGCGATGGACCGGTCATGCCGGGGCTGCAGGAGAAGCTGAGCACGATGCTGGCGACGGGCAGTCCGTCCATCCTGCCCCGCCTCGCCGAGACGCCCAAGGAGAGTGCGACGATCTACGAATCGGTCGTCGCGGAGTTCGCGCTGCTGCCGTGATCCGATCGCTACCCCCCGCCGGGAGCGGGGGGTAGCGGTTCTTGGCTCAGACCTTGTCGGGCACCGTGTTCTCGTCGGCGATGCCGGCGCGGAACGAGGCCGACGAGTCGGTCCCGTCCGGCTGATGCGCGCCACCACCATGGACGTCGGTCGGGTGGCCCTTGCCCTTGTCACCCGAACCGGTGATGTCGATCGGCTTCTTCTCGGTGCCGAGATTGCGTGCGCTGCTGCCGCGCAACGTCAGCACGGCGGCGGCGGTCGCACCGGCAACCGCGAAGCCGGCGAGCGCGGCCGCGCCCCATTTGCCACCGACCCGATCGGTCGCTTTGGTAACGGTCGACTTGCTCTTTGCCGTACGGGCGGTGCTCACCTTGCGCGGGGGCTTGGCGGGCGTCGCGTCCGGGGTGGCGCGGGTGGCGCGACCCGAGCCGGCCTTCGCCGTGGCGGCGCGACCGGACGCAGGACGGCCGACGGTGCGGCTGGTCGAGCGCGGCTTCACCGCGCGGACGGCTCGCTGTTCGGTCTCGACGACCGCGTCCTTTACCGCGGTGGCGGCGCGGGTGACGGCCTCTTCACCCCGGGTCACCGCCGACTTCGGCGGACGACCAGGCGCCTTGCGCTCGCCAGTCTTGCGCTCGGTCGCTTTGCGCGGGGCGGCGCGGCGACGCGGCGTCGGCGTCGCATCGGCGTTCGGCGTGTCGGGCGTATTCGGCGTGTCGTCTGCCATCGTCAGGCTCCCTGTCTTCGATCGATTCGGAAGCGTAACGCATGGACCCCCGTTGGTTTCCTCCCCCGCTCTCTTCACGCCGTAGCCGTGCCGCCGAGCTCAGCGAAACGGCGGTTCGTCGAATGCGCGTAGTTTGCGACTATGCAGCTTCTCTCCTTCGCGGCGGAGTTGTTCGCAGGTCTCGATTCCGATCCGCATATGCTCGCTGATCGCGCGTTCGTAGAAGCGGTTCGCCTGTCCCGGCAGTTTGAGTTCGCCGTGCAGCGGCTTGTCCGACACGCACAGCAGCGTGCCGTAGGGAACGCGGAAGCGATAGCCCTGCGCCGCGATCGTCGCCGACTCCATGTCGACGCCGACCGCGCGGCTGAGCGAGAAGCGCAGCGCCGAGCGCGAATAGCGCAGCTCCCAATTGCGATCGTCGGTGGTGACGATGGTGCCGGTCCGCAGACGACGTTTCAGTTCTTCACCCGACTGGCCGGAGACGATCTCCGCCGCACGCGCCAACGCCACCTGGACTTCGGCGATCGCAGGCACCGGGATTTCGGGCGGCAGGACGTCGTCCATGATATGGTCGTCGCGCAGATAGGCGTGCGCGAGGACGTAGTCGCCGATCCGCTGCGACGGACGCAGGCCGCCGCAATGGCCGATCATCAGCCACGCCTCCGGCCGCATCACCGCGAGGTGGTCGCAGATCGTCTTCGCGTTCGACGGACCGACGCCGATGTTGACCAGCGTGATGCCGGTGCCGTCGTCCGCCATCAGGTGATAGGCCGGCATCTGGTGCCGCCGCCACGCACTGTCGGAGATGATCTGATCGACGTCCTCGGGCCGGGTAATCATCACGCCGCCGGCGCCGGACAGCGCGGTGAAGCGCGTGTCGCTGCCCAGCTGCGACGCCGCCCAGCGGACGAACTCGTCGACATAGCGATGGTAGTTGGTGAACAGGATGTAGCGCTGCGTGTGCTCGGTCGGCGTGCCGGTATAGTGGCGCAGCCGCGCGAGGCTGAAGTCGGTACGCAGCGCGTCGAACAACGCGAGCGGGCGGGTGTCGTCCTGCGGAATCCACAGACCGTCCGCGACTTCGTCGCCGATCTGTTGCAGCTCGGTCGCGGGAAAGTGGCGCGCCAGTTCGGCGGCGGACACCGCGTCGAGGCTGAGCGCGTGTCCGGGATCGAGGACGTAGGGAAACGGGATCTCCTGCCGCCCGATCTCGGCCGACACGTCGACGCCGTAGTCCTCGATCAGCAGGGTGAGCTGTTCGGTGAGATAGTCCCCGAACAGCGCTGGCTTGGTGACGCTGATCCGATAGTCGCCGGGCGTGACGAGCCGCCCGAACGAGCGCAGCGGCACCGTCTGCGAAACGGGCGCCTCGCCGCCACGATAGCGGACGCGGATTTCGGGATAGGCGAAGCTGCCGTCGCGGCGCGACGCCGGATCGGGGCGGGTGCCGTCGGCGAGATAGGCGGTCAGCGCGGCCTGGAGCCGCTCGACCGAGGCACGGTAGAGCGCGTCGAGTTCGGCGACGATCGTGGAGGCGGTTGTCATCCGGGGCAGCTACGCCCCGGCCGTGACGGTGGCAAGACAAGCACCCGGCCGACGCGCCGTCGCGGACCAAAGGTAACGAAAGGTGTCACCAAAACGGGTTGTCCCCGTCGTTCGGGATCGTGGCGTCGGGCGGGGCGGGTATCGGGCAGGATCGCATGCGGCGGGGGTGCCACGGCCGGGCATCTGTAGGACAGGGGTTCCCTCTCATCGAGCGAGAGGGAACGAGTCGACGTCGGCGCGGGCCTGTCCCTGTCCCGATCGCTTCGGGCTTACAGCGACTCCAGCAGATAGTCGGCGCTGCTGACCTTGAACTCGCCCGGTGCCTCGACGTTGAGCTGCTCGACCACGCCGTCGTTCACCACCATCGAATAGCGCTTCGACCGCAGGCCCATGCCGAACTTCGAGCTGTCGGCATCGAGGCCGAGCGCCTTGGCGAAATCACCGTTGCCGTCCGCGAGCATCGTCACGCCCTCCGCGGCGGCGGACTTCGCCCAGGCGGCCATCACGAACGCGTCGTTGACGGCGGTGCAGGCGACCTCGTCGATACCCTTGGCGCCGAGGTCCGCGCCGCGCTCCACGAAGCCCGGCAGGTGCTTGGCGGAACAGGTCGGCGTGAAGGCGCCCGGCACCGCGAACAGGGCGATGCGGCGGCCGGCGAAGTAGTCGGCGGTGGTGACCTGTTCGGGGCCGTCCGCCCCGATCTTGACCAGGGTCGCTACAGGCAGGCGGTCGCCGACGGTGATCGTCATGGGTATTCTCCTTCGCCCGCGCCGTTCGGCCAAAGCGCGGGCGATTTCAAGCGCGACGGCGGCGGCGCGGCGGCGTAGACGGCCAAGTCATGGACGAACCTGTCTATCTTACCGGCCAGTTCCTGCTGGCGATGCCCGCGATGGAAGACCCGCGGTTCAGCCACGCGGTGATCGCGATGTGCGCGCACGGACCCGACGGTGCGGTCGGCGTCGGCGTCGGCCAGCTTTACCCGGCACTCCACTTCCACGACCTGCTCGCGCAGTTCGGGATCGATCCGGGCGAATGCGAGAATGCGCCGGTCCATGTCGGCGGGCCCGTGGAGCCGAGGCGCGGCTTCGTGCTCCACAGCCTCGACTGGGGCGGGCAGGACACGCTGGATGTCGCCGGACGCTGGGCGCTGTCGAGCACGCTGGACGTGCTGCGCGCGATCGCCAGCGGCAAGGGCCCCAGCCGCTGGCTGATCGCGCTGGGCCACGCCGGCTGGGGCAGCGGGCAGCTGGAAGGCGAGCTGACGCGGCCGGGTTGGGTCACTGTAAAGGGCGACGACGCGCTGCTGTTCGGGATCGCGACGGGGGAGCGCTGGGCGCGAGGGTTCGCCGGCGCGGGCATTGATCCGCGGCTGCTGGTGGGGAGCGTGGGGCGGGCGTGACCGGCCGGTCGCCGGCAGCGCCGGTGTAAGGCGTCAGACGAGACGCGCCGCCGGGAAGGAGCCGTGACGACGGCGCATCGTGTAGCCGACCGCGCCGAAGCCCAAAATCGTCAGCGCCCGCCCGACCGGTCACGCTGACGCTGCCGGAAGTCGTGATCCGGTACGTGCCAGGCCCGAAGCTGTTGATGAAGGTCGGCGCGGCACTGTTGCCGTTGCCGGGTACGTAGACCCGGGCTTGTGCCGCGCCGGCGACGTTAGTCCCGGCAGCGAGAAGACCTAGGAAGCGCATATGACCCGTCCAGCAAGGCGTCGGTGGCCGGAAATTCGCCGCTTCGACGATGTAGGCACCGCTGGTGGCCGACGTGGCGGCGGATAGATCATTTGCGACGCCGGACGAGATATAAAGAAACCTTTATATTTGATTTGCGGGCGGGCTTCCGGTAGTGACGCGGTATCCGGCACGGGCGTTGGGCTCGCCGACAAACGCTACCTTCAGGAGTTACCGTCTTGGCCACCGCTTACGCGCCCGAGGCTGCCAGCCGTTCCGGCCCCCAAGATTCGGGCGACTATGTCGTCAAGGATATCGATCTCGCCGAGTTCGGCCGTCGCGAGATCGACATCGCCGAGACCGAGATGCCCGGCCTGATGGCGTTGCGCGAGGAGTTCGGTGCGTCGCAGCCGCTGAAGGGCGCGCGCATTACCGGCTCGCTGCACATGACGATCCAGACCGCGGTGCTGATCGAGACGCTGACCGCGCTCGGCGCGGACGTGCGCTGGGCGACGTGCAACATCTTCTCGACGCAGGACCACGCCGCCGCCGCGATCGCCGCGACCGGCGTGCCGGTGTTCGCGATCAAGGGCGAGAGCCTGGCCGATTACTGGGATTACGTCGGCGACATCTTCTCGTGGGATGCGGATGTGGACGGCCAGACCGCCAACATCATCCTCGACGACGGCGGCGACGCGACGATGTTCGCACTGTGGGGCGCGAAGCTGGAGGCCGGGCATACGCTGGGCGAGCCGGAGAATGAGGAAGAGGTCGAGTTCCAGCGCGCGCTGAAGGCGTTCGTCGCGAGGAAGCCGGGTTACCTGACCGAGACGGTCAAGAATCTGAAGGGCGTGTCGGAAGAGACCACCACCGGCGTCCATCGCCTGTACGAGATCGCCAAGAAGGGTGAGCTGCCGTTCCCCGCGATCAACGTCAACGACAGCGTGACCAAGTCGAAGTTCGACAATCTGTACGGCTGCAAGGAGTCGCTGGTCGACGCGATCCGCCGCGCCACCGACGTGATGCTGGCCGGCAAGGTCGCCTGCGTCGCGGGCTTCGGCGACGTCGGCAAGGGGTCGGCGCAGTCGCTTCGCAACGGCGGCGCGCGCGTGATGGTGACCGAGGTCGATCCGATCTGCGCGCTGCAGGCGGCGATGGAGGGCTTCGAGGTCGTGACGATGGACGAGGCGGTGAAGCGCGCTGACATCTTCTGCACCGCGACCGGCAACGCCGACGTCATCACCGCCGATCACATGGCGGCGATGAAGCCGATGGCGATCGTCTGCAACATCGGCCACTTCGACAGCGAGATCCAGATCGCGGCGCTGTCCAACTACAAGTGGACCGAGGTGAAGCCGGGCACCGACCTGGTCGAGTTTCCCGACGGCAAGCAGATCATCGTGCTGGCGCGCGGGCGGCTGGTGAACCTCGGCTGCGCGACCGGGCATCCGTCGTTCGTGATGTCGGCGAGCTTCACCAACCAGACGCTGGCGCAGATCGAGCTGTGGACCAGGAGCGAGAACTATCAGAACCAGGTCTACGTCCTGCCCAAGCATCTCGACGAGAAGGTCGCGGCGCTCCACCTGGAGAAGCTGGGCGTCCACCTGTCCAAGCTGACCCCCAAGCAGGCCGGCTACATCGGCGTGCCGGTCGAGGGCCCGTTCAAGCCGAATCACTACCGCTACTGACGACGAGACTAGGCCCGGGGGAGCGGCGCGATGCCGTTCCCCTTTCGGCGGGGCTGGCCTACACGTTCGTCGATGACGGATTCTAGACGGACGACGTTCAGGTGATCGCGATTTCGGGCGGGGCGCTGTTCGCGGCGGGGGTGATCCTGTGCCTGCTGGTGGTCGGGTGCGCGACGCTGGCCTTTATCGGGCTGCGGGCCCGGGCCGACGCGCGGGTCGCGCTGGACGACAACGAGCGGATGCAGGAGCTGCTGCGGGCCGCGCCGGCGCTGGCGATGGCGGTGCGCGCCGATGGCCGGGTCGAGATGCCGCGGCGGCTGGCGGATTGGCTGGGCCTGGCGGAGCCGGCGCGCTTCCTGCCGGAGATGGCGGCGGACGACACCGGGCTGTCGCGCGCCGACGTCGATCTGCTGATCGCCGACGTCGCGGGGTCGAGCCGCGCGGGCAAGGCGTTCGAACGGGCGGTGCAGCCGGTCGGCTCCGCGCGGACGCTGACGATGCGGGGGCTGCGCGCGCCCGGTGCCGCGGGTGCGGCGGGTGACACGGTGGTGTGGTTCTTCGACGCGAGCGACCGCGAGGCGGAGATCTCGCGGCTCGGCGGCGAGGCGACGCGGCTGGGCCGGGCGCTGGAGGCGCTGACCTCGCTGATCGAGGTGGCGCCGCTGCCGATGTGGTATCGCGGCGCGGATCTGCGGTTGCAAATGGTCAACTCCGCCTATGTCGCGGCGGTGGAAGGGCGCGACGCCGCCGACGTGATCGCGCGCGGGCTGGAGCTGGTCGAGGGCGTCGGCCACGCCGGTCCGGTCGCGGGCGCGCACGCGGCTCGAACCAGCGCGCGGCCGCACGAACAGGTGCTGCCCGCGACGATCGGCGGCGAGCGTCGCGCGCTGCGCCTGTATGACGTGCCGCTGGGCGAGGGCGGCGTCGCCGGGTTCGCGGTCGATATCGAGGAGCTGGAGCAGGCACGATCGGCGGGCAAGCGCTTCGCCGAGGCGCAGCGCGCGATGCTCGACCGGCTCAGCGCCGGGGTGGCGCAGTTCGCCGCCGACCGGACGCTGATCTTCTCCAATCAGCCGTTCCGCCGGCTGTTCGCGATGCGCGGCGAGTGGTTGGCCGATCGCCCCGAATTCGACCGGGTGCTGGAGCGCATGCGCGAGGCCGACCGGCTGCCCGAGGTCCGCGACTTTCCGGGGTGGAAGGCGGAACATCGCGAGTGGTTCTTCCAGACCGAAGGCGCGGCGGAAGAGCAATGGCACCTGCGCGGCGGCACCCACCTGCGCGTCGTGGCGCAACCGCTGCCCGACGGCGGGCTGTTGCTGATCTTCGAGGACCGGACCGAACAGGTGCAGCTGGCGAGCGCGCGCGACACGCTGCTGCGGGTACGGTCGGCGACCTTCGACAATCTGTTCGAGGCGCTTGGCGTGTTCGCGGCGGACGGGCGCTTGCAGCTGTGGAACAACCGCTTCCGCGCGTTGTGGCAGCTGGAAGAGGAGTTCCTCGCCGGGCACCCGCGCGTCGACGTGTTCGCGCAGGCGGCGGCGCCCAAGCTGGCGACGCCCAACCGCTCCGCGTTGATCCCCGACCTGGTGCGCTCGGCGACCGCCGACCGGCAGCAGCGCGCGGGGCGGGTGTCGTTCGCCGACGGCCGGCATTTCGAATTCGCGGCGGTGCCGCTGCCCGACGGCAACGCGCTGTTCACGATGCTGGACATCACCGACAGCAGGCGGGCCGAACAGGCGTTGCGCGACCGCAACCAGGCGCTGGAGGCGGCGGACCGGCTGAAGACCGAGTTCGTGGCGAACATGAGCTATGAGCTGAAGACGCCGCTGACCTCGATCGGCGGCTTCGCGGAAATGCTGCACGGCGGCTATGCGGGCAAGCTGACGCCCGACGCGCAGGGCTATGTGACGGCGATCCTCGATTCGGTCGAGCGGCTCGGCCTGTTGATCGACGACGTACTCGACCTGACGCAAGGCGGCAGCGAAGAGGCGTTGGCGCGTGGCGACGTCGATCTGGCCGAAGTCGCGCGCGCGGCGGTGACGACGGTCTTGGCATCGGCGGAGCGCAAACAGGTCGACTTTGCGGTCGAGGTGGCGCGCTCCGTCGGCCGGGTGACGGGCGACGCGAGGCGGTTGCGCGAAGCGATCGAGCATCTGTTGCGCCACGCGGTCGGGGCGGTGCCGGAGGGCGGGCGCGTGTTGCTTCACGCCGACGGCAACGCCACCGCCGCGCGCGTCGTCGTCTCCGACAACGGGCCGGGGATGGCGGAGGAGGCGCAGGCGCACGCCTTCGACAAGTTCGCCGCGCCAGGCATCCAGCCGAGCGGGGAACGCGCGTTGGGGCTGGGGCTGCCGCTCGCCAAGCAGTTCGTCGAGGCGCATGGCGGGACGGTGACGCTGTTGAGCGAGCTGGGCGAGGGAACGCTGGTGACGGTGGAGTTGCCGCGGCGGTGACCATGTCCGTCATGTTGGCCGATCCCGCCGCGACGGCGGCGTTCGGGGCGTCGCTGGCGGCGCTGGTGCGGCCCGGCGACGTGATCGCGCTGGTGGGTGAGCTGGGCGCGGGGAAGACGTCGCTGGCGCGGGGGTTGCTCGCGGCACTGGGGGTGGCGGGCGAGGTGCCGTCGCCGTCGTTCGCGATCGTGCAGCCCTATGCACCGCCCGAGGTGCGGGTGCCGGTGCTGCATGTCGACCTGTACCGCATCGGCGATCCGGACGATTTGGAGGAACTGGGGCTAGACGAAGCGCTGGCCGACTCGGTGCTGCTGGTCGAGTGGCCGGAGCGGGCGGGCGGACGCTGGCCGGACGCACTTCGGCTCACGCTGTCGACCGAGGGCGCGGGGCGTCGCTTGACAGCCGACGTGCCGGCGGCATGGGAGGGCCGATGGCCGACATGACCCCGCCGGCCGGAGCCGCCGCCTTTCTCGACGCGCATGGCTGGGCCGGCGCGCAGGTGACGCCGCTGGCGGGTGATGCGTCGTTTCGGCGATATTTCCGGGTCGTGGACGGTGTCCGGCGCGCGATCCTGATGGACGCGCCACCGCCGCACGAGAACCCGCAGCCGTTCCTCGATGTGGCCGGCTGGCTGAACGAGCGGGGGTTCGCGGCGCCGGGCATCCATGGCGCGGCGCCGAAGGCGGGGCTGGTGCTGCTGGAAGACTTCGGCGACGCCCGGATGCGCGAGGCGGTCGACGCCGCGCCGGCCGAGGGGGTCAAATATTACGAGGCGGCGGTGGACCTGCTGGTCGAGCTGGCGCGGCATCCGGCGGGTCCGTTCGCGCCCTATGATCGCGCGGTGTTGCAGCGTGAGGCGGGGTTGCTGCCGGAATGGTATTGCCCGGCGGTCGGGCTGACGGTCGACACGCCGGGCTACGCCGCCGCCTGGGACGAGGTGCTGGGGCATGCGCTCGCGGACGAGGCGGTCACGGTGCTGCGCGATTATCATGCCGAGAACCTGATGCTGGTGGGCGCGGAGGAGCGACTCGGGCTGCTCGACTTCCAGGACGCGCTGGCGGGGCATCCGGCCTATGATCTCGTCTCGCTGCTTCAGGACGCGCGACGCGAGGTCGAGCCGAGCGTGGAGGCGGCGATGCTGGCCCGGTATCGCGCGGCGACGGGGGCGGGGGCGGACTTCATGCGCGCCTATCATGTGCTCGGCGCGCAGCGGAACGCGAAGATCGTCGGCATCTTCACCCGGCTATGGAAGCGTGACGGCAAGGCGCGCTACGCCGGACTGTGCCCGCGCGTGTGGGCCTATCTGGAGCGCGACCTGAGCGAGCCCGTGCTGGCGCCGGTCGCCGCCTGGTTCGACGCCAACATCCCGCCCGAGCGGCGCGGCGATCCGAAGGTGCTGGCGCGATGACGAGGGTGAAGTCGCTGCGGCCAGATCCCGGCGGCAGCGTGCCGACCACCGCGATGGTGATGGCGGCCGGACTGGGCACGCGGATGCGGCCGCTGACGGTGACGCGGCCCAAGCCGCTGGTCGGGATCGCGGGCACGACGCTGATCGATCACGTCCTGGATCACCTGCGCGCGGCGGGGGTGAAGCGGGCGGTGGTCAACGTCCACTACCTGGCGGACGCGATGGAGGCGCATCTGCGCCGCGTCGCGGGCGAGCTGGAGGTCGTCGTGTCCGACGAGCGCGGGCGCTTGATGGAGACGGGCGGCGGGCTGGCGCAGGCGTTGCCGCTGCTCGGGGACGAGCCGTTCCTGTGCGTCAACAGCGACAATTACTGGCTGGACGGACCGGTCGACGCGATCAGGCTGCTCGCGTCGCGCTGGGACGATGCGATCATGGACGCGCTGCTGCTGATGGTGCCGCTGGCGCGCGCGCATCATCATACGGGCCAGGGCGACTTTCACCTGGCGCCCGACGGGCGGATCACCTCGCGGCGGCGACCGGGGCGGGTGGCGCCGATGGTGTGGACGGGCATCCAGATCCTTCACCCGGCGGCTGATCGCCGACTGGCCGGAGGGGCCGTTCTCGACCAACCTGTTCTGGACCCGCGCGATCGCCGCCGGACGCGCCTATGGGCAGGTCCATCAGGGGCTGTGGTTCGATGTCGGCACGCCCGCCGCGATCGGGCGGACGGAGGCGATGCTGCTGGATGGCTGAGCGGGCGCCGGGCAGGCTGGAGCTCTACACGATCCCGCCGCACCGGGCGTTCGCCGATGCGCTGGTCGCGGGACTGCGGCGGCGGGCGGGGCCGGACCCGCTGGCGCTGGCGCGCGCGACGGTGCTGCTGCCCAACAACCGGGCGGTGCGCGCGGTCACCGATGGGTTCGTGCGGGCGAGCGACGGCGGCCTGTTGCTGCCCCGGCTGGTGGCGCTGGGCGATCCGGAGGCGGGCGAGGCGCTGGGCGCCGCGCTCGATCCGGCGGATGGCGAGCCGATCCCGCCCGCGGTCGATCCCTATCGGCGACGACTGGTGCTGGCGCGGCTGGTGCAGGAGGAGCGCGCACGCGCCGGGCAGCCGGTCGACGGCGCGGAGGCGGTGCGGCTGGCGGGCGAGCTGGCGCGGACGCTGGACCAGCTGCTGGTCGAGGAGGTCGCGCCGTCACGGTTGCGCGAGATCGAGCTGGCGGAGAACCTGTCCGAGCATTGGGCGCGCGCGCTCGCCACGTTCGGCGTGGTGCTGGATCGCTGGCCGGGCGAGCTGGCGGCGCGGGGGTGCATCGACGCGGCGGACCGGCGCAACCGGCTGCTCGATCGGGCGGAGCGGCGCTGGCGCGCGGTACCGCCGACCGGGTTGGTCTGCGCGGCCGGGGTGACGGACGCCGCGCCGGCGGTGGCGCGGCTGCTGCGGCGGGTGGCGGAACTGCCGCACGGGTCGGTCGTGTTCGCCGGGCTCGATCTGGCGATGCCGCAGGAGGAATGGGACGCGCTCGGGCCGCATCCGACGAACCCGGAGACCGGCACGACGCGCCGGTCGATCGAGACGCATCCGCAGTTTCACCTCAAGCTGCTGCTCGACCGGATCGGGGCGGGGCGGGGCGAGGTGACGCCGTGGCGCGACGTCGCGACCGGCGATGCCGGCGGCCGCGATGCCGACTCGGCGCGCGCGCGAGCGATCGCCAATGCGCTGGCCCCGGCGGCGTTCACCGGCAAGTGGACCGGGTTGCCGGCGGCCGACCGGCGACTGGGCGGGGTCGAGGCGGCGGCGCTGGCGACCCCGGCGGAGGAGGCGCAGGCGATCGCGCTGGCGTTGCGCGGGGCGCTGGAAGAGCCGGGGCACACGGCGGCGCTGGTCACGCCCGACCGCGCGCTGGCGCGGCGGGTGACGGCGCATTGCCGCCGCTGGGGGATCGAGATCGACGACACGGCGGGGCGGCCGTTGTCGATCCTGCCGCCGGGCACGCTGTTGCTGCTGCTGGCGGAAGCGGCGGCGGGGCGCTGGTCGCCGTTGCCGCTGCTGGCGCTGCTCAAGCATCCGCTGGTCAGGAGCGGCGACGCGCGGCTCGCCTGGCTGGACGGCGTCCGCGCGATCGACCGGCAGCTGCGCGGGCCGCGCCCGGCGGTCGGGCTGGACGGGATCGGCGGCGCGCTGAAGAAGGGCGCGGCGTTGTTCTGGCCGGAGGTCGCGGCGTGTCTGCAACCGCTGGAGCGGACCTATGGCGACGGGCCGCAACCGCTGGCCGCGCTGCTCGCCTGTCTGCGCGAGACGGCGCAGGCGCTGTGCGGCGATGCCTTATGGAGCGGTCCGGCGGGGCGCGCGGCGGCGGACTTCCTCGCCGCGCTGGAGGCGGAGGCGCCCGCCGGCCCGGCGACGGTCGATCCCGACGAGATCGCGCCGTTGCTGCGGACGCTGCTCGACGAGGTGGCGGTGCGGCCGGCACCGGGGCGGGGGCATCCGCGCCTCGCGATCTATGGTCTGATCGAGGCGCGGTTGCAGGCGGCGGACCTGTTCGTGCTGGGCGGGCTGAACGAGGGGGTGTGGCCGGGCCGGCCGGCGCCCGACCCGTGGCTGGCGCCGCCGATCCGCGCGCAGCTGGGACTGCCGGGGCTGGAGCGCAGGATCGGCGTCGCGAGCCACGACTTCGCGGCAGGGGCTGGGCGCGCCGCAGGTGCTGGTGACGCGGTCGCTTCGCGACGGTGGCGCCCCCGCGGTTGCCGTCGCGGCTGTGGTTGCGGTTGCAGGCGATGGCGGGGGAGGGGTTCGCGCGGGCGAGCGCGCTGGAGGGCTGGACGCGCGCGCTCGACGCGGCCGGGGAGCCGACGCCCGCCGCCCGGCCCGAACCCGTGCCGTCGCCCGAGCTGCGGCCGCGCCGGTTGAGCGTGACGGACCTCGATCGGCTCAAGGCGGACCCCTATGCGTTCTACGCCAAGCAGGTGCTGCGGCTGCTGCCGCTCGATCCGGTCGACGCCGATCCGAGCGCGGCATGGCGGGGGACGGCCGTCCACGCCATCATGGAGCAATGGTGGGTCGAGGACGATTGCGCGCCCGACAAGCTGATGGCGCGCGCGACGGCGCTGTTGGCGTCGGAGGAGACGCACCCGCTGATGCGCGCGCTGTGGCAGCCGCGGCTGCTGGAGGCGGTGCAGTTCATCGCCGACCGGATGGCGGCGCAGGCGGGCGAGGGCCGGGTAGTGGTCAGCGCGGAGGGCAAGGGCGAGATCGCGCTGCACGGGCGTCACCTTGTCGGGCCGCTATGACCGGATCGATCGCGCCGCGGACGGCGGGCTGGCGATCGTCGACTACAAGACCGGGAAGGCGCCGTCCGCGACGGCGGTGCGGGAGGGCTATTCGCAGCAATTGGGGCTGCTCGGCCTGATCGCGGAGCGGGGTGGGTTCGCGGGTGCGACGGGGAAGGCGACGGCGTTCGAATACTGGTCACTGGCGAAGAACACGAAGGGCGGCTTCGGCGCGGTGGTCTCGCCGTGCGATCCCGGCGGCAAGAACAACCGCATCGTCACCGAGGAGTTCGTCGCCATCGCCGAGCGCAACTTCAAGGCGGCGGCGGACGACTGGCTGACCGGCACGCGCGCGTTCACGGCGAAGCTGGTGCCGGAATACGCGCCCTATGCGGACTATGACCAGCTGATGCGGCGGGACGAGTGGTATGGGCGGGAGTAGGCCTCTCATCTCCTTCCCCGCTCTGCGGGGGAGGTGGCGCGCGCGCCAGCCCGTGACGGCGGGGGCGCAACGATTGCGAGCCGGGTTTCCCCTCCACCACCCGGCTGCGCCGGGCGGTCCCCCTCCCCCGCAAAGCGGGGGAGGAAAGCGGTGAGCGCCGGGTCGCCCCTCAAACCGCTGCCGTACCTGAAGGGCGATCAGGCCGCGGCCTCCGACCCGGCGGCGCATGTCTGGCTTTCGGCGTCGGCGGGGACGGGCAAGACGCAGGTGCTCGCCGCGCGCGTGTTCCGGCTGCTGCTGCGTGGCGTCGATCCGGCGGCAATCCTGTGCCTGACCTTTACCAAGGCGGGCGCGGCGGAAATGGCGGGGCGGATCAGCGATCGGCTGGCGCGCTGGGTCAGGATGCCGCGCACCGAACTGGCGGCGGACCTCCACGCGCTGGGCGAGCGGGGCACGCCGGCCGAGCAGGACATGGCGCGGACGCTGTTCGCCAAGGTGCTGGACGCGCCGGGCGGGGGGGCTGCGAATCCAGACCATCCATGGCTTTTGTCAGGGACTGCTGGCGGCGTTTCCGGTCGAGGCGGGGCTGACGCCGGGGTTCCGGCCGCTGGAGGCGCGCGAGGAGGCGGGGCTGCAGCGCGAAGCGCTGGCGGCGATGCTCGCGGATGCCGAAAGCGAGGGCCGGACCCGCCCGGTCGAGGTGATCGGCAAGCTGAGCCTGCGGCTGGGCGAGGGCGGCGCGGAGGGGTTCCTGATCGAATGCGCGCGCAAGGGTGCGGCGCTGGAGGCGATGCCGAGCGGGGTGCAGCCATGGCTGCGGCGGCAGCTCGATCTGCCGAGCGGCGACATCGCCGCACATGTCGCCGAGGAATGCGCCGCGTTCGACTGCGATGCGCTGGGCGAGATCGCCGCGCTCAACCGCGCCTGGGGCACCGCGCGCGGGCAGACCCGCGCCGGCGCGATCGAGCGGTGGATCGAACTGGACGGTATCGCGCGCGCCGCCGGGCTGGAGGCGTTCGGCAAGCTGTGGTCGACCGCGAAGGGCTGGGCGCCGCAGGACGAGGGCTATGCCGAGCAGGCGGAGGGCCTGCAGGGGCGGTGCGCCGAGCTGGCGGCGCTGTTGCAGCGCGGACGCTATGCGGACCTGCTCGCCGATGCGCTGGCGGTCGGGCGCGACTACGCGCGGACCTATCAGGCGGCGAAACGGCGGGCGGGGGCGGTCGATTTCGACGACCTGATTCAGACGGTGGTGCGGCTGTTCCAGCAGCCGGGCATCGGCGAGTGGGTGCGCTACAAGCTGGATCAGGCGACCGCGCATGTCCTGATCGACGAGGCGCAGGATACCAACGCGCATCAATGGGCGATCGTGCGCGCGCTGGCGGACGAGTTCTTCGTCGGGCGCGGCATCCATGCGCCGGAGACGCGGACGCTGTTCACGGTCGGCGACTATAAACAGGCGATCTTCGGCTTTCAGGGCACCGATCCGGTCCAGTTCGAGGCGGCGGCACGCTATTTCGGCGAGCGCGCGGCGGACGCGATGGGCGACGAGGACTGGCCGCTGCACGAGCGCGGGCTGCCGATGCACCGGCTGTCGCTGGTCCAGTCGTTCCGCTCGACCCGGCCGATCCTGGCGTTCGTCGACGCGGCGGTCGCGGCGATCCCCGCGCCGGGTCTCGGCATGCTGGAGCCGATCGAAGCGCACCGCAGCGAGGTGGCCGGTCCCGGCCGCGTGACGCTGTGGCCGCCGGTGATCGCGGGTGGCGATCCCGATGCCAAGGGTGGGGAAGAGGGCTGGATCGACGAACCGGTCCGCCAGCTGGCGGGTGACGTCGCCAAGGCGGTGCGGCGCTGGCTGCACGATCCGGCGATGCGAAAGCGCGACGGTTCGCGGCTGGAGGCGCAGGACGTGATGATCCTGGTCAAGCGGCGCGGCGACCTCGCATCGCTGCTGGTCGCGCGGCTGCATGCGGAGGGCGTGCCGGTCGCTGGCGTCGACCGGCTGCGGCTAAACACGCCGCTGGCGGTGCAGGACCTGTTGGCGGCGGTGCGCTTCGTCCTGCAGCCGGAGGACGATCTTAGCCTCGCGTCGCTGCTGGTGTCGCCGCTGATCGGGTGGACGCAGGACGACCTGCTCGCCGCCGCGCCGCGCGAGTCGGGCAGCCTGTGGCGGCATCTGCAACGCACGCAGCCGGCCGAGCGGTTGCAGCCGCTGGCCGACATGCTCGGCCGTGCCGACTTCGCCACGCCCTATCAGCTGCTGGAAGCCATGCTGTCGGGACCGCTGGACGGTCGCCGCAAGCTGCTGGCCCGGCTGGGCGCGGAGGCGCGCGACCCGATCGAGGAACTGCTCAACGCGGCGCTGACGTTCGAGAGCACGACGACGCCGTCGTTGCAGCGCTTCCTCGACTGGTTCGATCGCGGCGAGGTGGAGATCGTGCGCGATCCGTCGGCGCCGCTCGACGCGGTTCGGGTGATGACCGCGCATGGGGCAAAGGGGTTGCAGGCGCCGCTGGTGATCCTGGCGGACGCCACCGTCGATCCGACCCAGTCGCCGCGATCGACGATCGCGTGGACCTATGACTCCGCCGCCCCGCCGCTGCCGATCTTCGCGCCGCGCAAGGACGAGGCGGGCGGGCCGCTGGAGGCGGCGATCGCGGCGGTGAAGGCGCGCGAGCTGGAGGAACATTGGCGGCTGTTCTACGTCGCGGCGACGCGCGCGGAGGAACAGCTGGTGATCGCGGGCGCGCTCGGCCCGCGCGCCAAGGGCGTGCCCGCGCCGCAGAGCTGGTACGCGGCGGCGGCGGCGGCGCTGACCGCGCTCGGCGTCGCGGAGGGGGCGGGCGAGCGGGTGTATGCGGGCGGCGACGCCTCGGCGGCCAAGGCGGGCACCCCGGTCGAGGTCGCCATGCCGGTGACGATCGAGGTGCCCGACTGGGCGCGGCGCGACGCGCCGTCGGAGGCGCGGCCGGCGCGGCCGCTCGCGCCCTCCGCGCTGGGTGACGACATGGTCGCCGACCCGCCGCCCTCGGCAGATGCGCGGGCGGCGGCGGAGCGGGGGCGGCTGCTCCACGCCCTGTTCGAGCGGCTGCCCGGCGTCGCGCCGGACCTGCGGGCGGCGGCGGCGGATCGCTGGTTGCGCGAGACGGGCGGCGTGACGGACGCTGGCGTGCGCGGTGAGATCGCGCGTGGGGTGTGCGCGGTGATCGGCGACCCGCGCTTCGCCGACCTGTTCGGGCCCGAGTCGCTGGCCGAGGCGCCGGTGACGGCGGTGATCGAGGGCGGGCTGGTGGTCGCCGGGACGGTCGACCGGCTGCTGGTGGGACCCGACCGCGTGCGGGTGGTCGACTTCAAGACCGGGCGGCGTGTGCCGGCGTCGCTCGACGCGGTGCCGCCCTATCACCTGAAGCAGATGGCGGCCTATGCGGCGGCGCTCGGCGTCATCTTTCCGGGGCGGACGATCGACGCGGCGCTGCTCTACACGGCCGGCCCGACGCTGTTCGCGCTGCCGCCCGCGCTGCTTGCCGCGCACAAGCCGGGCTTGCCGGCGACGGAGCAAAGCTAGGCGTTCGGTGGTTGGACCGGGCGACGCTCGCGCCTACATCGTGGACAACAAGGAGACAGCCGATGGCCACCAAGCAGATCACCGACGCCAGCTTTGCCCAGGACGTATTGCACGCCGACGGGCCGGTGCTGGTCGACTTCTGGGCCGAATGGTGCGGCCCGTGCAAGATGATCGGGCCGAGCCTGGAAGAACTGTCGGAGGAGCTGGGCGAGCAGGTGACGATCGCCAAGCTCAACATCGACGACAATCCCGAGACGCCCGGCAGCTATGGCGTACGTGGCATCCCGACGATGATCCTGTTCAAGGGCGGTGCTCCGGCGGCGACCAAGGTCGGCGCGGAGCCCAAGGGGCGGATCAAGGCGTGGCTGGAGGGCGCGCTGGGGTGATCGCACAGTTACTTCTGTTCGCGCAGGCGGGCACCGCTGCGACAGCGGCTCCGTCCTGCCGACGGGAGGAAGGGCGGTTCGTCTATTTCGGTCCGGCGCGGGACTGTAAGCCGTGGCTCGCACCCAGGCGCCATTCGGGCGTGTGGCTCTATGAGTTCGAGGGATCGCGTTTCGTCGAGGGCGCACGGACGCTCGCCGAAGCACTCGCGGAGCCGCCCTACGGCGCTCGCGTGAAGTGGTTCTCGTTCGACGTGCGCAGTCGTCTGGCGGCAGGTTGTCGGCCAGTTCTGGGGCAAGCGTACCTGATCGAGTTCATGGGCCGTGACGCCGCGCCGCTCCCCGCTGGCGAGCACGGCATCGGTGGTGGCTTCGGCCACATGGGCATGTGGTCGGGCGAGGTGTTACTGGACGACGTGACCAAGGTGCGCGGGCTCGGCCCGTTGCCGGGTATGCAGGTTCGCCCCGCTGGAGCAATGCCCACCTGTACATCATCAGGGTGACCGGCCAGGCTAACTCCGATAGTCGGCGTTGATCGAGATGTAGCCATGCGTCAGGTCGCAGGTCCAGACGGTGGCGCTGCCTTCGCCCAAGCCAAGGTCCGCGCCGATCTCGATCTCCTGGCCTTTCAGATGCGTGGCGACGGGTGCCTCGTCGAAGCCCTCCACCGCCAGCCCCTCGCGCGCGACCTGCGTGTTGCCGAAGCGGATCGACAGCTTGTCGCGCTCGGCGGGTTCGCCCGCCTTGCCGACCGCCATCACCACGCGGCCCCAATTGGCGTCCTCGCCCGCGATCGCGGTCTTCACCAGTGGGGAGTTGGCGATGCTCATCGCGACCCGGTGGGCGGAGCGGTCGCTTTCGGCGCCGGTGATCTGCACCTCGATCAGCTTGGTCGCCCCTTCGCCGTCGCGCACCACCAGCAGCGCGAGCTGACGGCACAGGTCGGCGAGCGCGGCGCGGAAGGCGTCGGCCCCGTCGCTGTCCTCGGTCAGCGGCGCAGTGCCCGCCGCGCCTGTCGCAAAGGCGAGCACGGTGTCGCTGGTCGAGGTGTCGCCGTCGACGGTAATGCACGAGAAGCTGGCCGCGTTGGCCGCCGCCAGCGCGGCTTGCAGGAACGCCGGCTCGACCGCCGCGTCGGTAAACACGAAGCCGAGCATCGTCGCCATGTCGGGCGCGATCATGCCCGATCCCTTGATGATGCCGACCAGCGTCACGCGGCGGCCATCGACGATCGCGGCGGTGGTCGCCGCCTTGGGAAACGTGTCGGTGGTGCCGATCGTCTCCGTCGCGGCACGCCAGTCGCAGGGTTCGGCGGTGAAGGCGGCGTCCAGCCCGGCCTCCGCCTTGTCGATCGGCAACGGCACGCCGATCACTCCGGTGGAGGCGACGAAGACGTCCGATGGCTGGCAGCCTAAATGCCGCGCCGCGCGCGCCGCGATCGCCTCGACGGCGGCGCGACCACGGCTGCCGGTGAAAGCGTTGGAGTTGCCGGCGTTGACCACCAGCGCACGGGCCTGCCCCAGCGTCAACGCCTTGCGGCACCACTCGACCTCGGGCGACGGACACCGGCTCTGCGTCAGCACGCCTGCCGTCACCGTGCCCGGCGACAGTTCGGCGTAGGTCAGGTCGCAGCGGTCCCACGTCTTGTACCGCGCCCGCGCCACCCGCAGCGTGACGCCGGCGACGGGCGGGAGGTCGGGGAAAGGAAGGGCCAGTGGCGAGATTGTGGATGACATCTACATGATCCGTTGGCTAGCAAGGTGACGTTCGAAGGGAGCCGTTAGCGTGTCGATCCTGATCGCAATAGGCGCTGTGTCGCTGGCCGATCGTGCCCAATCGCAGGCGTCCGGGCCAAGGCAGCGGGATTGCAGCCCGATCGCCGCGAATGGTGCTCACCCGACGAGGACGATGGCGGTAGGCCCATGAGCATAGCCCGTGATCCCGAGCAACGCGCGCGCGACGGACGGCTGGCGTGGATCATCGTCTGCTGCTGCGCCGTCGTCAGCCTCGTCATTCTCGGGGTGGTGATCCATGCGGTGAGCACGCCGCTGGTCAGGCTGGCGGAACGAAGCGCCGAGGCCGGTCGGCCGGCTCCGCCGACGGTTTCGACCGATGAGCCCGCGACGTCGGCCGACGAGCCTGCGACCCTGGCGCTGTCGGCACCGCAGCGGGGTGAAGAGACGGTGCGCAAGCGGGTTGGGCCGCCGCCTTCTCTTCGCCCGGCACCCCCGGCGAACCGTTCGGGCGGCGCGAGCGACGAGGTCCGCAAGGGTGGTTCAGCGACCGAGGGGCAAAGCGGCAAATCGAGCAGAGACGATGGAGCCGGGTCGAGCGGGTCCATCGGCCGCGACTCGCCCGGCAGCGACGACGATGACGGGGACGAGGCACCGAACCCCGCGCGGCGGATCTGAGCCCGGCGGTGCCGCCCGCCTAGCCGCCGTCGGGAGCGGTGCTGGACGGTCGCACCCGCAATGCCTATGTCGGGCGCGTGAACCTGCTGCTGCTCCTCTCCGCCCTGCTGTCGGCGCTGACCGGCGCGCAGGGCGTGACGCGGGCGGCGCCCGTGCCGATGGCGGTCAGCCAGCATGCCGAGCGCGCAGTGGTCGAGCGCGTTGCGCACGTCGTCGCGCCGGGCCGACCGATGGTTGCGTTGCCGCGACCGGCCGGCCTGTCCGTGCTGCCTGCGGGCTGGGTGCTCGCGCCCGCGCAGCCGATCTATCTGAGCCGCCGCCGCGAATAGCGGCCGCGCGCTTCCCCTTCCGCTCGTCCTTCGCGCCGCGTCCCGGATGCCGCGCCACGCTCCCGTATCAGGAACTCGCTTATGCTCGGCGGCCTTGCCAAATCGCTGTTCGGTTCGTCCAACGACCGGTACGTCAAATCCCTCAACCCGCTGCTGGCGAAGATCGCGAGCTTCGAGCCGACGCTCCAGGCGATGTCCGACGAGGATCTCGCCGGTCAGACGGCGGTCTTCCGCGAGCGGCTGGCGAACGGGACCAAGCTCGACGACCTGTTGCCTGAAGCGTTCGCGACGGTGCGCGAGGCGGCGCGGCGCGTGCTCGGCCAGCGGCATTATGACGTGCAGATGGTCGGCGGCATCGTCCTCCACCGTGGCGAGATCGCGGAAATGCGGACCGGCGAGGGCAAGACGCTGGTGGCGACGCTCGCGACCTATCTCAACGCGCTGCCCGGCGACGGCGTCCATGTCATCACCGTCAACGACTATCTCGCGGCGCGCGACGCCGATTGGATGGGGCAGGTCTATCGTTTCCTGGGGCTGTCGGTGGGCGTGATCGTGCCGAACCTGACCGACGAACAGCGCCGCGACGCCTATGGCAGCGACATCACCTATGGCACGAACAACGAGTTCGGTTTCGACTATCTGCGCGACAATATGAAGTACGATCGCCAGTCGATGGTGCAGCGGCCGTTCGCGATGGCGATCGTCGACGAGGTCGATTCGGTGCTGATCGACGAGGCGCGCACCCCGCTCATCATCAGCGGCCCGACCGACGACAAGTCCGAACTGTACATGCAGGTCGATGCGGTCGTGAAGCAGCTCTCGCCCGAGGATTATGAGAAGGACGAGAAGCAGAAGACGATCATCCTGACCGAGGACGGCACCGAGAAGGTCGAGCGCATGCTCGAGACCGCAGGCCACCTCCAGGGCGACAACCTGTACGATTTCGAGAACACGCAGGTGGTTCACCACCTCAACCAGGCGCTGCGCGCGAACGTGATGTTCAAGCGCGACACCGACTATATCGTCAAGGACGAGAAGGTCATCATCATCGACGAGTTCACAGGCCGGATGATGGACGGGCGACGCTGGTCGGAGGGGCTGCACCAGGCGGTCGAGGCGAAGGAAGGCGTGACGATCGAGCCCGAGAACCAGACCATGGCCTCGATCACCTTCCAGAACTATTTCCGCATGTATCCCAAGCTGTCGGGGATGACCGGCACCGCCGCGACCGAGGCGGCGGAGTTCTACGACATCTACAAGATGAACGTCGTCTCGATCCCGACCAACGTCACCGTGCGCCGCGAGGACGAGGAGGACGAGTTCTACAAGGACACCAAGGACAAGTTCGCCGCGATCGCCAAGAAGATCGGCCATCACGCGGGCCTCGGCCAGCCGGTGCTGGTGGGCACGGTCTCGATCGAGAAGTCCGAGCTGCTGAGCGAATTCCTCCAGGCCGAAGGCGTCGAGCACCGCGTGCTGAACGCCCGCCATCACGAGATGGAGGCGCACATCGTGGCGCAGGCGGGGCGCAAGTCGGCGGTGACGATCGCCACCAACATGGCCGGGCGCGGCACCGACATCCAGCTCGGCGGCAATCTGGAGTTCAGAGTCAACGACGAGCTGGCGCAGATGGCCGAAGGACCGGAGCGCGACGCCGCGATCGAGCGGATCAAGACGGAGATCGTCGCGGAAAAGGCCGAAGTGCTCGCCGCCGGCGGTCTGTTCGTGCTCGGCACCGAGCGGCATGAGAGCCGGCGCATCGACAACCAGCTGCGCGGCCGGTCGGGACGTCAGGGCGATCCGGGGCTGAGCCGGTTCTACCTGTCGCTCGACGACGATCTGCTCCGCATCTTCGGCCCGGACACGCTGTTCGCCAAGATGATGCGGAACAACATCGAGGATGGCGAGGCGATCGGATCGAAGTGGCTGTCCAAGGCGATCGAGACCGCGCAGAAGAAGGTCGAGGCGCGCAATTACGACATCCGCAAGCAGGTCGTCGAATATGACGACGTGATGAACGACCAGCGCAAGGTCGTCTACGAGCAGCGCAGCGACATCATGGATGCCGACGCGGTCGGCGACGTCGTGGCGGACATGCGCGCGGAAACGGTCAACGTCATCGTCGGCGAGGCCTGCCCGCCCAATTCCTATCCCGAGCAGTGGGACGTCGCCGCGATGAAGGAGCGCATCCAGGGCGTACTGGGCGTCGACCCGCCGATCGACGACTGGCTGACCGAAGAATCGATCGATCCCGAGCTGGTCGAGGAGCGCGTCCGCCTGGCGGCCGACGAGGCGATCGAGGCGAAGTCGAAGGACCTCGACGCCGAGACGTGGACGCAGGTCGAGAAGTCGATCCTGCTCCAGAACCTGGACCACCACTGGAAGGAGCATCTGGCGACGCTGGATGCGCTGCGTCAGGTCGTCCACTTGCGCGCCTACGCGCAGAAGACGCCGATCAACGAGTACAAGCAGGAGGCGTTCGCGCTGTTCCAGCGGATGCTCGACAGCATCCGCGAGGACGTGACGCGCACGGTGGCGCACGCGCAGTTCCAGATGCAGCCATTGCCGCAGCTGCCCGAACTGCCCGACTTCATCACCACGCACTTCGACCCGTTCACGGGCGAGGACGACAGCCGCGACATCGACGGCGGCACGCTGGGCACGGTGCGGTCGCAGCTACCGCCGTTGCAGACGGTGCGGCCGGAAGCGGCGGACCTGGGCGACAATCCGGAACATTGGGAGGGGAAGGTCAGCCGCAACGCGCCATGCCCGTGCGGGTCGGGGCGCAAATACAAGCACTGCCATGGCTCGCTGACCGCGTAAGGCGCCCGCGCAGGCCCGGCCGACGTCGTAAGGCCACTGGCGATAGGCAGCCGAGCCGCGGCTTGCGGCCGAGATGCCGCAAACTGAAATGGCGAGGACAGCGTCTGCTGCCCTCGCCATTTTGTCGATAGACGCCGTCCGGAGACGGGCAGGGCGTGCCCTACCGCCGCTGGTCCTGGCCCGGCAGCACCACCGTCGGCCCGATCCGCTGCGTCACCTGATGCGCGTCGAAGGCGCGGATGTTGTCGCGGGGGATGGGACCACGGCCGATCACGATTTCCGCCGTCGCCTCGTAGCGCTGGACGGTCTGGATATCGAAATCGTTGAACGCGCCGAAGCCACCGCCATACCACGGGCTCCAGCCGAAGCCACGACCGAAGCCGCGCCCGTAATAACGCCACGACGGGCCCCAATAACCGCCACCGAATCCACCATAGCCCCAGCCGCCGCCGATCCCCGGCGTCGTGTAGGTGCGCGACTGCAGGTCGGTGTCGCGATTGGCCATGACGAAATAGTCGCCGCCGCTCTGCAGCGTGATCTCGGCGGCGCGGAACAGCAGATAGCGTTCGACGGTGTCACGGGGTGTCGAACTGTTGCCCGCGAACGTGACGAGGAAGCGGTTCTGCTCCACCTGCCGCTCGCTGAAGCCGGTGGCGTTGAAGCCGCGTCCGGTCGACGGATGATAGGTCGTTTCCGACATGCACGCGCCGAGCAGCAGCGTGGCGGACGCGGCGGTCGCGAGCATCAGCTTGCGCCCAGAAAAGATGGACATGGTGTTCTCCACTACCCGGCCGGATGCCGCGATGACTCGCGTTTAGCCAGTGCAAATGGAACGTGCGATGAACGGGTTTGTTTCAGCGACGAAAAACTACCGACATTCAATCACTTCACCGGCGTGGCTGCTCGGGCCCGTCACGCTCCCAGCAGATGCAGCGCCAGCTCGCGGCGATGCGAGCGGCGACGATGCTCCCACAGGTAGATGCCCTGCCAGGTGCCGAGCAGCGGCACGCCGTCGGCGACGGGGATCGACAGGTGGATTCCGGTCAGCACCGCGCGCAGATGCGCGGGCATGTCGTCGGGACCCTCGTCGTCGTGCTCGTAGCCGTCGCTCTCGGGCGCGATGCGCTCGATCCAGCGTTGCAGGTCGCGGCGGACGGCGGGCGCGGCGTTTTCCTGGATCGCGAGCGAGGCGCTGGTGTGACGGCAGAAGATGGTGAGCAGACCCTCGGTCATGCCCTGTCGCCGGACCCACTCGCTCACGCGATCGGTGACCTCGTGCAGCCCCGCACCGCGTGTGTCGATGCCGATGATGCCGGTGGCTTGCCGAAGCGATGGCTCAGTCATGCGCTGTGACCGGCATCTTTGCGCGAATGGCTCCCTGAGTTGGATTCGAACCAACGACCAAGTGATTAACAGTCACCTACTCTACCGCTGAGCTATCAGGGACCGTTCACGCAAGCGCGCTCTATACGCGGGTGGAATGGGGATTCAAGCCCCTGTTGGGGCGGTGCGGCGCGGCGGCAAGGCCGCGTCGTCGGACGGGCGCTACGCCGCAAACTGCTCCATCGTGATCCGATCGTCCAACGCGTGTTCGGGATCGAACAGCAGCGTCAGCTCGCGTGCCCGGTCGAGGGCGATCGCGACGGCCGCGACATCGCGCACCTCGCGCTGGTCCGCCACCGCCGACACCGGCCGCTTCGCCGGGTCGAGCACGCGCAGATCGACCCGCGTCTTGTCCGGCAGGATCGCCCCGCGCCAGCGACGCGGGCGAAAGGGGCTGATCGGGGTCAGCGCGATCAGCGCGGAGCCGAGCGGCAGGATCGGCCCCTGCGCCGACAGATTATAGGCGGTCGAACCGGCCGGCGTCGCCGCGAGAATGCCGTCGCAGGCAAGCTCGGGCATCACGACGCGGTCGTTGATCGACACCTCCAGCTTCGCGGTCTGGCGCGTTTCGCGCAGCAGCGACACTTCGTTGATCGCGGGCAGCGTGTGGACGCGGCCGTCGACGCCGGTCGCGGTCATCTGCAGCGGCGCGACGCGGAACGGCTTGGCGCGCGCAAGCCGCTCGTCGAGGCCATGCGCGCGATATTCGTTCATCAGGAAGCCGACCGTGCCGAGGTTCATGCCGAACACGGGGACCGCGAGCTGACGCCGCTCCAGCATCGCATGCAGCGTCTGGAGCATGAAGCCGTCGCCGCCGAGCGCGATGACGACATCGGCCTCGTCGACCGGCGACCACTCCCAGGCGTCCGCGAGCGCCGCAGCAGCCTCGCGCGCCTGGGGCGTAGGCGAGGCGACCAGCGCTCGCCGCGAATAGTCCGTCATGCGGCGATCATCCGCCGGTGACGCTCATGTGGCGCGCCACGGCGGGAGTGGCGCCGCGTTCGATCGAGAAGTCGTGACGGCGTGGCTTGATCCGCAGCGCCTCGTCGATCGCGTCGTCGAGCGCCGACAGGCCGCCGTCGCGCAACGCCGCCTTCAGGTCGACCTGATCGTCATGGCCGAGACAGGCGTAGAGCTTGCCCTCCGTGGTCAGCCGCACCCGATTGCAGCCGTCGCAGAAATTGGCGGTCAGCGGCGAGATGAGGCCGAGGCGTGTGCCGCTGCCGTCGACGCGCCAATAGCGCGCCGGCCCGCCGGTGCGGTGTCCGTCGCGGGCCAGGTCGAACTCGCGCTCCAGCCGCTCGAAGACGCGGGTCAGCGGCACGAAGCGATCGACGCGGTCCTCGTCGATCGCACCCAACGGCATGGTCTCGATCAGCGACAGGTCGTGGCGCTCGGCGACGCACCAGCGCAGGATCGCGGGGATCTCGTCCTCGTTGAGCCCGGCGAGCGCGACGGTGTTGATCTTGACCGCCAGCCCCGCCGCCTTTGCCGCCGCGATGCCGCCGAGCACCTGGGTCAGGTCGCCGTGGCGCGTGATGTGGCGGAAGCGGTCGGCGTCGAGGCTGTCGAGGCTGACGTTCACGCGCCGGATGCCGGCGGCGAACAGCGCGGGCGCGTGCTCCGCCAGCCGCGTGCCGTTGGTGGTCATGGTCAGCTCGTCGAGCCCGGCGCCGACGTGCCGACCCAGCCGCGTCACCAGCTCGCCGACGTCGCGCCTGACCAGCGGCTCACCCCCCGACAGCCTGATCTTCGTGACCCCGCGCGCGATGAAGCGCTCGGCGATGACCGCGATCTCCTCCAGCTGGAGCAGCGCCGAGCGCGGCAGGAAGGTCATCTTCTCCGCCATGCAATAGCGGCAGCGCAGGTCGCAGCGATCGGTGACCGAGATGCGAAGATAGCGGATCGTGCGCCCGTGTGCGTCGACCAGCGACGGGGAGGGGGAGGACGCCATAGCTTCTCAGCTAAGCGCTGTGTCCCATTGCGACAAGGCTTGGCGATCCGGACGGCGTGGCGTGGGCGCGGCGGCTGGGGTAGGAACGGCGGCATGGCCCGCTCCGTCGCCCCGCTCGCTCCGCGCCGCCGCCTCGCCGACGATCTGCGCGCGGCGATCGACGGGGGCGAGATCGAGCTGCGCTATCAGCCGCAGGTGACGATCGCGACCGGCGAGATCAGCGGCGTCGAGGTGCTGGCGCGATGGCGGCATGCGCGGCTGGGCGAGCTGGGGGCGGCGAAGCTGTTCGCGGCGGCGACGCGCGCGGCGCTGCTGCCGGCGCTGTCGCGGCACATCCATGCGGCGTCGCTGGCGGCGGTGGAGCGGTGGCCGGCGTCGCTGGCGCACCTCGACGTGGCGCTGAACGTGACCGCGTCCGACCTGGCGCGCGCCGATGTCGCCGACGAGCTGCTCGGGCGCGCGGCGGCGCACGGCATCGCCCCGGCGCGGCTGACGGTGGAGGTGACCGAGCACGAGCTGATCGCCGATCTGGACGCGGCGGCGGCGCGGCTGGCGCGGCTGCGCGCGGCGGGCGTGCGGGTGGCGCTCGACGATTTCGGCAGCGGCTATTCCAGCATCGCCTATCTGAAGGCGCTGCCGCTCGATTATCTCAAGATCGACGGCGGGCTGGCGGGCGACATGCTCGGCACGCCGCGCGAGCAGGTGGTGGTGCGCCACGTCATCGCGATGGCGCGCGAACTCGGGTTGGGCGTCATCGCCGAGGGGGTGGAGAGCGAGGCGCACCGCGCGGTGCTGGCCGAGGCCGGGGCGACGCACTATCAGGGGTTCCTGTGCGCGCCGCCGCTCGACGGCGCGGCACTCGCGAGGCTGATGGAGGCATGATGCGCGCGCTGTTGCTGCTACCGGCGCTCGTCGCCGCGACGCCGGCCCCCGACCCCGCGCTGTCGGGCGCGCAGGCGCAGGTCATGGCGGCGATGACCGCGAGTGCGGCGGGGTGGAACGCCGGCAGCCTGGAGCGGTTCGTCGCGGTCTATGCCGACGACGCGACCTACGTCACGCGCGACGGCGTGGTGCGCGGCAAGGCGGCGATCGCCGACCGCTATCGCGCGAGCTTCGCCGGCGGGGGCAACACGCGCGGGCGGTTGAGCTTCCAGCCGGTCGCGTTCCGGACGCTCGGCCCCGCGCAGCAGCTGCTGATCGCGCGATGGACGCTGACCGGCGGGGCGAAGGAAGAGAGCGGCCTGACCTCGCTGGTGTGGGAACGCCGCCCGGCGGGGTGGCGGATCGTCGCGGATCATTCGAGCTGAGCCGCTAGCCCGCCGTCTTCGCCAGCCCCTTCGCCAGCTGCAACGCGCCGTGCAGCCGGGCCTTGGCATCCGGCCAGGCGCGGGTGAGGACGAACTTCGCGTCCGGCCTGATCTTCGCCGCCGGGGCCAGCCGCTCGGTATAGGCGAGCAGCGCGTCGACGTTGGGCGGCTTGTTGTCGCGGAAGGTCACGACGACGCCCTTGGCGCCGACGTCCATCTTGCTGATGCAGGCGCGCTTGGCGTTGAGCTTGATCTCGATGACCCGGATCAGGTTGTCGGTCGCGTCGGGCAGCGGGCCGAAGCGGTCGATCATCTCGGCGGCGAACGCCTCCACGTCCTGCGCTACGTCGAGGTCGTTGAGGCGACGGTACAGCCCCATCCTGAGGTCGAGGTCGGGGACGTAATCCTCCGGGATCAGGATCGCGGCGTCGACGGTGATCTGCGGCGAGAAGTCGCGCGGGCGCTGCGCCATGCCGCCGGCCTTGGCTTCCATGATCGCCTCCTCCAGCATCGACTGGTAGAGTTCGAAGCCGACCTCCTTGATATGTCCCGACTGCTCGTCGCCCAGCAGGTTGCCGGCGCCGCGAATGTCGAGATCGTGGCTGGCGAGCTGGAACCCCGCACCGAGCGAGTCGAGGTCGCTCAGCACCTTCAGCCGCTTCTCCGCCGTGACGGTCATCTGCCGCTCGGGTGGCGTCACCATATAGGCATAGGCGCGGGTCTTCGACCGGCCGACGCGGCCGCGCAGCTGATAGAGCTGGGCGAGGCCGAAGCGGTCGGCGCGGTTGACGATCATCGTGTTGGCGGACGGGATGTCGAGCCCGCTCTCGACGATGGTGGTCGAGATCAGCACCTCGAACTTGCGGTCGTAAAAGGCGGACATCCGCTCCTCAACCTCGGTCGGGCTCATCTGGCCGTGCGCGACGACGTAGCGGACCTCGGGCACTTCGGTGCGGAGGAACTCCTCGATATCGGGCAGGTCGGCGATGCGCGGCGTGACGAAGAAGCTCTGGCCGCCGCGATAATGCTCGCGCAGCAGCGCCTCGCGCAGCACCACCGGGTCCCACGGCATGACATAAGTCCTGACCGCGAGTCGATCGACCGGCGGGGTCTGGATCACCGACAGCTCGCGGATGCCGCTCATCGCCATCTGCAACGTGCGCGGGATCGGCGTCGCGGTCAGCGTCAGGACGTGGACGTCGGCGCGCAACGACTTCAGCCGCTCCTTGTGGGTGACGCCGAAGCGCTGTTCCTCGTCGACGACCACGAGCCCCAGCCGCTTGAAGTCGATGTTCTTCGCCAGCACCGCATGGGTGCCGACCACCACGTCGATCGTGCCGTCCGCCAGCGCGCCTCGCGTCTGCGCCGCCTCCTTGGCGGTGACGAGGCGGGAGAGGCGGCCGATCTCGATCGGAAAGCCCTCGAACCGCGCCTTGAAATTGTTGAAATGCTGGCGCGCGAGCAGCGTCGTCGGACAGACCACCGCCACCTGCTTGCCCGCCATCGCGGCGACGAACGCGGCGCGCAGCGCGACCTCGGTCTTGCCGAAACCGACGTCGCCGACGACCAGCCGGTCCATCGGCTTGCCCGCGCCCAGATCCTCGATGACCTCCCCGATGGCGCGATCCTGGTCCTCGGTTTCCTCGTAGGGGAAACGATCGACGAAGCTCGGATAGCCGCTGGCGTCGGGTTCCAGCACGTCGCCGGCGTGGAGCGCGCGTTCGGCGGCGGTGGCGATCAGTTCACCCGCGATCTCGCGGATACGCTCCTTCATGCGGCTCTTGCGCCGCTGCCACGCCTCGCCGCCCAGTCGGTCGAGCGCGGTGCCGTCCTCGCCCGAGCCGTAGCGGGAGAGCACCTCGAGGTTCTCGACCGGCACGTAGAGCTTGTCGCCACCGGCATAGCTGAGCGCCACGCAATCATGGGGGCTCTGGCCGACCGGGATCGAGGTCAGCCCTTCGTAGCGGCCGATGCCGTGGTCCGCGTGAACGACCAGGTCGCCCTGCGACAGCGTCGCCAGCTCGGCGAGGAACGCATCGGCGGACTTGCGCCGCTTCTGCCGCCGGATCAGCCGGTCGCCGAGCATGTCCTGCTCGGTGAGGACCGCGACGCCGGGCGCGGTGAAGCCGTGGTCGAGGCCGAGCACCACCAGCGCCGCGCCCGCCGTCCCGAGCGCCTGTTGCCAGGTATCGACCAGCTTGCCGGCGAGGCCATGGTCCTTCAGCAGCCCGTGCAGCCGCTCGCGCGCGCCGATCGAGTAGCTGGCGAGGACTACCTTGCGGCCGCCGCGCTGTTCCTTGGCGACGTGCTCCGACACCGCTTCGTAGATGTTCGCGCCGCTGCCGCGTTCGGGCGCGAAGTCGCGGGGGCCATCGACGCCGAAGTCGATGACGGTGCCACTCTCCGGCTCGTGGAACGGCGTCGCGAGGTGGGCGCGCGCGGCCGCTGTCGCGGCGGACCATTCGTCGGGGGTGAGATAGAGCGCATCCTTGGGCAGCGGACGATAGCTGCCCGACTCGGCCGCTTCGGCGCGGCGGCGGTTCTCCCAATAGTCGGCGATCGCCTCGAACCGCTGCTCGACCGCCGCCGGGATACCGCCGTCGCGGACGACGATCGCACCGTTTTCGATCGGGCCAAGATGATCGAACAGCGTCGTCAGCTTCTCTTCGAACAAGGGCAGCCAATGCTCCATGCCCGCGAGCCGTCGGCCCTCGCTGATCGCCTGATACAGCGGGTCGCCGGTGGCCGTGGCGCCGAAGCGTTCGCGATAATGGCTGCGAAAGCGCTTGATCGACTCCTCGTCGAGCAGCGCCTCCGACGCGGGCAGCAGCGTGAATCGCTCCAGCCGCCCGGTGGTGCGCTGGTCGGCGGGGTCGAAGCTGCGGACGGTCTCGATCTCGTCGCCAAAGAAGTCGAGTCGCAGCGCCTGTTCCTCGCCCGACGGGAACAGGTCGACGATGCCGCCGCGCACCGCATATTCGCCGTGATCGTGGACGGTATCGGTGCGGACATAGCCGTTGGCCTGAAGCAGCACGGCGAGCCGGTCGCGGCTGATCCGTTCGCCGGGGCTGAGCGTCGCCACGAGCTGCCGGATGCGGAACGGGGTCAGGACGCGTTGCGTCGCGGCGTTGGCGGTGGTGACTACCAGCTGCGGCCGGTCACGCTTCTCCTGGAGGCGATGCATCGCGGCGATCCGCTCGGCCATGACGCGCAAGCTGGGTGAGGCGCGGTCGTAGGGCAGGCAGTCCCAGGCGGGAAAGGTGACGACTTCCAGCTCGGGCGCGAAATACGGCGCGGTGGCGGCGATCGCGCGCATCGCAGCGTCGTCGGGCGCGACGAACACGGCGCGCCCACCCTGCTTCTGCGCGGCGGCACGCGCGAGGTCGGCGAGCAGCGACGGCAGGAAGCCGGTGGGCGCACCCGCCAGCGTCAGGGGCTGTTTGGCGGCGAGCATGGTCTTGAGGTCGGGCATGGGCACTTTCGTCACCCCGGCCTTTAGCCGGGGTCCCGCTGCCCTGTCGGCGCGGGAGAAGAAGCGGGTTCCCGGCTCAAGGCCGGACGACGAAGATCCTTACGGCACGGTCACGAAGTCCATCCGCCGCATCGCCTGCATCGCATCGCCTTCCCAGCGCTCCGGGCAAGTCTGCGTCCCCAGCGCCCAGGCCATGATATCCACGTCCTGTTCCTCGATCAGCGCTTCGAACCAGGCGAGTTCCGCCTCGTTCCAGCGTTCGCCATGCGCGTCGAAGAAGCCGCCGATCATCAGATCGGCCTCGCGGGTGCCGCGGTGCCAGGCGCGGAAGCGCAGGCGCTTAAGGCGATACTCTCGATCCATGACAGCCTTGCAGAAACGCCCTTGCGGGCCTTGGTCCAACGGCGATTGGCCGGCCTGTTCGGAACAGGTCGGCGCGGCTACAGCCAGATAGTCATGCGGCCCGACATCCTCAATCCATTGTTCGCGGAGGCGAGTGCGTTGACCGGGGTCGGTCCGGCGGTCGCCAAGGCGCTGGAACGGCTGAAGCTGACGCGCGTCGTCGACCTGCTCTTTCACCTGCCCACCGGCTGGATCGACCGACTGCCGCGCGACGAGCTGATGCAGGCGGATGTCGGCCGTACGATCGCGATCACCGTCACGCCCACCGAGCACCGCATCAGCCGCTCGCCGCGCGGACCGAGCCGTGTGCTCGCGACCGACCGGCACGGCAATTACGTCAGCCTGACCTATTTCGGCGGATCGTCGGGCTATGTGAAGAAGCTGTTGCCGCTGGGCGAGGCGATCCGCGTGTCGGGGCGGCTCGATCAATATGGCCAGGAACTGCAGATCGTCCATCCCGAGCTGGGCGAGGCGGACGGGCCGGTGCGCGAGCGCGAGGCGATCTATCCGCTGACCGAGGGGATGACCTCGCGCAAGCTCGCCGGACTCGCCGAACAGGCGATCGCGCGGGCGCCCGATCTGCCGGAGTGGATCGACGCCGGGTTGAAGGACCGGCGTGGCTGGCCCGATTGGAAGGAGGCGCTGACCCGCGTCCATGCCGACCCCGCCGATGCGGTGGCGCGGGCGCGGCTCGGCTATGACGAGGTGTTCGCCAACCAGGTCGCGACCGCGCTGGTCCGCGCCTCGACCCGCGCGCGCAAGGGACGGGCGCTGGCCGGCGACGGGCGGCTGCGCGACCTGCTCAAGCTGCCCTACGCGATGACGGGCGCGCAGGCGCGGACGGTGCGCGAGGTCGAGGGCGATCTGGCGCAGGCGGCGCCGATGCTGCGGCTGCTCCAGGGCGACGTCGGCTCGGGCAAGACGCTGGTCGCGGCGATGGCGCTGTTGATTGCGGTCGAGGCAGGCGCGCAGGGCGCGCTGCTGGCGCCGACCGAGATCCTGGCGCGGCAGCATGGCGAGACGCTGAAGCGCCAGCTATCCGGGCTGCCGGTCGAGGTCGCGGTGCTGACCGGCCGCGACAAGGGCCGCGCGCGCGAGGCGACGCTGATGGGGCTGGCGGACGGGTCGATCGACATCCTGGTCGGCACGCACGCGATCTTTCAGGAGGCGGTGAGCTATCGCGACCTGGGGCTGGTGGTCGTCGACGAGCAGCATCGCTTCGGCGTCGCCGAGCGGCTGTTGTTGCAGGCGAAGGGGCGGTCGCCGCATCTGCTGGCGATGACCGCGACGCCGATCCCGCGCACGCTGACCCTCGCGCAATATGGCGAGATGGACGTCAGCCGCCTCGACGAAATGCCGCCGGGCCGCCAGCCGATCGAGACGCGGGTGGTCTCCGACGAGCGACTGGACGAGATCGTCAACGCGCTCGGCCGGCATCTGGCGGACGGGAAGCAAGCCTATTGGGTCTGCCCGCTGGTCGAGGAGAGCGAGCGCTCCGACATGGCCGCCGCCGAGGCGCGCGCGGAGGCGCTGCGGCGACGCTTCGGCGAGCGAGTGGGGCTGGTCCACGGGCGGATGCGCCCGGAGGAGAAGGACGCGGCGATGGCCGATTTCGCCGCCGCGCGCACCGCCGTGCTGGTCGCGACGACGGTGATCGAGGTCGGTGTCGACGTGCCCAACGCCACCCTGATCGTGATCGAACATGCCGACCGCTTCGGCCTCGCTCAGCTCCACCAGCTGCGCGGGCGGGTGGGGCGGGGCGGGGGCGTCTCGACCTGCCTGCTGCTGCGCGGCTCGGCGTTGAGCGAGACGTCGCGCGCGCGCCTCGCGCTGCTGCGCGAGAGCAACGACGGCTTCCGCATCGCCGAGGAGGATCTGCGCCTGCGGGGCGGCGGCGAGTGGCTGGGGACACGGCAGTCGGGGGAGGCGGGGTTCCGGCTGGTGCCGCCCGATCAGCTCGCCGACCTGCTCGCCTGCGCTCATGACGACGCCCGCCTGCTGATCGAACGCGACGGCGGTCTGGAGGGTTCGCGCGGGGAAGCGGCGCGGACGGCGTTGTATCTGTTCGATCAAGACGCGGGCGTTCAGCTGCTCAGGGGTGGCTAACGCCGCATCGCGCTCAGCATCGCGTAATAGTCTTCCAGCCGCATCGGCGACGGCACGCGGCAGCCGATCCGGCCGCCCAGCGACCAGCGCACCTCGACCGGGAGCTGGCCGACGCCGGGTAGCTCGATGCGGAGCCGGTCACCCTCGTTGCACGCGGTGTCGCACCGCGCCATCAGCCCGCCGGGCGAGGTGTTGACGACGACCAGCGAGACCACTTTCCCGTCCGGCCGCGTGGCACGGGTGCGATGGTGCACCGGATCCCGTGCCTCGCTGCGCTCCTCCGTCGTCCATCTCAGCGCGCTTGCCGCCACACCCAAGCTCCCTGCTGCTGGTTGACCCGAAACTAGGCGCCAGAGCTTTGCCGGGTGCGAAGGAAGATGGTTTCGCGTGTGTTACCTACGGCGCAGCAGCGCGTGCTTCTTCTTGCCGAGGCCGACTTTGGTCGAACCGCCCGGCGACAGCGCGACGACATGCCCGTCCGCGACGACGGCGTCGTCGACCCGCACCGCGCCTTCGCCCAACTTGCGGCGCGCCTCGCCCTTCGACGCGGCGAGCCCGGCCAACACCAGCGCGTCGACGATCCCGATCGTGTCGTCCGGTATATCGAAGGTCGGCAGCGCCGCGCCGGCGCCACCCTCATCGAAGGTCCGCCGCGCCGTCTCCGCCGCCACCCGCGCCGCCTCGTCGCCCCGGCACATCGCGGTGGCGGCGTCGGCGAGCACGACCTTGGCCGCGTTGATCTCCGCCCCCGCCAGCTTCTCCAGCCGTGCGATCCCGTCCAGCGGTACGTCGGTGAACAGCCGCAGGAAGCGGCCGACGTCCCGATCGTCGGTGTTCCGCCAGAACTGCCAGTAATCGTAATGCGACAGCTGATCCTCGTTCAGCCACACCGCGCCGGCCATCGTCTTGCCCATCTTGCCGCCGTCCGCGGTGGTGATGAGCGGCGTGGTGACGCCATAGACCTCCGTCCCGTCCATCCGCCGCGACAGCTCAATGCCGTTGACGATATTGCCCCACTGGTCGGACCCGCCCAGCTGCAACCGGCACCCGGCGCGGCGCGACAGCTCCAGGAAGTCGTACGCCTGGAGGATCATGTAGTTGAACTCGAGGAAGCTCAACGACTGTTCGCGGTCGAGACGCAGCTTGACCGAGTCGAAGCTGAGCATCCGGTTGACGGAGAAATGCTGGCCGACATCGCGCAGGAACGGGATGTATTCCAGCGCGTCGAGCCACTCGGCATTGTCGAGCATCACCGCGTCGCTCGGCCCGTCCCCGAACCGCAGGAAGCGCGCGAATACGGTACGGATCGAGGCGATGTTGGCGGCGATCGTGTCGTCGTTCGCCAGCTTGCGCGCCTCATCCTTGAAGCTCGGGTCGCCGACCTTGCCGGTGCCGCCGCCCATCAGCACGATCGGCTTGTGCCCGGCCTGCTGGAGCCGGCGGAGCAGCATGATCTGGACCAGGCTGCCGACGTGGAGCGACGGGGCGGTCGGGTCGAAGCCTATATAGGCGGGCACGACCTGCCGCGCGGCCAATGCGTCCAGCGCGGCGGCGTCGGTCACCTGATGGATGTAGCCGCGCTCGTCGAGCAGGCGGAGCAGGTCGGACTGATAGGTCATGGCGCGCGTGTAACGAACGGTGCCCGCGATGACGAGAGTCAGCGCCGGGGCAGCTGGTCCTCGGGGTTCACCGGCACGCGGCCGCGGCGGAGTTCGAAATGGACGGCGGGGCGGTCGACGCTGCCGGTCTCGCCGGCGAGGGCGATAGTCTGGCCGCGCTTCACCGCCTGGCCGCGCTGGACCAGCAGGCGGCTGTTATAGCCGTACACGGTGGTCCAGTTGCTGCCGTGCTTCAGGATGACGAGGCCGCCGAGCGACGGGATCGCGCTGCCGACATAGGCGACGACGCCGTCGGCGGCGGCGTGGACGGGGGTGTTGGCGGGGACGGCGATGGTGATGCCGTTCTGCCGCTCGCCGCTCTGGCCGGGTCCGAAGCGGCTGATGAGGCGGCCCTCGGCGGGCCAGGCGAAGCCGCCGCCGGCGAAGCGTACCGGCGAGGCGACGACGGCGGTGGCGGGCAGCACGCGGGTCGGGCCGGCGGCGGGGCGCGAGGGCCGCGCGTTGGTCGCGATCGCAGGCTCGCCGCCGGTCAGGATGTCGTCGATATCCAGCCGGAAGGCGGCGGCCCGCTGCGCGGCGCTGCTCGGTACGGCGCCCGTCGCCGCTTCGCCGGGGACCAGCACGCGCTGTCCGGTGCGGAGAATGAAGGGTTCGACCAGCCCGTTCGCCTCGACGATGCGGCGCCACGGCGTGGCATAGGCGCGCGCGATCGCAATGCCGGTCTCGCCGACCTTGACCAGATGATAGCGGCCGCCGGGGATCTCCAGTCGATCACCGACCCTGACCGTGTAGGGCTGCTCCAGGTCGTTCGCGCGCGCGATGGCGTCGACGCCCGCGCCGGTCTGCGCGGCGATGCGGGTCAGCGTATCGCCGGGTGCGACGGTCCAGGTCGAGGCGGGCACCTCGGGCGCGTCGGCGACGACCGGGCGCGCGACCCAGGCGGGCGGCGGCGCGGGCAGGGCGCTGACGCCCTCGTCGCCGCGCTGCGGGACGTAGTCGGGCTCGGGCGGCGGCGGCTCATCGCGCTGCGGATATCCCTGTGCGCGGGGCGGCGGATAGTCGCGCGCGCCGTCGTCCAGGCTGGGGATGCACCCCGTGAGCGTCGCCGCCGTCACTGCCACGATCACCAGACGCATGCCCGCTTCTCCCTCAGCCGCGCGGCTCCAGCCGGTTCAACCCGCCCAGATAGGGCTGCAGCACCGTCGGCACCGCGACCGAGCCGTCCGCCTGCTGGTAGTTTTCCAGCACCGCCACCAGCATCCGCCCGACCACCAGCCCGGAACCGTTGAGCGTATGGACGAAGCGCGTCCCCTTCTCGCCCTCCGGCCGATAGCGCGCGTTCATGCGGCGCGCCTGAAAATCGGTGCAGGTCGAGCAGCTCGAAATCTCGCGATACCGGTCCTGCCCCGGCAACCAGACCTCCAGGTCGTACGTGCGCGCGGCGGAGAAGCCCATGTCGCCGGTGCACAGCTTCATGCGGCGGAACGGCAGCTCCAGTCGCGTCAGCACGTCCTCGGCGACGGCGGTCATCCGCTCGTGTTCGGCCTCCGACTGGTCGGGCGTGACGATCGAGACCATCTCCGCCTTCTCGAACTGATGCTGGCGGATGAAGCCGCGCGTGTCGCGTCCGGCCGCGCCCGCTTCGGAGCGGAAGCACGGCGTCAGCGCGGTGAAGCGCAGCGGCAGGTCGGCGGCGGCGAGGATCTTCTCGCGGACGATGTTGGTCAGGCTGACCTCGGAGGTCGGGATCAGGTAGCGGCCATCGGTCGTCTTGAAGAGATCCTCTTCGAACTTGGGCAGCTGGCCGGTGCCGAACATCGCGGCATCGCGCACGAGCAACGGCGGCACCACTTCCTCATAGCCGTGATCGCGCGTCAGCACGTCCAGCCCGAACTGTCCCAGCGCGCGGTTCAGCCGTGCCGCATGCCCGCGCACCAGCGTGAAGCGGGTGCCGGCGATCGCCACCCCGGTTTCGAAATCGAGTCCGAGCGGCGGGCCGATCGCGTCGTGCTCCCTGATCGTGAAATCGAACACCGGGGGGCGCCCGCGCTCGTGGACCAGCTCGTTGTCGTTCTCGTCGGCACCCTTCGGCACGTCGGGCAGCGGCAGGTTGGGGATCGCCGCAAGCGCCGTGTCGAGCGTCGCTTCAAGGCTCTGTTCGTTTGCCTCCAGCGCGGGCAGCCGCTCCTTCAACACGGCGACCTCAGCCATCAGATCAGCCGCCGATGCCTCGTCCTTGCGGGCCTTTGCCTGGCCGATCGCCTTGGACAGCTCGTTGCGCCGGGCCTGCGCCGCCTGCGCCTCGGCGATGGTTTGCCGCCGCCGCCCGTCGAGCGCGAGCAGCGCCGCCGACTGCGACTCCACCCCACGCCGGGCGAGCGCGGCGTCGAAGGCGGCGGGGTCGTCGCGGATCAGGCGGATGTCATGCATGGGGCAGGGGCTATGGCGGGCACCCTCCGGGGGCGCAACCCTGACGGGATCGGGCGCGTTACCCTCAAGACCAACAACGAAGGAGAACGCCCCCATGCAGGTTCCGCACGACACCTATGTGCTGGTCGCCGACGGGCGCAAGCTGCTGTTCCTCCGCAACGACGGCGACGCGCAGGCGCTCGATCTGAAGGTGGAAAGGGCGGAGGAACAGTCCAACCCCGCGACCCGCGATCAGGCGACCGACGCGGCGGGCCGGGCGTCGTCGACCGGCGGGGGCGGCCGTCACGGCCATTCCGGCAGCTCGGTGGAGCCGACCGACTTCCATCAGCTGGAGGAAGACCGCTTCGCCGCCGACGCGGCCGAGATGCTGAAGAAGCGCGCGCTCGCCAACGGGTTCGAGCGGCTTATCATCGTCGCCCCACCCAAGACGCTGGGCGAACTCCGCAAGCATTACCACAAGGAGGTGGAGGCGCGGCTGACCGGCGAGCTGGCGAAGGATCTGACCGGGCACACGATCCCGGACATCGAAAAGGCGCTGCTCGCGGCGGACTGACCCTTGGGTCGGAGATGAAAAGGCCCGCCGTTCCCCCGAACGGCGGGCCTCCGCGTGCCGACCTGCTTGGGATCAGGCGGGCACGCGATCCCTGGCGAGCCGCTTGCGCGCGACCAGCGCGGCGGCGGCGGCGCCGAACAGCAAGACCATCGGCGGCGCGGGCACGGGGGTCGGCGGTCCACCGGACGAGCCGGGCGGGCCGCCCGAACTGCTCGACGAGCTGGACGAGGACGAGGACGAGGACGAGCTGGACGACGAACTGCCCGACGCGCCGCTGCTCCCGCCCGTGCTGCTGGTGCTCGACGACCCGTTCGACGACCAGCCGCCGGTCGACGACCAGCCCTGGCTGGACGAGCCGTAACCCGACGAACCGTGGTCGCCCGGCTTGTCCGGCTTACCGGGCGTGCCGCCGCCGTTCTGGTTCTGGTTTTCGTTCTGATTTTGGTTCTGGTTCTGGTTCTGGTTCTGGTTCTGATTCTGGCCTTGCGACTGCTGGTTCGAATTGTTGTTCGTATTGTTCGCGTTGCTGTTGCTGGCGCTGTTGTTCTGGTTGTTCGACGAGTTGTCGTTGCTGTTCCGAACATCGACGACCGCGTTGCCGCTGGACGTCGAGGACACGACGATGCTGCCCGACGACCCGCCGCTGCCGCCGAAGCCGCCGCCGAACCCGCCGCCGAAGCCACCGCCGCCGAAAAAGCCGCCGCTGCCCCCGACGACGACCGGCACGCCCCCGCCGCCACCGCCGGAAAAGCCCTGGCCGATCGGCAGGGGCGGGGCGCTGGCGACCGTGACGACCGCCGGCGGGCAACTGGCCGTGGTGGTCGTGGTCACGATCCGGCGGCGCGGCTGCACGCGCGCGACCTGGCGGCGGACGACGCGATGCGTGATGGCCCGGTGCACCACAGCCTTGCGAGGACGCTCGGCGACGTGGACCGCGCCGCCGCCGATCACGGCGCCGCCGCACGCGCAGGCGCATAGTTTCGCCAAAGCCATCCGAACGGACATAACCCAATCTTCCCTGTTGGCGCCCCGGTCGAATTCCTCGCGGAAGTCGCTCAAGTCGCGGGACTGCTACAACGACAGTGCAAAACGGGAAGTTAAGTTCAAGCGCGTTAACCACGATACTGACGCCGAACGGGCGCGACGGGCATCCGGCGCCCCGAACACTTCGCTTAACGTGCCAGCGCGGGACGCTTTCATGTCGCAAAGAAGCGGTCGGTGATGCCCGGAAGTGACACTCGCGCCCCAAGCGCCTCGATCGCGCCACCCCTTCTTGTCGGGGTTGGCGCACCTGACTATAGGCGCGCGCCATGGGGGCGGCCCGACCGACACGGCGTCATCGTGTCGGCAGGCCGCGAGGGAGAGTGGTCATGGCTACCGTGTTTCAGCGCGTGGATACCAGGGCGGATCTTGCAGCGGCCAACGATGCTGCACCGACTTATCGGCCGACCGCCGACGAGCCGTTTATGAGCCTGCGTCAACAGGCCTATTTCCGCACTAAACTGGAGCAGTGGAAAGAGGCGATGCTGCGCGAGTCGCAGGACACGCTGTCGCAGCTGCAGATCGACTCGCTGCGCGAGGCCGATCTGACCGACCGCGCATCGAGCGAGACGGACTGGTCGATCGAGCTGCGGACGCGCGATCGGCAGCGCAAGCTGATCTCCAAGATCGACGCGGCGTTGCGCCGCATCGACGAGGGCGAGTACGGCTATTGCGAGGTGAGCGGCGAGCCGATCAGCCTCGGGCGGCTGGAGGCGCGGCCGATCGCGACGATGAGCATCGAGGCGCAGGAGCGCCACGAGCGGCACGAAAAGGTCAGCCGCGAGGATTGACGCCGCGCGCGTCCTTAACGCTTCGATAAGATTTTCCGGTGCAGGGTCGTGCGCGGTAGATCGCAACGGATTGGTGATGGACGGAATCGATCGCGTTCAGTTCGGCCCGGTCGACGAGACGCCCGACACGGTGTCCGGCGACGGTGGCAAGCGGCAGCGCAAGCGCGACAGTCTGTTCCTGTCCGCGCGTCTGTCGCTCGACGGCGTGCGCGGCGAGCATGAGGTTCGCGTTCGCAACCTGTCGGCAGGTGGTCTGATGGCCGAACTGGACCGCAGCGTCGCACCGGGCACCGCCGCGACACTGGAGATGCGCGGATTGGGCGAGTTGACGGGGCGGGTCGCCTGGTGCGCGCATGGCCGGATGGGGATCGCGCTGGACAATCCGATCGACCCCTCCCGCGCGCGCACCTCGGTCGGTGGCGGCAAGCGCACGCCGGGCTATGCCAAGCCGCTGATCGTGGCCGGCCGGCACGGCTGAGCGCGCCGGGCCGTCGTTCCTACAGCGTCGAGATTTCCTCCTTCAGCCGCAGCTTCTGTTTCTTCAGGCCGGCCAGCACCTGAGCATCGGGCAGCGGTCGCGTGGACTCCTCGGCGATGCGCCGATCGAGCGCGGTGTGCTTGGTTTCCAGGGCTGCTTGATGCGTCGTCATAACGGCACCTCCGGTTCGCTTTGGGGATACGGAGTAAATCACCGGCGCGCCGGAAAGTCGCGTGACATTTCGTTGCCTGAGATCAACCGAGCGGCCCGGTGCGACGACCCGTTGCGCCCTCCTCCTTCGCCGCTATGCCGGCTTGCAGTCAGGGGGGACGGCAATGGACGAGGCGCAGGTCAAAGGGCGGCTGGAGGTCGCGAGGGAGGAACATCGCGACCTCGACGCGGCGATCGACGCGCTCGCGTCTGAGGCCCTGCCCGACCAGCTGCGGGTCGCGCGTCTGAAGAAGCGCAAGCTGCGGCTGCGGGACGAGATCGCACAGCTCGAAGGCAGTCTGATCCCCGACATCATCGCCTGACGCCCCGTCGTGGGACGGCGGTGACGGCGCGCGGCGCTGGCGGCGGCCGGGCGCCTATGGCAAGCACGCCCGATGCCCGACGCCGCCCGAGACTCGCGCCTTCACCGTCGTTTGGTCGACTCTCTGCACGTCGAGGCGATGCTGCTCGCCGACGAGGCGCGTGCGTATTTCGACGAGTCGGGACGGGCCGAGCGCGAGGCGCTGGACCCGTTGGACCGGGTCGGGTTCTCTTGCGAGTCGCTCAAGGTCACGACCCGTTTGATGCATGTCATCGCGTGGCTGTTGACGCAGCGGGCGATCGACGCCGGTGAGCTGCGGTTGCGCGATGCGTTGCACCCCTCGCGCCGATTGGGCGAGGCGCCGGTCTCCGAGGCCGCGACGGTCGAGGTGCTGCCGTGGCGCGCGCGCGGGTTGATCGAGACCAGCGCCGATCTGCATCGCCGCGTCGCGCGGCTGGACGCCGCGCAGGCGGGGGACACGCCATCCGATAGCCCGGTGCGGGAGCTTCAGGAGCGACTGGCGCTCTCGTTCTAGGCGCTTGTAGCTTCAGTGCCGGAGCGACGGTTCAGGCCGCCAGCCGCGCCTTGGCGGCGTCGTACTGCTGTTTCAGCCGCCCGACCCGGACCGCCACCGACTCGACCCGGTCGACCGCGCCGATGCCCTGGCCTGAGCCCCAGATGTCGCGCCACGCCTTGGGCTTGGCCGAGTTGCCTCCGCCGAAGTCCATCGTCTTGAGGTCGCCTTCGGGCAGGTTGTCGGGATCGAGCCCCGACGCCTGGATCGAGCCACGCAGGTAATTGCCGTGAACGCCGGTAAAGAGGTTGGAATAGACTATGTCGGACGCGCGGCCGTCGACGATGCCCTGCTTGTAGGCGGGGTCGGCGTTCGCCTCCTCGGTCGCGATGAAGGGCGAGCCGATATAGGCGAAGTCGGCGCCCATCGCCTGCGCCGCCAGCACCGCATCGCCGGTCGCGATCGATCCCGAGAGCGCCAGCGGGCCGTCGAACCACTGCCGGATCTCCCCGATCAGCGCGAAGGGCGACAGTCGCCCGGCATGGCCGCCGGCACCCGCCGCGACCGCGATCAGGCCGTCCGCGCCCTTGTCGATCGCCTTGCGCGAGAAACGGTCGTCGATCACGTCGTGGAGCGTGATGCCGCCCCAGGCGTGCACCGCCTGGTTCAGCTCCGCGCGCGCGCCCAGCGAGGTGATGGTGATCGGCACCTGCCACTTCGCGCAGGTGGCGAGGTCGGCTTCGAGCCGGTCGTTCGACTTGTGGACGATCTGATTGACCGCGAAGGGAGCGGCGGGGCGATCGGGGTGGTCGCGATTGTGCGCCGCCAGTTCTTCGGTGATGCGGTGCAGCCACTCGTCGAGCAGCGTCTGCGGCCGCGCGTTGAGTGCCGGAAACGAGCCGACGATCCCCGCCTTGCATTGCGCGATCACCAGCTCGGGACCGGAAATGATGAACAGGGGCGAGCCGATCACGGGCAGCGCGAGGCGGTCGAAGATGGCGGGAAGCGACATGGTTGGGTTGTGTAGCGCAACCGGTTTCGCTGTCCAGCGGGCGCGGCTATGAGCGCCCTTTGCAAAAGAACAGGTCGCCATGAAAAAGCTTTCCGTCGCCGCGCTGGCGCTGCTCGCCACCACCGCCGCCACCGCGCCCGACACGGGGCGGCTGTCGCGCAGCGCGGTGCCGGTCAGCTACGACATCACCGTCATTCCCGACGCGAAGGCGATGACCTTCACCGGCAGCGAGACGATTGCGGTCGACGTGCGCGAGCCGGTCCGCACCCTGACGCTCAACGCCGCCGATCTCGACGTCACCGCCGCCACGTTCGACGGGGCGAACGCGACGGTGCGGGCGGACACGGACGCGCAGACGCTGACCGTGACCCTGCCGACCACGACCACGGCCGGTCGGCACACGCTGGCGCTGCGGTGGTCGGGCAAGATCAACACGTCCGCCGCCGGGCTGTTCGCGATCGACTACAACAATGCCGACGGCTCGCCGAGCCGGATGCTGGCGACGCAGTTCGAGGCGCCCGACGCGCGCCGCTTCGCCCCGATGTGGGACGAGCCCGACTTCAAGGCGCGGTTCAAGTTGGCGACGATCGCGCCGGCGGGGCAGCTGGCCTTCTCCAACATGCCCGCGACCTCGGTCGCGACCACCGCCGACGGCAAGCAGCTGTATCGGTTCGGCGAGACGCCGGTGATGTCCAGCTACCTGCTGTTCCTCGGCATGGGCGATCTGGAACGCCGCACCGTAATGGCCGGCAAGACCGAGATCGGCGTCATCACCCGGCGCGGCGTGTCGGCGCAGGGTGACTATGCGCTGGCGCAGGCGAAGCGGCTGCTGACCTATTACAACAGCTATTTCGGGCAGCCCTATCCGTTGCCCAAGCTCGACATGATCGCCGGCCCCGGATCGTCGCAGTTCTTCGGCGCGATGGAGAATTGGGGCGCCATCTTCTATTTCGAAAACGAACTGCTGGTCGATCCGGCGCGGACGACGGAGAGCGGGCGGCAGCGCATCTTCACCGTCGTCGCGCACGAGATGGCGCATCAATGGTTCGGCGATCTCGTCACGATGGCGTGGTGGGACGACCTGTGGCTGAACGAAGGCTTCGCCAGCTGGATGGAAGCGAAGAGCGCCGCCGATCTCAATCCCGGCTGGCAGGCGAGCGCGCAGGCGGTGGCCGGCGCGCGCGAGCAGGCGCTGACGCTGGACGCGACGGCGGCGACGCACCCCATCGTCCGCCACGTCGAGACGGTCGATCAGATCAGCGACGCCTTCGACAACATCACCTATGCCAAGGGGCAGGCGGTGATCGGGATGCTGGAGGCGACGCTCGGCCCCGATCGCTTCCGCGACGGCATCCGCCGCTACATGGCGCGCTACAAATACGGCAACACCGTCACCGATCAGCTGTGGGCCGAACTGGCGGCGGCGGCTGGACGGCCGGTCGCGACGGTGGCGCACGATTTCACCTTGCAGGGCGGAGTGCCGCTGGTCAGCGTGACGAACGTCCGCTGCGTCGGCGGGACGGCGACGGCCAGCCTGACGCAGGGCCGCTTCGGTCTCGACGAGGCGTCGAAGGCGCCGCAGACGTGGCATGTGCCGCTGCTCGCCGGCACCGTCGGCGCGCGACCGACCTCGGTCACCGTCACCGGCCCGGCGGCGATGCCGATCCGCACGCCCGGCTGCGGCGCGCTGATCGTCAACGTGGGGAAGGGCAGCTACCTGCGGACGCTCTACGACGAGCCCGCGCATGCCGCGATCGTGCGCGACTATCCGCGTCTGTCACTGAACGACCGGCTCGGCACATTGGGCGACGATTTCGCGTTGGCGGCGGGCGGGTATCAGGACCTGTCGCGCTGGTTCGCGTTGCAGGACCGGATCGGCGCGGGATCGAGCGCGTGGGAATGGAACGTGCTAGCCGATGGGTTGAGCTATCTTCGCAAGCTGTACGCGGGGACCCCGCTGGCGGAGCCGCTGCGCGTTCGCAACCTCGCGCGGTTGTCGCCGGTGCTCCAACGCCTCGGTTATGCCGCCCGTGCGGGTGAGTCGCCGGCGGATACGGTGCTGCGAGAGGAGCTGATCTCGTTCCTGGGCAAGAACGGCGACCCGGCGGTGGTGACGCGGGCGCGCACCTATGTCGCGACGATGCGGTCGAACCCCACCGCGATCCCCGCCGCGATACGGCAGCCGATCCTGGAGACCTTCGCGGCCAACGCGACGGCGGCGGAGTGGGACCAGCTCCAGGCGCTGGCGATGGCGGAGACCAGCCCGGTCGCGAAGAACCGGCTGCTGTCGCTGCTCGGCTCGACCCGCGACGAGGGCAATACGCGCCGCGCGCTGGACCTGCTCGGCACCGACCGACTGACGACGCCGCAAAAGGCGAGCCTGTTGCGGTCGATCGGCAACAACCATCCCGATCTCGCCTTCGACTGGGCGGTGGCCCATGCCGCCCAGGTAAGCGGCTTCGTCGAGGAAAGCTCGCGCGCGCGGTTCGTGCCGTCGCTGGGGCAGGGGTCCAACGATCCCGCGATGCCGGGCAAGATCATGGCTTATGTGAACGGCTCGCTACCCGAAGGCGCGCGCGATGTCGGTCGCCGCACGGTGGCGCAGATCTCGGTGCGAAAGGCGACGGCCGATCGTCTGCGCGCGGCGACGGCGTCGTGGGTAGGCAACTAGCCCTTTCCCGCCTTTTTGCGGGAGAGGGACAGACGCGTCAGCGGCAGGGTGAGGGCACGACGCAGGACCTTTGCGTGCGGTCGGCGTCAAGGCACTCACCGCCGCCACTAGGCCCCGCAAGGGCGGCACCAAGTTCGCCCCTCTCCCGCGAAAGCGGGAGAGGGTAGCGCACCCCATCAACCCACCCGGTTCGCCACCAGCTCGTCGACCACCGCCGGATCGGCCAGCGTCGAGGTGTCGCCCAGGTTCCCCGTGTCGCCCTCCGCGATCTTGCGGAGGATACGCCGCATGATCTTGCCCGACCGCGTCTTCGGCAGCGCGGGCGCGAACTGGAGCGCGTCGGGGGTGGCGATCGGGCCGATATGCTGGCGGACCCACGCCTTCAGCTCGCCGCGCAGGCCCTCGTCCGGCTCGACGCCCGCGTTGGTCGTCACATAGGCGTAGATGCCCTGGCCCTTCACCTCGTGCGGCATCCCGACCACCGCGGCTTCGGCGACCTGCGGGTGGAGCACCAGCGCCGACTCGACCTCCGCCGTCCCCATCCGGTGGCCCGACACGTTGATGACGTCGTCCACCCGCCCGGTGATCCAGTAATAGCCGTCGGCATCGCGGCGGCAGCCGTCGCCGGTGAAATACTTGCCTTCATAGGTCGTGAAATAGGTCTGGAAGAACCGCTCCGGATCGCCCCACACGCCGCGCATCTGGCCGGGCCAGCTCTGGCTGATGACGAGGTTGCCCTCCGCCGCCTTGGTCAGCACCACACCCTCGGCATCGACGATCTGCGGCACGACGCCGAACAGCGGCTTGGTCGCGGAGCCGGGCTTTAGTGCGGTCGCGCCGGGCAGGGGCGCGATCATCGCCCCGCCGGTCTCGGTCTGCCACCAGGTATCGATCACCGGGCAGCGGCCCTCGCCGACGACGTCGTGATACCAGCGCCATGCCTCGGGATTGATCGGCTCGCCGACCGTGCCGAGCAGCTTGAGGCTCGCGCGCGACGTCGCCTGCACCGGCGCATCGCCCTCGCGCATCAGCGCGCGCAGCGCGGTGGGGGCGGTGAAGATGGTGTGGACCTGATGCCGGTCGACGATCTGCCAGATCCGGCTGGCGTCGGGCCAGTTGGGCAGCCCCTCGTACATCAGCGTCGTCGCGCCGTTGGCGAGCGGACCGTAGAGGATGTAGCTGTGGCCGGTGACCCAGCCGATGTCGGCCGCGCACCACCAGACGTCTCCCGGACGATAGTCGAAACACCATTCGTGCGTGCAGGCGGCCCACAGCAGATAGCCCGCCGTGGTGTGCATCACACCCTTGGGCTGGCCGGTGGAGCCGGAGGTGTAGAGCAGGAACAGCGGGTCTTCCGCCGCCATCGGCTCGGCCGGGCAATTGTCGGCGACACCGGCCGCCGCCTCGTCATACCAGCAGTCGCGCTCGCCCATCCGGACGGCGGCGCCGGTCGCGCGGACCACGATCACGCGGTCGATCGCGACCCGCTCGGCGGCGGCGTCGACGTTCGCCTTCAGCGGCACGCGCTTGCCACCGCGCCGCCCCTCGTCGGCCGTGACGACGACGCGCGACCCGCAATCCTCCATCCGCCCGGCCAGCGCCTCGGGCGAGAAGCCGCCGAACACCACCGAATGCACCGCGCCGATCCGCGCGCAGGCGAGCACCGCGAAGGCGGCCTCCGGGATCATCGGCAGATAGATCGTGACGCGGTCGCCCCTGGCGACGCCCTGCGCCTTGAGCACGTTGGCGAAGCGGCAGACTTCGCGATGGAGGTCGCGATAGGTGAAGCGGCGCGGCTCTTCGGACGGTTCGTCCGGCTCCCAGATCAGCGCGATCTGATCGCCGCGCGTCGCCAGGTGCCGGTCGATGCAGTTGACCGAGGCGTTGAGCACGCCGTCGGCGAACCATTTGATGTGAAAGTCCTTCTTTCCGAACGACCAGTCGCCCGCGATCGTCGGCTTGCGGGTCCAGTCGAGCCGCTCCGCCTGTTCCATCCAGAAGGCGGCGGGCGCGCTGACCGAGCGTTCGTAGAGCCGCTTGTACTCGGCCTCGTCGATGCGGGCGTGCGACGCCCAGTGCGACGGAACGGGATAGGTCTGGTCGGTCATGGGGCCTCGAGTCAGGGGCAATGTCGCCCTAGCTACCGGGTTCGGGGCGCAGCGGAAAGCATCGCGTCGATGCGTTCGGGCGGGTAGGAGCGGTGGGGCAGGAGGTGCCGATGGCCGACGATTATGCCCATGGCCGCCGCGACGGGCTGCGGCTCGCGCTGGCGCTGCTGGCGGCGGAGGAGGCGAAATGGGAGGTCCTGCTCGGCGAGAGCCGGTCGGGACGGACCAACGCGATCCGTCAGGTGCGGTACAAGACGTTGCAGGTGGCGCAGAAGCGGGTGCGGACCGTGCTCAACCGGCTGACGCCGAAGGACGATGCGCCGATGAGCACGGAGCTGGCGACGGCGCTGGAGGAGGCGGGGCTCTGACGCCCGTCAGTCGATCGTGTCGCCCGCGAAGCTGAAGGCGGAGGCACCGCGCTCGCGATCGTTGACCACCAGCGCGCGGCCGGCGGGGGCGGCGGATCGTTGCGGGCAGCCGGCGCGCAGGCAGGCGGTGCAGCCGAGCCCGATCGGCGTCGCCGCGCCGTTCAGGTCGGTGCCGCGCGCCGCGCTCAACTCCCGCGCCTGATCGGCGGCAAGGCCGATGCCGACCGCGAACTCCGCCGTCACGTCCGCCTGCGCGCCGCCCGAGCGGCCGCCGGGCGCCTGCACCACGCGCGCCTGCGTGAACCAGCGCGATCCGTCCTCCAGCTCGACCAGCTGGAGCGTCTCGTCGGCCGCGCGATCGAACGCGCGATGAAGGCGCCACAGCGGGCACCGCCCCTCCGCCTCCGCCAGCATCGTGCCGCTCGCCCCGACGAAGCGCTTCGAACATTGCCCCGCCCGGTCGATCCGGATCATGAAAAAGGACAGCCCGCGTCCGCCGACACGTTGCAGCGTCGTCAGCCGGTGGGCGACCTGCTCGAACCCCGCACCGAACCGGCGTTGCAGCACGTCGACGTCATAGCCGGTCGTCTCGCACGCGCGCAGAAACCGGGCATACGGCATCATCACCGCGGCGGCGAAATAGCCATGGAGATGCCGTCGCAACAATCGCTCGACGATCCGGTCCGTCATCCCCGCACCCCGGACCAGCGCGTCGACCTCGCCGCGCGCCTCCAGCTGCGCGATCTGGAAGGCGAGGGCGAAGGTGCGGCTGGGCGCGTCCAGCATCTCGCTCAGCTGCAACTGCCGCGCGTGGAGATCGAGCCGGCGCAGCACGTCGGGCAGCACGTCGACCGGCAGGACGCGCAGCGAGATGCCGTGTTTGACGCGCAGCCGATCGACCAGCGCACCGAACAGGTCCGCGCCGACCAGCCGCAGTTCGTCCGCCAGCGTCTCGGCGGCGGCGTCGAGGTCTGCGAAATGGTTGCGCCAGCGCTCGATCTCGCGCCGCGCGAGCGCCATCGGGTCGTCCGCCGCCGCGCCGCGATGCGTGCCCGCGCCGCCGCGATCGAACGCGCGTGCGAACGCCTCCGCCCCGCCGGGTGCCGCCGCCAGCCACTCGGCGACCTCGTGCCGGTCGATCTCCAGGTCGGCGAACAGCGGATCGGCGAGCCGCCGGCGCAGCGCCTCCGCGCCGCCGCCGGGCTCGGCCGCCGCCAGCGAACGGGGATCGAAGTCGAACCGCTCCGCAAGCTTCACCAGCAGCCCCGACGGCAGCGCGCGCTGATCGCGCTCGATCAGATTGAGGTAGCTCGGCGAGATGCCCAGCGCCTCGGCCATGGCGGCCTGCGTCAGCCCCGACCGCCGCCGCAACCGCCGCACCGCATGTCCGGCAAGAACCTTCTCGCGCATCGCAGCTTTCAGCAAACATCTTTACAATCGCGGCTGTTCTACACTGATTTTGCAGACCCCGCGACACGAAAGTCGGACGGTAGGCTGTTAGCACCGATCAAATTGTCGATTACGGCACCTCCACCAACGAGGAGCACGACCATGTCGACCGACACCCGCGAGCCGCCCCGTGCGCGCGCGGTCTTCACCACCGAGGACTTCGCGCTGATGAAGGAAGCGGTAGCCAGCTACGTCCAGCAGATCGCCGACGATCCCCGCTCGGCGAAGTTCTCCAGCCTCTACCACCGGCTCGGTCGCCTCGACTGACGCCCACGCTTTCCTGGGGAGGAAAGGTGATCGCCGACGCGGGGTTCTCGCGTCGGCGGTCATTCCTCTCCCGCCCGTCTCGAGAACAAGGATTTCGCATCGTGACCTACCAGGACAACATCGCCCACGCCGGCCAGCTGATCGGCAGCCACAACGGCACCTGGGACGGGATCGACGCGGAGTCGGTGGCGCGGATGCAGTTGCAGAACCGCTTTCGCACCGGGCTCGACATCGCGCGCTATACCGCCGGGATCATGCGCCGCGACATGGCCGCCTATGACGCCGACCCCGCCGCCTACACCCAGTCGCTGGGCTGCTGGCACGGCTTCATCGGGCAGCAGAAGCTCATCAGCATCAAGAAGCATTTCGGCACCACCAAGCGCCGTTACCTGTATCTATCCGGCTGGATGGTCGCGGCGCTGCGGTCCGACTTCGGTCCGTTGCCCGATCAGTCGATGCACGAGAAGACCAGCGTGCCGGCGCTGATCGAGGAGCTTTACACCTTCCTCAAGCAGGCGGACGCGCGCGAGCTCGGCATGATGTTCCGCGACCTCGACCACGCCCGCGACGCCGGCAACGAGGTCGAGGCGCAGCGGCTCGTCAAGGCGATCGACGGCTATGAGACCCACGTCGTGCCGATCATCGCCGATATCGACGCGGGCTTCGGCAACGCGGAGGCGACCTATCTGCTCGCCAAGAAGATGATCGAGGCCGGTGCCTGCGCGCTCCAGATCGAGAATCAGGTCTCCGACGAGAAGCAGTGCGGGCATCAGGACGGCAAGGTCACCGTGCCGCACGAGGACTTTCTCGCGAAGGTGCGCGCCTGCCGCTACGCCTTTCTGGAGATGGGTGTCGACGACGGCATCATCGTCACGCGCACCGACTCGCTTGGCGCGGGTCTGACCAAGCAGATCGCGTTTTCCAAGGAAGCCGGCGACATCGGCGACCAGTATAACGCCTTCCTCGATTGCGAGGAGGTGACCGACCTCTCCTCGTTGCGCGGCGACGTGGTGATCGAGCGTGACGGCAAGCTGATGCGCCCCAAGCGCCTGCCGTCCAACCTGTTCCAGTTCCGCGAAGGCACCGGCGCCGACCGCTGCGTGCTCGACTGCATCACCTCGCTCCAGCACGGCGCCGACCTGTTGTGGATCGAGACGGAGAAGCCGCACATCGAGCAGATCGCGTCGATGGTCGACCGCATCCGCGAGGTGATCCCCAACGCCAAACTGGTCTACAACAACTCGCCCTCGTTCAACTGGACGCTCAACTTTCGCCAGCAGGTGTTCGACGCCTGGTCGGAGGCGGGCAGGGACGTGGCCGCGTACGACCGCGCCCGGCTGATGAGCGTCGACTATGACGAGACCGATCTTGCCGCCGAGGCCGACGAGCGCATCCGCACCTTTCAGAAGGATGCCGCCGCGCGCGCGGGCATCTTCCACCACCTCATCACGCTGCCGACCTATCACACCGCGGCGCTGTCGACCGACAACCTGGCCAAGGAGTATTTCGGCGAGGCGGGGATGCTCGGCTACGTCAAGGGCGTGCAGCGCAAGGAGATCCGCGAGGGGATCGCCTGCGTGAAGCATCAGAACATGTCGGGCTCCGACGTCGGCGACGACCACAAGGAGTATTTCGCCGGCGAGGCCGCGCTGAAGGCGGGTGGTTCGCACAACACGATGAACCAGTTCGCCGCCTGACAAGGCAAGATAGGGTGACACGCCTGCCTCGTCTGGGGCAGGCGTGTGACGTTTCCCGGCGAGGAGTGATGCGCGCGTGACCGATGGCCTGTTCTCCCCTTTTTTCTACAAATCGCTGACGCTCGCCAACCGCATCGTCATGGCGCCGATGACGCGGTCGCATTCGCCCGGCGGCGTGCCGACGCAGGAGGTCGCCGCCTATTACCGCCGACGCGCGGCGGCCGACGTCGGCCTGATCGTCTCGGAAGGCACCGGCGTGAACCGTCCCGCCTCGCTCAACGACCCGAACGTGCCCCGCTTCCACGGCGAGGCGGAGCTGGCCGGGTGGCAGCACGTCATCGACGAGGTTCATGCGGTCGGCGGCGTGATGGCGCCGCAGCTCTGGCACGTCGGCGGGGTGCGGACACGCCACGACAGCTGGACCCCGCCCGGCCCCTATGACAGCCCCTCCGGCCTCTCCCGTCCCGGCAAGACGTTCGGCCAGGCGATGGCCGATCACGAGGTCGCCGACGCGATCGCCGCGTTCGCGCAAGCCGCGGCGGATGCCAAGCGGCTCGGGTTCGAGGCGGTCGAGCTGCACGGCGCGCACGGCTATCTGATCGACCAGTTCTTCTGGGAGGGCACCAACGAGCGAGCCGACCCCTATGGCGGCCCCTCGCTGGTCGAGCGCTCGCGCTTCGCCGCCGACATCCTCCGCGCGGTCCGCGCCGCCGTCGGCCCGGACTATCCGATCATCATCCGGCTCAGCCAGTGGAAGCAGCAGGATTATGCCGTCCGCATGGCGAACTCGCCCGCGGAAATGCAGGTGTGGTTGGGCACGCTGGTCGATGCCGGCGCCGACATCCTGCACTGTTCGCAACGCCGCTTCTGGGAGCCCGAGTTCGCCGACGACGGCTCCGACCTCAACTTCGCCGGGTGGGCGAAGCAGCTGACCGGGCGACCGACGATCACCGTCGGATCGGTCGGGTTGTCGGGTGAGTTCATCGCGGCCTTCGGTGGCGAGGGGTCCGAGCCTGCGTCGCTGGACGAGCTGTTGCGGCGGCTCGATCGCGGCGACTTCGACCTGGTCGGCGTCGGGCGCGCGTTGTTGCAGGACCCGCTCTGGGCGACCAAGGTCAAGGAAGGCCGCACCGACGAACTGCACTCGTTTCGGCAGGCCGCGCTGGCGACCTTGTCCTGACCGGAGCGCCCGGACGACCGACCGGCATCGCGCCGTAGCAACACAATAAAACGCTAGACGTGGATCACGGCACTCCTTAGGCGCGCCGCCCTGAAGCGTGATCGAACATGCTGTACTAGGAGAGAGTTTTTGATGCGTCCGTTTGCCGTGCTGTTGTCGACCACCGCCATCGTTCTTGCCGCTCCCGCCGTCGCGCAGGATGCACCGACCACGCCCCAACAGGCCCAAGTGCCGGCGCAGGGCACCGCCAACGCCGACGTGCAGCAGCAGACCCCGGCGGCGACCGATGCCGACACCACGCAGACGACGGCGGCCGACGAGCCGACCAACACGCGCGACATCATCGTCACCGCGACCCGCCGGTCGGAGCGGCTGTCCAACGTGCCGATCGCGGTGTCCGCGGTCAGCCAGGAGACGCTGCAGAACTCCGGCGCGAACGACATCCGCGGTCTGACGCAACTCGCGCCGTCGCTGCTCGTCTCGTCGACCGGCAACGAAGCCAACGCCTCCGCGCGCGTGCGCGGCATCGGCACCGTCGGCGACAATCCCGGCCTGGAAAGCTCGGTCGCGGTGTTCATCGACGGGGTCTATCGCAGCCGCACCGGCTCCGGGCTCAACGACTTGGGCGAGGTCGACCGTATCGAGGTGCTGCGCGGGCCGCAGGGCACGCTGTTCGGCCGCAACGCCTCGGCGGGCCTCATCAACATCATCACCAAGGCGCCCGACTTCGACTTCGGCGGCTATGGCGAGGCGACCTACGGCAACTACAACAACGTCCGCCTTGCCGGCGCGGTGACCGGCCCGATCATCGCCGACAAGCTCGCCTTCCGCATCGACGGTGTCTACAACCGCCGCGACGGCTATCTGTACGACGTCGTCAACCGCACCGATTACAACGACCGCAACCGCTACTTCGTACGCGGGCAGTTGCTGTTCAAGCCGTCGAGCGACGTCACGGTCCGCCTCATCGGCGACTACACGCATCGCGACGAAAAGTGCTGCGGCGCGGTGTATGTCGATCTGCGCGAGAAGACCGATCCAACGCCGGGCGTACCGGGCGATTTCGCGATCAATCCGGCCGGCAACCGCATCGTCCAGGTCATGCAGTCGCTGGGCGCCGTATTCCCCTCGGCGGGCGATCCCTACAACCGCCGCATCGCGATCTCGCCGGGCCGTGCCTATTCCAACGTCACCACCGATTACGGCGGGTCGATGGAGATCGATTGGAACCTGGGTGGCGCCGCACTGACGTCGATCACCGCCTATCGCGAGTACAAGGCGGACGGTGCGGGCGACTTCGACTACGGCAACGTCGACATCACCTATCGCCCGAACGACGGCAATGCGTTCCGTCAGTTCCACACCTTTACGCAGGAGCTGCGGCTGAACGGCGAGCTGTTCGGCGGCAAGCTGAATTGGCTGGTCGGCGGCTATTATTCGAACGAGGACCTGGTGGTCCGCGACAACATCAAGTTCGGGACGCAATACGGCGCCTTCGCGGCGTGCCGCCTGGTCGCGACCGCCAACCCGGCGGCGGCGCTCCGCAATCCCGCCAATCCGGGCTGCCTGTCGACCGCGCTGGTCGCGCCGGGCGTCACCGCCCGTGCCGCCTTCGGCGCCAATTTCGGCCCGGCGGGCGCGGCGGTGCTGGCGGGACTGGACCGGCTGTCGACGCTCAACGATCTGGGTGACAACCGTGCGGACTATATCCAGGACAGCGAGAATTATGCGTTTTTCACGCACAACATCTTCAAGCTGACCGACCGCCTGTCGCTGACCGCCGGGCTTCGCTACACGCACGAGCAGAAGGACTTCCACGCGACCTTCAGCAACAACAACACGATCTGCCCTGTGCAACAGGCGGCGCTGAGCCCGCTGTTGTCGAACGCCGCACTGGCGAGCTTCGCGGGCGGCATCATCACGCTGACCTGCACCGGCAATTCCAGCTCCGCGCTGAACGGGCTGAACCTGCAGAACCGGCTGAGCGAGAGCCAGCTGACCGGCACCGGCGTCGTATCGTACAAGCCGCTCGACAATGTGCTGGTCTATGGCAGCTACTCGCGCGGCTATAAGGCGGGCGGGTATAATCTGGACCGGTCGGATCTGGGTTCCGCGCTGTTCCCGCGCACCAATGCCGACGCCGCGAACCTGCGGTTCGATCCCGAGCTGGTCAACAGCTACGAGGCGGGCGTGAAGTTCACCTCGCCACGGTTCACGCTCAACGTCGCGGCGTTCCGGTCGGACTTCAAGAACTTCCAGCTCAACACGTTCAACGGCACCGTGTTCGTGGTCCAGAACATCGGCAGCTGCTCGACCAGCCTCAACGGCGCCGACACCGACGCCAGCGCCACCACCGGCACCTGCTCCGGCAAGGTCGGTGCGGGCGTCCGCAGCCAGGGCGTCGAGCTGGAGGCGGGGCTGTATCCCGCGCGCAATTTCGCGGTCAACCTTGGCTATACCTTCGCCGACACGAAGTTCCGCCGCAACCTGGTCGGCAGCGCGGCGGGGGAGGCGCTCGACCCGGCGCTGTTCCTGCTGGCGGGCAACCAGCTCTCCAACGCACCGCGCAACACCGCGACCGCGTCCGTCAGCTGGACGCCGGAGCTGGGCGCTTCCGGGCTGTCCGCGCTGTTCTACGTCGATGGCCGCATGACGTCGGACTACAACACCGGCTCCGACCTGTTCTATGAAAAGGAGCAGGACGGCTTCTTCGTCGCCAACGCCCGCATCGGCCTGCGCGGCCCCGACCGCCGCTGGTCGCTGGAGGCGTTCGTACTCAACGTCTTCGACCAGGATTATCAGCAGGTCGCCTTTAACGCGCCGTTCCAGGGCGCGGGCTCGCTCGCGCAGACCGTCAAGTTCGGGACGTCGCCGGCGAACCAGGTATTCTCCAGCTATCTGGCCGAGCCGCGCACCTATGGCCTGACGCTCCGCACGCGCTTCTGAGCCCCGACATCCAAGAGGGGACCGTCCACCCGATCGGGCGGATGGTCCCCTCTTCGACGGTCAGGCCTTGCGCATCGGCGCGGGCCAAGAGAATGGCTCGCAATTGGAACCTGCTGCCGCTCATCGGGCTTTGGCCAGTATCATCTGTCCGAGGTCCGTTTCATGTCGATCACCGTCAACGGCCGTGCCGTCGATCCGCCCGCCGACCCGCGCGTTTCGATGCTCGATTTCCTGCGCGAGCATTTGCACCTGACCGGCTCCAAGAAGGGCTGCAACCAAGGGGCGTGCGGCGCGTGTACCGTGCTGGTCGATGGCGAACGGGTGCTGTCGTGCCTCAGCCTCGCGGTCCAGTATGACGGACGGAAGGTCACGACGGTCGAGGGGCTGGCGGGCGAGGGCGGGCTGCACCCGTTGCAGCGCGCCTTTATCGAACATGACGGGTTCCAGTGCGGCTATTGCACGCCGGGGCAGATCTGCGCGGGCGTGGCGATGGCCGGCGAGATCGCGCGCGGGGTGCCGAGCCTGGTCACCGCCGATCTCGGCGCCGAGCAGATCGCGCTGACCCGCGAGGAGGTGCAGGAGCGGATGAGCGGCAATCTGTGCCGCTGCGGCGCCTATAACGGCATCGTGGAGGCGATCACGGAGTACGCCGCCGCCGAACAGCCTCGCGCGCAGGAGATGGCGGCGTGACCCCGTTCAGCTATGCGCGCGCGGGTGACGCGGGCGAGGCGCTGCGGCTGGGCGCCATCGCCGGAACGAAGTTCCTCGGCGGCGGCACCAACCTGATCGACCTGATGCGCGAGACGATCGAGGCGCCCGCCGCGCTGGTCGACGTCACCGGGCTGTCCGATGCGATCGAGGGCACCGACGACGGCGGGCTGATGATCGGCGGTGCCGCGCGTAACACCGCGATCGCGGCGGACCGCCGGGTGCGGACGCGCTATCCGGTGCTGGCGCGCGCGATCCTGGCGGGCGCGTCGACGCAGATCAGGAACATGGCGACGACCGGCGGCAACCTGCTGCAACGGACGCGCTGCACCTATTTCTACGATAACGAGGGATCGCGCTGCAACAAGCGGTCGCCGGGGCAGGGTTGCGACGCGATCGAGGGCTTCAACCGCATTCATGCCATCCTCGGCGCGTCCGACAGCTGCGTCGCGACGCATCCGTCCGACATGTGCGTGGCGCTGGCGGCGCTCGATGCGGTCGTGCATCTGGCGGGCGACGGCGGCAGGCGGACGGTGCCGCTGGTCGATTTCCACCGCCTGCCGGGCGACGCGCCCGAGGTGGATACGGTGATCCGGCCGGGCGAACTCATCACCGGCGTGGCGCTGCCGCCCCTCGGCGACGGGATGCGCTCGACCTATCGCAAGGTGCGCGACCGGGCGTCCTATGCCTTTGCGCTGGTGTCGGTCGCCGCCGTGCTGGAGGTCGAGGGCGGCACGGTCAAGGAGGTGCGGATCGCGCTCGGCGGCGTCGCGCACAAGCCGTGGCGCGCGTCGAAAGCGGAGGCCGCGCTGCGTGGGCAATCGGCGACGGCGGCGAACTTCCGCGCGGCGGCCGAAGCGGAGCTGGCCGATGCGCGGCCGCTGCGGGACAATGGCTTCAAGGTGGAGCTGGCGACGCGGACGATCGCGGCGGTGCTGGAGGAATTGGCATGAGCGTTCTCGGTGATGCCAAGGCGTCCGTACAGGGCGCGGTGCAGGACGTGATGAAGAAGGCGCTGGCGCTCGCGCCCGACAGCTGGATGCCGGGCGGCGTTCCCGACCCGCTGATCGAGCACAAGCACGGTCTCATCGGCGCGCAGGTCAGCCGCATCGACGGTCCATTGAAGGTCGCGGGCGGCGCGCGCTTCGCCGCCGAGTTCCCGATGACGGGGATGCTCTACGCCGCTGTCGCGTGGAGCACGATCGCACGCGGGCGGATCGACGTGATCGACGTCGCCGCGGCGGAGGCGGCACCCGGCGTCCGCCTGGTGATGACGCACCTCAACGCGCCCAAGATGAAGCCGCTGCCGATCTTCGGCTCGGAGAGCCGCGCCGTCGGCCCCGACGGGCTGGCGATCATGCAGGACGCGCGCATCCACTGGAACGGGCAGGCGGTGGCGGTGGTGCTCGCCGACACGCAGGAGCAAGCGGATCATGCCAAGTCGCTGCTGCGCGTCACCTATCTGGAGGACGAGGCGTTCACCAATCTGGCGCAGGCCACCGCGCGCGGCTGTGACCCGGCGATGTTCCAGGGCGAGCCGCTGAAGCGCAAGAAGGGCGATGCAGAGGCGGCGTTCGATGCCGCGCCGGTCAAGGTCGACCGGCATTACTCGACGCCGCGCCACAACCACAGCCCGATCGAGCTGCATGGCGTGACGCTCGCCTGGGAGGGCGACACGCTGCGTATCCACGACGCCAGTCAGGCGGTGGTGCAGAGCGCGTGGACGATGGCGCAGGTGTTCGACCTCGAACCCGAGCAGGTCCATGTCAGCTCGCCCTATGTCGGCGGCGGCTTCGGCAGCAAGGTGCTGTGGCACCACCATGTGCTGGGCGCGGCGGCGGCGAAGCTGGCGGGCAAGCCCGTCCGCATGGCGCTGTCGCGCGAGGGCGTGTTCCGTACCGTCGGCGGCCGCACCTCGACCGAGCAGCGCGTGGCGATCGGGGCGGAGAAGGACGGCCGCTTCACCGCGTTGATCCACACCGGCGTCACCCCCAAGGCGACGCACAACATGATGCCGGAGCCGTTCACGGTCGGCACGCAGTGCACCTATGCGGCCGAGAACGTGCTGCTCGACCAGCACACGACGGACCTCAACATGGTCGCCAACACCTTCATGCGCGCGCCGGGCGAGGCGGTGGGGACGTTCGCGCTCGAGTCGGCGGTGGACGAGCTGGCGGAGGAGCTGGGCCTCGACCCGATCGAGCTTCGCATCACCAACGAGCCCGAGCGCGATCCGACCACTGACCTGCCCTTCTCGTCGCGGCACATCGTGCAGGCATGGCGCGATGGTGCGGCGCGGTTCGGATGGGCCGAGCGTCAGGCGACGCCGGGCGCGACGCGCGACGGCGAGTGGCTGGTCGGGATGGGCTGCGCGACCGCGACCTATCCCTATTACCGGATGCCGGGCGGCAAGGCGACGCTGACGGTGACCCGTGACGGGCGCGCCCGCGTCGCGATCGCCGCGCATGAGATGGGGATGGGCACCGCGACGACGCATGCGATGATCGTCGCCGAGCGGCTGGGCCTGCCGATGGAACAGGTCACGGTCGATTACGGCGACTCCGGCCTGTCCGGCACGTTCCTGGCGGGCGGGTCGTCGCAGACCGCGTCGATCGGCGCGGCGGTGATCGCGGCGCAGCAGGCGCTGACGACCGAACTGCTGAAGCTGGCCGGCAACGACTCGCCGCTCGCCGGGCTGAAGGCGGACGAGGTCGGCGGACAGGACGGCGGCTTGTGCAAGCTGGACGATCCGTCGCGGTGCGAAAGCTATGCCTCGATCCTGACCCGCGCGCATCGCGACGAGATCAGCGTCGAGGGTACGGCATCGCCGCCGCTGGAGACGCAGCACTGGTCGATGCACTCGTTCGGCGCGGTGTTCTGCGAGGTGCGGGTCAATGCCGTCACCGGCGAGCTGCGCGTCGCGCGCATCCTCGGCTCCTACGACTGCGGGCGGATCATCAACGCCAAGACCGCGATGAGCCAGTTCCGCGGCGGCATCGTCATGGGGCTGGGCCTCGCGATGATGGAGCACACCGAGTTCGACGAGCGCAACGGCCGGATCATGAACCCCAGCCTCGCCGAATATCATGTCCCCGTGCACATGGACGTGCCCGAGATCGACGTGATCTGGACCGACATCGCCGACCCGCACACGCCGATGGGCGCGCGCGGGATCGGTGAGATCGGCATCACCGGCGTCGGCGCGGCGGTGGCAAACGCGGTCTACAATGCGACGGGCAAGCGGGTGCGCGACCTGCCGATCACGCTGGACAAGTTGCTGTAGCGGTCAGCGCAGTTTTCCTTCGTCACCGCGGCCTTGACCCGGGGTCCCGCTTCTTCTTCACCGGGGCAAGGCAGAGGGCCCCCGGCTCAGGGCCGGGGCG